>JAYKGY010000019.1:0-175848 GCA_035285545.1 Snowella sp. | reverse complement strand
TTTCGATTCTAGTTCGGCGAGTCGAATATTCTTCCTCTCTAGCTCTTCGTTGCTCGTTCTCAACTCTTCTAGCTTCATCTGCTCTTTCTCTAGCCACTCTTCGTTGCTCTTCCTCAACTCTTCGTTGTACTTCTTGAGCCAGACGGTTTGTTTCTCGATTTCGACGGTTCCACTCAACGCCGAAATTAGCCAGTGTAGCCAAGAAGGCTGCCATAGTGAATCGGTTGCTCCAACTTCGGGGATGGGCGACAAATCCGAGGAATTCAAAATCGGTCTGGTCATAGAATCTTAAAAAAGCAATACTAATTAACAATACGGTTAGGACAGTGGAAGGTAACAAACCCAGAAAATTTAGCCACATTTGGATCAACCCACCCCCATCTATTATAATCAGCCCCTTAACAACGACTCATAACGCACCGCAGTTTCCCGTTGATGCCCAATACCATACTTCTTACTCAGATTTTTGATCGCGATCGCCGTATCAGCCATAAAACCCAACATCAATTCCTGACCGAAACCGTTCTAACTTAAAACTATCTAATTTATAATCGCTATGGCTATTGATTTCAATCAAAATGACGATTAAAGCGGGGATCAAAATGATGTTTTTTCTTTTGGTTACAGGTTTGGCAAAGGGTTTGTAGGTTACTGATATCGTTACTGCCTCCTTTCGCTAACGGAATAATATGATCAATATTTAATTGGGTTTCATTTTGCGTTTTTCCGCAACTTTGGCATTGGTAGTTATCTCTTTGGTAAACGTAATTTCTAACACTATTGGGAATGGGAATACGTGGGGTTTTATCCATGAAAATAAATTATTGATCTTGCATTTCTCGGCGAATATCATCTAAGGGCGATTCAGGTTCATCAGCGATAAACTCTAGCGAAATTTTGATTTTTCCTTTTTGCCATGATTTACCAGGGCTAAGAACTTCACACTCAACTCCATCAAAACACCATTTTTTCCCTACATCATTATTAAAAAGCTTAGTAAATATTGCTGTTAGAAACTCATCAACTTTAAACGTTCTATGACTAATTAATGCTTTATCTGTTTCTGCAACGGAGATCACATCATTATTATTTACTAATTGTCGCTGATCCATTTTCAACCTCAAAAAACGTAAATTATTGTAGATAATATTTATTTCTAGGGGAATTTTATCTAGAGTTATTCATCTTTAGAATCAGATTGCGATTCAGTGACAGATTCAAAATTGAGTGTAGCATAAATATCGGATAAAGAGATATCAATATTAAGGCTTTCAATGCGGATAATTTGGTCTAAATCTTCGTAAATTTGTAATGTCCATAAATTATCTTGAGTACGTCGAAAACATTCAATCAAATATTCTTGTGAACTGACTAAAATATATTCTTGTAAACTGGGAATAGTGCGATAATATTGAAACTTTTTACCGCGATCTAACTTTTCAGTAGATAAGGAAAACACTTCAACAATAATTTTCGGAAATTGAATTTCATAGGCGTTGAAATCATTATTATTATCACAGGTTACAACAATATCAGGATAGAAAAAGCTATTTTCGTTTAATATATTGACTTTTATATCTGCTATAAAAGTTTGGCAATTAGAATGTTTTAGCTTTTCTCGAAAAAGTATTGCTAAATTAAGGCTAATTGTATTATGGACTTTTGTTGTTCCTGCCATTGCATAGACTTCACCATCGATATATTCATGTTTAATATCGCTATGGCGTTCAAATCTTAGATATTCTTCTGGGGTCATGCAATTATCTGATTTGAGAGCAATCATTTGATATTTCCTTTGAAATTCACGTTGGCTTTAATCAAGATTATATCGTCATTATTTCAAGGCAGAAAGTTGAGCTTGCGCTTTTTGTAAGGATTCTTCCCACTCTCGCGTCGGATTACTATCAGCAACAATTCCCGCACCCACTTGACCAACGACTAACCCTGAAGCCGTAAACAATAACGTCCGAATCAAAATATTTAAATCTAAATTGCCCCGTTGATCCAAATAACCGCAAGAACCATAAAATAAACTGCGACGTACAGGCTCAAGGGTTTCAATAATTTCCATACATCGCACTTTTGGGCAGCCCGTAATGGTTCCCCCTGGAAATAAGGCACGAATTAAATCAACTGCATTAAAATCAGGCTTTAAAATGCCGCTCACATTACTGACTAAATGAATAACATGGCTATACCGTTCAATCGTTAACAATTCATCGACTTTGACGCTGCCCCACTCACAAACTCGCCCTAAATCATTGCGCTCCAAATCCACTAACATAATGTGTTCGGCTTGTTCTTTTAGGTTGCTTTTGAGTTCCTGTTGTAAGTGTATTTCCTCTTCTGCCGATAAGCCTCTCGGTCGAGTTCCTGCAATGGGTCGCGTTTGGGCCTGTTTTCCGTCGAGTTGGACTAATCGTTCAGGAGAACAACTGACCACTGATCCCCAGGGCGATCGCCAATAACTGGCAAAGGGAGAAGGATTAATTGCTTGTAATTTCCGGTAAACTGACCAACTGGATAGGGATGACTGGGCTTGAAAACGCAGGGATAAATTGGCTTGAAAAATATCGCCCTGTTGAATATGGGATTGAGCCTGAGTCACCATTGCTTCGTATTGGGCTTGGGTCGTTTCAAAAGTTAACTCTAAAGGCGGATTGGCTGTTATAGAAGCTTCTAATGGGAAAGATTGCTCTAAACTTTTTTCTAGTAAATCTAAATTGTCAGGGTCACTGGCGGCTAACCAAAGCGTTTGTGATTGATGATCAAGGATGGCAAAATTTTCGGGTTCGTACCAATAGGCAACGGGAAAGGGTAAAGTATCCTTTTTTAAATAAGGTAACTGCTCAATTTCCCAAGCTGCATCGTAGCCGAGCCACCCTAACCAACCGCCTTGAAAGGGTAAGCTTTCGGGTAAATTTTGGGGGTTAAGTTTTTCGCGTTTTAATAGGTTTTGTAAAAAAGAAAAAATCTGGCCTAGTTCCGGTGTCCACAATTGCGATTTTCCTTCAATTTGACGCGGCTTACCTGCACAGAGGGAGTAACGGGATAGATAGGGATAGTCGGGCGGAGTCGGATAGGGGCTTTCCAGTAGGGTTGCAATGTCATCTTGGCTAAATAACTGCTCGAAGATGTCTGCACCTGTGCGTTCTTTCAAAGGCAGCGATCGCCAATACCAGGGGGCTAAGGGCAAAATAGACAACTGACTCACGACGACATTCCACCAATGACGACTCTAGCAACCCAAAAGGGAATCAGACAAAACAAAGCGACCCAATCCCAATGAATTAGCCGTAATTGATGCCATTCGACGCGGTGTTGTTCAGGAGTCGTAAATCCCCGTACTTCCATTGCGATCGCGATCTGTTCAGCCCGCATTAATAGGTTTTCGAGTAACCGCTCAACAATGAGTAACCAAATTTGGGAACTCTTTTTCATGCCCAACTTTTTCCAGTTAATGGCTCTGGTGCGGATAGAACGGGCGAGGTTTTGGATTTCTTCTAAGACTAAGGGGATGAAACGTAGCGAAAGGGTTAAGGTTAAGGTAATTTCCGTAATCGGTAACTTAAAGCGGCGTAAAGGAGCCAATAACTCTTCTAATCCGGCGGTAATTTCCTCTGGAGCAGTGGTTAGCAGATAAAGATTGGTACTGTAAATCAACGTAAAAATTAAGCTACTCACCCGAATCCCCAATTCCAGCGATCGCCGCGTGATAAAAAAACGACCTTTATCTATCAAGACGTAATTATAGTCAGAAGGCTGGGGTAAATTGAGGGATTGGTCAGGAAGACGGGGTTGGGAAGTCACGGCTAAACCGTCAGGCGTTAGGGAGGTAATAACAAAGATGAATAAACAAAGCGTTAATAACCATCCCATTTGCTGCCGCCAAACCCGCAGGGGAATTTTAGCAAACAGCGTCAATAAAATCAAAAATCCTGCAATTCCTAGCCGCCATTGGGGACTGGCCAACAAGGGAGCCACGAGAAAAGTCATTAACCAAACGAATTTTACTCTAGGATCTAAGCGATGTAACCAAGTGACTGGTTTTTCTAAATAGAGTCCGATGGGTAGCGATCGCAGTAAATCCATAGATTAGTCCGACTGAAAACAAAGGATTTCCCAACAAGGGACACCTAATACATTATAGGTTTCTGACTACAATGGGGTGAGTAGTTGATAGTTGGTAGTTAATAGTTGATAGTTGACGCAACATTAGCTAGAACCTTGGCTATTGAATGACATTGAAAACATTCTCCTTATTCCCTTGACTCAATCCCCTGCCACCCAAGAAGCCCATCTCAAACAAGCCCAGACCAGTATTCAACAAGCCGTTAACTGGTATGCCAGCGTGCGTCGCCATTGGAACTATCCCCCCAATCCCCAATTACAAGCGGCAGTCCGTCAGGATTTAAACACCCTCAAAGCGGCTCTGGAAAAAATTGAACAGCAGGTCATTAAAATTGCCACCTTTGGGCTAGTGAGTCGGGGAAAATCGGCGGTTGTCAATGCCTTAATGGGTAAAAAAGTCTTAGAAACGGGGCCGTTGCATGGCGTTACCCAATATCCTAAAGCCATCCGTTGGACAGCGAACGATAAGGTACAAATTGAATTAATAGATACCCCTGGCTTGGATGAAATTGCAGGGGAAGCCAGAGCAAGTATGGCCAAAGACGTGGCCCGTCAAGCCGATTTAATTTTGTTTATTGTGGCAGGGGATATTACCCGCACCGAATACGCAGCCTTATGTGAACTGAAGGAAAGTCATAAACCTTTAATTCTCGTTTTCAATAAAATCGACCTCTATCCTGAGCAGGATCAACAGACTATTTATCAACAATTACAACAATTAGGGAACCGCGATCGCGGACTGCCGATTTTATCCGCCGATGATATTATCTGTGTCGCCGCCGAACCCCAACCGATGCCTGTGCGGGTGGAATTGAGTGATAACACCATACAGGAAGAATGGGAACAACCAGAACCCCAAATCGGAGCATTACGGCAAAAAATTCTGATGATTTTGAATCAAGAAGGCCGTTCTTTATTGGCAATTAATGCTCTCTTTCAAGTCAAAGAAGCCGAAGAAAATATTGCCCGTAAAACCGTTGCCCTGCGTCAAGCAGAAGCCGATGCCATTATCTGGAAATACGCCCAATATAAAGCCTTAGCGGTCGCGGTGAATCCCATTGCTCTATTTGACGTAGTGGGTGGTTTAGTTGCCGATTTATTTTTAATTCGCTCCTTAGCACGACTCTACGGCTTACCGATTACCAGTTACGAAGCGGGTAAGCTCTGGCAAAAAATTTTAGTCAGTTCGGGCGGCTTATTACTGAGTGAATTGGGCAGTAGTTTAATTTTGGGTTTTGGGAAAACGGCGGCGGCAGCAGGTAGCGTGTTTGAAAGTCCAGGGGCATTAACGACCTATGCCAGTACCGCATTCTTACAAGGGGGTGTTGCGGGTTATACAGCTTATATTGTCGGAAAAGCAGCGAAGGAATATTTAGAAAATGGTTGTAGTTGGGGGCCGTGGGGAGCCAGCACGGTGATTAGCGGGATTTTAAGTCAAGTGGATGGCAGTACGTTTATTTATCGTCTATTTCAAGATTATCAAACCGAATCTCCCCAGAGCTAGCCGCATCTTCTTCTGGGATTTTAACCGTTTTCACAAAGGGTAAACCTATCGAGGCAGGTTGCAGATTATCTAAGATATCCTTGACAAAAATTTCTTTAAAAATGACTCGTCCCACCACACTGAGGGGATAGGCCAAAAATAATCCTAAAAATCCAAAAAAGCTGGCAAAGAAAAGTTGAGCTAATAACGTTATTCCAGGCAAAACATGGGTAGACTTCCCCATAATTTTTGGAGTAATGATTTGGATTTCTAATTGTTGAATAATTAAGTACAAAATCAAAACGACGACGGATTTCCAAGGGCTTTCTAATAGCGCGATCGCCATAGGGAGGATAACGGCTAGCAAGGAGCCAATGTAGGGGATAAAAGCTAATAATCCTGCTAAGAGAGCCTGGGCTAACGGAACGGGAATTCCCAGAAGCAGTAACCCAATAAAACTACCGCTAGCGATAACTCCCATCGTTAAGAGACTGCCGACTAACCAGTTTTCCAACGACTCTTCACACAGAGAAAGCACCTGATCAATGCGCGATCGATAAAAAGCAGGAAACAACCGAATAAATCCCTGTCGATAGGATTGGGGGTCAGCTAATAACATTAAGCTTAAAGCTAACAGTAATAATAAGCTTAACGGCAAGCCTAAGGTGCTATAAAAAATACTCAAACCCTGACCAGCAATCTGACTAATAACCGGCTGTAATTGTTGGGTTAATTGTTGTAAGTTCGGTAAGGCATGAATGAGTTGGGGATCAAGATTAGCAATGAGGCTTTTTAACCAAATAATGAAGCGATTAATACCTTGGGGAAGCAGGGTTAATAATTCTTGAAATTGGGGAATGAAGGGAGGAATAATTAACCAGCCAAATAGCCCTAAGACGAGGATTAATAAACTCACGGAAAGGGCGATCGCGTAACCCCGTTTAATGTTTTTAGACTGAAACCAATTGGCTAAATGATTTAAGGCATTGGCCACTACAATGGCCGCAAAAATTAAGAGCAATAATTGTCGAATCTGCCATAACACCGCCAGACACAGAATTAAGCTAATAAATCCCAGCCATTGGACAAAATTCAATTGCTCATCTCCCTTTAGTTCAAGTTAAGGGTTTTGGTTTAAGAATCTGTTGACAAAGTTTTATTTTGCCCCCTAAATCCCCGAAGACTGGGGGGATTGTACCCACAATTTGGGACTAGGGGGGGCTGTTCAAACATATCTTTAACTTTCCTCGGATTTGAGAGAAGCTCGCCAAAGTAAAAGCGCGATCGCAACGGGGGGTAAACTAATGCCGATTAAAGCGTTAACGGTAGTAGGTTGTAGGGCTAAAAACGGGCCGACATATTTAAGAACCAGGGAGAGCACTAGCGATAGACCAAAGACTTTAATGATTAAGCCAACAGAATCCTGCATTGCCGACTTTCCCCCTTAAATAATGACTGTATTCCTCATTTTGTCCGTTTAAACCGCCGTTAAAACAGAATCAACCCCTTTAATGGCGAAAATTTTCTCCATCACATCTTCTACCACTTTATCGGGGGTGGATGCGCCAGAGGTGACCCCAACCACAATCGGGCCATCGGGCAACCAATTTTCTACGACTTCTAAATCCTTATTTAAGGGTTTGTGTTCAACGCGATTTCCTGGCCCAATGCGGCTCGCACTATCGATATGGTAGGAAGGAATGTTATATTCTACGGATATTTCCTGTAAATGGGTTGTATTCGAGGAATTATAGCCACCAATAACCACCATTAATGTTAAATCTTCTTTTACCAAGTCAAACATTGCATCCTGACGCTCTTGGGTCGCATCACAGATGGTATTGAAACTCATAAAATGCTCATTCAATTCGGCTGGCCCATATTTTTTGAGCATGGTTTTTTCAAATAATTTCCCGATCTGCTCGGTTTCACTTTTGAGCATGGTGGTTTGGTTAGCAATGCCAATAGAAACGAGATCGCGGTCAGGATCGAAGCCTTCAGAGTAAGCATTGTTAAACTTGGCTAAAAATTCTTCTTTATTTCCACCCTTGAGAATGTAATCGCTGACATAATTGGCTTGCTCCAAGTTCAAGATGATGAGATAGGTTCCCGCAAATGAACTGGTCGCGATCGTTTCTTCGTGATTATATTTACCGTGAATAATCGAGGTATAGCTTCTTTTTTTATGTTTTTCGACAGAATTCCAGACTTTAGAAACCCAAGGACAGGTCGTATCCACAATTGTGCAGCCCTTATCGTTAAGTAACTGCATTTCGCTCACACTTGCCCCAAATGCGGGCAGAATCACCACGTCGCCTTTTTCTACTTGACTAAAATCTTTTTCGCCCTTATCGGCGGGAATAAATCCCACTTTCATTTCTCGTAGCCGTTGATTAACCGAGGGATTATGGATAATTTCATTGGTAATCCATATACGTTCTGTGGGGAAATGCTGACGGGTTTCGTAGGCCATCGCCACAGCCCGTTCTACGCCCCAACAAAATCCAAAAGCTTCAGCTAAGCGAATGGTAACTTCTCCCCGTTGCAGTCGGTAATGGTTTTGGCGGATTTCTTGGATGAGTTGGCTTTGATACTCGCTATTCATCACCCCCATTACTTCTTCGGTATGGCCAAACCCTTTGCGGTGATAGTTTTCTGAGTGTTGCAGCGATCGCTTAAATGCTTTGGTATCCATAAAAGTTTTGATAACTTGTCTGCTCAAACTCTAACTATTGTAGAAGGTTTATGACCAAGACGTTAAGTAAACGAAAAAAAGGGATTTCTGTATTTTGATGATTTTTAAGTATCAAATCTGAAAATTAGACCAATTCAGTTATTGCGATAAATTTCAATTTAATCCTTGCTATTTAGCCTAAATTTCTTTTAAATAGAAAGCAGATTCAATGGTAAGCAATCAACATGATAGAGACCTTCGGATTAGTTTCCACCGTAGTACAGGGCTATAAATGGCTTCAAGTTTGGCATGAGAAACAGGCTAATCCTCCCCATCTTCCTGTTAATGCAATTCTTGCTTTTCAACGTTTTAATCTGATCAACAAGATAACAGCGATCGCACTACAAGATCGGCAATTGAATTGATATCCGGCGAAACTCATTTAATTCTTGTTGAGATAGGGGAGACAATCCAAATCTGCTTTGTCAATTTCTTCCCCAGTCATTGCTTCAACTTTTTCCCAATTTGTCTTGCCATGATTAATATTTTGGGGATTAAATCTAACGCTGGTGATATTGTCGTCGTTTATTCTTGTTGGCTCTTCTTAACGCCCAATTAGCAAAGCCTAAAGCCGCCACCACTACTATCGAATGCACTCCTTCAAATCAATAAAAAGGCTCCCATTTCTAGTGAACCTAGAGAGGGAACCCCATACTGAAAGCAATGGAAAAAAGACTTACATAAAGACGAAATCAGCAGCCGTTAGGTTAGCGGTGTTAATTCCTGTCAAGGTCGCAAAGGTGTCACCATTGAGGGCAATACTGTTACCAGAGAACGACAGGTTCGCAAAACCAACGCCTTCACCTTGGCCCATAATGCCAATGACATCCATTCCTTGAGTAAAGTCGGTCACGGTATTAGGGATTGTGATTAAGGCGGGATCATCGGTTAGGAGCCAGAACTGGTCTTTGCCTGCACCACCAGAGAGGAGATTGTCGCCGCCCTCTAGGACGTAGAATTGGTCATCGCCTTCACCACCGATCGCTTTTCCCTTAGCTCCGAGGTCAAAAACATCATTACCTTTTCCGCCAGAAAGTCGGTAATTCATGGCACCAGACGCATCAAAGTAGTCATCCCCACTGCCGCTATTGGCGCGATCGCCATTATTGACGTAGAGCGTATCCATGCCGCTACCGGTGAAAATACGGTTAAAACCAGCAACAACCCCGCCAGTAGTCGTATCTACCTCATCATCTCCCGCACCGGTAAAGACCTGATCATTCAGACCACTAAAGTCAATACCACCATTCAGTACATCTGCCTCGGCTGTACCAGAAATCAATTCGGTATCCTGAATTAAAGTAGCATCTGGCGCAATCAAGAGAGAAAGTTGGCCGCCTTCTACCAAGTTATCCTGCCGTTCTACAGTTCCATCCCCATCGGTATCTAAACCAGGAACATTGATGATATTGCCATTCCGTAAACTGTGGGCTTGAGTATCAAACAATAAAACCGAACCAGGTTCATTCCCCAAGAGAGTGGAAATATCTAAAATCCCAGAAGATTCCCAATTACCGAGATCTGTAGGTGAAGAATCGGTTTGATCCGAAGGAATGCCAGTACGATCAATTTGGGCGATACGGGTTAAGGTTTCAGCCGGATTCGTCGCATTGGGATCGATCTGCCAAATGGAAGCTTCTTCTCCAGAGGTCGCCCCAAAAAGACTCGCACTAATCGCCCGGTCTTCTTGAATATAGATTTTGCCATCATCAGCCCAATCCAAATTATCAGGACTCCGTAGACCAAAATCGGGATGTTCTAAGCCATTCCCTTCAAAATCATTTCCATCAAAGAGAATTTCAACTTCCGCATTAATGTTGCCATGATTAATTTGGCTGAAATCTACGTCTATGATATAGGTTGTTCCCCAGACATCTGCATTTTCAAACAATCCCTGACGACCAGTAGACGCTAATACCGCACGAGTACCATCAAAGGGATCGGTCGCAACATCTTCGGGACGCGAGAATAAAAAGGCATTCACACTAGCGGCTAAAGCGTCTTGGGTGGTTTGGGTTGCAAAACCTAGACTGTCATAGCCCGGTAAGGTTTTGGTTTCATCGTAAATATCAACTGCGGCAAAATATCCTTGGGTATTGCTGCCTGTTCCACTGAAATCACGCGGATCTTTTTCGATCGCGTCTGTCCCATTAGCCGGATCATCGGCAACCCAGACGTACAATTGACCACCGGTTAAGCCATTGCGTTCGAGGAAATTGATTTGTCCGTTATTGTCATAGTCAATTCCTTTAGTCCCAACGTAAAGATATAAAGGGGCTGGGCCGCGATCATCTCCCACTAACAACGCAACTTTATCCGTCGTTCCCGTATCTAATTCCGTCACACTTTCCCAGGCAGCAACACCCAACCAAGGTAACGCCCACAGTTCTCCATTATTTACATCTAGGGCAAATTCCGTTCCATTATCCGTTTCTTCTCCGGTGAAATAAATGGTATCGGCAAAACCTCGACCATCACCAAATTGGTAAGCAGGCATCAAATTAGCAGAGCAAAAGCGGTCAAGACCAATAGGGCCATCAATGGTATCCAGAGGAGAGGTGGGCGTGACTTCCATTCCGGCACGATTATAAATCGTATCAAACGCCATTCCCGCATCAATAATTTGTAAGGATCGCTTATCAATATCGAAGTAGCTAACCCTTGCCCCCGTTAATTGGGCACCACTCGCCAAACTATATTGATAACCCGTATTACTGCTAACTTCATGGTTTACTAAAACCCGTACTGTTGTTTCATTGAGGTTATAAGCTCCTGTCCCGTCAAGAATCCCAATGGGAGTATAATTTCCGATGGTTTCTCCCACGGTGAACAAAGGATCAACTTTATAACCTTCCAAACCCTGCATTTGAGAAGGCTGTTGAGTATCAAAGGACATATTAGACATAATTCAAATCGTTTTTCTGCGGCTAGATGGGCATATTTATTCGGCCCATAAAGAAAATGGAAACTGAGGAAATTTCTCAAATTTCTAGATGAGCTAAATAAGGTTGATAGAGGGGAGTAATAATACTTAAAAGTTGATTTAAGTGCTGACTATCCAGTGTCAAATCATAATTTTTTGAATGATCACGATACTTTGTGAACAACGATGGACTAGCAAGCATTCAATTCTTAAAAAAGCCAAGATCACCCCTTAATTAGCTTTTCACAGCAAGATTAAGAGTGAATTATGAAGAGGTTAGGATTTCAACAATAGGGATAATTATCAGTTTTTAACTCAATTCTCCCCAATAGAGAAAAGTTCATTTTTAGGATTTTTTGATTTGTTGATTTTTGGCCTTTGTTAATAAAGATTGGGCAAAGGTTAGGGCTTCTTCGGCAGAATGACCACCTGTTAGTTGAGCTAACTCTTTTTGGCGATCTTTGGTGGAGGTCAAGGGCGTAACCCTCACTACTGTCCGAATTTCTGAAAGGTTAACGTCTGAGTTCTCTTTTACTAAATGGACAGAGGATTCCTGAATAATATTTTTATCCACTCGAAAATGATTGTCGGCCATAGCGGCGACGAGGGGTTGATGGGTGACACAGAGAACCTGTTGACTACGACCCAGTTGATACAGTTTGTCCGCGATCGCCTGGGCAACTTTTCCAGACACTCCCACATCAATTTCATCAAAAATAAGGGTTTGATCCACAGGGGTGGTTTGGGAAAAACAGGCCTTTAAAGCCAACAGAAAACGGCTCATTTCTCCCCCGGAAGCTGTTGTGGAAAGGGGTTGAATTTTTTCACCAGGGTTGGGACTAAAGTAAAAGACGACCTGATCGGCTCCGGTGCTGCTCGGCGTAATGGGGGAAATTTGACAGACAAAAATCACTTTTTCCATCGCCAAGGGTTTCAATTCTTTGACCAATTGAGTTTCCAACTGTTGGGCTGTTTGTTGACGGTGTTGGGTGAGTTTGGTACATTCAGCATTTAAAACGGTTTGGGCTTGCTCGTAGGCCTGTTCGAGTTTTTCAATCGATTGTTCACTGTTGGTTAAATCGGCTAATTCCTGTTCCAATTTTTCCCCATAGGCGATCGCTTCAGCCAGGGTCGGGCCATATTTGCGACAGAGGCGTTTGAGTAAAACAATGCGTTCTTCCACTTCGGCTAACCGTTGGGGATCGGCCTCTAAACTGTCTCCGTAGGTACTCAACTGCTGACTGGCTTCCACAACTTGGGTTAAGGCTCCCTGCACCATTTCCACAATGGGATTAAGGGCGGCATCATACTGGCTCATGTCAATCAGTAATTTTTCTGCATTTCCCAACAAATCCGCAATGGCAGATTCACTGTGGTCATTTTGATAGAGCAATTGATAGGTTTGATAACTGAGTTGTTGCAGTTCCACCACATGAGAAAGGCGATCGCGCTCTTGTTCTAAGGCTTCTTCCTCATCCGCATCCGTTAATTGGGCTTCTTGAAATTCCTTAAGTTGATATTCCAATAAATCTAAACGTTGTAAGCGGTCTTTTTCCGATTGGCGACGGTCTTCTAAGGCTTTTTGGGCTGTTTGGTACTGACTATAAACTGATTCAACAATTTTTCGTTGTTCTAATAGGGATTTACCGCCGTAAAGGTCTAAAAGGGCCCGTTGTACCGAGGATTCCATGAGTTGGGTCGTTTGTCCTTGGGCCGTGATTTCCACTAACTGTTCTCGCAATTGGGACAGCAGTTGACGGTTAATTAATACCCCATTGACCCTAGAGCGCGATCGCACCGATTCCCCCGCCAAGGTCAATTCACGGCTACAGACTAAAACCTTGTCTTCTAAGGCTTCAATTTCCTGGGATGCTAACCAGGCTTGAATGGCAGGGCTAACGGTAAAAGTGGCCTCAATAGAGGCATGATGACTTCCTTGACGAATCACCCGACCATGAATTTTACCCCCTAAAACAATATCAATGGCATCGAGAATAATGGACTTTCCCGCTCCCGTTTCCCCTGTCAAAACGTTTAAGCCATTGCCAAAGGTCAATTCCAAGCGATCGATTAACGCAAAGTTGTGAATCCGCAGGAAAGATAGCATAGGAGTCAGGCAAAGAAAAAAGCTTCCTAATCAGGATACCAAAACATTCCTTTAATCCCCTCTGGATCGAGGACAAAGCCTAAACGTCGATAGAAATCTACCACATGGGGATCGGCAAAAAGAGTGATATTGCTAATATCTTCGCTGCGGAGTTTACGAATTAAATATTTAATTAAGGCTTTGCCAAAGCCCTGGGATTGAAAGTTGGGGTGAATGACCACATCCCACACCGTTGCGTTAAAAGCATGGTCAGAGGTTGCTCGCGCAAACCCAATTAAGCGTCGTCGATTGCCCTTAACTTCCCACATGGAAACGACTAAAAAACTACATTCGATGGCTTTCCTGACTTTACGAATGGGGCGGCGGGCCCAACCAACAGAATCACACAATTCTTCAAGTTCATAGAGGTCAATATCGCGATCGCTGCTAAAGAAAAATCGGGACTGACTCGGTGCTACATCGGTAAATTCGACCAAATCGCCTTCAAATTTGGGAGCCAAGGAAGCGGTAACGGTATCGTGATTAAATAAACGTTTCCAAAAAACCATAATTAACTGCGATCGCCTTTGGTGGGTTTTGGTAAGGGTTTAGGACGGGGTGAACCGGCGCGAGAATCGGGGGATTGGGGACGATGCTCACCCAAACGGGGACGACCGCTACCTTTGCGTAAGGGCCGACTTTTTTTATTCCGTTTAATGGGCTTTTTACTCTGGGCTAAACCCAAATCCGTTGCGCTTTGTAACACTAAGTCATTGCCCACCAATTGCGCCTGGAGATCCCAGAAATGGGTAACGGGTTTTTCAGGAAGTACCCCTTTGAGTTTAATTTTAAAAAATTTGGGTCTTTCCCCTTCTGCTTTCGGGGATTGACGAATTTTAACTACAATACTTTCTTGATCAGTCGCCGCAAACACGACCTCACCCCGGATAGAAAAATAGCCGTTTTGTTGGTCGTCTGGTAAAGGGGCTAAGGCAGGGTTTTCGTTAATTTTTAGCGTTTCTGGCTCCCAAATTCCCACAATCTGCAAATGAATATGATCATCTTCCTGACGAGTCCGGGGATAAACAACCCAGAGATGGGACTGCGTTAGATCAATATGATTTTTGATTAAACTCATCATGCGACCTAATAAGACCGCCTCTATTTCCTTGCCTGTGTCGGTGGTTAAGGTTCCTTGCGTCAGGTGTCCTTCTGTCGGTTGATATTGACCATGCACTAATCCGATCGCCCGATATTGACGCGGATGATTGGGGGGAGGAATGGGCTGTTGTCGTTCCATCACGACTTCAGATTCCGTTGTTTCGAGGGTCGCTGCTGTTGGGCTGGATGGACTTTGACCAATCGCAGAACGGGTTTCAAGCGGTTGATTAACAGGAGGGTTCATATTCAACGATTAGAGACGGAGACACAGACACGTTAGAAGCAGGCTAGAATGTCCTACAAAGGCAAGTCATTTCATCATAAATTAAAAAAGATTAATCTTGTTCACAGAGCGAGGGTCTATCAATCCGTTGACGTTGCTTTAGGCAGATTTTTGGCAGAGATATTCATCTTTAAGAGCCAGTTTACCGCTTTTTTGTTTCAAGATTTGTTGAATTTGTTCAAATTATGAAAGCTTCTTCTTCTAAACGCAGCCGTTGGGTCTATGTGGGCTTGGTCTTAATGATTGGGGCCCTATTGCTGTTTTCGATCGCGCCTTTAGTAAACAGCATTGTGCAGCAGTCACGGGGACAAACAACCAGCAATCCACTCGATAACGCTCAACAACGCTTAGAAGCCGAGGAATTGGGTTATCAGTTGGTATTAGAACGGGAGCCGGATAATGTTAATGCGTTGCAGGGATTGCTGGAAAACCGTCTGAGACAAGGGAATTTGAATGACGCGATCGCGCCCTTAGAACGATTAGCCCAACTCAAACCGGAGCAACGGGAATATACCATCCTGTTAGCCCAGACGAAACAGCAAGTTAAAGATTATGCCGGAGCCGCGACCATTTATCGCACCTTGTTGGCCAATAATCCCTTAGATATTCGGGGGTTAAAGGGCTTGGCCGATCTCCTGATGGCGCAAAATCGAGACAGTGAAGCTATTCAAACACTCCAAAATGCCATTACTCAAGCGATCAAACTTAAAGGGGCAGATCCGAGTCCAACCAACGCAGCCAATCTAACTTCCGTTCAATTATTGTTAGGGGAATTTTATCTCCAGCAAAAACGATGGGATGACGCGATCGCGCTCTATAACAACACAACCCAGATGAACCCGGATGATTTTCGCCCGATTTTAGCTAAAGCCATCCTTTTCAATCAACAAGGCCAAGCAGAAACTGCTCAACCGTTATTTGAACAAGCCTTGATCCTGGCACCGACGGAATACAAAGAAACCATTAAAAAGATGTCGCGAGAAACCTTCAAACCGCCATCCAATTCCGTACCGCTCCAACCACCAACAGCCCCCCTCAATCCGAAATCTCCCTAATTAGGATGGCTTTTAACGTCTACAACATAGACCGTATTAATGGGGCCATTGGCATAGGCTAGAACATCAATTTCGAGGTGTTGTCCACTCTTGCTGACTCGTACACTGGAAATGCGATCGCCGAATGCCCCAAAATGGAAATCGCTCGGTAAGGTTATGCGCTGTATTAGAATTTGGAAGGTTAGCTGATGGCCTCTATCGTTTCAGCTATAAATTGACATGCGTACAATTGCTGAAATTAACGATAAAATCCGCCGCAAAAAAGCGATCGCCTGGACAGTGGAAGAAGTCAAAGCCAAGGTGCAAGAAATTGGTGTTGAGAAAGTCTTTAAACAGGTGGATGTGGTCTGTACCGGAACCTTTGAGCCGATGGAATCTTCGGGGGCGTTTATTAACTTAGGCCATACCGATCCCCCCATTAAAATTCGTCAATGTTGGATTGATGGCATTCCTGCCTATGCTGCGTTTGGGGCGGTGGATTTATCCTTGGGTGCAACGGCAATGATGGATTATTCCAGTAGTGGCGATCTGTTGGATGGGGATTATCGGTCGGGCAATCCTTCGGAGCGGGGCGGCGGTCATGTGATTGAAGATTTAATTGCGGGGAAATCCGTTAGTTTACGGGCCGTTGGACAGGTCACTGATTGCTATCCTCGTGCGAGTTTGGAAACGACGATTAATAGCAAAACCATCAACCAGTTTTATCTTTATAACCCTCGTAATCTTTATCAGAACTTTATTGTGGGCGTGAATGGCGGCGATCGCCAACTTTATACCTATCTCGGCCCGTTGCAACCCCGTTTAGGCAATGCGGTTTTTTCTAACCCTGGAGCAATTTCTCCCCTATTTAATGATCCCCAACTGGAAATTATCGGCATTGGTAGCCGTATCTTTTTAGGCGGTGGGGTGGGTTATATTGCCTGGGAAGGAACCCAACATTTTCCCCTACAAAAACGTTTACCCAATCAAACCCCTATTGGCCCGGCTGCAACCTTAGCGTTAATTGGGGATGCCAAACAAATGCAAGCGAAGTGGGTAAGGGGATGTTATTTCAAAAATTATGGCGCGTCGTTAATGTTGGGGGTTGGCGTGCCCTTACCTGTGTTGAATGAAAAAGTCATTGAATATTGTGCCGTGCGGGATGAGGAAATTGTGGCTCCGGTGGTGGATTTTTCTATCCCTCGCCGAGTCCGTCCCACCTTCGGTTTAGTCAGTTATGCCCAACTCAAAAGTGGCAAAATCACCATTGAAGGAAAATCTGTCCGAGTTGCACCCTTGGCCAGTATGGCGCGATCGCGTCAGGTCGCTGAAGAATTAAAATCCTGGATTCAAGCAGGCGAATTTTTATTAACCGAATCCATTACCCCCATTCCCCGCGATCGGGAATTTTTAGCCCAAGACCGTTGGGGCAGTCAGATGGCCAGCGATTAAACACCACTCAACCAAAGTGAACCCTGCTTTTTTGTCATTTGAGAGATTGAATCTCAAAAAATAAATGGTATAGTAAGAGATTGCAGCTTTGAATCGAAATTAATTTCATACAGCATTATGGCGTTAACCCAAACCCGAAAACAAGAATTAATCACTGAGTACCAAGTTCACGAAACCGATACGGGATCTCCTGACCTTCAGGTTGCTTTATTAACCGAACGGATCTCCCAACTCACCAGTCACCTACAAGCGAATCCAAAAGATCATGCTTCTCGTCGTGGATTACTGAAAATGATCGGTAAACGCAGAAGCTTATTAGGCTACATCAACAAACAAGAACCCGCCCGCTATCAGGCTTTAATTCAACGCTTGGGAATTCGTCGTTAATATTTCCTTTTATCGTAAATTTCTATGCCTGACCCCTCTTCTCGCGCCCCCCTTCCTTTTGAAGGCAAACAAAAAAAGAAAAAAACACCCAAAACGCCACCGGCTGCCAAGGTAGAAGCTAAACCTACTGCGACTAAAGCCAAAGCCAAAGCCGTTAAGGGCAAACGTAAACCCCAAAGTGGAGCAATTCCCGAAGTTGTCAGCCAACGCATGATTAGACGGATGGCAATCTTTTCAGGGATTCCGACGGCTTCAGCGATGTTGTCGTTTGTGGTGTTTTATTGGATTGTCAGCCACGATTGGCTCGAAATTCCGACCTATGTGGTTTTTGGTGTTAGCTTATTGCTCTTTGGCTTAGGGGTTTTAGGGCTGAGCTATGGCATTTTTTCCACCTCTTGGGATGAGGAGCGCGACGGAAGTTGGTTAGGATGGCAGGAAATCAAAATCAATGTTGACCGAGCTATTACCGCTTGGAAAGCCGCTAGAGAAGAGGCACGCAGGGCAAAAGAAAGTTAGTTGTGATTTTTTATTGATTTTGTCTTGCGATATTCATTTTTTAAATAAAGCTTTTGATTTTTTGCATTTAACCTTGAATCTCGAAAAATAAAATGTTTACAATCGAGGAAAGGTTTTTATGATTTACGAAAATAGATTTCTTTCATAATTTTAAGTTTTAATCCGCTGTTCGATGTTCAGAACAAGATACGAGATAGTTAAGCCCATTATGTAAGAAGTTTATTTAGCCCTTTGATATTATCTATCCATTAACCCGTGAGGTTGTTTTAACTATGATCGTTGTAATGAAAGTCGGGACTCCCGAATTAGAGATTGAGCGTGTTACCCAAGATTTTTCAGAAAAAGGGTTTACACCTGAAAAAATTGTCGGTAAACATAAAGTCGTTATCGGCTTAGTCGGTGAAACGGCGGGGCTTGATCCACTACAAATTCAAGAAGTGAGTCCTTGGATTGAAGACGTTCTGCGGGTTGAACAACCGTTTAAACGGGCGAGTTTAGAGTATCGTCACGGCGATTATAGTGAAGTGATTGTTCCCACTCCCAATGGCCCTGTCGCGATCGGTAAACATCATCCCATTGTGGTAGTTGCAGGCCCTTGTTCGGTTGAAAACGAAGAGATGATCGTTGAAACTGCTAAACGGGTTAAGGCCGCAGGCGCGCAATTTTTACGGGGTGGAGCGTTCAAACCTCGGACTTCTCCCTATGCCTTCCAGGGTCATGGTGAAAGCGCATTAGGACTATTAGCTGCCGCAAAAGAAGCCAGCGGTTTAGGAATTATCACTGAAGTAATGGATACGGCGGATTTAGAAAAAATTGCGGAAGTCGCCGATGTGATTCAGGTCGGGGCACGTAATATGCAGAACTTCGCCATGTTGAAAAAAGTTGGGGCCCAGGATAAGCCTGTTCTGTTAAAGCGGGGGATGTCTGCCAGCATTGAAGAATGGTTAATGGCGGCGGAATATATTCTCGCGGCGGGGAATCCGAATGTGATTCTCTGTGAGCGGGGTATTCGGACATTTGATCAAAAATATACTCGTAATACCTTAGATCTTTCGGTCTTACCTGTGTTACGCAATTTAACCCACCTACCCATCATGATTGATCCCAGTCACGGTACGGGTAAATCGGATTATGTACCTTCCATGGCCATGGCCGCGATCGCGGGTGGAACCGATTCATTAATGATTGAAGTTCATCCCAACCCCGCAAAAGCCCTATCCGATGGGCCACAGTCTTTGACCCCTGAACGGTTTGATCGGGTGATGCAAGAGTTATCGGTCATCGGTAAAGCGGTTGGTCGTTGGCCCCAAGTAGCCGTTGCTGCGGTTTAAAAATAGTTAATCCCCCCGCCTTACGGCTTCCCACCTTAGAAAGGGGGGCTAGGGGGGATAGCATTTAATCCTATTTGAACTGTAATTGAATTTAATATGAATTAAACGCTGGGTTGAGGACTAGAAGGAGTAGAGAGATCGCTTTCTACAGATTTCATAAAACCAAAATAGAAGGCTACCCCAGCCGTTAGCGCATTAAGCCAGATATTATTCCCGTAAAGGGGAGTCATGCCAAAAAAGTTATTGGTGGCAGGGAATAACCCTAAAATGGCGACTACGGCATAGATAATCGCGAAAATCCGGTCAAAAACGATCGCGCCACTTAAGCTCGTCGAAGCCGCGATTCCCCAGAGGCCGACCAAAATACCAATGGCATTATGGAAATAGTTGGTGGGAAATAATCCAAACAGATAGCCAAAACCCGCAACTTCAGTGGGGTTAGTCCGGTAGGAAACAAAAGCTGGCATAAATCCTGCTAAACCGAGAAGCAAGAAAAACAACCCGATAAATAGGGCACTATAACGGATTGTCGAAGCAGATTGGGAAGAAATAGATGTTTGCATGGTGATGGGGATTTTTTATCAACAGGGTTTCAAAAAGTAGCGTTTGAGATAATTACATTCAATTATTCAATTGCGTTCAATTGCATTGATAGGGCGATTAACGAATAATTTAGCGAGGAATCAGGTGTAAAACATCTCGTAAGACGCTATAACCAGCCCAATCCCAGAGTAAATAAGCCATAAAACCTAACATGGCTAAACGCCCATTCCATAATTCTTGTTGGGGAGTCCAGCCAAAAAGCCAGGCATTGCGATCGCTGCCATTGTACGCAGGGGCAACGTTAGGAACCGAATCCGTATTAATTGCGGAGGTTTTCATAAAAATTCATTCAGAATACATTACAGGATTTTCTATGGCTCCCAGGCTAATGAGAAAAAGAAGGAATTGGGTTCTACCCTTAGAAGCGTCTTTAATCTCTCTCTTTAGATAGGATGGAAAGGGATTGGGGGAGGGAAAAGTCCTTACCTTCCGTCATTAGACAAACAGGTGTCAGGAATTAGGGAGATAGAATAGACTTGGAAAAATACGCTTGAAAGTATCCCCAACATTCAAGACGTTCCCCCTGCTATCCAGCGGTTTCCTCCTGGGCAAAGAAGGTTAACTCGGACGTTTAAACCCTCTTACCATCAGTTAGATAAATATCCCTAGATATCCAACCTTTTAATGAGAAGACAGCAGCGATTTTTTCCCTACGGGCTAGCTATTGGCTTAACGGCGATCGCGATATTAATGACGTTATGGCTGAATACCTTACTTTCTCCGATCCTTAGCCCCATACTGTATATCGCGATTATTCTCACTACCTGGTATGGCGGTTTTGCGCCGGGTATTGTCTCATTTACCCTATCTTCCTTAACGATCGCCTATCTCCTTAGCACGCTTGCCCCAGGGGATTCTGGGCTAATTACTGAAGATTTATGGCGATTAGCTATTTTTACAGGAGGGGGGTTAGTGATTACCGTCCTAACCCATCAATTTCGAGAAAGTAAGCGAAAAATTGAACGATTGAGCCAACAAATTCGACAGGTCAGACAAGAGAATGAAGCACAACTCAAAAGAGAACTGAGAGAGCAAGAAAAAAATGAAAAAGCCCTACGGGAAAGCCAATCTCAACTCCAGCAACAATTATCAGAAATTGAAACCATTTATCAATCTGCGCCGATTGGTTTAAGTGTTTTAGATCGTAATCTTCGCTTTGTCCGCATTAACCATCGCTTGGCAGAGATCAATGGGTTTACCGTTGAAGAACACATTGGCCGTAACCTGCGAGAGCTATTACCGAATCTGGCGGATACGGCGGAACAATTATTGCGTTCTGTTTTAGAAACTGGCCAACCCCTGTTAAATGTAGAAATTGTCGGAGAAACCCCCTCCCAACCCGGAGTACAGCGCGTCTGGCTAGAAAACTTTTTACCGTTAAAGGATGAGGATCGGGTAATTGGGATTAGTGTCGTTTGTGAAGAAATTACCGAGCGGAAACAAACAGAAGCGGAAATCAAAGAATTTAATCGTCGTTGGCGGTCAGTCTTAGACAGTATTCAAATGATTGTTGTTGAATTGAATCAAGAGGGATTTGTTGAATATATCAACCCCTTTTTTCAAAAAATTGCCTATTTTACCCCCGAAGAAGTGATTGGGAAACATTGGATAACCCATTTTACGCCTCCTTCGATCGCTGCGAGTCTTGATTTCATTTTTCAGGAAGTGCTGACTGAAGGTTCCTCAGAGCATCACATTAACGCTATTTTGACGAAATCGGGAGAAGAGCGCATGATTGCCTGGCGCAACTCGGTATTAAAAAATAATCTAGGCCAAACCATTGGGATTATTGCCATTGGAGAAGATATTACCGAGCGTTATCACCTAGAACGGATGAAGTCTCAGTTCCTCTCCACCGTTAGCCATGAATTACGGACTCCCCTGACAACCATCCAAGCCTCTTTGAGTTTATTACACGACAAGGTGATTGATGCCACCTCAGAAGAAGGAGAAACAACCATTAGTATTGCAACGGATGGCGTGGATCGGCTGGTGCGTTTGGTCAATGATATTTTGGATTTGGAACGGTTACGTTCGGGTAAATTGCGGTTAATGAAGGATTATTACCCTGTCCAACAAATTCTTAAAAATGCGATCGCGCAAACTCAAGAATTAGCCAAGCAGGCCCACATCCCGATCCATGTCTCCTCTCCAGTTTTTTCCCTCTACGCAGATCAGGATCGACTCATTCAAGTTTTGATTAATTTGCTCAGTAACGCCATTAAATTTTCTCCTCCCCACTCTTCCATTGATTTATGGGTAGATATCATTCCATCAGAGGATTTATCGTCCCCTTCTGCCATTCGCTGGGCCCAATTTACCGTTAGCGATCGCGGTCGCGGAATTCCGCCACAAAATTTAGAATCCATTTTTGAACCCTTCCAACAGGTTGATGCCTCCGATGCCCGCGAAAAAGGCGGAACAGGCTTAGGATTAGCGATCTGCCGCGATATTATTCAAGGTCACGGTGGAGAGATTTGGGTAGAAAGTGTACTCGGTCAAGGGAGTACTTTTTATTTCACGCTTCCCACCACGCCTCTAAACGCTGATTTTAATATTATTAGCAATAAAAACAGGATTTTAAACTAAAATTCGGCAGTTTTAAATTTAATCAATTTTAGCTGCGCTCTATTGGCTTTGGGTGAGTTCATGCTGGATTTTTGAGGAATAGCGATCGCGATCTCGGCTCACAAACTTACAAAAAAGGTTGGTCAGAAGACTTCGGAAAAGGGATTAAGTAGCCCCGAATCACCAACTCATCATAAAAAGAATCCGTTAAGCAACGGCATTCCATCCACAGTTTCCGATTGCCGAGGGGAGACTCCGTTCTTAAACCATCCCAAAAACGAGCATCTTTAAAGGTGTTTTCATAGGCTTTAGAATCATAGTTATTCATACACTTTTGCTCCCTGCTCTAAACTTTTGTAGTTAAAGCCTATCGTTATTACGGAAGGCCTACCCTGAGAAGAATTACGGAATCTATCAACCTTCTCTGGATCGATCTCGTGTAAATACGGGGATGTTTTTTTCATCTACGGAGCAAGCCTTTCTCTCTAATTTTCGGGAATGACCGTCTTGCCTTGCTATCCCTCGCGATCAAACTATTCAGCTTCATCAAAATTCATGAATTTATCGTTATTTAATCGATTGAAGGGGAGCCTCTATGGGAGTTTACTCAATTTAAATCCACAAGATGACCATCCCGCTACCCCGCTCAACCGTAATAGCCTACTTGAAATCACTCAAACTCTCGGCCAGACAGGCCCGATTTCCGAGGAACAGTGGGACGCGATCGCCCGTAAAAACCCTGATAAGTCTTCCGCACTCCTCTGCTGGATTCCTCTCGCCCTCTTTTGGCATGACTATCCGGCTGCCCGATCAGACTTGTTACAATCCTTAATGGATAAGGGATGGCTGTCCCTAGCAGATACTTTCGCGCTACAAACCTGGAGCCAAATTTTAACGGCGATCTTGCGAGAACGGTTTTATCCTGAACCCGATTTTTTCCCATCGATTCCAGTCTCCTCGTCGGTTACGCCGCTATCCGTGACTATGCAGGCTATTCACCAACGCCTTCCTTTGTCTGACGTGATTCAATCCGTCAATGATGGTTCTCTCTCTTCGGCGATCGCCCTCTCACTTTATTGCTTCATCGACACCCCCACTAATTTCGTTTTAAGCCTGAAACGAGCGAGTCAATGCCCCCATTCGCTGGTTTTACCCTTTACAGGAGCCTTAGCCGGAGCCTATCACGGTTTAATCGGCATTCCCCTAACTTGGCGACTCACCATTGAAACCCTCCTTTCCCCTGCTCAACTGTCAGAAATTTGTGATGGGTTTTGGCAACGCTGGTCTGGAAGCCTCGCGCCCCCCTCCAGTCTATCTGCAACGCTACTGGCCTCTCCCCGTGTCATTCAACGTCGCTCCCATCCTCCCCTCATTTCCCAATCTCAGTATTTCCCTTGAATCCTGATGATAAAAAACAAAATCCGTCTGAAGCAGGATGTCGGTCGAGAGTTTAAGAAACGTAAAGCGGTGGGGAAAAGATCCTTGGAAAATTTCCTCGCCTCTTGTTAGAGTAATTGAGGAAGTGTGATGAGTGTCATGGTGCAATAAAAGCATCATTAAAATTTCAGGTCATGTTCAGCACCAGGGGATTAATTCAATCATTAAAACCCGAATCTTTTTGCCAAAGGGCCCCTTTCGTTACAGAATAAAGCTTAATTCTGATTGTGAGTCACCCCCTTTTTTCTTGAATCAAGTGATCGGTTTTTAACTATGTTTACCCCCATCTCCCGATGAAACCGTTTCAGAATTTCAATCAATCTCTACAGGACTGGTGGCGTAGTTCCCACGATAAATGGACAAAAGAACCACTCTCTTTTTCGTTGTTGCCGCCTCAGAAAACGCCCCGTTGCCCCGGTATTTTACATAAAATTTGTTGTTCTCGCCGCATCCGCAAAATCCATTCTCCTGTCATGTTTGGCATCGCTGTGGTTTCCTTAACAGGAGTCATCGGTTATCGCTTCTACAATCAACCCCAATTATCGGTTGGCAGTCTCTCTCCGACAACGATTACCGCTCCCAAGGATGCTCAATTTTTAGATGAAAAAACGACAGAAGATAAACGTAAGGAGGTTCGAGCGGGGATTGTTCCTCGACTGAAACGAGATGCAAAGCTCACTCAGCAGTTAGAACAAAATCGCAGTGATTTATTAGCACAAATTAATCAGCTAAGGGCGATTAGTCAGCCGTTTCCGTTTATTGACCCCAAAATCTTAAGTCTGACGGGCCAACAATATCTTCGGAGTTGCTCCGATGAAGAGTGGCAATATCTTCTCAATGTCCTCCAATCTCGACCCTCATCCACCCCTCCTTCTCCTGAGTTAGCACAAATTAGTCAAACCCTACGGGTAAAAATTAAAACGCTTTCACCAGGGGAATTAAATAACTTAATTGCAAAAGTTAAAACGGCTCGTCAAGGTTATGCTCAAGTTTTAGCGCAATTGGCTCTCATTCATTTGGAGCATCTTTCTCCAGATATTATTATTGAGGCTCTGCAATTGGATAATGGGAGTTGGAAGGCTACCCAACAGGCGATTAACCAGACTTTTAACAGAATTTTAATCCAAGGTCTCCCGCCAGGCATTTCCCAAAACCTTTTAGAAGAAACCCTGCAACTGCAATTACCAACTAGCTTACCGGCGATCGCCCAAAAAATTGCTCAAGGAATCTTATTGGCGTTATTAAGCGATAATCACAATTTAACCATTGATAAAGAAGAAACCAAGCGTTACGCAGAGCAAGCGGCCCAATCCATCGAACCCGTTGTGATTTCCATTAAACGGGGAGAAATTATTGTTAAAGCTGGTCAACCCATTGAGCAACGGCAGTTTGTGGTCTTAGATGGGCTGGGATTAAGTCAACGGGAAACCAATTGGACAGGGTTAGGGATTTCAGCCGGTTTAGCCGCAGGCGCGGTCTTAATTTTTTCCAGTATTGCTCAGCGGGTCTATCGACCGTTGCGTCGTCGGGATCATATTTTGCTCTGTTTGTTGAGCTTGAGTGTGCCGGCTATGGCTTTGCTCCATCCCCGCTACGCGAGTTTACCCGCCGTTGGATTGCTGGTGAGTAGTTTTTATGGGCCGACCTTAGCGGTGTCCCAGGTGTTGTTGGTAGGCGGACTTTCCACCTTTGCGACCAATAATATTAATTGGGAATATACCCTAGCTGGAATTGCGAGTGGGGTGATGGCGGGTTTGATTGCGGGTCGTCTGCGATCGCGGGATGATTTAGCCCTATTGGGGGCAGGTGTGGGGGGATTGCAGGGCGGTGTGTATCTCGTCACCTATTTAATTCTCAGTACCACAGCCACTTCCATCTGGTATGCGGTGTTACCGGGGGCGGTGATTTATGGTCTCTTGGGGATGGCCTGGTGTATTGTCGCCATTGGCATTTCTCCCTATTTAGAGCGATTTTTTGATGTCGTGACCCCCATTCGCTTGGTGGAACTGGCCAATCCTAACTGTCCCTTATTAAAACGCCTAACGACGGAAGCACCTGGGACATTTCAGCATACCTTGTTTGTGGCTTGTTTAGCGGAAGCTGCGGCACGGGAATTGCGCTGTAATGTGGAATTGGTGAGGACAGGAACCCTCTATCACGACATTGGTAAAATGCACGATCCCTTGGGATTTATTGAAAATCAGATGGGCGGCCCCAATAAGCACGATCAGATTCAAGACCCCTATATCAGCGTCGAAATTATTAAAAAGCACGTCTCAGAAGGGACGGAAATGGCCCGTCGCTACGGTTTACCCCAGGTGGTGCGCGATTTTATTCCGGAACACCAAGGCACTTTGTTGATTTCCTATTTCTATCACCAAGCCAAAGAATTAGCAGAAAAAGAAGGAACCGCGATCGCGGATGAGTCCCTCTTTCGTTACGATGGGCCCATTCCCCAGTCACGGGAGACTGGCATTGTCATGTTAGCCGATAGTTCAGAAGCGGCTCTGCGATCGCTAAAAAATGCAACCCCCGAAGCAGCCCTCATCATGATCAACCGCATTTTTAAAGCCCGATGGCGGGATGAGCAACTCAAAGATAGCGGCTTAAAGTACGAAGAACTCCCTATCATTGCCGATGTTTTTGTGCGAGTTTGGCAACAATTCCATCACCAACGCATTGTTTACCCCCAAACTGCCTTAGAATCGCCTAAACCCATTGCTCAAACCCCTTAAATCAGAAAAATTAAAGATGAAATTTATTGGTGTAGATTTAGGTTGGCGAACTGGAGAAAGTGGCTTATGTTGCTTGCAGTTGGAACAGTCTCGATTGCGACTCATAGACATCACCCGCAGACTAACGTTAGAGGAAATTTTGGATTGGATTGATGCTCAGGTGAGCCAGCATGAGGCTGCTCTGATTGCAGTGGATGCCCCCACGTTAATTCCCAATGCCACCGGAACCCGCTTACCGGATCGCCTCACCCATCAATACTTTGGCCGTTACCATGCCGGCTGTTATCCAGCGAATCTCGGTCGTCCCTTTGCCGAACGTACCGTCGAATTTGGTCTGCGCTTAGAAGCGAGGGCTTTTCACCATGCTCCCACCCTTATTCCCCAACAGCCAGGACGCTATCAAATTGAAGTTTTTCCCCATCCTGCAATGGTTCATCTCTTCCAGCTATCCGGCATTATCAAATACAAAAAAGGAAAATTAGCAGAAAAACGGGCCGGATTGGAAAAATTACAGTTTTATATCCAAACGACCTTGCCTAATCTCGTTCCCGCTTTAGATCTTACCGATTTGTCCCTGCTCACTCTGCCGGCTTCTCTGACTGGGAAAAAACTGAAAGCCATTGAAGATCAGCTTGATAGTCTCATTTGTGCCTATATCGGAGCCTATTGGTGGTACTGGGGAACCGACAGAAATTGGGTACTCGGCGATCGCGCTTCTGGCTATATTGTGGTGCCAGCCCCGTTAACCTCAGCGGACTCAACGGATTAATCGGTTGGAGAAAATGTTATCCCCGTTTTATGATAATCAGAAAAAAGGTAATTTCGTGTCGAATGAATTTCATTAATCTGATTAAAGGTTACTACATTTTAAGACAATTTATACAATAAAACTTCATTGCCAAACAGCAGATCAAACATCATTGAGCTAGGTTTAAACAGTTCCTAAAAATTGATTAGACGTTATCTACATAAGCTTATGATTAATCAGCAAAATACTGCGGTGATGCCCGTAAATTTTGGGATTACCCAACAAGACCGAGAGCAAATTGCAGACGGATTATCTCGCCTATTGGCTGATACCTATACCTTGTATCTCAAAACCCATAATTTTCATTGGAATGTAAAAGGAGCAATGTTTTATAGCCTACATATGCTCTTTGAAACCCAGTATCAAGAGTTGGCTGAAGCCGTTGACCTGATTGCAGAACGCATTAGAAGCTTGGGTTTTCCCGCGCCTGGAACCTATGAAGCATTCATGCGGTTGAGTTCTATTCCTGAAACCCCTGGTGTTCCATCTGCTCAAGAAATGATTCGTCTGCTGGTAGAAGCCCAAGAAACGGTGGTTCATACGATTCAATCGATTTTACCGATCGCAGAACAGGATGATGCCACGGTTGATCTGTTAACGGAACGATTGCAGATTCACGAAAAAAGTTCTTGGATGTTACGGAGCTTATTAGAATAACTTGCTCAGTTCGTCTTTTTGATCATTATGGGATTAGTCAAATCAGTCAGGGTTAAAAATTAGTTGCAGACTTTTCTGTAATGGTTTTTAAGAAATGTTTTTTCCGATTTTTTAAAAGTTTCTTTTTTTGCGATCGCGTTCATTTTTAAGCTTTTGATTCAACCTTTAAGAGTGCATTAATTATGACCCATTCAACCCATCATTCCCATTCAGGAACCAGCGATACCTACGATCCCCATATCATTCCCGCCGAAACTGCCGCCCGAAAAGAACGGGAAGGTTCTGACTATAAACATCCCAGCCATCTCGTAGAAGAATCTGCCACCCTCCATACCGATACCGGCTACACCGTTGACAAGGAAGGGCTAACCAATAACTACGCCGTTGAACCTGAAATGTATGTGGAAACCCAGGATCATCATATTGTGGCTCCTGAAGCTTACCAGCAAAGCCAATATACCATTGTCGATTGTTTTCCCGATCAAAACCGTGCGGAAACCGTCGTCCAGGATCTGTGCTTAGCCGGTTTACCCCAACCCAACATTTCTATCCTTGCCAATCATTACCAACAGGGTTTATTGAACTGGCAAGATATCGATAAAGAAGGGGGATTAGGTCGGTTTTTACACGAACAATTGGGGATTGATAAGGCGGATTCGCTGCTGTACGAAGCCTATGTTGCCAAAGGGCAATTTTTAGTCATTGTTGTCGGCAGTAATGAGGACGTTTTAAACGCCCAGCGGGTTTTCAAGAGCAAAGGTCATAAGCTGAGTGAGCATCAGCCGAGTTTATAGCCATGCAATGCTCATCATTTAGGGGGGCGTATCTCTGCGCCCATTTCTCACCGATTTCTCCTTATTTTCGAGATTGCTCCTTAAATTTTTGTTTTTTTAGATTGATTGAGAAAATTATTCCAATAAAAGATAAAAAGATCAGCAGGATTTCTCTATCCTAAGTAGGGTTTATTTGCCATTCGGTTTTATTAGCAATAAATACTTTTAATTGCTGATCAATTTGTTACAAAAATCGAAAAAAATTATTGAATTGATTCAGATTATACAACTCAAAAATTTTTCTATACATGATTTTCAACGTTAGCCTGTCATGCTTAGAAAAATCTGAGTACCGTAACAAGACTGCTGGCTGTAAAAACATTCTAAACACCAGCGATCGCGGTCAATCAGTTACTCAATAAATGCTCAATAACGGGAGTGAACGGGTTACTTTTTTCGGAAATAGCCAGTTTACTTTCTCCAAGCTGCTTATAAAAATACGAATTTGAACAAAATGGAGAATTTAAGTATGAATTTTCTTATCTGGCCCGCCGTCGGTTTGAGTATGACGATGATGATGCCCCTTCGTTCCCATGCCTCCGATAATCTCGTGACTCAAGCCCCATCTCGCCCCACCCATGACACCTTAATTGCTCAAAAATTCATTCCCTCTAATTTACAAAAATTGTATGAGGATTCAGCGAATTCCCCTAACCGTACCCCAAGCAATACCATCTCTCCCACGACGAATGATAACGTCACCAATCCCAACTCTCCTATGACGGGCAATGAGCCAATGGTTTCGCCAGTTCCGTCTAATCGGGTTAACAACCCCGTTCGGGTTCCCAATACCACCACTGATCGGTTTACCCCGCAACCGAACAACAACACTACCATTGACCGCATTGAGGTAGAGACCACTACGCCGAACACGACGACCCCCAACACCACGACACCAAACACGTCAGACCCGCAATTTAACAATACCAATCCGACGAATGTACCCCAGAATCAAATCAATCGCAACCCCGTTCGTGTTCCCAATACCACCACGGAAAGGGTTGATCCCAACGCGCCTGCCCCGATGACGACGGATCAAATCAATGAAAGTAACCAACCCAATAACACAGTCAATGATCCGAATAATCGTTATCCCAACCAGATGAATAATCAACCCCCCAGCCAAATGAATGCCCCTGGCTCTTTTAACAATCAACCCACCACCGGAGGGGAACCTATTCAGGGTCTGTGGTAACGGACAGGGATTGTTTCTCCCCAAAGAATTTACTTTCTGACTCCAGCCCATGAATCTGCGGGGAGAATCTCTTTTGTCTGATGTTCTGTGTTGTCGTGTTCTCTAAAGGCTGAGTTTACTTGAGTTTGATCATTGAAAACTGAATACTATGCGCCAACTGATAATTCAAGTGCCTCGTAGTGATGGCAAAAAAGTTTTTGATTTGGCGATCGCTCATCAAGGCGTGAACCTCTCCCAGGTTGAAGCAATATCCAACGAAAATGAGATCGATTTGGTGACAATTCATTTGCCGAATCGAGCCGTTGAAGATTTTTTGGAAAAACTCCAAGATATCCCCAACGTCCACACGACTCTATTTCCGTCTGGGGTGATTGCCTTACGACCGCCAGCAGATGAAGCCCCAAAACAGGTCAAACAGGTTCAGGTACGAAGCCCGATTGAAATTTTTCTTTCCGGTTTACAAAGTGTCGGATCTTGGACAGGGTTTTTGTCCTATGCGGCGGTTGCAGGGGTAGTTGTTTGGATTGGTTTATATACCGATACCAGCTATTTGTTAGTGGCGGCGATGCTAATTGCTCCCTTTGCCAGTCCTGCGATGAACACAGCGATCGCGACAGCCCGTGGCGATTGGTCACTCTTGGGGCGCAGTATTTTGCGCTATTTTGTGGCGCTGGGGGTTACAATTTTCATCACTGGAATCCTCAGTTTTATTTTGCACCAAGAAATTGCTACCACGTCTATTGTGGAACGGAGCCAAATTTCAACGGTTGCAGTGTTATTGCCCTTAGCCGCAGGGGCTGCCGGCGCGATCAATCTGGCGCAATCTGAACGGAGTAGTTTAGTTTCAGGCGCAGCTACGGGAATGCTCGTTGCCGCATCTTTAGCTCCACCGGCGGGGATTGTGGGGATGGCGATCGCCATTGGACGCTGGGAGATGGTGAGTAATGGACTCTTTCTGTTATTGCTGCAATTTTTTGGGATTAATATTTCAGCCGCCTTGATATTTCGTTTGTATGGAGTATCTGTTCGAGAGAGCCGTTACAGCCGAGGCCAAAAAGGGGTTTTTCCGCTCACGTTAACCGTAACCGCGATCGCCTTAATCGGATTATTAAGCTGGCAATTTGCGACCCCTCCCGAACGAGAACGGGCTAGTTTTGCCCAACGTGCGAATGCAGAAATTCAAGAAGTTATTCAGCAAGAACAGTTGGCCGATCTCGTAGAAGCCAATCTCCGTTTTACCCAATCTAATCCGTCCAGTCAAAATACCTTACTCTGCGTGGTATACGTGCAACGGGCAAAGGGGGTTAGTTTACCTGCATCCGAAATTCGTTCCCACCTGACGCAGGCCATTCAAACTCGTTTGCGATCGCCGAACTTTAACCTTACCCCCTTAGTGGATATCAATGTTCTTGAACCGCCTGATCAGAATTTTTAGCCAATAAATTCTATGAAGGAATGGGAGAATAAGATGCAAAACAAAAATTGGAAAGGGTATCGCCGAGCAGCCTGGGGAGGACAAGCATTGTTAGCGATCGCTGTATTACTGGCCATGACCCAAGGAAAGTGGCAAAATGCCCTAATACTCTTTCTTTTTCTGGCTGCATCCTTCATTTTTATTGTTCAAGATGATAAACTACCGACTTTATTCGATTTTCTATTCGTTTTAGCCGCACTCCTCAACGCGGGGGGCTGGGTTTGGGGATTATTCTACCTAGCAGGGCCCTACGATGAAATCACCCATCTGTTCACCACTTTTGCGTTGACGCTAGCTTTAGGATTTTTGGTGTATCAAGTGATGCTTACGACCTTTCGACAGCACCAATGGCTCTATCTCTTAACGATTACCAGTTTTGGCATTGCTATGGGGGCATTGTGGGAAATCGCTGAATGGTCGGCGGAAAAAATACTAGCAACAGAGGTCATCGGAAGCCTAGATGACACCATTACGGATCTAATTATGGATACTTTGGGGGCAGCCTTAGCGGCGATCATTAGCCTTTGGGCCTTGTAATGTTAAGTTACTCCAGAGGGATTAAATCGGTGCTGGCTTAAGCTGAATTTTCCTCACAATTACTGTAATTTCTGAGTTTTTGTCAAAAGACAGACTGTAAAACATTTATTGGTATCGATCAAAATTTTGTAGCAACTAACCTTGGGCAGCCAAAAAAGGATAAGATGAATAGGCTATGGGTACACAGCCCTTAGTCTTAGTTTGGTGTCATGAGTCCTAGACTCGCATACTTTCATAGGAGGTTTAAAAATTCAAGAATGACTCAAGTTGTCGTTGGTCAAAATGAACCCATTGAATCCGCGCTACGTCGCTTTAAGCGTCAAGTTGCCAAAGCTGGCATTTATACAGATTTCAAGAAGCATCAGTTCTTTGAAACGCCCCAGGAAAAACGGAAGCGGAAAGAAGCAACCCGCAGAAGACAGCGTTCTCGCCGCCGTTAATAGCTACAAATTCTCGTTTTGTTCGACTAACCCTTCTCTGTTGTGGGAGGGGTTTGTTTTATTTTGCTCAAATAAATTGGCGATCGCGTAAAATTTGAGAAATGCGCTATCAATTCCAGTTTTCTCCCTACCGCAGACCGTTTAAAGTTCCCCTCCAAACCCATCATGGGATCTGGTCAGTTCGGGAAGGGATTATTATACAATTGCGGAATTCTGATAATCAGCTTTATTTAGGAGAAATTGCGCCTTTAGCCGATTTTGGCTCGGAAAATTTAGCGCAAGCCTTAGATTTTTGTCAATCTTTAGGGTCAATAGTTGATCTCCCCATTATTACTACAATTCCTGATTCTTTACCTGCCTGCCAATTTGGTTTTGAATCGGCCTTCTTTTTGGGCGAAATATCTCCTTTATCGCCTCAATCCTATAGCTATTTATTGCCAACGGGAAAAAAGGCTGTAGAAGTCATCAATCAACAACGCGATCGCGGCTATAAAACCTACAAATGGAAAATTGGTGTTCAAGATTTTAAGATTGAAAGTTCTGTTTTTAAGCAATTAGTGAGCCAATTACCTGAGAATGCCCAATTACGCTTAGATGCAAACGGCGGATTAAGCTTCGATGAGGCTAAACGCTGGTTATCTCTTGCCGATGAAGTCGGGAAAATAGAATTTATTGAACAACCCTTACCCCCTGAGCGTTTTTTTGATTTATTCAGATTGACGGAAGAATTTAAAACCGCGATCGCGCTGGATGAGTCGGTGAGTAGTTTGCCACAGTTGCAACAATGTTATGAACAGGGATGGCGAGGAATTTATGTGATTAAAGCGGCGATTATGGGATCTCCAACAAAATTACAAAATTGGATTCAAACGCATCCGATTGATGTGGTTTTTTCTTCAGTTTTTGAAACCCGAATCGGACGACAAGCCGTATTAAAATTAGCCCAAGAACTTCATAATCCCAATCGAGCTTTGGGTTTTGGCGTTGAACAGTGGTTTGAAGATTCTGTTTAAAGAGGCAAATATTGAGGAAGCATCCCACGCGACTGTTAGGTAATGAGCGCGATCGCGGGTTAAATTACTTGGTATAAGGTAAAGCACTCCAGGCCTGAGCCACCATTTTACTGAGCCAATTGCGTTGCACCACATCCAAAACCGGATCTTCTGCTAAAACTTCCGCCGTTAAATCATCCAAAGATTGACCCCGCAACCGAGCCAGTCGCACGATTCCTGCGATCGCCAACGCAATCAACTCTTCATCAACGGGACGATTACGGAGAGCGATAATTTCTTCAGGGCTGGCAGGAATGGGATAATGCATAAGGCTCAAGGGTGGCAGAAACTTAGATAATGGATCATAGCGGTTAACGTGACTGAATCGTCATAGCGATCGCCAATTATTTAACGGAAGTTTAACCCATTTTTTAGCCGATTGTGACAGCAAATTTTCGTAATTCCCGTAAAGTGCCAATGATTCAGATGCGTGAAATCCTATACATCGAAGTCCCAACCCCTGATATTGACGCGGTACGGACATGGCTACAGCATACCTGGCAACCTGTCACCGGCGAAAAAAATCTAACTCCCGACGGACTCAGATTAGTTAACAAACTTAACAAAAGTAATACCACTGAACTTTCTCTCTTCATTTGGTCAGTTCAACGGACGACTTATTTAAAAATTTTTCGTTGGGGAGAACAAGCTTTTACTCAAGAATCTGCCATTATTCAACAATTGGTGACGGATATTCGGGCCCAATTTCCCTCTGTCTATCCCGCTCCGCCTGAAATTGATTTAAGTAACCAATCCATTTTTGAAGCCCTAGAACCCTATTACCCCCAAACCGTTCATTTTTTTCAAAAAATGCCCCAAGGGGAATACGACCTTCAACGGGTTTATTGGTGGGAAAAACGTTGGCGAGACAGTGCCCGCAATCCCCAAACGCCCAAACAAGTTTTCTTTGAAGCAACGGAAATCAAAGAAGATCTAGGGGAACGCTACGATTTAATTTATATTGGCGGTGCACTAGGGGCGATTCATGCGGCTGTTATGGCCCAGCTAGGTTATCGAGTGCTATTGATTGAACGCTTACCCTTTGGGCGAATGAATCGGGAATGGAATATTTCTCGCTCGGAATTTCAACGATTAATTGAATTAGGTCTATTTACGGCAGAAGAATTTGAAGGAATCATTGCGAGGGAATATCAAGATGGATTTAATAAATTCTTTGACGGTAACAATCCGCCCCATCTAAAAGCTGCCGTTTTACATACCCCAACGGTCTTAAATATTGCCCTAGACTCTGCCAAACTGTTGCAACTGTGCGGTGAAAAACTCCGGCAAGCAGGAGGCGAAATTTGGGATGAAACCGAATTTATTCGCGCCGATTTAGACCCACAAAAAGTAACCCTCCAGCTAGTCCATTTACCCAGCCAAACTCAAAAACAAGCTCAAGGGCGATTACTGATTGATGCGATGGGAACGGCTTCTCCAATTGCTTGGCAGTTAAATGGTTCAAATACTTTCGATAGCGTCTGTCCAACGGTGGGGGCAGTCATTGAAGGCATGGGGTCGGATGTATGGGATGCCACCTACGGCGATGTGCTAAATTCTCATGGCGATATTTCACGGGGACGGCAGTTAATTTGGGAATTATTTCCAGGTGCAGGCGATGAATTAACGTTTTATCTGTTCCATTACCATCAGGTTCATCCCGATAATCCAGGCTCATTATTGGAAATGTACGAAGATTTCTTCACCATTTTGCCCGAATATCGTCGCTGTGATCTGGAAAAACTGACTTGGAAAAAAGCCACCTTTGGCTACATCCCTGGCCACTTCAGCGCCAGTCAAAGCGATCGCCGTGTCGCCTTTGATCGATTATTAGCCATTGGGGATGCTGCCTCATTACAATCTCCCTTAGTCTTCACCGGCTTTGGCTCTTTGGTGCGTAACTTAGGGCGTTTAACGGATTTACTCAATACGGCTTTAAAACACGATTTATTAAAAGGAGAGGACTTAAACCAAATTCGAGCCTATCAAAGCAACATTGCCGTTACCTGGCTATTTTCAAAAGGAATGATGGTTCCGACGGGTAAAATCTTGCCCCCTGAGCGGGTTAATTCCATGCTCAATACCTTTTTCGGGCTATTGGCTGATTCACCGCCGAATGTGGCTGAAACCTTTATTAAAGACCGAACCACCTGGTCGATGTTTACCCGATTAGCCCTAATTGCGGCTCGTAAAAATCCTGCGCTGTTACTCTGGATTTGGGAAATGGCAGGTACACAAGATCTCCTACGCTGGGTTGGTGTTTACGGCGAATTTACGGCTAATGCTTTCCAAAAATTATTAATAAAACCTTGGTACAGTCAATTTCTCGAAAAAGCCCAACCCTGGTTAGAAAGTAACTATCCTAGTCTGTGGTTACAGTTACTCAGTCTGCGTTATCGGCTTTTAAGTTAAACTCTTGCTTTTAAAAATCTGCTGGTAAGTAAGTCAACTTCATTAAAAGCAAAATAAATTTTACCACTAAGGACATAATACTATTCATTGGTGTCAACTTAAAGCAATGGATGCCCAAATTTGCTGATGGAGAGTGGCTTTCTCTCGATGTCGCTTACGCTCGGCTTTAACCAAGCCAAATAACTTAGCCCGTTCAGCCAAATAGGTTACAGCCCACATTCCGCTGTTTGAAGAGTGGGATAAAGACCCGATGTTTTTCACTTCCAGTGTTTTTCTCAAGTCGCCCAAGCGGATTGCTGCTTTGGGATTAATCATGGCATTGTGTTTACTGGTTTACAATCTGGGACAGAGACAACTGAGGCAGGCTTTAGCGCAACAAGCAGAGACGATTCCTAACCAATTAGGTAAACCCACTTCTTCTCCGACTCTTCGCTGGGTCTTTCAGTGTTTTATGGCTGTTCATTTCGTTGTTGTTCAGGGTGTTACCCAAATCGTTAACTTAACTGATGAGCGACAACATATTTTGCGCTTCTTTAGCAATGCTTGTCGCCGATACGATCTCCTTCCTCTTCCTGATTCTTAATTCTTTTTACCCCTCTTCAAATAGCGGAATGTGGGTTTGAACTGGGCACTGTACTGTTTTTTCGGGGACTCATCTTTCTTCTTGGATTTCTTGCTTCGAGCTTACCATTCTTCTTTTTCCTGTCTAGTTTCGGGGATCCACTTCAACTTTCCAAAAAAATATGAATCTATGCAACGATGTTACGGAGTTGTAATTATTGCAATGAAATAGGGAAAGCAGAGCGAAAATAGAAATAGAGGAATCAGAACATCAATCACTGCCGTCCTTGAGGAGATTATGTTAAGTCCCTTTCTTACGCCCTATTCCATCAGCTATTTACTTGCCAAATTCATTATTTTAGCGATTGTTCTGCTACTTTGGTTTGCCTTAACCACTGCCCCTGTGGTTTAACGTCGATTAATCTAAACTTTCGCAGCGCGATTGGGGCCAGGCTCGTTTTCTCGGACTTTCTTGCCCCGCCAAAATAAACGGATCGGCGTGCCTTTAAAACCAAGTTGTTTACGAAATTGGCTTTCAATATAACGCTTATAGTTATCGTTAAACCGTTTAGGGTCATTCACAAACAAGGTGATCGTGGGTGGCTCTGTTGAAACCTGGGTGCCGTAGTAAATTTTGCCTTGTTTTCCTTGGCGACTCGTGGGGGGAGAATGCCAAGAAACGGCCTCTTCTAATACTTCATTAATCACTGCCGTACTCACTCGGCGGCGATATTCACTGTAGGCTTGATCCACTGCATCCAAAATATTCTGTACCCGTTGTCCTGTCATCGCGCTGACAAAGATCATATCTGCCCATTCCATGAAGTAAAGACGCGACATTAAATTTTTTTGATACTCATAAATAGTAAAGGCATCTTTTTCCACCGCATCCCATTTATTGACGATCAGAATAACGGCTCTGCCTTCTTCCATAATGCGCCCTGCCAGTTTCAAGTCCTGCTCAGTAACACCGTCTAAAACATCGAGAACAAAAAGAATGACATCTGCTCGACGGATCGCTTTAAATGACCGATTAATACTAAAAAATTCGGCTCCGTATTCCACGTTTTTCTTGCGCCGAATGCCTGCGGTGTCAATTAAACGATAGCGGGTTTCGCCGCGTTCTACGACCATATCAATGGTATCTCTGGTGGTTCCAGAAACGGGGCTAACGATCGCGCGATTTTCTCCGGTTAAGGCATTAAGTAAGCTGGATTTTCCAACATTGGGACGACCAATAATGGCAACTTTGATTTCATCGGGTTCCGCATTCGGATCAACCGTGGGCAAATGGGTAATTAACTCGTCGAGCAATTCTCCTGTGCCGTTGCCGTGAATTGCTGAGATGGGGTAGGGTTCTCCCAAGCCGAGTTCCCAAAATTGTGCTGCCTGAATGATGCCTTGTTCGGGAGATTCGCATTTATTGACCGCGAGGAGAACCGGAACTTTTTGCTGTCGTAACCATTGGGCAATCTCTAAATCGCTTGGGGTGGGGCCGGCTTGTCCATCTACCACAAAAATTGCTGCGCTCGCTTCACTTAAAGCCAACATGGCTTGTTCGCGGATGAGGGGAAGAAATTCGCTGTCGTCATCAAAGACGATCCCGCCCGTATCGACGACTTGAAATTCCCTATCTTGCCAAAATGAGGGCTGATAGGTGCGATCGCGAGTAATTCCGGGTTCATCATGAACGATCGCCTGTTGGTTACCGGCAAGACGATTAACAAAGGTCGATTTTCCAACGTTGGGGCGGCCAATAATGGCAACGATAGGCAGGGGCATAATTCAGGGTCACGCAGAGGCATTCCCTTTCCATCTTAGCCGAAAGCACTGAATCCCGTTGAGAATTTTTTAGAAAAGGCGCGATCGCGGTTAAAAAAGCTGGTGACGGGATTTGAACCTGCGACCGGCTGATTACAAATCAGCTGCTCTACCACTGAGCTACACCAGCACACCTTTACTAGGATAGCAGAAGATGGTCTTACTCAGGTCAAACACTCAGTTCAAAAGCTATGTTTATAGCCATTCTTTGCGATAAATTTCTTCGGCTACTCGCTTTAATCGGCGTAACTGCGCTTGCATATCCCGACTTGTCCATTGAGCAGAAAATATTTCAAACCCCCAACTCACCAGCGGATTCGGAATTTCAAATTCAAAGCGATTTACCAGCATGGTTCCATTTTCGGTGGGTTGGCATTCCCAGCGATCGCGTCCTTTAAAAAAACCTTCAAATCCCCAAATAATTAAGCCGGGTTCCCGTTGCATCACTGTGCTGTACAACGTAGGCTTTAAAACGGGAATATTAATGATAAAACGACTTTTTCCGCCTACCTCCGTGCACCAGGTTCCGATAGGTTGACAACGCAACAGAGGATTGAGCCAACGGTGCATCAATTCTAAATCCGTAATACATCGTTCTACGGTAGTGGCACTGGCTTTGATTTCAATCATTTGTTCAAAAATCATAGTTAATCTACCCTAATCAATGACACGGATGGGCCCTTGTACACTAGCACTAAAAAATTGTCTGATCATCTCATTATCGGTGGTATCAATCTCTTCAACCTTCCCCTGCCACTGCACTTTTCCCTCATATAACAAAACCACCCGATCCGCTGTGCGACGAATGGTGCTTTCTTGATGCGTCACCATAATGTAGGTATCACAACCGCCTGGCGTTGTTTGCAGATGACGGACTAAGTTTTCAATCACGGTTGAAGCAACGGGATCGAGGCCAGCCGTCGGCTCATCGTAGAGAATCATTTCGGGATCATCTTGGGGATTTTCGGGATTGGACATAATGGCACGGGCAAAACTCACTCGTTTTCGCATTCCACCAGAGAGTTGGGAGGGATAGCGATCGCCGATTGCTGGCAGGCCGACCATCGTTAACTTTTCCGCGACCAATTCACGGATCACCGTAGGAGATAACTGGGAATGTTCATACAGAAAGAAGCCGACATTTTCTTCGACCGTTAGGGAATCAAACAGGGCAGATTGCTGAAACACTAAAGCGATCCGCATGGGATTCTCGCCATCTTCGATGAGTCCTGAACGGATTTTGCCCTTAATTTCAACCTCACCAGCATCCGGTGGTAATAATCCGGCAATAATGCGTAAAATAGTTGACTTTCCTGTGCCTGATGGGCCAATAATAACCAAAGCTTCTCCCTTATAAATCGTCAGATCAACCCCATCTAAAATGACTTGATCTCCAAAGGCTTTACGGATTCCCTTTAGTTCGATGAGTGGTTCTTTCATGGTAGGTAACGCGAAACCGATTCTTTAATAGTCATACCGCACAGCAGCGATCAAACTCAAAATTAACCGTTAGAGTCAAACCCGAAAGAATTAAGATGGACAAAGCAAAATTAACGGGAGAATACTGTGCGTCTATTTCACTCCATTGCGGGACTACAAACCTATTTAAGCCGAGTACGCCAGGGAAAACGGGTGGGGTTGGTGCCAACAATGGGAGCCTTACATCCAGGGCATCTGAGTTTGATTCAACAAGCCAAGTTAGCGAATGAGGTGGTAGTTGTCAGTATTTTTGTGAATCCGTTGCAGTTTGCCCCCCAAGAAGATTTGGACCAATATCCCCGTACCTTAGATAGCGATCGCCAACAATGTGAAGCAATAGGAGTGGATGTCATTTTTGCCCCGACTCCCGAAGCCTTGGGAATTCAGGGTCAAGAATCGGCCCAAACGCTGGTGATTCCGCCCGATGAATTAACGCAGAATTTGTGTGGAAAATTTCGGCCTGGCCATTTTGCTGGTGTTGCTACCATCGTGACCAAATTATTTAACATTGTGCAACCCGAAACGGCCTATTTTGGGGAAAAAGATGCCCAACAGTTGGCCATCATTCGTCGCTTAGTGGCGGATTTAAACTTTCCCATTGAGATTAAGGCTTGTCCGACCCAACGAGAGGAATCGGGTTTAGCTCTCAGTTCCCGTAACCAATATTTAAGTGACCCTGAAAAGGAATTAGCCCTTGTCCTATCCCGTAGTTTACAAGTAGCCCAAAAAGCGTTTATTCAAGGGGAAAAACAGGCTGAAGGGTTGATAAATCAGGTTCAACAGCAATTAGCCCTAACGCCAGAAGTCCGGGTTCAATACATCGAACTGGTTCACCCCCAGACCCTAACCCCTTTAACGGAAGTCACTGAAACAGGATTACTCGCGATCGCGGCCTATGTGGGGTCAACGCGCTTAATTGATAATATTTTATTGCGTAACCGTAAACCGATCATCGCGATCGATGGGCCAGCCGGAGCCGGAAAATCCACCGTCACCCGTTTAGTCGCTAAAGAATTAAATTTACTCTATCTCGACACAGGAGCGATGTATCGGGCGTTAGCTTGGTTAGTGCGTCAATCGGATTTACCCCTTACCGATGAAGCGGGCATTGCCGAGTTAGTGAGTCAAGCGAGTTTAGAATTAGTGTCCCAAGCCTATCCCCAACCGACCTTAGTTAAAATCAACGGGCAGGACGTTACCGAAGCCATTCGTACCCCTGAAGTGACTTCCCTCGTTTCGGCGATCGCGGCCCAAAAAACAGTGCGAGCCGTGTTATTAAAGGCTCAACAATCCTACGGCAAAACAGGGGGACTAGTGGCAGAAGGACGGGATATTGGCACGGCAGTCTTTCCTGATGCGGAATTAAAGATTTTTCTCACTGCATCGGTGCAGGAACGGGCCAGACGACGTTTAGCAGATTTTCAAGCCCAGGGTCAAACCCAAATTCGTTTAGAAGACTTAGAAAAAGAAATTGCCAGCCGCGATCAACAGGACAGTACCCGCGCGATCGCGCCCCTCAAAAAAGCCATTGATGCGATTGAAATTATCACCGATGGGTTAAGTATTACGGAAGTTACCCATCAGATTATTCAGCTTTATATGCGATTTCAATCAAACTTAAGACGATGATGTAAAATAAAAAAGTGTTGAGGGAGTGTCTCGAATGCCAACTAATGTCCAATTGAGAGGTTTATACCGTCTTACCTATTATTTAACTTATATTATGTACCAACCGATTCATCTAGTTTGTATTGATGATCGCACAAAGAATATATATATATTGGCAGGAACAACAGAAAATCTTGAATTTCAAATTTCACCAAAAGGAGAAGTATTCTGATGGATACCGTTAACTATTTGGCAATGTCGGATGAAGAGTTAAAATACTATTTTCTTCAGCATCGTGAGGATAAATTAGCTCTACAAGCTTATCTCAATCGAATCAGCGATCGCCCTCATCAGGTAATTACAACGGTCGATGATCCTGATTTTGATGCAAAAATTTACGCGGTTACTAAACAGAGAATGCAGGAAAAGGCAAATTAATATATATTTTATGGCTCAAATCAATCAAGTTTATCAGCAATTTCAAAACAAGGCATCAGATCTTTTAATTAAATAGACCAAAAATACAGTATTAATTAAAGTTTGATACCCTCGCGGAACTTGTTACTTGTACCTATCGATATAGCCATAGTAAATCTTCCTTTTGCGTTATCAAATCTCAAGTTTTCCCATAGGCGATCGCGTTATCAAGTTTTCTACAACAACCAAGCAAATACATCTTGCAAGGTAAGTTCTAGGTCACTGACAAAAGATGGCATAGGAAGAGGCTGATCAGGTTGATCAAAAATTTCGGGTTCTTGTTTCGGACGATAGACAAAAATGACTTGTTCATCGAGATCAATCAGCCAGCCCATTTGGGTTCCGTATTTTAAGCAGTGCAAAATATTTCTGATAACTTTGGTATGGCTTTGATCAGAGGATAAAATTTCAATTGTCCAGTTGGGTGCAGCTAAAAATAAATTGGCAATTTCGACCTTTTCATCGCGGGGGATGTTACTCCAAGTAAAAACGGCAATATCAGGAACAATGGAGCGATCACCGAAGGTACAACGCAATTCAGGAAAAGCGCGGGCTATTTGTTTAGGCTTAACGACTGCATTAATGGCAGAAACAAATTCTCCTTGAATGGTACTATGTTTTCCTTGGCGCATGGGTTTCTGGATAATTTGACCATCAATGTATTCACTCGCAGGCGTTGTTTCTGGGAGTTGTAAAAATTCTGCTAATGTTAATGGTTTTAACGGGGCTTGTACCATTTAGATTTACCTTTATATCCGCCAATTTAAGATTTATCTTTATGCAAAGATCTTAGCCAAGATATCAAGAATTTGGGATCTATCACTTTGAATAATTTGACCAAATCTTCGAGTTCGAGACAATTTTTCTTTCTCAATTATGTGAAATTGATCAAAAGCAAATTTGATTTTTTCTAGCTCATCGTCTTCTTTTTTAACTTTATTTTTGTTGTTGACTGTGTTATCTTTGGCGACGGCACAATCAATACGAGTTGGATAATCTTCTTCTTCCTCTTTATTTAGAACTCCAAGTATTTTTTCACTAAAATTATTTATTTCATTAGGTGAAATTACTAAAAAAAACTTATCTCCATCACATTGAAAAATATCGAATTTTTTGATTTTTACTCCAGTATTTTTTACCAAATCATTATTAAATTTAATATCCCAATTTTCTCGTAACGATAAATTTTTATACTCTGCATAGCTATCTAGTCTTTCTTTTAAAATATCTCGCAATTTTGATTTCCATAAATTAATAGAACACATAAAAAATATATTTATAATAAATAACAAAATCAAAGGAAAAATAAAAATTTGCTTTAAGGATATATTTTTGACAAAATAAAGAATTGAAAAAGCAAACAAAGCTGATATGAATAGAATTAATAAACCCATAAATATCGATGATGTAGCATCAAATTCAGCAAAAAGTTTTTGAAACCTTCCTCGGTCTTCAGGTGCATTATGAGTTAACTTATAAAGTCTTTGAGCAGTTTCTTCTATTTCTTTATCAAGCTTTGGATGTTTTTTTCTAGATAATATACATAATAATACTGCTAAATAATAAGCAATAATTGGAGTAAACCAGATTGGGATTAGACTTAAGATATCATTAAAATTGTATGGTGGTGTAGTTAACAAAGTTATAAATATTTCAATATACCAATATGCAAAACCTAATACAAAATATCCAGGAATAACCCTTGCAATTAAGTCAAAAAATAACTCAGGAATGAAGTTAAGATCAGAAACTTTAACTGGTGATATTGGCGATGACATGGCTATTTACCCTTATAAGCTCGAAATTAGCGATATTTTTTAATAATTGGGGATTATAGCAGAAAAAAACAAAATAGAATTTGTTTGCAATCAAAAACTTTACAATTCAATACACTCAAATCTGAGAGCATTATTGATGGCTACACTCAAAATAGAACAAGGTAGCAAGCCTATTTCACGAATGAAAACATTAGGTCACTTTAGAAAAAAGTATTTTTTTATCACTGATTTGTTGCGTAACTGAGCGTCTTCCAATCTGACCAATTGTTTGACAACCGACAGTTTTTTAATTTCGAGTATTTTGTTAAAATTTGTTTTATTTGGCAGTTTAATTTGCCTGCTTTACACAATGAATAATTCCTGACGTGTCAATTTCCTGAGATAACTGAAAAATCGATTTTTGAGAGATCGGCTCAATCCAATTAGGAGCAATTTCAGCTAGGGGAACCAAGACAAAAGCACGTTCATTCATGCGGGGATGGGGAATGGTTAAGTTTGGCGTTTTTAAAATTAAATTATCATATAATAGAATATCTAAATCTAAAGTTCTGGCTCCCCAACGTTCCTGCCGAATTCGACCAAATTGCTGTTCTATTATTAGTAAGTTTTCTAACAGAATTTCAGGGTGTAATTTCGTTTCTACAATAGCGCAACCATTAACATAATTGGGTTGGGGTGGGCCAACAGGAATCGTTTCGTACCAACTCGATGGGGTAATCCGTTGAATTCCTGATATTTGGGCTAGTTCGGTTAGGGTCTGGTCTAGAATTTCCTGGGAGTTGCCTAAATTACTCCCCAACGCGATCGCGCATCGAAAACTAGTTAACGGCTGATCTTTATTCAATTGCATGCAATAAAATAGACTGAATGTTTTTTGTAAACCGCATTCAAAAATTGGTAACCCCAATCTTTTAAGAATTGACCCTTAAAAATTGATTCTCTACAATTACAATTAACGGAATTAAGAAATTAAATCCTCAAGTTCATCCAGGTCACGGATACAAATTCTATCGTTTTCACGAGAAATTAGACCATCTTGTTCTAATCGGGTTAAAGCCCGTGACACTGTTTCCCTAGCCAAGCCCGTAATGCTACCTAATTCTCGATGGGGCAAATTGGGAATACTCATACCGCGTTTTGTCGCTTTACCTTGACCTTCCGCTAAAAACAAGAGCGTATCCGCTACACGAGCAATGCTTTCAGCTTCCCGTAAACGCAACCGTCGATTAACCTGTCGTAAACGTTTGGCAATAAGTTGGGCTAAACGAATACCCGCTAGAGGTTCCGTTTGCAGAAGAGATAAAAAATCTGTGGCTGAAATACTACTGACAATCGTGGGCGTTAAGGTCATAACATCGGTAGAGCGGGGAATTTCTTCTAACGCCGACATTTCGCCAATCACTTCCCCTTTCCCCACAATATTCAGGGTTACTTCTTTGCCATCCACGTTATGGGTACGAATTTTGACCCAACCATCCACGATAAAATAGACGGAGCCTCCCCAATCATTTTCTAGGAGAATCACTCGATTGGACGGATGATGACGAGTCACAACATGACTAATCGTATTTTCCAAACACTCTTTAGACAATCCATTGAAAAAAGGGACATTCTTAGTTAATTTGTCTATTTCGCTAATATTAGCTCGTTTTTCTTCCATTAATTTTAGTCACTCTTCATACTGGACTTAAAAACTGCTCTCAAGATTAACCTTTAACTTTAGATTTTTAAGAGCCAATCGGTTAAAGAAGACTGAGTAAGCTGTCACGCCTTTAAATGGAATAGCGATTTTGCAAAAAGCCTGATAAAAATAAGCTTCAGTCTCTTGTTTGTGTGCAGTTTAAAGGATTAACAGCTTAAATCAAATGTCGTTTATCTAAATCTGTTGAGAACTTAAACAGGATTAAATTTTTGACTTTGCTGTTAAACTTAGAGATTTTATGTAAGTAGAATCTACATTGTTAATTGTATCAGTTTTCTGACAAATTTTTGAAACCTAAAATCACTCAAATGGTGTGATCTATGTCACACGTAATCGGTATTTCAAGGAATTCAAAGTTGTCTTTAATAGGCATTTAACAGGGATTGAGGCAAATCTATTAATGGGTTTAAGTAAGGATTCAAACAGACAATTGCATAGGGATTTACGGGGGTTTGTGTGAAGGCTAAAGGTTAAAGCTTGATTGGAATAACTCAACCATAAACGCTTTTTCAAAAAAGTCAACTCAAAACTTTACCACTAACCTATTCTTCCCAACGAGGAGTAGCAAAAGTCGCGATCGCGTACTGAATAACACTTAAGTATAATACGGCAATTGCCCCCTCCTTCCTATCCCAACAGAAATCAACCATGGATCTGAGGTTAGAAGAAATTCCCATTTCCCGAAAAAGAGGCTAGCTTGGCGTAAAATAGATGGCAAGCGAGTTGCTAGGTTCCCATGAGAACTCACGCAATTGATTAAACTATCTTAAGGTACTTCTATCAGACGGGGTAGCGACTGTGATGGTCAACTCTGGCTCATCTTCTCCCAAACGTAACTGGTTAGTCAAAGGGTGGGAATCCTTAAATTTCTTCTCTCGCCTCCTAGTTGTGCTCCTAGCCGCTCCGCTTATGGTCTTAAATGCTAGGGCCCTATTTGCAATCTTCGGTTACTTCCAGTCCCTCTTTGTGATTGTCTTAATTGCCTCTGTCCTAGCCTTTCTCCTCAATTATCCGGTCAGTTGGCTAGAAAAAAAAGGCTTTCAACGTAGTGTCGTTGCCGTTTTCGTTTTCCTGATAACTCTCTTTGTCTTTTTGGCCCTGGGAGTCACCCTCGTTCCCCTTGCCTTTACCCAAGCTCAACAATTAGTGGCGCGTTTACCCGAATGGTTAGACTCTGGACAACGGCAATTAATGTTATTAGATGAGCAGGCCAATGCGCTGGGGCTTCCTATTAACTTTGATGGGATTATTACTCAAATTAACAGCCGTTTAGCCGTTGAATTACAGAATTTAGCCGGAACCACGCTCAATTTAGCCCTCAGTTTAACGGTTTTTACGGTAGTGAGATTGTTAGATGTCCTGTTAACCGTTATTTTGACCTTCTATTTATTACTCCATACTCAAGACGTTTGGCAGAGTGTGGTGGGTTGGTTACCGACTCGTTTCCAACAGCCTTTTTCCCAAACCCTACGCCGTAGTTTTCAGAATTATTTCTTGGGTCAATTGATTAGTGCCACCTGTATGGCCGTAGGATTAGTGTTAGCCTTTGTCGCCTTAAAAGTTCCTTTTGGGCTACTGTTTGGTCTTACGGTGGGTTTAATGGCCCTGATTCCCTTTGGTGGGTCAGTGGGAATTACCCTCGTCACCTTTTTGGTCGCGCTGCGGGATGTGGGGATGGCCCTACAATTATTAGCTGCCGCCCTAATTATTCAGCAAATTGTGGAAAATGGGGTTGCTCCAAGGGTTTTAGGGAGTGTTACGGGGTTAAATCCCTTTTGGGTGTTAATCTCTCTGTTATCCGGTGCGCGGATTGGGGGATTGCTTGGTGTGATTGTGGCAGTTCCTACCGCCGTCATGATTAAAGAGGCGATCGCGGCTCTCCGCAGTTTACCCGCCGAAGAAAATACAACTTCCAACCGAACTTCAACAGAAGACCGCCTGTTTGAGAATGAACTCCAACAAGTTCCCAGTAATAAACATTAACTCACTCAATACGCTCATGAGTCATGAAATCCGTTGGCAACCCGAAGCCGAAGCCCGATTAAAAGAAATTCCCTTTTTTGTTCGACCTGCTGCCCGCAAAAAAATTGAAAAATTTGCTCAAGAAAGAGACATCAGTGAAATTACCGTAGAAGTTTACGAGCAAGCCAAACAGAAATTTGGTTAAAGCGGTTGAATGATATTGAATGATAACGGATAGGTTTCCGCTAAATAAGACGATGACTGTTTAGCCGTTGAATTAGAATGACTGACTTACCAACGACTGGCAATGGGCATTCTCCACCCTGTTCCAAAGGCGCGATCGGTTACTTTTAACCCTGGTGGGGCTTGCTTCCGTTTAAATTCCGCACGACTTACCAGTTTACTCACTTTATGCACCGTATCAGGCTCAAACCCCGCGGCAATAAGTTGGCGGGCAGATTGGTGTTGATGAATCAGACGATCCAAAATATCATCGAGAATTTCATAGGGTGGCAGGGAATCTTGATCCACTTGACCGGGTTTGAGTTCAGCACTAGGAGGTTTGGTCAATACCGAGGGGGGAATAATTTCGCGATCGCGGTTGAGCCAACGACAGAGAGAAAACACCCGCATTTTAGGGATATCTGCAATCACAGCCAGTCCGCCATTCATATCGCCGTAAAGGGTGCAGTAACCCACCGCCATTTCCGATTTATTGCCCGTAGATAGTAATAAATGACCAAATTTATTGGCGATCGCCATCAGCAGATTACCCCGAATACGAGACTGTAAATTTTCTTCGGCAATACCAAACTCTGTTCCTGCAAAGAGGGGGTCTAAGACCTGATCATAGGTTTTCATCAGGTCACCAATCGGTAATAAATAGCTTTGAATGCCTAAATTGTTCACCAACGCTTCGGCATCGGCAATAGAGTGGGCGGAACTGTAGGGCGAAGGCATTAAAACCCCCAATACCTGATTGGCTCCCACCGCTTCAGTCGCGATCGCCGCCACCAAAGAAGAATCAATTCCCCCGCTTAATCCCAAAATTACACGGGAAAAACCGCATTTTTTGACGTAATCTTTGACTCCTAAAACCAACGCATTAAAAAGCTCGGCTTCTTCACAGGTGGGTAAAGGCTGAATTTGGGTCGGTAAAATATCGGGACGTTGTTCGTTAACGTCTAGAAAAAACAGATCCGGTTTAAATGCTTGAGCGCGACCGACCACTTCTCCCTGTCGATTAACCGCAAAACTATTACCATCAAAAATTAAGTCATCATTTCCCCCAATTTGATTCACATAGATCAAGGGAATTTGATAGCGTTTAACAATATGGTAAGCCATCGATTCTCGTAATTTTTGTTTATTCACCGTGTAGGGAGAAGCCGATAAATTAATTATTAATTGACTGTGTAAAGCCACTAAGTCATCAACCGGATTAATCTCGTAACGACGAACATTCCAAAAACTCGCTTCATTCCATAAATCTTCGCAAATCGTCACCCCAATTTTGATATTTTTAATCGTAAAAATATGGCTTTCTTTACCCGATTCAAAATAGCGGTCTTCATCAAAGACATCATAGGTTGGTAATAATCGCTTATGGAAATAGGTTTGAATTTTGCCTTGATATAATAAAGCAATACTGTTAAATAAAGCTTTTTCTCCTTTTAAATTTGCCTGATTGTTGTTATCGACTGTTCCCACTAAAACAGTTAAATTCGGGGGTAATTGTTGGGCTAAATGATCGAGTTCAACAGCTAATAATTGGACAAAACTGGGATTCAGCAATAAGTCTTTAGGGGGATAGCCACACAGCGATAATTCAGGGGTTAATAGTAAATCGGCTCCTTGTTCACTGGCTACTTGAGCCGCTTTGAGAATTTCTTGCGCGTTATTTTGAATATCTCCAATGGTGGGATTTAATTGAGCGATCGCGATTTTCATAAAATTATTTTCCTAAAATTTGCAGTTTTTCTCAAGGCTATTAAATAAACACTAAGGGCTTATCTTTATAGGGAGCAAAAGCCTGAGCATTAAAGCGGTATAACGTTGCGGGACGGCCGGCACCTTTGTTGACTTTTAATCCCGTATCCATCAAAAAGCCTAATTTTAAAAGACGCGCTCGAAAGTTAGAATAATCTGAAAAATTTTCTCCTAAAATCGTTGCATATAGTTGAAATAAATCAAATAAGGTAAATATTTCCGGCAAAACATCAAAGGCAATGGGGCTATATTCTAATTTATTGCGTAGGCGACGATAGCCATAATTCAAAATATTTTGATGATCAAACGCTAACGTCGGTAAATTGGTTAAATCATGCCAAGTTGTATATTTTACATCCCGTACAATTAATCCCGAATCTTCAAAGCGAACTAGGGCAAAATAACTCACGGATAAATAGCGATCGCCGTAACTTTCAGGTGCTTCCCTGGGATCCCGATTTGGCCCACCAAAGGTGTAAAGCTGTTCTAAATAAAGATTTTTAACCTGAATTTTTTCTGATAAAATGCGTTCGGCGGCGGCTTCTAAGGATTCACCCTGACGAACTAGGGTTCCGGGTAAACTCCAATAATTTTGAAAGGGATCTTCTTGTCGTTTAACTAATAAAACTAACAATCGATTGTGCTGGGTATCAACAGAAAAAATAACATTATCGACCCCTACTTTAAACGCTGCTAATAATTTGCTTGGTGATTGCTTCATTATCAATTTTTTATCTTTGAATAATTTTAAACTTCAAGATATTTTCAAAACAATTTCTAAATAATTTAACAAAGGCTAAAAAACATAGAGTTTTTGCTGACAAATATACTCTTTCACAGGAACGGGAATAACCGTTTTATCTTTAGTTTGACGATAAATCGTAGAAGAAATTTCAGGGGCTTCCATTTGTGCGATGTGATAGGTTGCTCCCAAGGTTTGAAGCTGCTGTAAATCGTCTTTGTTCAACGGATGGCCAGGACGGGGAATAATTAAAAGATTCACGGATTGAAATAAGTCCTGAACGCGATACCAACGGGGAATTTGTGGTACTAAGTCTGACCCAATAACTAAGCTGTAATCCGCATCTTTTCCCCAAATTTGCTGCGCTTTTTCTAAACTATTTAAACTACGGCGATCGCTGAGTTCCCGATAAACACGGACATTGGAGTGGAATAAATTCAGCGAACCGATCAACAATTCCAACATCGCCATGCGGTGCTCCAAAGCCGTTTGGCGATCTTTAAAAGGATTATCAGAAGCCCAGACCGCCACTTGATCATAATGCTCAGAGAGCCATTGGAGAATAGACTGATGGGCCGCAGTCGGCGGATCGGCACTGGTTCCAAACAGAGCAATTTTCATAGGGCAGTTATTCTCACCTCCTCAACACATCAACAGAAGGGGCTAAGTAGATTATAGTAGATTTTACCATAATCAAGGATAAATAGTGAAGTTTTATGAAAAAAGAGGTAGAAAAAGCCGTGAATTTACTAAAAAAGAATCCGTTGTACTTGATTGAAATTGATACAAACAGCAATATTACAGAACAAAAGTTTACGAAGAACAATAAAAAGCAACTTTTTATCTAAAAGATTCAATAATTATTACAATCCTGAATAAAAGCGACAAAATTTCAATCCCAAAAAGTAGAATAAAAGTGTAGGTAGAGGTAGAGAAAAATTAAAGCAATTTCTTCTCACACTCAAAAGTTTCAAACACATTCAAGGTTAGTAGATACCTTTCCCAGGAGAGTAACAACTATGAAGATTAATGAAATGCTACAAAATATGATGCAATACTTGACCGAGGCTTTTGCCAGAGTATTTGGCCCTTCAACCGATGAGTATCCTGAAGTCGGTGTTCAACCCTTCAATGGTGACCCCAATAGCTCACACTCTGAATAAATAACAACTTATTTTGTTGACTCCATTAAACTCCATAGTTCAGTTAAAGCAAGGAAGGGCACACCAAAAAGCGATTGAAACGTATGATCAATATGAAATCAACAAAGTGGGGTATTATTACTCCACTTTTTATAATCATTCATTAAAAAAGTGAGCCAGAATCTTAACTTTTGGCATCACTTAGTTGAGGAAAATTCAAGAAAAAAGCTAGATTAGCTGAATTACAGCATTACCATTTCAGCAAATTAAACTGTTCCATGTCGATGGTTTCTCGATTCCGATAAATTGCCAAAATAATGGCTAAACCCACAGCCGCTTCAGCCGCCGCAACAGTAATCACAAAAACGGAGAAAACTTGACCCTTAATCCCTGTTGGATCTAAAAAATTAGAAAATCCAATCAGATTAAGATTGACAGCATTTAGCAATAATTCAATCGACATTAAAACCCGAACCGCATTACGACTGGTAATTAAGCCATAAATCCCGATACAGAATAAAGCGGCTGCTAAAATTAAATAATATTGCAAGGGAATCTGCATAAAACCTCGTTTTTTTAATTTTTTATTAAGCTACAATTACTTTTCAAGGGAAATTAACTCGCGGGGGCGTTCAGGCAGGGTTAAAGCCGTTGCACTGGGTTCTTCTGCTGGTGGTTCGGGAATAAAGTCACGACGGGCCAAAATAATCGCACCGACCATTGCCATTAACAATAAAACCGACGCTAATTCAAAGGGTAAGAGGAAGTCACTAAACAAATGTTTTCCTAAGACGATAATCGTATTATCAATAGGAACAGCCGGAACAGACGCAATAGACCAAGGGGTAATTAAAACCATTGTTGAAAGAAGGGCGAAGAGGCCGATACAGACGAGACTGGTGGCTAGATTACGAATCCAACGGCTGGGCATCTTGGAAAAATCTTCCCGTTTATTCACCAACATAATGGCAAACAGAATTAAAACATTAACGGCTCCCACATAAACGAGGATCTGAGCCGCCGCAACAAAATCTGCATTCAGCAGGATATAAAGACCCGATATGCTAATGAAAACCCCACCTAATAGAAATGCCGAATAAACAATATTCGATAATAAAACGACCCCCAAAGCGGAGCCAATTAACATAATGCTTAGGATAATTAAGGATACACTCTGTACGCCTTCTGCTAAATTCACGGTTATCTCCTCAATAATTGTGGATTTTAGGGGTTAGATTGCACCAACTCACCCATTTAATACAGTCGTTTTTTGATTAATTTAATTGAGAGAAACACTCAACAATCCAGAAGAAAATTATAAAAGATTCATTTCCCCCTAGATTGTTAAAGTTTATTCATTGATTAATTCTTCGGGTCGTTTCCCTGCCCGTTGGCTGCCGGCGGGTAAATCGTGGGGATCAATTTCGCCCTTGGGTAAATAAGCAAATTCTCGTAAAGCCGTCACCATTGGATCTTGGGTAACTTTATAGGGCAAGCGACCCAGGGCAACGTTATCGTAATTTAACTCATGACGATCATAGGTAGACATTTCATATTCTTCCGTCATGGATAAACAGTTGGTGGGACAGTATTCCACACAGTTACCACAGAAAATACAAACCCCGAAATCAATACTATAGTGCTTGAGTTCTTTCTTCTTCGTTTGTTTATTAAAGGCCCAATCGACAACGGGTAAATTAATCGGACAAACCCGAACACAAACTTCGCAGGCGATACATTTATCAAATTCAAAATGAATGCGTCCGCGATACCGTTCTGAGGGAATTAATTTTTCGTAGGGATATTGAACCGTAATCGGTCGGCGACTCATGTGGTCAAAGGTTACTGCCAGCCCTTCTCCAATATATTTGGCGGCTTGAACGGTCTCTTTGGCGTAATCGCTGACTTGTTTAAGAATGGTGTTGAACATAAATTTGTCCTTGGCTATCTTAAAATTGAAATTTTTAAGTGAATAATTGGGTCATCGGTTTGGGGTTATATCCAAAAAACGTTTCTAACCACCAAAAGCCACAGGAAAAGCCAGTTTTAAGGCCGCAGTAATTAAGAGATTGGCTAAGGAAACGGGTAAGAGGAATTTCCAGCCTAAATTCAAAAGTTGGTCAATCCGTACACGGGGCACTGTCCAACGGAGAAGAATAGCGATAAAGATTAAAAAGTAGGCTTTTAAAACGGTCATGGTGATTCCCAGAGAAGCCGTCAAGATTTGTAGCCAAGGGTTGTTTTCGCTGACCCCTAACCAGCCGGCTAATTTATCTAAAGGAACGGGAAATTCCCAGCCGCCTAAATACAACACGGCAAACACTAAGGCGGATAACACCAGGTTAACGTAGGAGCCGACATAAAATAGACCAAACTTCATGCCTGCATATTCGGTTTGATACCCTGCGACTAATTCTTCTTCGGCTTCAGGTAAGTCAAAGGGTAAACGTTCGCATTCCGCAAGAGCAGCGATCCAAAAGATTAAAAAGCCAACGGGTTGCCGCCAGATATTCCAGCCTAAGATGCCATAGCCGGATTGTTGATCAACAATATCAATGGTGCTGAGGCTATTCGACATCATGGCGATCGCGAGGACAGCAAACGCCAGCGGAATTTCGTAACTAATCGACTGAGCCGCCGCCCGTAGTCCGCCTAAAAGGGAATATTTATTATTAGAAGCATAGCCCGACATCAATAAACCAATAGGGGCAATACTAGAAAGAGAAATCCACAGAAAAATCCCGACATTTAAATCCGTAATGACTAGATTTTGTCCAAAGGGCACAATCAGATAGGACAAAAATACAGGTAAGACCACTAAAACTGGGCCTAAGGTAAATAACCAGGGATCGGCTTTCGCAGGAACGACATCTTCTTTAAAAACGAGCTTAATGCCATCTGCAACGGGTTGTAAAACCCCCAACGGGCCGGCATATTCAGGGCCTATCCGCTGTTGAGCCGCCGCAGAAATTTTACGTTCTAGCCAAACGACCACCAGCACGCCGACAGTTGCTCCGATAATCATCAAAATAGACGGGAGGGGAATCCAAAAGGCTTTAGCAACGCCAGAGGGCAGTCCCAAATCCTGGAGTGATTCAATAAAACTACTTCTAAGGTCAATTCCTGCGTTCATGTTACCGATTGGTTAATTGATGACGAACGATACTTACTATAGATAAACGAAAGATGGCACGGTTGAAGCGGCCATTAAAGATTGTAAACAGATTTACAAGCCTAGTATAGCTTGGTCTGGAAATTTACTAAATTATTCTGATTGATTTAGGGATTACGAGTTTGATGGAGTCGGATAGAAACTCACTATTAAACGGTGCTTCTCATTTGCAATTCGGTTGTTTCTTGATCTTGGCATTTTTGGGCTAGTGTGGGCGATGAAACAGAAGTTTTTTGAAACGCTTAAGCGTAAGCGATCGCTGGAATTGGGTGAGCAGTTATATTACAATGAGCAGCAAAATTGAAAGAAATCGATCAAGAGAAAGCATGTTAGCAAACAAAGAAGAATACTGGAATTTACTCCGCTGTCCAAAAACGAATTTTCCTTTAAAGTTAGTCGATTCCCATTTGATAACGGATACAGTAGAAGCAAACCAGCAATATGAATATCCGATTATTAACCAAACCCCCGTTTTAGTTGACTTTTCTCAATCCGTTCTTGATCAAACGGAAACCTTAAAAAATAGTGCTTCTTCAGTAGTCATACGACCCGAAAGAAAAGGAATTCAAGCATTTATCAAAAAAGTATTAACCCCTGAGAAAAAGGTGACTGATGACAATATTCAATATTTAATTTCTTTACTCAAAAATCAAACTCCTCAACCCAGAATTTTAATGATTGGTGGAGGCTCATTTGGCAGAGGAATGAAACCCTTTTACGAAGAAACCGATCTCAAAGTGATTGGTTTTGATATCTATACGTCACCCCTGACTCAATTTGTGGCTGACGCGCATCAAATTCCGTTAGCGAATGAATCCATCGATTGTGTAATCATTCAAGTTGTTTTAGAACACGTTTTAGACCCCCATCAAGTGGTTGCGGAAATTTACCGCGTCTTAAAACCCAATGGACTGGTGTACTCAGAAACACCTTTTTTACAGCAGGTTCATGAAGGAGCCTATGACTTTACCCGTTTTACCGAAAGTGGGCATCGCTATCTGTTTAAAAATTTTGCCTTAATTAAATCTGGCGCAACTGAAGGGCCAGGGACACAGTTACTTTGGACAATTGATTATTTTACTCGGAGTTTATTCCGTTCCCGTGCCATCGGAAAAATCTTTAAATTGTTCTTCTTTTGGGTGCAATATTTGGATAATTGGATTCCCCAAAAATATTGGATCGATAGTGGCAGTGATATGTTCTTTATGGGACGCAAATCCGATCGCGTTATTACCCCGAAAGAGATTATTCACCATTATCAAGGGGCACAATAACTATCAAATGCGAACCCAATTGTCGAAAAATTTATAAAATCTTTTGTCCAGTTAGCAAGCCCCGTACTTCTAACATGGCAGAATAGGTCGGGATAATATGTAGGGTTTCGTCCTCTGGTGTTGATTCTAAGGCTTTTTGAATAGCATTACTCAAATTTTCTTCTAAAATCAGCTTAAATTCATTTCCATTAGCCTCTAGTTGCTCACGGCTATAGTCTAAGCGCAGAGCCATGTCATAAATGCGATCGCCGCTAACGACAAAAGTTCCGCCGAGTTTAACCAACTGTTCCGTATCCACATCCCAAATCCAGGAAACATCGGTGCCATCAGGAATACGGTCATTTAACACTAATAAGGTAGTTGAAGCTTTGCCCTGAACTTTAATATCATTAACGGCTCGAATCGTTTCATTCATACCCACCGGATTTTTGGACAGTAAAATTCTGACTTTTTTGCCCTCAACGGTTAACTCTTCGGCCCGACCAAAGGCGGCTTTAAAACTCTTGATATTGTTAAAAATGGATTCGGTCTGAACCCCTAACTCTTGAGCGACTAAACCAGCCGCCAGGGTATTGTATTTGTTATAGACACCGATCAGAATTTGCGGCCATTCGCTACTGTGAAAGGCCGGTTGACTTTTACTAAACCCGCAGCTAGGACAGGTAAAATCTCCTAAATGGGATAGATACACTCCGCGATAATCCAAGGGATGACCACACTTAGGGCAATAAATCGAATCAACGGCGTGGGGAATTTCTTCTAAATACAAAGTGGGTTCACTCAAACCAAAATAACGAACCGTTTGGGTTAATTGCTGCCCAAAATGGGAAAGGGTCGGATCATCCGCATTCACCACAATTAAAGTATCTTCAGGAAGGGGCGCGATCGCCTTTTGCCAACGACGACTAATGGTATCCACCTCTCCATAACGGTCTAACTGGTCTCGGAAAAGATTTAACGCCAAAATCACGCGGGGCTGACACTCTTTCAACACTAAGGGCAAAATATTTTCATCAACTTCCAAAATGGCGTAATCCGTTTTTAATTGGCCAATTAAATTGGCATCGACTAACAAAGCCGTAATTAAGCCATTGATCAAATTCGCGCCGGTAATATTATGGGTCACTTTAAAACCCTGATTTTCTAAAATGGTTCGCAACAACAACGAAGTCGTCGTTTTTCCGTTAGTCCCCACCACTAAAATTACGCCATACTTCACTTGCTCAGCCAATAGGCCTAATAAACGGGGATGCAAACGACGAGAGATTTCTCCTGGTAGAACACTCGCCGCCCCCAAGCGAAACCAACGGACAAATGCCGTCACCGTTTTGGCAACTCCTACCGCTACTGCTAATCGAATTTGGTCAATAACGGAGATTTTAGCCATTGTTGTTTTCCTGTTCCTCAAAAGTTATCCCATCAGTTACTTAAATGTCATATCACCTTCTCTCTAATCCTGTCTAGATCTGACCAGACTTATACATCATTGATGTAGCCATTTTATGAGACAGCCCCAAAGAATCATAGCCATCCGTTAAGCGATTTAATACCAGTTGTAAACTATACTCTTCTTCCACTCGTTTACGTCCAGCTAGACCCATTTGTTTGGCTTTCTCTGGATTCATCAATAGTTGTCGTAACGCATCGGCTAAGGCTTGAATATTTTTAGGGGGAATAATTAATCCCGTTTTTTGATGAATAATCGCTTCCCGACATCCGCGAATGTTAGAGGCAACAACCGGCTTTTGCATGGCCATCGCTTCAATCACAGCACTGGGTAACCCTTCATGGGTAAACGTAGGCAGCGTAAAGATATCCATGAGACTCAGCAGTTCAGGAATCTCTTCTTGGTAGCCGGTTAGGGTAATGTGGGACGCTAGATTCAGCTCATAGATTCTGTCTAAAACTCGATTTTTACAACCATCCGGATCGGAACTGACTTCTGCTCCGATAATTAAGGCCTGGATATGGGGATATTGCGATCGCAATTCATGAATCGCTTCAATAAAATATAAACTGCCTTTCTTTTCATTAATTCTTCCGATAGTTCCAATGATCGGATAAGCCTGTTCAGAAATCTTAAAAAACTGCCGCAACTGTTGCTGATGGCTTAGGGAAATTCGATCAGGATTAAATTTTTTCAGATCAACCCCAACGCTTCCTAAATAATAGAGTTTATTTTTAGAGCATAAACCCGTTTTCAGTAAAACGTTAATATCTTCATGGTTAACCGAAAAAATGAGGTCTGTAATATAGGTTGCTAAAATTTCAATGCTGCAAAAAATCAAGTATTGAAGGGGTGGGGTTAATTCATGGAAATAAAATCCATGAGAAGTATAAATAATGGCTTTTACGCCTGCAATTTTGGCTGCAATTCTGCCTAATAACGCCGCGACCGGATTATGGACATGGACAATATCGTAATGATTTTTTTTAATCAATTTTACCAAATTTACGATGCATTGATAATTAGAAATGGGATCAACCGAACGATCAATTGCCATGGTATGAACAATATAACCTTCCTGTTTTAATTCTTCAATTTCTACATCATCGGGACAAACACTTTCCACCGTGAATCCTAAAGCTGTTAGATGATCGATATGGCGGCGCAAATGCTGTTTTATAAAGCTTGGCAAATTGCAGATCTGAAGAATTTTCATATGATCTCGTAAATAAATTGAGTTTCATAAGCTAGATAAATTAATTAAGAAGGATTCAAAAAGGTCAAGAGTAAACGACGAAGATATTTGGCAAAAGAATAGAGACTAATTACGCCATATTCTAGGGAAGAAATATATTTTTCTTTCCAAATTTTTTGATAAACCAGCAGTTCCGCTTTTTCCATTTTCCAAAGATTTCCTGATAGTCCCCCCTTACTGTAGGGTGCTCTTAGAGAATAACATAGCGGCAAATCAAAAAAAGCTAATTGATGAATGGTAAAAAAGCTTTCTAGTAACCAAAGATAGTCTTCGCAATGATAGTAAGGTTTAAATTTTTTTTGCAAGGAACGTTTAAATAACCAGCCAGACATGGGAAAAGGATTAGAACTTAAGATCTGTGTCTTAGAGATAATTCTCGGTTCTTGTTTCAACCCTTTTAAAATGGCAGGGCTTAAATCGTGAATATCTTTATAAATAAAAAAAGGATGACCGGAAAAGGAAATATCAGGATTCTTTAACATCCAAGTACATTGAATTTCTAATTTTTGGGAATGCCAAAGGTCGTCCGCATCTAAAAAGGCTAAGTACTCTTGGGTTGCTGTTTCCCAACCGTGATTTCGAGCTTGCCCTGGCCCGACATTTTGAGGCAGATCAATAATTTTGATCCAGTTCTTGCCATAGGTATTCTGGAGATTTTTTAATACTTCCAGTGTTTGATCGGGGCTACCATCATTCACTAAAATAATTTCCGATGGCAGCAGGGTTTGACTGGTAATTGAACTGACGGATTGTTCAATTGTGTGGGAGCATTTATAACACGGAATAACAACGCTAACGGGAGCCTGCATATCTTCTTTTCTCAATCAAGTGCCATAATCCTAGAATTTTTAAACCCTGATGAACGGTAATGCTGACGAAAGAGTATAAACTTAAGGCGATCGCTTGCCAGGGGGCAATAAAGGCATACTGTAAACGAACCTGGGCATAGTCCCATTCACTTCGGTAGTAGTTGCCAGATACACCCCTGGGTTCTGTGAGTACAAGGGTTTCATCAATAAAGTCAAACGGGATTTTGGCTTGATAACAGCGGCATAAAAATTCAAAATCACTCGCGATCTTGAGCGTGAGATTAAATAATCCCAAGGATTCATAAACGGACTTACTGACAAAAACCGCGGCATGGGGAATCATTCGCAATGGCAGTCTGCTGGGGTCACCTGATGCAAAGAAATAATGCTGATGATCTTCCGCCAAAATATGGCAATTTCCTGTAAAAATAATCGGCTGAGAAAAATTTTGCGATCGCCAACGTTCCATAATAGTCGCGATCGCGTTGGGTTGGTAGGTATCCCCCGCATTTAATAAACCGATGAGGGAACCATGACTCAGGGCAATGCCTTTATTCATCGCATCATAAAGACCCTGATCAGGCTCACTTATCCAATAACTTAAAAAGTTTTCATAGGACTTAATAATGGATAGGGTTTTGTCCGTACTTCCGCCATCAACGATAATATATTCGATGTTTGGATAGGTCTGCTGAACAACACTTTCAATGGTTGCCTGTAAATGTTCTTCTGCGTTGTAAACAACGGTAATAATACTAATTAGTAACGAGGATGAATCATTATTCTTTTCTATAGAATTGATTAAATTGCTTCCTTCTTTTAGGACGTTACCAAACGTCTTGCGAGATAAATAATCATTCAGGGAAGGCAATATCATTCTGAACAAATAAAAAATAATTGATTATTATAAACGAAAAAGTTTTTGAATTAAGTTAACCTGAACTTAATCTTTCCCAAAAATTGGTTATTAAACGCAGAAAAAATGCGCTGTACTAGTGGTGTGATGAACTCTACAACGTTTTGAAGTAAAGCCGTACTAAAACTAAAAAATAAACTTTGTTCTAAATAGACTGACAAACTTGCTGTAGAGTTTCAATGAATTCAGGATAGGAAACGGCAGCCGCTTCTGCTCGATGGATTGTCGTCTTTCCCTGAGTTTGCAAGGCCGCGATCGCGAGACTCATGGCAATGCGATGATCGGTATCACTATCCACCTCGGCTCCGGTTAATTGAAAACCGCCTTGAATTTCTAATCCATCGGGAAATTCCGTGACGTTGGCCCCCATTCGATTTAATTCTTTTGCCATGACTGCTAAGCGATCGCTTTCTTTGACCCGCAGTTCAGCCGCATCTTGAATACGAGTCGTCCCTTCAGCAAAGGCCGCAGCCACCGCCAAAATCGGAATTTCATCAATCAGTCGAGGAATAATTTCGCCCTGAATCGTGCAAGCCTTAAGTTGACTGGATTTAACCCGCAAATCTGCAACGGGTTCACCTGTCACCATACGGGAATTTTCTTCCGTGATATCGGCTCCCATTTCTTTTAAAACTTCTAAAATGCCGGTTCGAGTGGGATTAATGCCGACATTTTCGATTAATAATTCAGAATCCGGCACAATTGAAGCCGCCACTAGCCAGAATGCCGCAGAACTAATATCGCCTGGAACGACAACGGTTTGTCCCCGTAGGGTTGCAGGCCCAAAAATCGTCACACTGTTGGTTTCTGGGTTAATGCTTAATTTTGCGCCAAAAGCCTGAAGCATCCGTTCACTGTGGTCACGGGATAAAGCCGGTTCGGTGACGGTCGTTTCCCCTTCGGTCATTAATCCCGCTAATAAAATGCAGGATTTAACTTGAGCCGAGGCAATGGGCGATTGATAATGAATGGGTTTTAACGCTTTTCCTTGAACTGCTAAGGGAGCCAGCGTATTTTGTTGTCGTCCCCAAATTTCTGCTCCCATTTGTTGTAATGGTTTAATCACCCGCGACATGGGCCGCGATCGCAGGGAATTATCTCCCGTTACCGTAAAAAATTTGCCTGATTGAGCCGCCAACAGTCCCAACATTAAACGAATTGTGGTTCCCGAATTGCCTGCATTGAGAACATCAGCCGGTTCCTGTAATTTATCTAGCCCTATTCCTTGAACAATGATTTTTTTACTGTTTAATTCTGAAATTTTTGCCCCCATTGCCTGAAAACAACTGGCCGTACTGCGGGGATCTTCGCCGAGCAACAAGCCTTCAATCGTCGTCTCTCCTTCTGCGATCGCGCCTAACATCAATGCACGATGGGAAATGGATTTATCTCCTGGTATACGAAGGGTTCCCCTCAACGCTAACCCCGTCGAAGGAGGATTGATGGTTAAGGATTGATGGGAAGATTGCGTCGTCAGGGTGAATAGGGAAGAAGGCATGTAGGCTTTTAAATTTTTATGATCTAATCGAAATTACCATAAAAATGGGATGGGGGGTATTTCGCTCAACGTCCTAATTGATTAGTAATTCCTTCACAACCGCCAGGAATCGTTCTACGAGTAAGTTCTCCACCCCAGGCACAACAGTAGTAGCGTTGTTCTTCACTCATATTTTTTACACCGCTTAAATTACTTTTTTCAATTACTGCTCCTGTATGTTCTCCCGTTTCATAATTGGGGGGATGAACGCGATCGCGGGGACTAGCCGTTTCAACCGAACCATAGAATAAACGAGTGCCTTTTAGATCGGCATTTTCTAAATTGGCCTCATAAAGCACGGTACGGGATAAATTGGCTTTGACGAGATCTGTATGGGCTAAATTGGCACGAATCAAGTAAACCTCACTGAGATCAACCCAACGTAAATCCTGATAAGACAAATCTGCCGAGACTAACATCACCCCTAAGTTAATTACTCGTATTCCCTGGGCCCGGTCTTCTTGATAACCGCCTAAACCATCAAAAATAGGGCGACCCAAATAATAATCGCGCTGAATTGGGCTAAGAAGCTTCGATTGGGATAAAAAACGCAAAATTTTGGCTTTTCCTCCCGCATCCACACTGGCTAAAATGGCGGCGGTTCTGCCTTCTGCAAAGGCCCGTTCCTGGGGCCAATCTTCCAGCATTCCTTCTTCATTGAGGGCTAAGTCTGAAATTCCTTGAAAATAGGCATCGATCGTTTGTTGTTGGGTAATCCGGTTTTGTTGGATGGTTAAATCTTTAGAAATTACATACTGTTGCCAAGCGACATAGACCGCTAAGACGGCAATCATGATTTGCCCTAAGGCACCGACCCATTCTGCCCAGGAGCCAAATTCATCATATTTAAAAGTTGTCAGCCATTGACTGACGAGATCATAAAATCCGACGTATTTAGCTAAGACCGCGATCGCCAAAATCAAACTTACTCCCCCAATCAGCGATCGCTGTTCCTGGGGCGTAAAATAGCGTTGAATCCAGCGTTGAACCGAGGGTAAAATCACCTGAAGCGAGAGCATCAAAACCAGAATCGAGGCCGTAAATCCCAACCAAATCCACTGGAAAATTAGGCCAATTCCCATTAACCCCAGGGCGGTTAACAACAACCAAGGATCAGAGGGTTCTACTTTCCGATTGAAAAAAGGCGGTTGCGGCGATCGCGGCGGAATCAAAGGAGAAGAGGTTTCTGCCCCGATTGATGGCAGATTAGCCGTGCGGTTAGGCTCAGTGCTAGACGAGTTTGTCTGAGAATTGGGGTCAAGCGTCATTATTCAACAATTAACCATAGTGAATTAACTAAGTAATCTTAAAAATTTTAAAAACAAATCATAAATTCCTCAATTCGTTAAATATATTAAAAATTATTAATTATTCACTATTAATTATCAATTAATTAACCGTTTTTTCTCCCGCAGGGGGCGCAGGAGGCATATTAACCGTCGGAACCGGAGTTGGCACAGGGGGAGGAATAACAATAGAGGGGGACGGTGTAGGGACGACCGCCGGCGTATTTTCAGGAAGTGGTGTCGCCTCAGGGGGGAGGCTTTCTACTGGGCTAGGAACAACCTCTGGATTTTCGGGGCTAGGGGGAATGTCGGGACTGGGAACGATTTCAGGCGTGGGTGTGGGCGTGGGAACAGGGGTTGGGGTCGGTGTCGGTGTAAAGACGGGTTGAGGCGTGGGCGTGGGTGTAAAGACGGGTTGAGGCGTTGGGGTTGGGGTGGAATAGGTTTCTGGGGTTGGGGTCGGGACACTTTCCATCGGCGTAGGGGGCGGCGGTTGCATCCGTTGTCTTTTAACCAGTAAATAGCCCAGGGTCAAGCCACTGACAATAATAATTAAAAAAATCAGCGGTAAGACAAACCAAGTAATAAAAGGATTTGGTTGGGATTCTTCTTCCTCAAAGTCTGTTGTTACCCCATTGGTTGCTTGAGAATAGGTATGGGAACGTTTCATCGCAGACCCCACTGCCACGGTTGCAGCAGTCCGGTTTGAAGTGGGATAGGTTTGAGGGACAGAGCGACTCGGCGGCATACGGCTGACTAGAGCCACTAGCATTTCTTCGGCTGAGGCAAAGCGATCGCGGGGATGAAAACGAATACTTTGATCCAAGACTTGAGCCAATTGGGGAGAAACCTGGGGAGCATCCTTACGCCACAAAATCTCCCCTGTCCGAGAATCTGACTCTAAATATTGAGGCGTTTTACCCGTTAACAGAAAAATTGCCGTTAATCCCAAACTGTAGAGATCGCTGGAATAGACAGGACGACCCGCCGCCTGTTCCGAGGACATATAACCCGGCGTTCCCAACGCAACTGAATAGGCACTCCGCCCATCAGGGTTAACCACCGTCCCCATTGCTTCTTTGATAATGCCAAAATCAATTAAAACGGGCTTATTATCGTTAGTCCGAAGAATAATATTATCGGGTTTAATATCGCGGTGGATAATGCGACATTGATGGATAAACCCTAAAATGGGCAACAGGTTAATTAAAATGGATTCGACCGCTTCTGAAGAAAAATTGCCCTGTTGTTGGTGGGTTTGGGTCAGGGTAAAACCTTCAATCCACTCCTGAACCAGATAAAAGTTATTTTTTTCTGTAAAATAGGCGTATAGTCTGGGAATTTGAGTGCTATTTTCCCCTAAATCTTCTAAAATAGCGGCTTCTCTTTGAAAACGCTCCTTTAACCATTCTGGAATTTCGGGATCTTCAACCAAGGGTTTGAGTTGTTTAATGACACACTTACGGGCAGACGGCATGTGGGTATCAATGGCCAAGAACGTTTCTCCAAAACCCCCTCTCCCTAACGTCGCCAGAATTTGATAACGATTATTTAAAAATTGAGTTGTCATTCCAAAAAGGGCTAAACTCGCTTTGCTGAGTATAACAAGCGCAGATAATGTTAAATCTTTTTTCTAGTTTAACCAAGCCTCAAGGGTCACTTTCCAATCCTCACCCTGGGTATTCAGGGGAATGACATAGGGTTGTTCGGGTTCACTAAACGGTTCAGCACTAGCTTGTTGTGAGTTTAGTAAATCAGGAGTTGCATCGGAAATATCTCCCCTTCTTTCTTGTAGGCGAGTCTGTAAGGTTTCAATAGGCGCATGACAGTAAAAAATTTGTAGGGGAATTTGGGCTTGTTGGGCTGCTTCAATGATCGGCGATCGCCACTGAGTCCGATCATATTTGGCATCTAAAATCACAGAAAAACCCTGTTTCGCCAATAAAATCCCTAAATTTAGGAGTTTTTGATAGGTTTTTTCACTCATTTCTGGACAATATAAATTATCATCACCCGCTTGATCTAAGGGAATTTCTGCTAAATGTTTGCGGACTGCATCGGAACGAAGATGAATGGCGTTAATTTTAGGTGCTAAATATTTCGCAACGGTACTTTTGCCCGAACCCGATAAACCCGACATTAAAATAATTTTGCCCTGGGTTGATTGAGTATATTGCCAGGCTAATTGGTAATAATTTTTAGCAGTTTCAAGAGCAGCTTGCTTTTCGGATTCAGCAATATTGGGATCATCCAATAACATTGAAGTAACTTTGGCTCGAACGTAGGCTTGGCGACACAAATAAAAGGGTAAAACTTGTAACCCTTCCCAATCTCCCGTTTGTTCTAAATAGGTATTCAGAAAAATATTACTGAAATCGTTTCGTCCCCTTGCGTCTAAATCCATTACCGTAAAGGCAATATCGTATATGACATCCACAAACCGAAAGGGTTCATTAAATTCAATGCGATCAAATAGTTGAATTTTATTTTGCCAGTAACAAATATTTTTAAGGTGTAAATCGCCATGACATTCTCGAATCTTATCCGTTAAACAACGCTTTTCAAAAATAGATTGATTTTTAACAACAAAATTATCGGTAAATTGTTGAGTGGCTTGATACTGTTCTAAGGTCTGGGCAATGCCAATATATTTTTGGGTTGCTTGATAATTATCGTCAATGGATGCTTTAATGACTTCAATTTGACCAAAGCTTTTAATATATTCGTTTGTCAAGGTTTTGCAATGAAAATCTGCAACAATCTTTCCCAACTCTCGTAAATGAAATTCCTGTAATTCCCCTGCTTCAAATAAATTAATCAACAATGACGCTTGGGGAAACTCCGCCATTTTTAAGGCATATTCTACAATGTTTTCTTGGCTGTCTAGAATTAAGCGATCGCCGACTTGACTAATGGGTAATACGGATAGATAAATATCAGGAGCAAGGGGCTGATTCATTACCAACTCTTGTTGGAGGAAATGGTGTCGTTTCTCTAGGGTTGAATAATCCAAAAAGCCAAAATCAACCGCTTTCTTCAGTTTATAAGCATAATTTCCTGTTAAAAAAACAATTGAGCAATGGGTTTGAATCACTCGAATTTCTGTCGAAGTCGGATGGGGATAAAACTCCCGATTTTGCATGGTTTCTATTAGCTGACTTAAATCCATTGTTGATAACTGGCTTAACGAAAAAATAATGTTTAAATTTAATGATTTTTCTGGTGAATTGGGTAGCACAATTGGCTGATCCGGCAAATCAATTAATTGTTGTTGATAATCACAATCATGATTTAAATGATTAGGGTTGAGAATTTACAAGGAAAGCCTCCCACTTTGGCAAGAGTAAGGGGGTTAATTAGGATGGAAGTAGTCATAAATTTGTTTGGCTAGATGATCGCCGATTCCTTCTACTTGTTTTAACTGCTTTAAAGATGCTTCTCGAATGTAATCCAAAGAATGAAAATGAGCCAGAAGTTGTTTTTGACGCTGAAATCCTAGACCTGGAATTTCCTCTAGCCGCGATCGCCGACTGTTGGATAAGCGTTGTTGACGATGGAAGGTGACGGCAAAACGGTGAGCCTCATCCCGTACTCGTCGTAAAAGCTGTACGCCTGGTTGTTCGGCATCGGTTGGTAGGGGCTGGGATTCATTGGGAACAAAAATCTCTTCCCGTTGCTTGGCTAAACTAATCACGGTTAACTGATCCAGTAGCTTCATTTCTGCTAAAACAGCGACAACGGCCGATAATTGACCCTTACCCCCATCAATCATCACCACATCAGGAAAATCGGCGGTTTGATGATTTTGTTCCTCAGAATTGGCTAAAACCTCCGTAGGCTCATGAAGCTGGGCATACTTACGAAAACGGCGACCAATGACTTCCGCTAAGCTGGCAAAATCGTCGGAATGGCCAATCGTCACTTCAGGGTTTTTAATTTTATAGTGACGATAATGTTGTTTCGCAGGAACGCCATTAATAAAGACCACTTGGGAAGCCACCGCATTTGAGCCTTGGATATGGGAAATATCGTAACCTTCAATGCGTTTGGGCAGTTCGGGTAAACTCAAAATCTCGGCTAAGTCTTCTAATGCTCGTAAGTCCCGTTCGGCTAAGCGTTGGGTTCGTTCCAATTCATAGCGGGCGTTGCGTTCCACCATTTCAATCAGTTCTGCCTTGGTTTGCCGCTGGGGTGTGATAATCGTCACTTTTCGACCTCGGCGATCGCTGAGCCATTGTTGCAATAGTTCCTCATCGGGCAAGGCGTGTTGTACTAAAATTTCGCTAGGAATTTCGACTGATTCAACCTGGCTGTAATGTTCTTCCAGTACTCGTTGTAAAATTGCGCCAGATTCAGCCGATTGCCCATCCGCAAAAAATCCTAAACGCCCCACTAAGCGACCTGCCCGAATTTGGAAGAGTTGAATCGAACAATTTTGTCCCTCACGGGCTAAGGCGATCGCGTCTCTGGAAATGGTGTCATCGGGTAAGGCGACTTTTTGATCGGCATTGAGGCTATTCAGGGCATTTAACTGATCCCGTAGGGTTGCAGCCTGTTCAAACCGTAATTCTTCCGCCGCTTTGTCCATTTGTTGTTGGAGTTTATGGGTCAATTCCTGCGATCGCCCCTGAAAAATCATGGCCACTTTTTGTAGCGTTTGCCGATACTCTTCCGGTGTGATTAACTTTTGACAAACCCCAGGACAGCGACCCATATCAAAATTTAAACAGGGTCGGTCTTTAAATAGGGGTTGAGGCCGTTGACGAAGGGGAAAAATGCGCTTAATTATCTGCAAAGTCTGCCGCAATAGCCGTGTATCCACATAGGGGCCATAGTAGCGGTCTTTTGCATTGCCTAATCGCCGTTTACGGGTAATAAAAATGCGGGGATAATCCTCTGACCACGTAATGCAAACATAGGGATATTTTTTATCATCTTTGAGCAGAATATTAAAATGCGGTTGATGCTGCTTAATTAAATTCGCTTCTAAGGCTAAGGCTTCCGATTCCGTATCGGTGACAATAAACTCTATCTCTGCCACCTGTCTGACCATCAGGGCAATGCGGGCATTATGGGAAGGCGAGTCACGAAAATAGGAACGAACGCGATTTCTGAGTTTTTTGGCTTTACCAATGTAGAGAATATCCCCCGTTTTATCCCGCATAAAATACACGCCTGGATCGTTAGGGATTTCCTTCAGGCGACTTTCTAAGCGATCGGGGTCTTGGACTAAAGGGCAAGAGAAGACCGTCTCTAGCATTGTTGTAATGATTGGATGCGATGGGCTACTCAGAAAAGATCTTAGGGCTAGGTTGAGAAAAAACTCAAACCGAACCGAATCCCAGTAAGCAGTGTTGTCTGTTTACTACTGAAGATTTTATCATTGCGGTCTGGGGGTCTGGGGAGGATTGATTCGTCTCTCCCTTATTCCTTGGTAATGGGATTTAGCTTAATTTGACTTGCACACTGCTCCAGAAAGCTATTTTAAACCTTGAATAATCTGGCTTTCAAGCAAATTAACGCAATGGGGTACGCTCACTGAATCTGTTAAAATGAAACAGCACTCAGCACAGAATTAACCATTTTTGGCGTGATTTATGACACTCAGATTACCGCTAGACTTTCAAGACGCTTTTGATGTGATTGTCGTCGGAGCGGGCCATTCCGGTTGTGAAGCTGCCTTGGCATCGGCTCGCTTGGGATGTCGTACTTTGTTACTCACCTTGAATCTAGACAAGATCGCCTGGCAACCCTGTAATCCCGCCGTGGGGGGCCCTGCCAAATCCCAATTGACCCATGAAGTCGATGCTTTGGGGGGAGAAATTGGCAAAATGGCCGATCGCACCTATCTCCAAAAACGAGTCTTGAATATTTCACGGGGGCCGGCGGTCTGGGCATTACGGGCACAAACCGATAAACGGGAATATGCAGCCGTCATGAAAAATATCATTGAAAATCAGGAAAACCTCAGCGTCCGTGAAGGGATGGTAACGGATGTGGTCTTAGGTCACAATGACGAGATTGTCGGGATTCAAACCTATTTTGGTTCTTGTTTTGGGGCTAAGGCCGTCATTTTAACCACCGGAACTTTTTTAGGGGGCAAAATTTGGATTGGGGGGAAATCCATGCCAGCCGGTCGAGCCGGAGAATTTGCCGCCATCGGGTTAACGGAAACGTTGAATGAGTTGGGATTTGAGACAGGACGATTAAAAACGGGTACGCCTGCACGGGTGGATAAGCGATCGGTCGATTACAGCCGATTGGAACCCCAACCCCCTGATGCTGAAATTAATTGGTTTAGTTTTGATCCCGAAGCTTGGGTAGAACGGGAACAAATGAACTGCTATCTCACCCGCACGACCCAAAAAACCCACGAGTTAATTCGGGAAAATTTACATTTATCGCCAATTTATGGCGGCTTTATCGATTCTAAAGGCCCCCGTTATTGTCCTTCGATTGAAGATAAAATTGTTCGTTTTGCGGATAAGGAAAGTCATCAAATTTTTATTGAACCGGAAGGGCGCGATATTCCTGAGCTTTATATTCAGGGGTTTTCGACAGGATTGCCGGAAAATATCCAGTTGGCCATGTTGCATACCTTGCCAGGGTTAGAAAATTGTGTCATGTTGCGTCCTGCCTATGCGGTGGAGTACGATTTCATTCCCGCAACCCAGTGCTATCCGACTTTGATGACCAAGAAAATTGAGGGTCTATTTTGTGCGGGCCAGATTAACGGTACAACGGGTTACGAGGAAGCGGCAGCCCAGGGGATTGTGGCGGGGATCAATGCGGCACGGTTTTGCCGAGGGTTAGAAATGCAGGTCTTCCCCCGTGAGGAAAGCTATTTGGGAACGCTGATTGATGATCTTTGCACAAAAGATTTGCGTGAACCCTACCGCATGTTAACGAGCCGCTCGGAATATCGTCTAATTTTACGTTCTGATAATGCGGATCAACGGTTAACGCCTTTAGGTCGGGAAATTGGACTGATTGACGATCGCCGTTGGGAACTCTATCAACGTAAACAAGCCCATATTACTGCGGAAAAAGAGCGGTTATACGAAACTCGCGTGAAAGAACATGATGAAATTGGCCAGGCGATCGCGGCTGCGACCCAACAAAAAATCAAGGGGGCTATTACCCTAGCGGATTTATTGCGTCGTCCGGGTTTTCATTATCGTCACTTGGAAGAATACGGTTTAGGGAATCCCCAACTCGCGCGATCGGAAAAAGAAGGAGCCGAAATTGAAATCAAATATTCCGGCTATATCAAGCGTCAACAAATTCAAATTGAACAAGTCAGCCGTTATGGCCAACGCCAACTGCCTGAAAATTTAGATTATATGTCCATTGACACCTTATCGATGGAAGCACGGGAAAAACTAACCCAAATTAAACCCCTAACCATTAGCCAAGCATCGCGGATTGGGGGCGTTAATCCGGCGGATATTAATGCGCTTTTAGTTTATTTAGAAAGACAGTTTAGAACATCCCTCATTTCCTAGAGACGATTAATCAATCGCCGAGACTTGTTATGACAGTATCACCGCCTTCTTCTTTGGTCACGTTCGACATTCTAACTGATATTCAGGGATTTAAAAGAACCTGGAAAACCCTACTTATTTTTGAGATAAAAAGTTGGATTGGTCGTCATTTTTTTCAAAAACGGAAATTACAAATTACAACGAATCACACTTATTTTTTAAATCTAGGGTGCGGCTCCAATACTCAAACGGGGAATTGGGTAAATGCGGATTTTTTTAGTGGATTTCTTCCGAAAAGAGCCTCTGATATTCCTGATCCTGACTGGATGCTAGACCTACGTTATCCCTTAAATTGTCCGGCGAATAGTTGGGACGGGGTTTTTACAGAACATACCCTAGAACATTTTTATCCCGATGAAGTCTTAGCGATTTTAAACGAACTTTATCGCACCATGAAATCCCAGGCTTGGTTACGAATCACGGTTCCTGATTTGCAAAAATATATTGATTATCATGAAGGATGTGCCGTCGATCCAGAATTTTTGCAGTGGAAAACCGGCTGTGAAGCGATTCATTTTCTCACCCAAAGTTTTTTTCATTTATCAGTTTGGAATGAGGAACTCTTAACTCAATTTTTAAAAATGGCGGGCTTTATCCACATTAAAAAAGTGGATTTTCACCAAGGAACTGATCACAGACTTTTTATAGAACGGAAAGAAAGATGGTGGGAATCTTTATATATTGAAGCGCAGAAACCTTAGAAAATCTCGAAAAATTGAAAGAATTTATAAAAATAAAGAAGAATAAGACATGAAAGCCTTTAACAAGAAATATGGTCTCAGAATCAGGGGACAACTAGGGAAAAAGCCTAGTAAGATTGAATGATTTGAATCTTCGGAAAAGGAAATGAGCCTTCTTGTTTAAAATCTTCAATAAAAGCCTGTACCCGATCAGGTTCAATTTGTTGTAACTGCTGAAGTAATTGATAACTCTGACTCACTAACTGCTCAACATTAACGCCTGAATGATCTGGTTGAAAGGTGCTAAGCCGCCGAATGCCTTCTCCTAAAAGAGTTACTGCTCCCCGCCAATTATGATTAGTGAGATGATAACAACCTACTGCAATTTGTAGAATGCCTTGATAAAAATTCTTATCCGCCGCGATCGCTTCCATCCAGATGGCTTCTAGGGTATCGTGACAGGCATAAAAATCCTCTTGATTAAACTGCTCGACACCCTGCCAAAATGCTGGAGATTCCATGCTGCAAACCTAAGCCGACATACTCGCTTTGACTTCTTTGAGCAACTCTAAAGAAATTTCTTGCTGATCTCCTGCAAAATCATTATTAGTAGGAAGAAATAACATGCAATGACATTCATTTCGTTCTCGCATAGGGACACAGGGACAATTCCAGAACGTATTTTTAACCTCTGCTTCCTTATCTTCGTAATGACGGCAAGGGCAAAGCGGGGAACCCAATTCGTCCTTATGTTTGGCGAGTCCCTCAATGACGACGGCGGTAACCGAAAGATCACTACAAAAATAGGTATTGGTACGCTTGGCATACTGCTCGGCAAAATTTTTCATTGCCACTAGCGTTCGCTCATCTCTATCGATAGTCATGGATGTTTAGAAAAATTACGTGTTGCTGTTCGTCAGAACTTTATATCATGGTATCGCTTATCAGGAGACATTCTGGAAATATTTTAAAAATTTATTAATCAGGCTAATGGTGACTGCCGGAAGTTCGAGTTGTGGCGTTAAGCCGACATCTTCAATTTCTTGAAAGAGCTTAATGGCTGTCCCATTCAGCGCGGCTAATCGTTTCCCCACATCGGGGCCGGCAAAGGATGCCTTTTGTCCCCACATAAACGCAGTCGGTATCGTTAACTGAGGAATATATTTAGCTAAATCAAAACATAAGTCTCCCCGAACAAAAGATAATGCCGCGTATTCCGCATTAGGTTGGGTTGCAGATTCGAGGTAGGCTTCCGTAATTTCAGGATAGAGTAAGTTCGGATTGGCAAATTGTTTCGTTTCTAAAAATCCTTGAATGGCGGTACTATTAGCAACTCCAACGCTGTAAATCATCTTATCGATGACGGGAACTCCCACAATCTGAGCAAACAAATTTTTACTGTAATCTTCGCCAAAATCGGATAATCCGGTGGGGTTGGTTAAGATCAGGTTTTTGAATTGATCGGGACGGGCGATCGCGGCGCGGAGGGTTAAGCCACCCACGAGGGATGAAGCAATCACTGTCGGTGGTTGTTCACAGGTTTTTTCGATAAATTCAAGGATCGTATTAATGTAATCCTGGGGTTGATAATTGCGTTCAGGGTGATCCGATCGACCCCACCCCAGTAAATCAGGAGCTAGAACTCGATAATTAAAGGCAAAAGCCGGATAGACCTTTGACCATTCATAGGCCGACGAGCCGCCCCCAAATCCGTGTAAAAAGATCAGAGTCGGTTTCTCGGTCGTGCTATCCAAATTATCCTCAACCCAAGGAGCTTTTTGGGGAGAATAATAAACCATGGTTCCCAAGGACGTTACAACAGAATCTCTTTCTACGCCAGGTGGTTCAATCATAATTGATATAATGATAAATTTTTTAAATGTGAAATAAGAGTTTTTATGTTCAGTAAGTAATACTATGAGTTTGATTTTAGCAAAAAGAAAATTAGCTGACAGACGGATACCCAGGGGGAAAGCGTGATGAGAAAAGCATTACCCAAAAAGCAAAAATCTGGGTAAGTCGGAAAAAAGAAGATCTCTCCCTTGAAAGCCCAGAATGATATCTTTTCCCCAATATATCGCTATCTAGAGAACAGACTAAGCGATTCTCTACTTTTTGGATAATCCGACGGGTGGTAATCTCTGACATGCAAAATCTGGCGTTATAAGGAGTTATTTCCCTATTCCCGCCAAGATTGCTAGGGGAGGAGTCATGGGGCTTCTGCACTGAGTTTATTTTGCCCTCCTCTCTTTGCCTTATGCCTTAGATGAGGATGAAGGATGTCTAGTCTCGTCTTAAACGTTTGATGACCCACCCCCACAAGTTTATTAAAAGATTAAGTCCGATTGTTGCTAATTATCTATATTTTCAAGCGTAAAATGTTCTGAATAATGGCTCGATTAAAACTAGTATAGATAGTATAAATGGTGAAGCAATAAACTATCTAAGTTCCCTGACCAGTGACAGTTTAATAACTTGCTAACGTAAATGATTGTTAAATAAAAAATATGTTATTTTGGGAGAGCGGTTGGAACTTTTTAGAAATTGATCAGTCTGGGAACATTGATCCGTTGGATATCTAAGTTTGAGAAAACTTATATTTATTTTCCGATAAGTCGGGTTTTCTTAATCCAGAGGAAATATCACTAAAAAATTAAGTTGATTAGGATACACTATAGGATCGCGTTTAGTCGCGTTAACGGTGGGGAGTCTCCTAGTTTTTGTTTACAGCATTTATTGTCCGAGGTTTTTAAAGCATGAATTCATTGATTCGTTGGGGTACGACATTAGGATTGGTCGGGAGTGCAGTATTAACGACTGTATTAGGACAAACCCTCAAAGTATTAGCTTTACCAACGGAGGAAGTCGTCAAGATCTTGCAAGGAGTTCCCGTTTTCACAATTGCTGATGGTCAAGGTGCTCCTTTGGTTGCCGTTGATAACAATAAAAAAATCACAGGAATCTTTGTGAGTCAGCAGGAAGCACAAAAATTCTTTCAACAATTAAAAAAGGATAAGCCGGATATTGCCAGTAAAGTCAGTGTCCAACCCGTTTCTTTGGGGGAAGTTTACAAGCTAGCTGTCACCAATGCGAATAAGCCGGATTCTTTAAATTTTGCCTACGTTCCCGTCCCGACGGAAATTAATGCAGCTACCCAAATTTTGACGGCAGCAGGGCAAAAATATCAAGGCGGTGTTCCGCTGTATGTGGCTCGCGGTGGCAAAGAGCAGGGATATTTAACAATTCAGCAAAATAATGAACAAGTGATTCCCTTTTTCTTTGAAGCGAAGCAAATTCAAGAAATGGTAGCCCGCTTTAAAAAGGAAAAGCCCGATCTGGCTTCAACGGTGAAAATCGAGGTGGTTCCGCTCGAAAATGTGATGAGTACCTTACAACAAAGTGACGATAAGATGCTCAAAAGTATTCGTTTGATCCCCTCGGAAGAATCGATCAGGTTTATTCAAACTGCGATTCAAAATCAATCGAAACAAAGCTCGGCTCCAGCCCCTAAAAAATAATAGTTAAATTGTTAAATTAACGTGTCTTTTTGGGTTTCTGGCCAACAATTAGCCGATTGGCGCATCATTGCTCAACAACAGGCGATCGCGGCGGATATTTCTCCCGATGAAGTGGACTGGCTTTTACAAATCTGGACGGATTTAGATAAGTTGTCTCTCCGCTTAGGGACGTTTCAAACGCGATCGCAGATTTTTTTGCCTCAACCGTTATCTGAATTAGCCGATCTCTGGCAACAGCGATTAACTCAATGGGTTCCTGTCCAATATTTAGCAGGGGTTACCCCTTGGCGGGATTTTTGCTTAAAAGTTTCTCCTTCAGTCTTAATTCCTCGACCAGAGACAGAGTTAATCATTGATTATTTAGGAAATGAACAAAAACAGTATCCCGAACTTAGCCAGGGAAATTGGGTCGATTTGGGAACGGGAAGCGGGGCGATCGCCTTAGGATTAGCTAGTCTATTCCCAAAAGCCAAGATTTTTGCCGTTGATCTGAGCACAGAAGCCCTAGAAATAGCGCGAGAAAATGCTCAAAAATATGATTTCAGCGATCGCATTGAGTTCTATCAAGGATCTTGGTGGGAACCTTTACACCATTTACAAGGCAAACTTCAGGGCATGGTGTCTAATCCGCCCTATATTCCCAAAGAAATGATCAGTGAGCTTCAACCGGAAGTGGTTAACCATGAGCCACACCTCGCCCTAGATGGGGGAGACGATGGTTTAGCGGCGATTCGCTATTTAATTGAAACGGCTCCTGATTATTTAGTATCGGGGGGGTTATGGCTGGTTGAATTGATGGCGGGTCAAGCTCCCCAGGTTGCTCAATTATTAAAAAATCAGGGACAATATAAAGAAATTAAAGTTTTGTTAGATTTAGCCGAAATTGAACGTTTTGTTTTGGCTTACCGTATTTAGTCTCTGGTTTGTACTGAAATATGCCGCTTGTTTCTTACCCTGAATTCATTAATGCCGCGATCGCCGGAAAGGTTGTCAGTTTCCCCACCGATACTGTTCCCGCTTTGGCAGTTATCCCCCCCCAATCCGAGCGAATTTTTACCCTCAAACAACGGACTGCGGACAAACCGTTAATTCTTATGGTTGCTGAGCTAGACGCGATTTGGGAATACGTGGTAGGGACTCCTGAAGAACAAGCCATTTGGACAGCGATCGCTAAAAAATATTGGCCCGGTCAATTAACCTTGGTGTTACCTGCATCTGAAAAAGTTCCTGTTGCGATGAATCCCCTCAACTACGGCACAGTAGGCATTCGCATTCCGAATTCTTCCATTGCGTTAGACATTTTGCGACAAACTGGCCCCTTGGCTACCACCAGCGCGAATTTATCCGGTCAACCGCCCCTAGAAACCATGAACGCGATCGTGGCGACTTTTCCTGATGTGATTGCGCTCAATAGCGAGTATTTATCCCCCACACCAACTTTCAGTAGCGGTCAACCGTCAACTGTTATCCAGTGGACTGATAATTCATGGAAAACCTTACGTCAGGGTGCTATTGTGTTATAAAATTCTCCCTTTGCTATTTTCTTTGTTAGCTGGAGCGATCCCCTATGAGCGACCTTGAACAGCTACGTGCCGAACTCGAAAATACCCAAGTTGCCTATCAGATGGCCCAGGAAATTAATCAATTTAAAACGGGTTTTCTTGGCCGAGTGGCTCATGAGTTGCGATCGCCGCTGAGTAGTTTAATTAGCCTACATCAGTTGATTTTATTTGACTTTTGTGAAAGCCCAGAAGAAGAAAAAGAATTTTTAGAACAGGCCTATCAATCAGCGCAAAAACTTCTGGCCATGATTGATGAAATTATTCTCGTTTCTAAGTTGGACTATGGCGCGATCGCGCTGCAAATCGACACAGTTGATTGGGATTTTATCCGTACTAACTTACAGGCTTTAACGCAATTACAAGCCGCTAATCGAAATCTCTGCGTTCAAATCAATTCTCCTGCTTACCCTGTTCAGATTTTGACCGATAAGGATCGGTTACTCCAAGCCCTATTACTTGTTATTGATACAGGGCTGCAAACTATGCCGAAAGGCAGCATTCACATTAACCTCACAACGGATCAGGCAAACTCTCACGCTTGTATTGAAATTCTCATTCCTTGTTCCCCTGAAATTTGGGAAACACACCTTTGTCAACCGCTTGAGCTACAAAAGACTAATCGGGAGCAATGGAAACATTTTACAGAGAGCGTCAAAATTTCCCCTTATCTTAAATTTTTATTAGCCCAAACTCTTTTTCGGAAAATGGGCGGAGAACTAACCCTTTCTGCTTTTATGCCGGATGAGGCGACCCAAGAGACTACACGCCTACAAGGTTGGTTGCAATTAGTAACTCCTGCTGAACTAAATGGGTAGAGGCTGATTGATTGTGAATCACCATTGTGGTGGTTTGATTTTCTTGAAAACCAATACGCTCATAGAAAGCCTGTTCGTGGGTTGTCATTAAGTAAACCCGTTCCACCTGATTGACATGGGGATGGGCTAAAACGGTTTGGACTAATTTTCGCCCCAGACCTGCGCCCTGATAATTAGGATGAATAACCACATCCCAAATTGTCGCCCGATAGACACCATCAGATGTTGCTCTGGCAAAACCAATCATCTGTTCTCGATCCCACACACTAACAACCGGTTCACTATGGGCGATCGCGGTTTGTAGACCTTGGAGCGTCCGATCTTTTGCCCAAAAAGCAGATAGGTTAAATAAATGTTGCAGTTGCGTAAGATCAACCTGATGTTTTTCGACCGAGAACAGAATATGACGAAAATCCATAATAAAGAGTTGTTATGAATAATTTTTTGAAATACGCTTAGAAATACTTAATTATTCTTGCCAATTATAATAAATGATTCTAACGAAAATTTGTAACGAGATTAACGATAAAAAGTAAGAACTCAATTGAGAACTTCAGCCCCACGATTCCGAGGATTCAAAACAGACCGTTTTTTGATAAAGTAAAGCAGTCTTTTGCTCAATCGTCTTCAATTTATGGATAGCGTTTCTCTAGTTTCCCCCTCTCCCCATGGAGAATATTGCTGTTCAATTTCGCTAGATTTATACGATCAACCGGATTGTAAAACCTTAGCTACGCAAGCCAATCAGGGGAGATACTTAAAAATAGTCGAGCTTGATCCGACTCAAAAGGCCGCTAAAGTTATGCTCCTAGAAGATGGTTATCCGGCCTGGTTACCTTTTCATCAATTAACTAGTTTACAACCTACTAGCAAAAACTATCAGGCGATCGCCGTTACCCGTTCCGAAATTGAAGCTCGCTTACCCGAAATCATTGCCTATACCCAAGCGGCGAAAGAGGTTCCCAATTATTATCTTTGGGGCGGAACCCTTGGCCCAAACTACGATTGTTCTGGGTTAATGCAAGCCGCCTTTGCCGCTTCCGGGATTTGGTTACCCAGAGATTCCTACCAACAAGAGGCTTTTACACAACGGGTTGAAATAGACGATCTCATTCCTGGTGATCTCATCTTTTTTGGCAGTAAACGAGTGGATCATGTGGCTCTCCATTTAGGCGATCGCTATTACATCCATAGTTCTGGCCAAGAAATGGGGCGCAACGGCATCGGCATCGACATCCTATCGGCAGACGGAGATTCAGTCAGTCGGGGCTACTATCAAAAATGGTGGAGTTGTGGACGGGTCATGAGCAGTTATATTCCTTCATAAAGGGTTTTGGTTAATATTCAGGAGATTACCCGTATACCTTTTGATAATAGGCTTGATAATCTTCCGATAATAAGGGCTTCCACCAATCTGGATTGGTTAAATACCACTGAATCGTTTTGCGTAATCCCTGTTCAACGGTTTCCTGAGGAGTCCACCCCAACTCTGTCCGAATTTTAGTGGCATCGATCGCGTACCGTCGGTCATGGCCTGCGCGGTCTTTCACAAAGGTAATTAATTGATTGGCAGGTTTAACGGGTAAATCAGTCGCCAATTCATCCATTAATTCACACAAAAGCGTAACTAAATCAATATTTTTGACCTCATTATTGCCGCCAATATTGTAGGTTTCCCCAGGCTGGCCTGTTTGTAAAACCGTATCCAAAGCTCGGCAATGATCTCCGACATAAAGCCAATCGCGGATATTTTGCCCATCACCATATACGGGTAACGGCTTTCCTAACAAAATATTGATACACATCAAGGGAATTAATTTTTCAGGAAAATGATAAGGCCCGTAATTATTCGAGCAATTGGTAATAATGGTCGGCATTCCGTAGGTATGGAAATAGGCTCTGGCGAGGTGATCACTCCCTGCTTTAGAAGCGGAATAGGGACTATTAGGCGCATAGGGCGTTGTTTCAGAAAAGGCGGGATCGCTTGGCCCTAAACTGCCATAGACTTCATCAGTGGAGACATGGAGAAAACGAGAGTCGCTCGGCTGTCCTTGTTCATTCCAGTATTGTCGAAAACTTTCTAGTAGGGTAAAGGTTCCCACTACATTCGTCTGGACAAAGGCATCTGGCCCTAATATTGACCGATCTACATGGGATTCTGCGGCAAAATGGGCAACCGTATCAATTTTTTCTTCCCGTAGTAAAGTATCGATCAAAGCGCGATCGCAAATATTTCCCTGCACAAACCGAAAATTTTCTTTATCCTCTAAACTCGCTAAATTCTGCCGATTTCCCGCATAGGTCAAAGCATCTAACACAACCACCCGATGATGAGGATACTGTTGACACCAATGATGCACAAAATTAGAGCCAATAAATCCCGCTCCACCAGTAATTAATAAATTATAAATGTTTCTTGAGTTAAGACTCTCTTGTTGACTTACTACCATTAGATTTAGAAACTAGCAATCTTTTTTATTAAACTAATTCAATTTGAGAATCATCACCAATGAGAAATCTTAAAGCTTTGGGGGGATGGGGGGCAATTGTTAACTTTACCCGTTGGCCAATGACGCTATCTACAATGCGTTGTTGAATACCGATCACTTGAGCTTGTTGTAAAACGACGCTATTTTCTATATCCACATCTTGTAAAATTACGTGATTAGCAACACTACTGAATGGGCCAATAAAACTGTTTTCGATATGGCAATTATCGCCAATAATAACCGGGCCCCGAATACTACTGTTGATAATTTGAGAATTTTTGCCAATAGTAACTCGACCAGCTATTTGACTTTCATTGTCAATCTTTCCCTGATTATTGTTGACTAAAATACTATCCAAAATAATTTGATTAGCTGCTAATAAATCATCTTTTTTGCCCGTATCTAACCACCATCCTGATAGTTGCAAAGCTTCGACATTTCGGGCTTGAGTGATCAAAGCTTGAATCGCATCAGTAATTTCTAACTCTCCCCTAGCCGATGGTTGAATAGAGTCTATGGCAGTATGAATTGAGGGAGAAAAAAAGTAAAGTCCCACTAATGCTAAATTAGAGGGCGGAATTTTCGGTTTTTCGACTAATTTGAGAACCCGACCTTGGGAATCAATTTCAGCAACACCAAAAGCTGTGGGATTTTCAACTTCTCGTAATAGAATTAAGGCATCTAAGGCTTTTTCTTTAAAGGTTTGTAAGAAGCTTTGTAAGCTATCTTGAATTAAGTTATCCCCTAAGTACATGACAAAAGGATTATTTTCCAAAAAGGGTCGTGCAACTTTTACGGCATGGGCTAAACCGAGGGGTTGTTCTTGACGAATATAGGTAATTTGTGCGCCAAAGCGATCGCCGTTTCCAGTTTTAGCTTGAATTTCATCTCCCGTTTCAGGACTAATAATAATCCCAATATCGGTAATTCCTGCGGCCACAATGGATTCAATGCCGTACCAAAGAATCGGTTTATTAGCAACGGGAACTAATTGTTTGGCACCAGTATAGGTTAGGGGCCTTAAACGAGTTCCTTTTCCACCCGAAAGAATCAGGGCTTTCATCGGTATTAATTAACAGATAAGTCAATCTGAGTTTACCCAAGGATGCCTTGAAATTCCACAATTATTTTTGAGAATTTAACAATGGATTGTTACTGGGTAAATAAATTACATACCACCTGTTCTAATCGTTTTAAGGCTTGGAGAGATCCTCGAATCAAGTTCAAGCCTGCTATCGGTTTTTGTAATAAAGCAACCGTGAGCGCGATCGCCTTTAAGTTCCCACTAGTATCATAGGCGCGGCTGAGATCGGGGAGAGATTGATTCACTTCATCGCTAATGACCCGTAAAATGCTCACAGGAATTTGTTTTTCTGCAAAAAACTCTAAAACGGCCCAGCCTTCCATATCGACAACTTGACAATTTAAGGTTTGACCGAGTTTTTGTTTTTCGGTAGCTTGGGTAATGACGCGATCGCTAGTAATGCCCTGAACCAATGAAACATTATGTCCCAAACGTTGTTGAATCCAAAGATTTAACTGGGGATCACTGTTATGAATTGTTGTTAGCGCACCCTTTTCTCGTTTTAAACAAGATTTGATTAAAGTGGCTTGTCCTAGTCCCAATTCTGTTGATAAACTACCGCCTAATCCCATTAGTAGCACTGCATTGAAACCTAATGGAGATTTATCTTGTTTTTGCCACCAATTTTCGAGATAACGAGTGACGGGAACGATTCCTACGGGGATCGGTAAAATTTGGGGCGGATTCGGGCAATTTTTTAAACCTTGCATTACAGATTGATATTCTGCGCCCTGGGGAACGAAAATTAATAACTGGCTGATTTCAAAGGATTTCACGTTAATTTCTAGAAATTACAATTGTTTGAGAATGGTTAAGATTTGCTGAGCGATGCCTTGGGAGCCGCCTGCGTTACCGACTCGCTTTTGTCCATTTTGTCGGCAATTTTGAAGATAAACAGAATCAGCGAGAATTTCCCAAACAGTTATGGCAATTTTTGAGTATAAATCAGGTTCTTGGGGATTTTTGCCAACAGTTTTTACGGAACTTCCCAATAAGCGCATTTGGGCTTCTGCAAAGGCATAGGTAAACTGGGGGCCAAATCCAGGAATTTGAATAACGGGTTTTCCTAAACCAACGGCTTGTTCTACGGCGGTTCCTGCCATCCCGATCGCCAAATTACACTGTTGTAAAATATCGGCGAACGCATCCCAGTAGCACAGAACCGTTAGAGATTGATTACCGATAATCTTGATTAAATTGCCTGAATCTTGATATTCCCAGCCAGTCTTTACAGCTAAACTTTTTAATTCTGCTTCCGTAAAGCTCGGAACGAGGGCAGCGCGGAATTGAGCAGGTTGTGTTTGCGCGATCGCTTCGCAGGCTTGGAGTTGTAATTGCAAATTGTTGACGGCTTCGGGTAAACGACTTCCTGGGAGCAGAGCAATCATCGGGATCTGGGGATCAAGTTCAAGGTCATAATTAACCGCTTGCAAAACATCCATAATGGGATAACCGGCAAAAATTGCTTTTTTCATGCCTCTTTGCTGTAAATCATCGGCAGTAAATTGATCCCGTGTAAAAACCTGTTGGCAACGGTGGGAACGTAAACAAAATTCCGTAATCCAAGGTAAACGTAATCGCCCTTCGTAGTAACTCGATGTAGAAACAATAAACGCAACAAACGGTTTTCCTGTCAGGTAAGCGATCGCGATAGGGACAATATCACCAACGGCAATGAGTAAATCACAGGTTTTTGAATCATGAAAAACAGCTTTAATTTGTCTGATAGTTAGCCCAATTAAGCCCGATGTAATATCTTTCACCCAATTCCAAGGATTAAGGTAAATAATTCCGCCAGAAGGTAAATTTTGAGTGGGGCCGATAATGTCTATCCCTAAACGACGGTAGGCGTTCCCCATGCCGACTAAGGGCATTGCCCCGATTTTTAAGTTAGGTTGTAACTCCTGCAAGGCACTTAAAATCAAGCTGGCGTTTAAATCTTCTCCGTGCCCATTGCTCAAAAATAAAACTTTCACGTTTCCCCGTATTCCCCCGTATGCCTCTGTATGGAGATTTTAGCGGGAAGTGGGGGGTAATTTTCGGCGTTGGGCCTTGAGTTGGTCTAATTCGGATTGAACCAAGCGATCGCTTTCGAGATGGGTAAACTGTTTTTCGAGGGGATCACGGGCTGGGGTAAGTAATTCATTTTCAGCTTCTAATTCTAAAATTTTAGATTCTAAGCGATCAAAAACACTGCTGGCACTCGCATGATCAAAATTTCCCATAATCTCTTGTAATTTCTGGGCAGCTACGGCTGACTTAAGGCGCGCTAAATATAAACTTTTTTTGGCTCGTACTTCACTAAATTTCCGTTCTAAGGTTTGTAATTCCTGCTTAATTTTTTGGATTGACTGGGAATGGTCGGTTAAATGGGTTTCAATGGCTTGGGCGTGACCTAAATAAGTTTGGCGATTGCTTAGAGCTTCTTTAGCAAGGGCATCGTTTCCCTTATCGACAGCGAGTTGAGCGCGTTCATACCATTTTTGAGCATTAAGACGGTGGGCGGCGAGTTGTCTTTCCATACTTTTATGGGTCGCGATCGCTTCAGCCAGGGCACGGCGCATTTCAATCAGTTCCAATTCCATCTGCGAAGTCATCTCTTCTAACAGGTGTTCTGGATCTTTCGCTTCATTGCCCAGACTATTAATTTGAGCGCGAATTACTCGCCCGATTCGGTCTAGCAAGCCCATTGGTTTGACCCATTATTCTGGCTGGTTTAATCGTTGGAGTTCTTGAATCAAATTCGTTGTTTCAGTCGCACTGACATCCGAATTGGTTGATACCCCCTGACTTTGATTGTAAAGGGTTTGTAATTTTTTGCGCGTTTTGTAATTGAATGACTCCTGATTGGGGTTGACAGTTTGGGTTTGGAGTTGGTTTTGCTGGTTGGCAATTTGACGCGCCATTTGGTCGGACAAGCTCTGAATATTGTTTGTATTGGTTTGAGGGATTTCGGCAATCGGACTGGTTGAACTGGGGACAGGGTTAGCGATCGCGGGGGGGGAAGTGGGAGCCGTTACCGTTGGAGCAGCAGGGGGTTGAACAAAAGCCGTTGGAGGAGGCGGGGGAGGCGGTAAGGGAATATTGGAAAGAGAACGGGGGGCACTGTAGGCAGGATTAACCGCAATCGTGGGTAAGGAACGTTGGGGTGGATTAACGGGCTGAAGATTGCTAATAACGGGACGAGTCGGAATCGGGTTAACCTTAGCGTAACTCGTCGGATTTACCGTAGGAACAGCAACGGGGGCATAGGCTGGCGGATATTGCAGTTGAAGCGACGGTGGCAGCATGGCATTGGCTAAACTATTGCTGACTTCGGGGGGAACCGTTACTTGAGATGGCGCGATCGCCTGGGGAGCTACCGTGGTGGGAATGGGGGGTAAGTTGGCGACGACAGGATGATTTTTAACAGAATCTGACGGTAATTTGCTGAGAGTCTCCGGCGTTAAATGGGCTTGAGCAGCGGGAGCGGCAATATTGAATTGGGCAGGATTAATGGGGTTTAAAGAATTGAGTTCAGGATTGGGTAATACTTGGGGCGCGATCGCGGCGGTATTAACCGGAGTCGGGGGAGAAATCTGGCTCCAAATTAATAGGCCATTGGCCAACACAAAGCAAGCAACGGCACTGACTCCCCAGGGCGTTAAGAGTTGTTCTAAGGCACTTTTTTGAGGTTGGCGATGGGGTCTGGCTCGTTTCGTAAACACCCGATCAAAGGTAATCGTATCTGTTGCTTGTAAATATTCTTCAGTAAATTCCTCATGCCAAGGAATATACATTAACTCCTCATCCTCCGCATTTGTTCTATGAGGTGTCGATTGAGAATCGAAAGGGGATGATTCAACAAATTCTGCTTCAATATACTGCGGATGCTCAGGGGATGAACTGGAAAACGCTTCTCCCGTATTCTCGATTTTGTTGGCGTTACTCATCGATAATTTATGATAAAAAGCAATTTTAGGTCACTGAAGCCCCTAAAGAGTGCAGGACAAGTTTGCAGTGCCTTCGTCAGTTATAACCCAATTAAGCCGGATCTATAAATAGATAGATGTTAAAAATTAAAAATCAATTCTAAAAAAATCAAGGTTTTTCAGTATAAATTCAGTATAAATACTGGGACTTGAGTGGCTGAACCGATTAAGTCAATGATGACTCAGGGAATTTACAGATCTTGATTCCGACTCGCAATATTAATGCGATCGCTGAGTTCCGAAAGGGTCTGGCTCAATTCCCAATTTTTTTGTTGCAGTTGATTAATCTTGTCGCAGCTATACATCACCGTTGTGTGATCCTTGCCCCCAAAGGCTTGCCCAATTCTAGGCAAACTTAAATCCGTATGTTGCCGCATTAGGTACATCCCAATTTGACGGGCTAAACTAATCTCTTTACGCCGAGAAACGCCCTTTAAGTCATCGATAGTCACTTGATAGGCTGCTGCTACGGTTTGTAAGATAATATCGGGGGAGGCGGCGACTTTTTCAACAGGTGGATTAAGAACAGGCACAATGTTTTGTAGGGTCATTTGTACGCCTGAAATGGAGGTATAGGCGATCGCGCGAATCAAGGCCCCTTCTAATTCCCGAATATTAGAGGTGTAATTGGAGGCAATATATTCAATCACCTCTTTCGGTAAGCGCATATTCTCGTATTCGGCTTTTTTCTGCAAAATGGCCATACGGGTTTCCAAATCCGGCACTTGGATATCTGCAATTAAGCCCATCGAAAAGCGAGAAATTAACCGATCTTGCAAACTGGGAATCCGTTTAGGCGGGCGATCTGAGGCTAAAACCACCTGTTTTCCGGCTTCATGTAGGGTGTTGAAGGTATGAAATAGCTCTTCCTGGGTATATTCTTTTCCTTCGATAAACTGAATATCGTCAATTAATAAAAAATCTGCTTTGCGATAGTGATTGCGAAACTTTTCCATACTATCTTGACGAATTGCCGTGATTAAATCATTGGTAAATTGTTCGGTCGAAACGTAAAAAACCTTGGCATCAGGATACATTTCTAAACGATAGTAGGCGATCGCCTGCATAAGGTGGGTTTTCCCTAAACCGACACCACCACAGAGAAATAAAGGATTAAATTCTCGCCCTGGGGATTCGGCAACGGCTAAGGATGCTGCATGGGCCATGCGATTGGTCGGGCCAACCACAAAATAGGAAAAGTTATATTTAGGATTGAGTTGGGGATTTTTTAAGGGCGGCTCAGGGGGATTCGGACGCTTGATGGGCTTTAAAATAGAGATATTTTCCGATTCTGGAGTCGTTAACTGAATTTCTAGGGGATAACCTAAAATTCCTTCAATTACCTCGCTAATTAAGGGTAGATAATTCTTTTGTAAATGATTTAAAACAAAGGGATTGGCCGCCTGAATGACGACATAGCGATCAGTTAGCGTTTGTAAGGTCGCCGTTTTAATCCAAGTTTCAAAAGCTGGACGGGTCAACTGTTGCTGAAGCTTCTCTAGCGATTGATTCCACAGGTCTTGGGGAGAAATAGTCACGAATGTTTGAACTCCTAACGGCTAACCGATAAAACGGTTAAACTGGGACTTTTGGGATAAGAAGATAGATAGTATCCGTTGCGAAATGGCCTTACATTCCGATCAAAAATAGCTATGATTCAGAATAAAGCGTCATTATAAAACAAATTTTATTTCTATGGCTCAAATTTTAGAAATTGCTCAATGGGGACATTCAATTTTGTCGCAAACAGCAAACCCTATTGTAGAGGTAAGTCAGAAGGAAATACAAACCTTAATTCATTCTCTGATCGCTACGACGCATCAAGCCAATGGGGTAGGGATCGCTGCACCGCAAGTTTTTCAATCCCACCGTTTGTTTATTATGGCTTCGCGTCCCACGCCTCGTTATCCCCATGCGCCTGTGATGGAACCGACGGCGGTGATTAATCCTCGCATTTTAGACTGCTCTACAGAAAGCGTGAAAGATTGGGAAGGGTGTTTGAGTGTGACAGGGTGGCGGGGTTTAGTGCCTCGGTATCAGGCGATCGCCGTTGAATATACCGATCAATGGGGAAATTTACGCCAGCAGGAATTGACGGGTTTTGTGGCGCGAATTTTTCAACACGAACTCGATCACCTCAATGGTCTGGTTTTCTTAGACCGACTCGACGATCCCCAAGATCTTTACACCGAAGAAGTTTATCAGAAAATTCTTAAGAATTCGCAAGTAGGCGAAAAGAGTTGAAAAAGTTCGTTACATCTAGGTTAAATCTCGCACTCAAACAGTCGCATAAAGAAAAACGTCACCATTTTTAAGCCATAGGGAGATTTCCACCAAATGGCAGGAAAACAACCACGGGGGGCATTAACGGAAAAATCCCATTCGTCATAGACCTCAAATCGCAGTTGACCTTCCACGTACCAACCCACCTGGGTCGCAAAAACCCCCATAACTTTTCGATCTTGAGTGCGGAGCGTATCTAAGCTGCCTCCCCCGTTTTGATAAATTTCTAACTGGATGCTAAAACCAAAGCGGTCTTGGCTATAAATTCGCCAAAGTCGGTCAATGACTAACAATACATTGCAAGGAAATTTAGACATTACTTCAGGAGCTAGTTCGTCCCGTTTCATGCCGACGGTTTCTAAAATAATATTGGTAGTTTCCTGATCGGCTTCTTTAAACTGACCTGCCATGAGGAATTGTTGTAATTTACTGTAACGCTCGATATCCGGAATTAATAGCAGCTTATTTTCTAAATCCGTTACCCGTTGCGTGAGAGCCGCTACTTGCTGAGATAATGCGGTCAATTGTTGCCCCATTTCTTCGGAAACCGTGGGATCTAAGTTCTGAGAAGCCGTCATAGTAATACCCGATAGCGTAAATTTAAAATTCGTCGTGTAACAGGCAAAAATTTGTCAATTGTCCATTACTCATTATCAATTAAAATGGCGTGAAAACAGCGATCGCCCTGCTTTTGTTATACTTTTCTTAAAATTCAGCCATTCAATAAATGTGAAAACTGATAGCATTTTTTATCAACGAACGAACCTCGCACACAACAAAATCTTTTAGAATTGATCGAAACCATTTTGATCTACAAACTACCTAAAATCAGCAGAAAGGAAATAGAAGCTATGTTTAGTCTCAGCGATTTAAGAGAAACTAAAGTCTATCAAGAGGATTTAGAAGAAGGCATGGAAAAAGTAAAATCAATGTCTATCCCCCGATTATTAGCTTTAGGATTAAGTGTGGAGCAAATTGCTCAAGCACTAGATTTAGAAATTGAAAAAGTGCGACATTTTTTACTGTCTTATCAAGACGCTGACATATTACAACAAAATTCGGAAATTTAATCAAAAAAGCATTTAAAGCTCAAAAAAATCCCTACCTAGCCAATCAACATTAATTATTTAAAAATGACTGCTTGTAATACTTTAGATATTATTCCTTTTCATAAACGGCTGTATTCTACATTAAGCAAACAAAAAATTACTGTATTACAAGTTAATTTAGGAAAACGCTGTAACTTAGCTTGTAATCATTGCCATGTCGAAGCTAGCCCTAAGCGTACCGAAGAAATCACTGCTGATGTCGGAGAACAAATTCTTGAACTAATTAACCATTTTCCGCAAATTGAAACCGTCGATTTAACAGGCGGCGCACCAGAACTTCATGATTATTTTAAGCCTATTGTAGAATCAGCGAGAAAAGCAAATAAAACGGTCATTGTTCGTTCTAATTTAACGATTTTTTTTGAACCTGGCTTTGAAGATTTGCCCGATTATTTTGCTCAATATCAGTTGCAGGTTATTGCTTCCTTACCTTGTTATTTAGCTGATAATGTTAATAAACAAAGGGGGGCTGGAGTCTATGAAGCCTCGATTCGAGCTTTACAAAAACTGAATCAATTAGGTTACGGAGATGATCCCAAACTTCAACTAAACTTAGTTTATAATCCACCCGTTCCCAGAAATGACGATTTTAGTTTAACCCCTAATCAAATACAATTAGAGCAAGATTATAAGCAATATTTAAAAGAACAATTTAAGATTGTTTTTAACCACTTATTTACGATTACGAACTTGCCAATTGGTAGAACTAAAAACTATTTACAAGATAAAGCGTTATATCTTCCCTACTTACACTTTTTAGCTAATCATCATAATCCTGAGACGGTTGATTATTTAATGTGTCGAAATCAACTGTCAATAGACTACTTAGGAAATGTTTATGATTGTGATTTTAATCAGATGGAAAATATTCCTGCTAAGACTACTACAGGGGAGGTGATCACGGTTGCTAAACTCCTTGCAAAAAATCAATTGGATATAATTGAAAGCGTCCAAACGGCTGACTATTGTTATGGCTGTACTGCGGGCAGTGGTTCAAGTTGTGGTGGAGCATTAATGGCGTAACTGCTCCCATGAGAGAGTTTATTATTGTTGATACAGAAGGAAGAGACTATCTTCGAGAAATCGCCGTAATTGATCAGACAGGTCAGTTGTGTTATGAGGCTTTTACTCAAGAATTGATTGCGCCAGAAACCGTTAAGCCGACGATTAAACCGTTAAAACAAATTCTTTTAGAGTTTTTCGCGATCGCGCGCAATAAAGAAATTATCTGTCATTTAGCCAAACACGATCTCGCGGTCATCAACCAAAGTTGTACAAAAGTCGGCATTAAATTACCCGCCCTAAACTTAACCTGTAGCGTCCAACTCGCGCAATATTATTATCCCCATTTGCCGAGCCATTCCTTAGGTTATCTGAGTAAGAAGCTCGGATTAAAAGTCAATCGAAAATATTTTAATCCTGAACAAGCTCATACCGCACGCTATGATGCTCTGTTTACTTATCAATTGTATTGTAAAATTTTGGAAAAGAAAAAGATGAATCAACTCCAATTAACGACGAATCCTTTTGCTTCTAATCGAGTTGATAATCCTTTCCAAGATCATGTTGATCTTAAGCCCATTCATCAAAACGAATTTGAACGACTGAAGTGGATTATTACCGATATTAAACAGGATAAAAATCATCAATCTAGGGGAACTGTTGTCATCGGAGAACCAGGAAGTGGCAAAACCCATTTAATGATGCGATTAGCCAAAGAATTACTCAAAGTTAATCGGCTGTTATTTATTCGTTGTCCTAACAATGCTGACTCGGTTTTATTTCATATTTATAGTCGAATTCTAGAATCTTTTGTCGAAAAAATTCCTGAAACGGGTTATACCCAATTAGAAACTCTTTTAGCCCAGAGTTTTGTCAAGCTAATTAGTCGCACAGGAATGATGACCTTAACGCAAAAAGATCAAGATATTTTAAGTATTATTAAAGAAAATCCATTAAATATTTATGAACAATTAGGTGCAGAAGGAAGTGGCAAAAAATTAGATTACTGGCGGCATATTGAAAAACGAACTGATGAATGGTGGATGAGTGAATATGGGTTAGCAGGATATGCATCTCAAATTATTAAAGGCATTATCAAATACTGTAGTTATAGCAAACCCCATCTCAAAAAGTTAGTAACTCGTTGGTTGGCAGCCGAAGAATTAAATGAGATTGAACTCGAAGCGATTGGCTTAAATAATTGGAATGAAGAAATGAGCAAAGAAGCCTTTTCTTTAGAGGCGATTTCTGTTTTTAGTAAATTATCCTTATTAGATGAGCCGTTAATTATTATTTTTGATCAATTAGAAGTATTAGGCTTAAAGCATAATGAACAACTTCTGTTTGCCTTTGGAGAAGCCGTTAAAGAAATTTTTACCCATGTTTCTAATAGCTTAGTCATTCTGAATTTGTTTCCTGATCGCTGGGAACAATTTAAGGAAAAATTTGACGGAGCCATTATTGATCGCGTTTCCCAAAATCAATTGTATTTACAACGTCCATCGGATCAATATTTAACGGAAATTTTACGAATTAAAGCTAAATCAGTAGAGCTTTCTTTAGAAACATTATTTACAGCAACTGAACTAGAAACTATTCTGAATCATAACTCTATTCGCGCAATTCTCAATAGTGCGTCTAATTACTATTACTACAAAGTTCATCAAATACCCTTACCCCAAGAATTTTCACTGGGTTCAGTTTCAAAAGTTTCAGAAAATATTGAAAATGTCTCTGACTTAGAAACTAGAATAAATAGACTAGAAAATCATTTCCAGCAATTTCAAAGCTTATTTCAACAAATGGGTAAGTTATTATCCGAATTTACCTTAACAGATCTGACTTCTTCACGAATTCCCCATCAAAACTCTACCAATTCTATTGCTAATTCTATATTTAGCCAAATTAATCGCTTTATTGAACAGAACCGTCCGTTATTTGAACAAGAATATGAGAAATTACAAATTATTAATGATAGTGATGATTTAGGAAAATTTCTCGAAATTGCAGAAGCATTTAAGACACAATCCAGTTATGTCATTGATTTTCTCAGTTTGGGTAGAAAAAAAATTCCTGAACATTGTGTCATTCAGTATACTGATCAAAGTTTCGCGATCGCGTTCCTTCAACTAGACGGTTCGACCTTTACCAATCGCATCAAAAATTTTAACGAATTAGTGATCCATCATAAAGATATTCAGTTTCAACTGTGGCGAGATGCCCGAAAAGATCCGATTACAGGAAAAATCGGCAAAGAAGAAATTGAACGGTTAAATAATTCCCAACATGGCAGTTTTAATATCCTAACTAAAGAAGATCGGATTAATTTTGAATTGATTTATAAATTAATTACGGATATTCACAATCGCGATTTAGATATGGAACTAGAACTGGCTTTACCCCATTTTGCTGTTATCTTTCAAGATTCTTGGATTATCAAAATTTTAATAGAATAAGAAGTCTTTAAAATCACATTAAAACTATTACTAGATTTAGCTAATTAAAAAAAGATGATAGATGAAACTGTTCCCCAGTCGGGAGAAACCCTAGCAGAATACGTGCGTCGTCTTCGTAAAAAATTAAAATTGAGTCAAGGTGAATTAGCAGAACGAGCAGGTTTACATAGTCAAAGTATTGGCAAAATTGAACTGGGAAAAACCGTTAGGCTCAACAGTAAAACCAAAACCAGTTTGGCAAAAATTTTAGCCATTCCGGAAGATTACCTAGAAGCGGTTTGTCGTGGGGTTACGGTTCAGGAAACCCAATCCTTAAAACTCTGTTTTCAGTGTTGGCAACCGGGTACAGAAGCAGAAACCTATTGGCTAGACCGACGATCGCGGTTTTGTTTTTTGTGTGGCTCGGCTCTTAGCGATCGCTGCTTAAGTTGTAATGCCCCGATCCAATCCTTAAAATTTCGCTTCTGTCCCTTTTGCGGTCAAGCCTATAAATCCTCTCATCCCAACTAATCACTAAAATTTAGATTGTCAAATAATACTAAAAATCTGACGATGGATTGACGAAATCTTAGGTTTCTAATCACGAGGCATCAAAAAGCTAATTAATTTTTAGCAATCTGAAATTCCTGATAGGTTGAGTCCGATGATCCTCCTTAGAAATCGTGTTAACCCAGTGATTTCCGTATTTTTTCGGGATTGATCAAAAATCAATCAGTCAAAAAAATCCTCATTTTTACGGTAACTCCTTTTTACAAAATTCCCTAAAATACTTTCTTAATAAAAAATTAAGATTTATAACAACTCTTTGGTTCCTAGCGTTTCGAGCTAAAATTCAGTAGTAAAATCCGATAGAGATAACAACCGATTGCCGTTTTAGAGCGGCTCTCTCCTATTATTTCCTTATTTCTTTCAAACCGCTTATATTTTTCGATTTCTTGATTGCTCATTTTGGAGTCATTTCGACTCAAGGCAAGCCAAACCTATGAAGATAAACGAATTTCTTCGATCTTATGAAAGAGGTCTACGGGATTTTCCGCATCTTAATCTACAGGGTTCCGACCTATCCAGGGTGATGTTAATTGCGGTCAATTTGGCCCGATCAAACCTGATAGGAGCGAATTTGAGTCGAGCCTTTTTAACAAAATCGAATCTCAGTCAAGTTAACTTGAATTGGGCGAATCTGACCTATGCCAAACTAAGTCAGGCGTGCTTAGATGCGGCGGATTTGACCAAAGCCAATTTGAGTGGTGCATTCTTAGTCAAAGCAAGTTTAAGCCATGCAAAATTAAGTGGTGCCAACATTTCCCATACCAATTTACGGGCAGCCAATTTAGAAGGCGCGAATCTTTGTGGGGCAAATCTTTACCGCGTGAATTTGCGTGATGCTAATCTTAAGGGCGTTAATTTTAACTGGGCTAATTTACAAGAGGCGCGTTTAATCGGGGCGAACCTTACCAATGCTTCTTTTCATGAAGTTAATCTAAGTCATGCTTTTCTGAAAGATGTGGATTTGCAGGGGGTCAATCTAGAAGGGGTTCAATTATCCCAAGCGCGATTAGGAAATAGTAATTTACAGGGGGCTAATCTCCAACACGCCAATTTAGTGGGGGCGAATCTTCGAGATGTGAACCTAATCGGGGCGAACCTAAGAGGCGCAAATTTAACCGGAGCGAATTTAGAGGGGGCAAACTTGACGAATGCCATTCTAGATAATGCGATTTTTCAAGGCGCAAATCTGAGCGAGGCGGTCATTTTTCAACATTCAGTGGAGTCTTGCCCTAAAAAACAAGAGGGAGGAGATAAATCCCCTCACCCACTCTCTCGTTTTTCCTTGTTTAATCATGGATTTGCCATTTAAGTTGGCAATTAAACCCCTAAGTCTTGGAGAGCTAATCGGATTTGCTCAATTCGTCTGCGATTAACTCCTAAATCGGAATCCCCAAGCCGCGAAGCTGAACGAACTTGAATAATTGGGTTATCTTCAGGAAAGTAAAATTCCACATCATCCACAAAGCCAAAGATTTTACTGGTGGATTCTGCCCGTATGTAATGGTCGGTTTGTTCAACGACTTCTGTACCGGGGACAACGGTTAAGACTTTGAGTAAGGTGGTTTTCGCTTGTTCTAGCGTTGTTTGATAGGCAATCGGCGCGATCGCGTGTTGAGCGTCTCCATTTTGGCTAACCACACAATTCGGAGAGTTAGGGCAAGGCGCGAGTTGATCGTTTTTAACGCCCAGATTGGGAGGAACCGAACCTCGAAAAATATCTTGAAAAAAGGGCAATGCCGCAGTAACGGGAATCGGAGTAAGATTGGGAGCCGCGATCGCCGGTTGCAACGCCAAAAGATTTACACTCAACGATATCCAGACCGTAAGAATCAGAGAAACAATCAATTTCATAGTCAACGCCTAATGTGTCGAACAAGGATAATCTTAAGGGACGGTTTACCGAAATTGCTCAACATCGGAAACGTGCTAAACGAGGGTGAGTAGATTGGAAGACGGTAGAGGCATTTTTTGACTTTCTTCTAATAAATACTCTAAGAAGGTTTGGGCAATCACCGATAACTGTTTACCTGTTAAATGGGCTACGTACCAACGTCGCTTAATCGGAAAATGTTCCACATCTAAGATGGTGAGTTCACTTTGTTTGCCTTCAGAAATTAAGGTATGTTCCGATAACACCGATAGCCCCATACCGCCCGCGATCGCCTGTTTAATGGCTTCATTGCTACCGAGTTCTAGGCGCACATGAACTTTAACATTATATTGATTGAATAATGCCTGTACTGCTTGACGAGTTCCCGATCCCTTTTCTCGCACGATAAACGCTTCATCATTTAACTTGTCGATGGGAATTTGGGGAATGCCAGCTAAGGGGTGATCCCGACGGGCAATAACCACCAAGGGATTATCTAAAAACGGTTGGAACGTCAAATCTAAATCTTCGGGAGGCTGACTGACGATGTAGAGATCATCTTCGTTATCGTGCATCCGACGCTGGATTTGTTGGTGGTTGGTCACCTTTAAAGACACATCAATCCCAGGATAGGTTTGGCAGAAAGAGCCTAAGATACGGGGAATAAAATATTTAGCCGTCGTAATCACAGCAAGTTTCAGGCAACCTTGTTTTGTTCCCTTAAAATCCGCGATTTTCATTTCAAAATTATCTAGGCGATTGAAGATATCCTGACAGGTGGCTAATAATTCCTGACCCGCTTCCGTCAGAAAAAGACGTTTGCCAATTTGCTCAAATAGGGGCAAACCGACCGCCTTAGATAATTGCTTAATTTGGCTAGAGACGGTGGGCTGGGTAATGAAGAGTTCTTCGGCAGCACGAGTAAAGCTACCATGACGAGCCGTAGCTTCAAAAACTTTTAACTGGTGTAGAGTGGCTTGAATCAAGGGACTTTTTTCCTAACGATTCGCTGATCAAAAATATCAGCCATAGATTAAAGCGTAATATTCCTGCTCATATCATAGGCCATAATCAATGTTTTGACAAACCTAATCAGCGAATGCTTACTATTAGGCGACTCAAGAATTGGAATGACTTTCTGAACCGCTCATTTGCCAACAGTTTTCGAGTAATTGAATTTTATAAACGTACCAAAAGCGACTCGGTTTCCAAATGGCATCTTGTCGTGGGCTAAAAACTGGCTGATTCACATACTGCCAAATAACGCCTCCCATTTGTCTAATTTTCCAAAACATAGTGTGTGATCTCCTGAGCAACGACAAAATTAGAGCAAAGCTTTTCTTAAAGAAGTTTTTCCGATCAAGATTCATCAGAGGATTCCTCCTTTAATTTAAGGTTTATTTGATTCAGAATCTTCTGTAATTACTGTGAATGAATAATCAGTAATTCTTGAAATACCAGCAGTTTTACTCAGTTATTTCCAGAATTAACTTGGATTTGAAGGTGATTTTTAATTCGTTATTCGGTCACTGAATGTCATAATTTCTTAAAGATTTAATGGCTTTGCTCTTAGTTTAAATTTTCCCATCAGTTCCTAAATCTGTATCACTATCTTTACAGCTTGTAATAATCCCTAATTAGTTAAGCTTTTCTTTATTTTTAGCCCGTTTAATGTCAATTACAATACTCCCACCAAAATCGGGAATGGGCGGCGAAACCTTAATGAGTTGTACTCGGACTTGTTCGACTAAATCAATGGTAAGGACTGCATCCGCGATCGCTTGGGCCAATTTTTCGACTAGGGCAAATTTTTCTTGAGAAATCAATTGTTTGGTGAGGGCGATCGCCTGTCGGTAATCGACGGTATCTTGGATTTGATCGCTTTTCCCCGCAGTGGTCAGATCGACCCAAAGGGTCAGGTTTACTTCAAACCATTGGCCTAGCACCTGTTCTTCGGGTAACAAGCCTATATAGCCATAGCAACGAATGCCTTGGACGTGAATAGTATCGGTCATTTCAAAAAGTGTTTAGTTTTTCAACTATTGAGTATTTTTTACGGGTAAAATCTATCATGCTTCGGTAAATCGATATTAATTATGAAACATTTTTGGCTTGGGGGATTAGCCGCGATCGCGTTAGGTTTGGGCATCGTAACGCCTGTGAGAGCAGAATGGGATTATGCAACATTAGAGAGCGTCAGTAACGCCTTAGACACCTTTTGGGGATCTTTTTTCCGACAGTTAAATATAAAATACCGTTACCCTGTGGTTTATCCCCACAGACGGGTAGAACGAACTCCCTGCGGCCCCTCTGAACTAGCCCACTATTGCCCCGAAAATAACTCTATTCATCTCAATATTCCTGCCCTAACCCAATTAGCTGAAATGCAAGGAGATGCAGCCGCCTATTATGCCGTTGCCCATGAATATGGCCACTCTGTCCAAAAGCATTTAGGCTTATTTCGTCGTAATATCCCCGTTGTCCGTTTAGAACTGCAAGCGGACTGTTTTGCCGGAATGTTTTTTGCGGCGACCGATCGCGTGGGGGTCTTAGAGCCTGGTGATTTACAAGAAGGTATGATTGCCGCCAAAATGGTCGGAGACTATCACTATTACGATGTTCAACATCACGGAACCCCAAAACAACGGGCTAATGCGTTTATTAAAGGTTTTAGAAATCCCCGCAATTGTTTTTAAGTTTTTATGATTGAATTAGTAGCTGATGTTTTGTCTTCAACTCAGCATTGGTCTATATGTTGGAATCGTCTGGACTAAAGAACTATGAATCAAACCCTTTATAATACGGATTTTAATCTATGGACACAGCAAACTATCACCGCACTCAAACGGGGCGATCTCCAAAGCGTTGACTTGGACAACCTGATCGATGAGATAGAAGCTATGACCCGCAGTGATAAACGAGAAATTTTTAACCGTCTCAAAGTCCTAATCATGCACCTGCTCAAATGCCAGTATCAGCCCCAAAAGAAAAGCACCAGTTGGATAAAAACCATCAACGAACAAAGAGACCAGATCGAGTTAGTCCTAGAAGATAGCCCAAGTCTTAGACCCTATCTAACTTCAAAGCTCGAAGACTGTTATAAAAAAGCTAAACGCGACGCAGTAACAGAAACCAAACTCAGCCCAGAAATTTTTCCCGCTACTTGCCCTTTTACCGAAGAGCAGATCCTAGATTCAGAATATTTTCCGAATTAAGGTCTTTTAAAGCTGTGAATTTTTTTGTTAAAGATCTAAGTACCTCGGCAAAATTATTTATACATAGCGATCCTTGTATAGCAAAGCTTCTAGGCTTGTCTAGTAGGTAATTTATTTTGCATGACTACTTAGTGCAATTTGGACTTGATTGGATTGGGTTTCGCGTTGTTTTTCGGCAGATTTTAAGACTCCAAACATCGAACAAATATCAAGCCTTTTGTTTGCAATAAAGCATTTCATCAATTATAAGCTAGGTTTATTCCTATTCTTCTTAGAGAGCAGTGTTAATGTAATTTACATTACGAAAAATTCATGAAAGTAACTAACAAATATTTTTCTCATTATTCAGCTTCAATTTCTGTTAAGTCTTCAACATTTGCTAATTCAGCAAGAAGTTTCGTATAATTTCTAAGCTGAATCTGCAATGCTGCAAGTTCTGACCGAAATTCTTGACATTTTTTAGGATCATCAAACGCTTTCTGTTCACTCAGTCTATGCCATTTCGCAGTAAATGGACGAATTACTTGATTCAAAACAATAATTGAAATTTTAGTAAACTCAACACATGACCGTCCGTGCATTTTAAGAGTTTGACGAGTTAGTCCAAATAGTGAGTATACACTTTCTAGAGCTATTTTTTCAGAGCCATGGCCGCTTGGTAGCGTCTGCGTGGTTACACGAGTCAGCAATTCAATGTAGAGATCCCAGGCAGCATCTCTATCAGGATCTGAGGGATTCCACTCCATATCCATGATGGGAGTTTTTATTTTTAGCCCAGTTAAATTCCATTTCTCAAACAAATCTTTGAATTTCATTTAATCTCCTAAAACTGATTTATTAGTTTGGTTTAAAAGTATGTTTGGAAAATATTTTACTGAACGAAAAGATATTTTTTTGGATATTTCGTTAAAAAAATGAAGACTTCAGAAATCCAGAAAAATTTTTCAAATACGTTTTTAGAATTATACATAAAAATTATTTATTTTTTTAATTTTGCTTCAATTACATGGAGTTTATGGTAACATTTTTGCCCTTCACAAATACGACTATAGGCTTGCCGCGCAGATATTTTTATTCTAGCCCTCATGTCTTTATAAAATTCGTACTCAATACTCTGGGTTTTTTCAAAATGAACTAGAGCTGAAATATCTGTTTCAGGATCTTGTTCAACAATTTCAGTATGAAGAATTTCTGCATCATATTCACATTCCTCGATCATTGCATGAATATTTTCATGGCCAGGTCGTCCTCCTATATTCAGGATGATACGACCATCTCTCTGTAGGCGAGAATATGATTGCTGAAGAATTGATCGCACTAACCAAAGACCCTGCATAGCACATTCTTCCTCGTCAGATCCATTAGTTCTAATTGGCATATGATAGTAATCAAAGAGATCTCTAATGGGCCCTGTAGACATTGATGGCACTTGAGGAACATTCGCAATAATGAGATCTGCATATTCAGTACCCAAATCGAAGTTTCTTTCTGGTTCAAAGATAGAACCACCTCCATGAAGAGCAACTTTATTTGTTAATTGATAAAAGGCTATATTGAGGCTGGCAACACGGGTAGCCAGGGTATCTATATCAAAACCATAGTATTTATCAAAATTAAAGCCTGCTGAAGAGAGTGCAATAGGAACAATTCCTGTACCAACACCGATCTCTACAATAGTTTTAGCTTCTTTAGCAGTAGCCGAGCAGGAAATAAGACCGCGTAGGAAATTACGTGTCCAATCGTCAGGAATAAAAGTGTTAGGCGAAATAAAAACTGGAGTAGTATGTTGTCCAGATCCTTCTTCCCAAGAAAAGGGAAAAATTTTACACATAGCTACCACTTGTTCAAGTAATTCTCTCCCCAAATTACTTCGCTGAAGCCAAACAAAATCAACATTTCCAAATTCACGAACTGTTGATGGTGCAAAGTTACTTTTTGAGTTTGGGCTAGGTGTGATACTTGTATTTATCGGCATTGCTTGCAAGGAAGCAACCAACGCATCCACATCGTTGTCAAAAGAAGAGTTTGCGAAAGGTATTTTAAGAATATCTCTTAAGTAATGTGGAATTTCATCCAAAGTTACCGATTCATCACAAAAAGGTAATATCCGCTTTCTCCTATCATTAGCTCTTGATAACTCATCAAGTACCTCTTTTGAAGCCAAACTTGAAGCAGTAAGAATAGCGACTACTATATCACACCTGTCTAGTAGATCTGAAATAGTTGGGTGTATGGGTGAAGACGGCTGTACCCGTTCCGCGTCAAATAAAACTTCAAAACTGTCGACGCTCTTAAGCTCGCCTACTATAGCTTTTCTTAGAGGTACATCTTGCCAACTATACGAAATGAAAATCTTCATAACTATTGTTGTCGAGTTAAGTCTCAATTTTCTTAATTTATTGCCTAATGACTATCGATTATACAGAAATATTTCGCATAATATTGGCTTAAATAGAGATGTTTTCAAAATTTCCATATATAACTTTCCAACAAAAAGATTACTTGGAAAGCATCTGATTACATAAAATTCTTAATAGAGTGTATCTATAAATGCCATCCTGAGAATTCTTGAGATTGCTCATAAATTGAATATTTTTTGGTAAAAGACGTAAGATGACGTAAAATTTTGAAAAATTTCTTATAATTTTATTTACATTTATTCATGCTTTTTAACATTAAAAACCCTTTAGTTTAAAAGAAATTGCAGAATAGGTATCTCTCTCCAGCAATGGGTTAAGCTCAGAATTAAATCAGAGATTAAACATAAAAAAAGATTGACAGAATTATGAGCCAAAATCTATCAGAAAATACTCGTAATGTCGCGATCGCTGGCCCCTACAGTAGTGGAAAAACCACCTTACTCGAAAGTTTGCTATTCGTTACCGGAGCCATTACCCGCAAAGGCAGTATTAAAGACGGCAATACCGTCAGTGATCATGCACCCGAAGCAAAAGAACGGCAAATGAGCGTAGAAGTGAGTGCCGCTAGTACCGTTTATCAAGACACCCAATTTACCTTCCTCGATTGCCCTGGATCGATTGAATTTGCCCAAGAAACCTACAATGCCCTCGTCGGAGCCGGAGCCGCGATCGTTGTTTGTGAAGCCGATACCGATAAAGTGTTAACCCTATCGCCCTTATTTAAATTTTTAGATGATTGGGAAATTCCCCATCTGGTTTTTATTAATAAAATGGATCGGGCAAAAAGCGACTTCATGGACGTTCTGCAAGCCCTCAAAACCGTTTCCGCTCGTCCCCTCGTTCCCCAACAATATCCCATCCATAAAGGACAACATTTAATTGGTTACATTGACTTAGTTACCGAACAAGCCTACCAATACCACGCCAATAGTCCCGCTGATCCCATTCCCTTACCAGGCGATCTTAAAGATGAAGAACAGTTTGCCCGTCAAGAAATGCTAGAAACCTTAGCCAATTTTGACGATCATCTGTTAGAAGAACTCATGGAAGACATTGAACCTTCCCAGGAAGAAATTCTTCAGGATCTTAAACAAGAACTCAGTGCGGATTTAATCGTACCTGTCTTTTTTGGCATTGCCGAACAGGATTATGGCGTATTACCCTTGCTAGATTGCTTAATTAAAGAAGCTCCTGCCCCCACCGTTACCGCAGAACGTCGTGGCTTTGATAGCAAAGACAGTGGCGAAACCGTTATTCAAGTCCTGAAAACTTATTTCACTCAACAAGGCGGCCGCTTGTCCTTAGTACGAGTTTGGCAGGGAACCTTGAATGATGGGGCAACGCTTAACGGAGTCCGAATTAGTGGTTTATATCGGCTCTGTGGTCAACAACAAAAATCCTTACAAAGTGCCTCGGTCGGGGAAATTGTCGCAGTTGGTCGCTTAGAAAAAATCCAAACCGGCGATACGGCTACCACAGGGAAAACCGTTAAATCCCTTCCCAAAGCGGAGATTCTAGAACCCGTCTATGCCTTGGCGATCGCGCCCGAAAACCGCAAAGATGAAGTCAAACTCAGTGCGGCAATCCAAAAACTCCTAGAAGAAGACCCATCCTTAAAATGGGAGCAACACGGCGATACGCAGGAAGTTATTCTCTGGGGTCAGGGGGAAATTCACCTCAAAGTCGCCTTAGACCGACTGCGCCGTAAATATAACCTACCGATGACCACCCATCTTCCCCAGGTTCCCTACAAAGAAACCATTCGGAGCAGTACCAAAATTCATGGTCGCTATAAACACCAAACCGGCGGACACGGAGCTTTTGGGGATGTGCATCTCGAAATCAAACCCCTAGAACGCGGCAGTGAGTTCCAATTCCACGAAACCATTGTGGGGGGAGCCGTTCCTCGTCAATATATTCCAGGCGTTGAAATGGGCGTGCGGGAATATCTGCATCATGGGCCTTTAGGTTTTCCCGTTGTGGATATTGATGTCACCCTAACCGATGGTTCCTATCACAACGTCGATAGTTCAGAACAAGCTTTTAAACAAGCAGCCCGCATTGCCATGACCGAAGGAATGCCCAAGTGTCAGCCTGTCTTGCTTGAGCCGATCCTTTCGGTAGTTGTCTCGATTCCGTCAGAATTTACTTCCAGAGCCTTGCAATTAGTCAGTGGCCATCGGGGACAAATTTTAGGGTATGAAGGTCGTCCCGATTGGAAAGCTTGGGATCAAATTCAAGTGTTATTGCCCCAGTCGGAAATGCAAAACTTAATTGTCGAGTTGCGATCGCTGACCTTGGGAGTCGGAACCTTTACCTGGGAATACGACCATCTGCAAGAAGTTCCTGAAAAACTAGCCAATAACGTCCTCGTAACTAATGGGAATGGAGCTGCCAACGGTAATGGCCGTCACTAAGGCAAGCAATCTATTTCTCTAGGATTAGCACTCATCTACTTGCCGTTTATTGAATAACATTTGAGCTAATACATTAACAGAATTTATCATTTTTGCCCTTGGGTGATCATGCTGGATTTGTATAGTGTGTTAGCTCTAAATATATGAAAATGTATTCTATTTTAATGTTTTTATTCTTATTAATTCAGCGCAATTCATAAATTAAACAAATCTTAAAAAAATATAAATTTTGCTAACTAGATTACAAAAAAGCTAGATTTTTGAAGTATTTTTTGGTAAATTGAAGGTCAATTTTTGAGGAGTAAAACGCATAATTCACTATGAAAAAAGAATACATTGCAGAGTTCTTAGGAACTTTCTGGTTAGTTTTGGGGGGATGCGGTAGTGCCGTTTTTGCCGCAACTTTCTCAGGCAGCATCGGAGAAGAAGGAACCCGAACTATCGTTAATTTAGGAATTGGTTTAGTGGGGGTTTCCCTTGCCTTTGGTTTAACGGTTTTAACGGGAGCTTATGCTTTTGGTCATATCTCTGGAGGACATTTTAATCCGGCGGTTTCTATCGGCTTAGTTGCAGGTAAACGTTTTCACAGTAAAAATCTTGTCCCTTATATTGTGGCTCAGGTAATCGGCGCGATCGTTGCAGCCCTAGTCATTGTAATCATCGCTAATGGCAAAAGTGGCTTTGATCCTTCTGGTTCTAACCCCTTAGCCACCAATGGATTTGGTCCCCACTCTCCGGGTGGTTACAATTTGCTTGCTGCTGCCATTACAGAAATTGTTTTAACCTTTGTTTTCTTAATTATTATTTTGGGAGCGACGGATAAACGTGCTCCTGCTGGTTTTGCCCCCGTTCCTATTGGTTTAGGCTTAACCCTGATTCATTTGATCAGTATTCCTATCACCAATACTTCGGTTAATCCAGCCAGAAGTACGGGAGTTGCCATTTTCTGTGGTAATTTTGAACTGATTGCTCAGTTACCTTTATTCTGGATTGCCCCTATTCTTGGCGCGATCGCGGCGGGTTATGTTTACTCGAACTTTTTAGAACAGTCTCCCTATGAACCTGGCCCAGAAACCGATCTGAGTGAATAAAGATTCGTGAAGTTTTAGAAAACATAAATCATTAAACTTAATTCGATTCGTTTTAAGTTAGCCTCCCTTCGATTCAGCAATTTTTAATCAAAGGGGGGCAATTTTATCATGCTTCCTTTTCTACCTTTGTGCGTCCCCACGACTTAGATCTACAAACCCAAAGCGATGAAGAAACGAGCCAAGCCCAAGTTAAACGGATTACCCATTTAGGTTGGGAAATTCAAGTGGAATTAGTGTTACCCGATGAGCAAACCGTGATGGCTCACCTCAGCCGCGAACAATTTGATGAATTAAATTTACATCTCAATCAAGTTGTTTATATTAAACCCCGTCAAACTAAGTTCTTTTCTGAAACAAAGGGTTTTCTCAACTATGCTATTTAAGGTTAAATTTACGGCCAATTACGTTGTGATGGCAAACAACCCAAGCCTTAAGCATCCTGAAGCTATGTGGAAAATACTATATCCTCATAAATTTGTTCAATCTGGCAGGTGAAATTAACGCTTTTTAGCTCGACCCTATCCCCTGCTTGATAATTGATAATCCGCCAGTCACCTATTTCAGTTTTACGGAATAGTTCAATTTCAATCGTGTCCACACCGACTAAAACATATTCTTGCAAATTGGTATTACGGCGGTACATTTTGAATTTTTTGCCACGGTCATAGGCTTCTGTATGGGGGGATAAAACCTCAACGATTAGACAAGGATAGGTAACGTATTGGTTTGTCGTCTTATCCCGATCATCACAGGTCACACTGATATCAGGATAGACGTACTTTGTCGCACCTACAATACTTACTCGACAATCAGAATTAAGAGTTTTACAACCACTTCCTCGTAGATGGGCTTTCAGTAGAGCCAGAAAGTTTCCTGCAATTTCCCCATGATTGATCGTGCCACCACTCATTGCATAAACTTCACCATCAATATATTCATGGCGTTCTAATTGTTGTTCCTCCCATGCAAAATATTCTTCTGGAGTCAACTTCGGAAAATGTTCTTTTAAGGCAATCATATAAAATCTCCAATAAGGATGTACGTTACCATTAAGGAAGTGTACGTTAAAGAGAAATCAGAATGAAAAGTATAACGCCAACAGAATTACGCGGTAATCTCTACAATCTTTTAGATGAAGTTTTAAAAACAGGAATCCCTTTAGAAATTGAGCGGGGCGGAAAACGTTTGCGAATTGTTCCAGTGGAAATAGGAGACAAATTACAACGTCTAGTACATCGTCCTGATGTGATCTTAGGTGATCCCAATGATCTAGTTTCAGTCAGTTGGGAGCAGGAGGTTAATCTTGATCTACCTTGACACGCATATTGTCGTTTGGCTATATGGTGGGCTAATAGAAAAGTTTACCGATTTAGCAAAGTCATTATTAAACGAGCATGATCTTTATATCTCGCCAATCGTCCGTTTGGAGTTGCAATATTTATATGAAATTGAACGGATCTCTGTTTCAGCAGATCCCATTATTCAGGATTTAGGTGATCGCTTGGGTTTAAGAATATGTGATAAAGATTTTAATCAGATCGTTGGTTATGGTTTGGGATTAAGTTGGACTCGTGATCCCTTTGATCGCTTGATCGTCGCTCAGGCAATGATTACAGAAAGCATTTTATTGACAAAAGATGTAAAAATTTTAAACAATTATCATCAAGCAAAGTGGAATTAGCGACGTTAGACAAATTACAAGCTCTTACCGAGCGTTAGTCAAGTTCAATATCATGCAAATCTGGCGAATACTTTTGTAATTACTCTACTTTTTACCAAAATTTCTGGCTCAAGATCGATAAATTAATTCCTTAGCCGTAGTTGAAACTATTTTGGTCTTGGTACAGTCGGTGAGCCTATTCTATATCCCTGACACACTGACCCATACCCAGAATCATGAATCAATCGCGATCGCCCCATTTCAGACAGCGAGCAAACGCTTTCCCCATCCGTTGGACAATAATTTCTCCATCACTTTGAGTTGCGACAAATCGGGGATTCACTTGTAGCATATTAGAAATCCCTCTATTTTATCTTTTTATATTTTTTAGTTTTTATAAGAACGAACGTGTTTAAACAACTCACTCACACCCTGAAGAAAAAAACAAGCCAAGTTCTCCATTCAGTAGCGGAAGCCTTAGAACGAGACCAGCTTCAACCCGTTAATTCTGTCAATTCTTCGGCTGAGCCTATTGTCACACCAAGTTTAGAAACCCGTCTTCAACCCGACGAAACTAACCTATCCAGTTTAAATCAAACAGAATCCAGTGTTAATTCGGCTACATTGCCTGAATTAGCCGCTACAGTAACGACAGGCTCCCAAAATTCCGATACCACGAGTCCCAGTAGTGTATCTGCTCCGGCTAAAAAAAATAGAAGACGGGAACGGCGCAGAACCCTAAAATTGCCAAAACTATCTACCAATGAGGTTTCAAAGGACTCTAAGCCTTCTAAGTTTAAACAAATTACCCAGCATCCCCGATTTTGGTTGTTTTTGGGAATGGGAGTCGGAGTGAGTAGTTCGGCGATCGCGCTTGGCTGGGGAATCTATAAATTAGAACAAAATACGCAAGTTGCTGTTGAAGATGTCTTGACCTACGCCCCAGAAGGAACGCTGACGATTAAAGCGAAAAATGGGACAGTCCTTCAGGAAATTGGCCCCGTTAGTCACGATAAAGTCAAGGCCAATGCCATTCCGCCGTTAGTGAGTCAAGCCTTTATTGCCAGCGAAGACCGACGCTTTAGGGAACATCGCGGTGTGGATCTCCAAGGCATTATGCGGGCCCTATTTTCCAATATCCAGGCGGGAGATGTGGTCGAAGGGGGAAGCACCATTACCCAACAGTTAGCCCGTTTAGTCTTTCTCAATCAAGACCGTAACTTTGGACGAAAAATTCGCGAAATTCGTTTGGCTCAAAAAATTGAAGACCGCTATACAAAAGACGAAATTTTACAGCAATATTTAAATTTAATTTATTTGGGATCAGGAGCCTACGGGGTCGCCGATGCCGCCCATGCGTACTTTAGTAAGCCTCCTGAAAAATTAACCCTAACAGAAGCCGCAACCCTAGCCGGAATTGTGCCGGCACCGAGTCGTTATTCCCCGTTAGAAAATAAAGAGTTAGCCACCAAACGCCGTAATGAAGTCTTAAATAAGATGGCCGATGCGGGATTTATTACCCGTGCCCAAGCTCAGACTGCAATTTTAGAGCCTTTAAACCTCAAGCCTAGCCCCCTGAAACGATTTAATCGAGAAGCTCCCTATTTTACCGATTACATTCTCAAAGAATTACCCAAATACGTTCCTGAATCCCAAATTAAGGCAGGAGGGTTAACGGTTGAAACCACGCTAAACGCTAACTGGCAGAAACACGCAGAAGAAGTTGTTAGTCAGGCGATCGCGAAGTATGGGCAATGGCAACGTTTTAGCGAAGCCGCTTTAGTCACTATCGATCCGAAAACGGGCGCGATTTTTACCATGGTCGGGGGCAAGGATTACAAGAAAACTCAGTTTAATCACGTTACCCAAGCTAAACGCCAACCGGGTTCGACCTTTAAGCCCATTCTCTATGCAACGGCGATCGCGGCGGGAATTTCTCCCAATAAAACCTATCCCAATGTTCCCTTTACCATTAATGGTTACACCCCCGAAAATTATGGGGATACCTATACAGGGGGAGCAATGTCTTTACGTCAGGCATTAGCCAGTTCTGTCAACGTGGTAGCGGTACGCTTGTTGCTCGATGTGGGTTGGAATCCGGTGATCAAACTAGCCCGACAAATGGGCATTGAATCTAAACTAGAGCCGACCTACTCTCTGGCATTAGGAGCCTGGGAAATGACTCCCCTAGAAATGACCAGTGCCTATGGGACATTCGCCAATAACGGGGTTCATGTCAAACCCTATGCCATCACCCAAATTCTCGACCGACAAGGAAAAGTTCTCTACAAAACGGAAGTGAAAACTAATCGGGCCCTCGATCCAGACAGTAATGCCATCATGACTTCAATGATGCGAACGGTTGTCACATCGGGAACGGGTCGTCCAGCCCAATTGGGCGATCGCCAAGTTGCAGGCAAAACCGGAACCTCCGATAAAGCCAGAGATTTGTGGTTTATTGGCTATATTCCCCAACTCGTCACGGGGGTATGGCTCGGTAATGGCAATAATGCCCCAACCAAAGGAGCCAGTACAACCGCCGCCATGATTTGGCAACAGGTTATGGTCGATGCGGTAAAAGGAATGCCCGTTCAATATTTCCCCGCTTTACCGAAGAAAATAGAAGGCCGCAAACCCACCATTAAAGCCGAACCCTTGCGATCAAAAGGGCTTAAGGTATTAGCGATCGCGCCTGCTGCGGTTCAAGGAAGAAATGCGATTACCAACTCTCCCAGCGATGGAACCACTCAACCCCGTCGTCGCCGCCGTCGTCGTTCGTTAAGTAATACCAATACAGATAATAATCAACGAACAGACAGGGATAGGGAGCAACCGACAGAAACCCGTCGTTCCCGACGTAGACGCTCAAGACGCACAAGTGAAGAAACCGCCCAAGGCAATTCCTCCGTATCCCGCCGTTCTGCTCGTCGTTCCAGTCGCCGTAGTAATGCCCCGTCCTCTTCATCCGCTAGTAGCGGTAACTCTTCCCTTCCTGCGCCCCCTGCTGCGAAAAAAGAAGAGTAGAAGCAGCATAACCCAAAAAAAGGAGACCCCATTCGTCTCCTCTTGGAAATATTTTTGAAATAGGTTTCAAAGCCTTAGCTGACAACCGCTAAAATATCTTGAGCATGGGTTGCCGTTTTAACTTGCTCATCAACGTAGCTAATTTTGCCTGTGCTATCGATGATGTAAGTGACCCGTTTAGAGTAACCGCCCCCATCCACATCGTAGGCCTGGGTAATCGCGCCATCGGTATCTACTAGCAACTGAAAAGGTAAACCATATTTTTCTTTGAATTTTTTATGGGACGCTTGATCATCTTTGCTAACCCCCAAGACAACGATATCTTTGCCTTGGTATTCGGTATGATTATCCCGAAATCCTTGCGCTTCGACGGTGCAACCTGGTGTATCATCTTTCGGGTAAAAGTATAAAACAACGGTTTTACCTGCAAAATCAGATAATGAGACGGTTTGGCCCTCATCATCGACGGTTGTAAAGTTAGGCGCAACGTTTCCGACTGCTAAAGCCATAATTCCTCATTGTTGACAAGATTGTTACTGATTTTGATCATAAATCTTTACAGACTCAAAATTCAAGACGCTTTTGGCGATAACTCCTGTCTCTAGGGTTAGAAGTTGCTTCGGATTAACCGGCGCGATCGCATCCTCCCTTCATGATCATCCCCATTGTCGTCCACTCAACCTTGGATTGTTTGGTTAAAGTCGGAAAAAAGTCTGATTTTTCGTAAGAATTTTAAAAGCAATGAAAAATCATGGAAAAGTTAAGGTATGATGTCAGATATCCAAAAAGTAATAGTAACTATTTATTAATTTTACGGCTACTCACTCCCAGCATATTGAGCCTGTTAAGTGTCTGTTCAGGTTTAGACGGTATTTAAAAATCTTAAAAATCGATTAAGAATTTATCAAGTTTCATTACTGAATTATCCATTTGATCTATGCCCCAACGATTTTCGCCTAAACTACTTGGTTCAATTTTGTGGGAAGCGGGCCTAATTACTCCCTCTCAAATTGAAGTTGCTTTACAGGATCAACAATATTATCGTTTGCCGTTAGGAGAAATTTTGGCACTACACGGTTGGATTCAGCAGGAAACAGCCGATTTTTTCGCCGAAACTTGGCCGACCATCGTGCTTGCGTCCTATATTCAGCCCCTCGGCCATTACCTACAATCAGCCGCCCTGTTGAACGAGGAACAAATTCAACAAATTTTGCTAGAGCAAAAACAATTGGGAGTTCGTTTTGGGGCTTTAGCCGTCATGAAAGGTTGGGTCAAACAGCAAACTGTCGATTATTTCTTAGAAAATTTGGTGCCCCAAGCAAAGGCATGTTCTGATTTCCAGCCGAAACAAATGACTTCCCCAACGGCTTCTTCCAGAAATAAAGCCCACAGTACGGTTAAGCAACTCAAAAATACGACCGCTCAACGAACTCAAGAAGAATTGATTCTACCCGCATCCCCTCATCACAAAAATCAAGCGAAAGAACAAACACTCTTTTTTAGTGAATCCACGATTTCTATTGAAGGAAATTTACAGGCGTTTTGTTTGGGCGATGACAACTTAGATGAAAATTATGATTTAGCCCAAGCCTTGGATTATCATTTGATGTTTTCGGAATAGTGACTAAGCGTGTAGCTGTTGGTATAAAGCGGCGACCCGTTGTTGAATCCCTGACCAATCTGCGGTTTGGACAAGTTGGGGGGGGAAAAGTTGGCCGGATAGTCCTACCGCGATCGCGCCAGCTTGGATAAAGGCTTTGGCATTCTCTAAGGTTACGCCCCCTGTGGGAATTAAGGGGATAGTCCCTAAGGGCCCTTGCAAGGCTTTGATATAGTCCACTCCGCCGACTGCTTGAACCGGAAAAACCTTAACGGCACTGGCTCCTGCTTGCCAGGCAGTAACGATTTCGGTGGGAGTTAACGCCCCTGGAATGATGGGAATCCCCGCTTTGACGGCGGTTTCGATTAATGGGGGATTCAAGTGAGGGGTAAAACAAAACTGACAACCACAGGCGATCGCGGCCTTTAAATCGGCGACGGTTAACACAGTTCCTGTGCCAATCCAACAATCAGGAAAGGTTTCCCGTAATTCTGCAATCAATCTATCCGGTTCAACGCTATTCCAGGTGATTTCCACTAGCCGCATTCCCCCAGCCACTACTGCATGGGCTAGGTTACGGCCAATCGCTAAATCCTGAGTCCGTAAAACCGCGATCGCGCGTTGGGTTTTGAGTTGGTCTAACCAAGCTTGTGTCAAAATCTTTGGATCACATCTAACGATTCGGAACTAAGCCTTCAGCCGCGGCCCGGAAAATTTCCACATCATCGCTATAATCAATGGGCAATACCGTACCAACATTTTCGTGGGGACGAGGAATAATAACCCAGGTTTCTACCACTGCACCTTCTGTCCGATTAACAGCCTCAATCCCTGCTGCCATTGCTGTTTTAACTTCCTGAACATCACCCCGAATATTCAAGGTAAAACGGGCACTTCCTGCCCGAAGATAACTAACAATGGTAATTCTGCCTGCTTTAACCATTGCATCAGCCGCCGCTAAAATACCCGGAAAGCCTTTAGTTTCGATAGAACCGACAGCGGATTGAGATGGCATGGTAAATTCTCCTAACTATTATGATGAATAACTAAAATAAAAATTAAGTTTAAGACGCAGATTTGAGGAAAAAATGCGTCAATCTTTGCCCCAGTGTCACTATAGGATAATCGGGGACAAACGACCAGAACGCTCAACTCCGAAAACGAGCAACTTTCTCCGTATATTCAAGGGGTAATACGGCAAGAACATTTTCGGGGGGATTGGGGACAATATAGTGACTTACCAGTTCGCCCCCTGGTGTACTATCAACGGCCTTGAGTCCCATTTCAACGGCTAATTTAACCTCCGAAACCGGCCCCCGTACTGCCACCAAAAATTCTCCCCGTTCTGCTAAATCGTAATAAACCAGGGTTACTCGTCCGCCTTTGACCATTGCATCAGCCGCCGCGAGGACAGCAGGAAATCCCAAAGTTTGAATAACACCAACGGCTTGGGGCATAGTGATTTCTCCAGCAGGCTCTAAGGACAGGACGTAATGAAAAGCAACTTTCTATTATAGGAGAAAGCGGGACGGGCTAGTTTTTCCTCGGCGATTTATTTCCGTTATTTCCCTGATTAGTCTTCCTCATGACCTCCTACAGTTCCGGCATTAACCGCGATCGCAATCATTGCTCTTAGCACAAAAACGATTTTATTTCAACAATTTAAAGTCACCTCTTTGTCCATAAAAAGATGACCATCCCTATTGGGAAGCAGTTGTAAAATATTACCGTATCCATTTTAGGCTATCGTTTTCTAAGCCAAACCACATTGAAACGGGTTACAGATAAAACACGTAACCATGCTGTTTACCGCTTTTTGTTATTCAGTTTCCTATATTAAAAACTAGGTTGATGAACGGGGTTTACTCATTGATGTTGTTTTAAAAATATGAGTGAGCGACATTTTGAGATCTGGAAAATCAGTGAGTCAGATCGGATCGGGATTCTAGATTTATCCTTTCAAATTCATCGTAGAGAATAGAAAAATGGGGATTGAAGACTTAATTGATTTAATCAACTCTAGACAAAATTTTGTGCTGACTCCTCTAAAAAAGCATATTTTGCGGGGAGCTTGGCGAGGCTTAACCTATGCCCAAATTGCCCAAAAGTTGCATTATCAAGAAGCCTATATTAAAAATATGGCCGCTGAGCTATGGCATGATTTGTCTGAACTCTACGGAGAAGCCATTACCAAAAATAATTTTCGCTTCATTTTTTCTAAACAAGAACCCGAAATCTTTTTATCCAATTATGAACGCTTTCTCCAATATGGCATTCACCACCAACGGGGACTGTTTGAATTTCCAGGAAGTCCTATTCCAGCGGATTCTCCTTTTTATATTGAACGCCCCCCGCTAGAGCTTTCCGCCTATGCCGAAATTCATAAGCCTGGCAGTGTGACCTGTATTCATTCTCCGATCAAAATGGGAAAAAGCTCCCTGTTAATTCGGATTTTAGAGAAAGCGCAACAAGCCAACTATTTCACAGTGGTTATTGACCTAAAAGTTGTTGATGACATCATTTTTCACGATCTTGATAAGTTTTTGCGTTGGTTTTGCGTCAATGTCAGCCGTCAGTTGGAAATTCCCCACCGGATTGATGACTACTGGGACGATCTGTTAGGCAGCAAGATGAATTGTACGGAATATTTCCAAAATTATCTTTTAGCCGCTATCAATCAGCCCCTTATTTTAGCGTTTAATGAATTCAACCGGATTTTTAACCAGAACGCGATCGTGCATGAATTTTCTTCCTTACTCCGATTCTGGCATGAACAATCTAAACAACGCCCGATTTGGGAAAAACTGCGGTTAATTATTGTCAATTCCATTAAAAATTTTATTCCTCTAGACCCCCATCAATCGCCTTTTAATGTGGGCTTACCCTTAGAAATCCCCCCCTTGAATCTGGCGCAAATCCAAGATCTAGCCAATCGGTATGAATTAGACTGGATGGGAGAAAAGGGGCAAAAAAAGGCTAGAGTTATTTTTGATTTAGTGGGAGGACACCCCTATCTCATTCGGTTGCTGTTCTATTATTTTGTGAGTGAGCAATTATCGTTAGTAGAAGTTGAACAGGTTTCGGTTAAAGTGTTTGAAATTTATCAAGATTATTTACAAAGCCAGTTATTGATTTTGCAACGGAATAAGAGATTACTGAACACTTTTCAAGAATTTTTGATTAATCCCCATCGTTTACCCTTAGACTCTACTGAAGCCTATCAATTAGAAAGTTTAGGATTCATTCGCCTAGCCCATAACAAGGCCCTATTAAGTTGCAAATTGTATCAAATATTCTTTGAAAATCATTTGCTTTAAGAAGCAATTTCTGAACTGTGTTCATTTAACCACTGCATATCCTCAGGAAATTGGGGAATGGAATGAATGAGTTTTTGGGTGTAGTCACTTTTGGGATGGTTGATAATGGCTTGGGCCGAATCGATCGCTTCAGCGAGTTTTCCTTTATTCATCACCATGATGCGATCGCTCATAAAACGCACCACACTAAGATCATGGGAAATGAAAATATAGGTTAATTGAAACTCCTGCTGTAAATCCTTGAGTAGGTTTAACACTTGAGCTTGCACCGATACGTCTAAGGCGGATACCGATTCATCACAGATAATAAAACGGGGATTTAGGGCTAAGGCTCTGGCCACACAAACCCGTTGCCGTTGACCGCCGGAGAGTTCATGGGGATAGCGATTAAACCCATTGGGATTGAGTCCCACCCGTTCTAGCAGGTAGGCAACCCGTTCTTTACGCTTACGGTCATTGCCCCCCGTTTGATGAATGACCATTGGCTCTAAAATGGCTTGGCCAATACTAATCCGGGGATTGAGGGAATTGTAGGGATTTTGGAAAATAATCTGCATTTCTCGGCGGAGATTTCGCAATTTTTGATCCCCTGCTTTGAGCTTGGAAATGATTTCCTCACCAAAAATAATTTCTCCTTGTTGAGCCGGAATGAGCCGTAATAGAGTTCTGGCCAAGGTAGATTTCCCGCAGCCTGATTCTCCTACTAGGCCCAAGGTTTCCCCTGGAAAGACTTGAAAATTAATATTATCAACGGCCTTAAACCCATCCCGTTTCCCAAAGAATCCTGATTTGACAAATTCAACGGTTAAATTACTGACGGATAGTAAAGGTTGCTGTTGGGATAAACGTTTTAGGCGAGCTTGTTCTGCTTCGGGAGTGATGACCGCATAGCGTTTGGCTTCCTGGTCGGTGTTAAGAAAATCGGCGACGGTGGGAAGTTGGGCTAGCTGGGGAGATAAACGGGGACGACAGGCGAGTAGCCCTTTGGTGTAGGGATGCTGGGGGCTATATAAAACCTGCTCTTTGGTGCCTTGCTCCACGATTTTTCCTTGGTACATGACGGCGACTTTATCAGCAATTTCATTAATTACCCCTAAGTCATGGGAAATGAAGATCATAGACATGTTGCGATGAATTTTGCACAGATCCCGCAAGAGTCTCAAAATTTCGGCTTGAACGGTGACATCTAAGGCCGTTGTGGGTTCGTCGGCAATTAATAAACTGGGATTACAGGAAATGGCGATCGCGATCATCACTCGTTGCAGTTGACCGCCGGAGAGTTCGTGGGGATAGCGTTTTAAAAATTCCTGTTTGCGCTGTTTAATATAACGATTAATTTGCTCTGTAACCGATCCGTCTCGTCGGAGTGTGTCAGCCGAATGTTGACTTAAAAAGATGGCTTCTAGGGTTTCATCGCTGGGTAAGACTCGGACTTCTTGTAAAAGCGCGATCGCTTGCTGAGTGGCTTGCTCAGGCGTAACGTTTTGATGGAGTTGAATCGCTTCGATGATTTGGAACCCAATGGTATAAACGGGATTGAGAGAACTCATGGGTTCTTGGAAAATCATGGCAATTTTTCCGCCACGATATTGTCGCCTGGCTTCTTCATTTAAGGTCACTAAATTCACGCGATCGCCAGATTCACGGTAGAAATTAATTTCACTTTCATTAGAAAGCCGACCCGATGACGGCAATAGCCCCATAATTGCTAAGGACGTAACCGACTTTCCCGATCCCGATTCCCCCACAATGCCGAGAATTTGCCCCCGTTGCAGTTCAAAATTAATCCTATCTACCGCAATCGTCGAAACACCTTTTCCTTCCCTGACAAATTCCACTTGTAAATTACGAACATCCAGGATCGGGGCAGTCATAGTCTCAGTCAGTACAGATCAACTGAAATTGTAACGGATTTCTCTAAGGACTGATACACTAAAACAAACGAAATGCGGTTGAGCGTGCATGATTTATCTCGATTCTGCCTTAATTGAAGATGCAAAAGTTGCCCAAAACTGGGGCTGGGTCAAAGGAATTACGACCAATCCAAGCTTGCTCGCCAAAAGTCCCTTGTCGCCGGAAGAAACCCTACAACAATTAGCCCAACTCAGCCCAGGGGAGCTTTATTATCAATTAATGTCAACGGATTATGCCGGCATGGTCAAAGAAGCCCGCAAAGCCTATGCCCTCATCGGGGAAAAAACGGTTCTAAAAATTCCGGCTACGCCCATCGGTTTCCAAGTGGTGGCCTATTTATCGGATAAGATTCCCTGTTCGGTGACCGCTATCTATAGTCCTGCCCAGGCCGCGATCGCCAAAGAAGCCGGAGCCAAATACGCGATCGCCTATGTCAATCGAGCAACCCGTTTATTAGGGGATGGGCTGAAATTAGTACGAGATATGGCCCAAGTCCTAGCGGGAAGTTCCACCGAAATCCTCGCTGCTAGCTTGAAAACACCGGAAGAAGCGGCAAATGCCCTGATCGCAGGAGCGAATCATCTAACCATTCCCCTAGAAATCTTAAATAGCATGACAACCCAAGAACTGTCAGAACAAACCGTCGCAGAGTTTAATCAGCAAGGTCGAGGGATTTAAAGCCTAATCGATCTTAACAATCGTTAACGAAGCCATAAAAAAGGTTGCCCTTTTCCAGACAACCCGCGATCGCGTCAATTGATAGCTAAGAAAATCAAATCCTTAAATCAAGCAAAAATAGGCATTAAAGACAAAGAATATCCTTCATTTAACGCAAAAGGTGCGGCTTCAACCTTCGGAGCCACCAGATGCGGCTCTATTGCGGGGAGAGTCGAGGTTGGCTTAAAATCATCGTCATCGAAATCATCATCCATTTCATCACTAATGCAGAGTCGTTCACAGGGAATCGTGTCTGATAAAATGGAACTAGCCATCATTCCCGTATGGATTTCTAGCTGCGCTTGGGGTAAAGCTTCAAAAACCAGCCGTTGACCCGGAAAAACAACCCGCTCAAAGTACCAATTAGCAATATTCGTAATTCGAGCGATTTGAATGTGGTTCGTTGCGTTTACATAGCAGCAGAGAAGAATGCTCTGGTGTCCATCTGGAATAGGATCGAGGATCTGAGCCATAGTATTTCTGAAAATATTAAATCAGTTTGTCATGTTCCCTATAAGCTAGCACTCGTTGATCCCCATTTGCTGTAAAGATAATTACAATCAATTTCTTTGCTCCCCTTAAGTACAGAATTGGTGATTATTGCTTTGTAGTTTTGCTTACAAAAACTATTTTTTCAGTTATTCGTAATTTATAAGCCCCTTTCCTTTTTTTCTGTCCCATTGTGATAGTTTGGGCAAATTAGAACTATTCGGGCAGGATTGAATTCTCTCAAAATTCCTCGACCCAGAAAACATTAAGTTATATTAAAATTATTAATGACTTCTTTACGAAGTAGCGACCCGTTCTTCGGCGATCGCCATCGGCCAAATTTTCCCAGTCTGTTTTGATTGTTGCTTGCAATAACACCATCGACCTTCTTCTTACACGCTCCTATGACTCAGCGAATTCTCTACGTCCGCCTTCCTTGTAACCCGATTTTTCCCATTGGCGTTGTTTATTTGTCTGATCATGTCCACAAACAATTTCCCGATATTGAACAAAAAATCTTTGATTTAGGAACGGTTCCGCCCCTAGACTTTAAAAAATCTTTAGATCACTGTATTGATGATTTTCAGCCGACCCTACTAGTTTTCTCTTGGCGTGATATTCAAATTTACGCTCCCGTTGGGGGACGAGGTGGCAATCCCCTCCAAAATGCCTTTGAATTTTACTATGCCAAAAATCCCTTCATCAAACTCAGAGGTGCATTAGGGGGGTTAAAAGTCACTACTGCCTATTACAGCGAACTCTGGCAAAATATTGGCTTAATTAAACGAGGCTTGAACCGAGCTAAAAAGTATCACCCTGATGCCCGTTTAGTCATTGGGGGTGGTGCAGTCAGCGTTTTTTATGAACAACTTAAGACCCAATTGCCCCAAGGCACCATTGTCTCGGTGGGAGAAGGCGAAACCCTACTAGAAAAACTACTCAAAGGCCAAGAATTTCGGGATGAACGCTGTTATGTCGTAGGAGAAACCGATCCCCGTCCCCGCTTAATCCATGAGCAGCCGACTCCCTTAGAAAAAACGGCTTGCAACTACGATTACATCAGTACGATTTGGTCAGAATTTGACTACTATTTACAGGAAAACGACTTTTATATTGGCGTTCAAACCAAACGCGGCTGTCCCCATAATTGTTGTTACTGCATCTATACCGTTGTGGAAGGCAAACAAGTTCGCATCAATCCCGCCGATGAAGTTATTGCCGAAATGCGCCAACTCTATGACCGAGGAATTCGGAATTTTTGGTTTACCGATGCTCAGTTTATCCCTGCGAAAAAATTCATTGATGATGTCGTTGAACTACTTGAAAAAATTCAAGCCTCTGGCATGAGGGATATTCACTGGGCTGCCTACATTCGAGCCGATAATTTAACGCCCTATCTTTGCGAATTGATGGTGAAAACGGGGATGAATTACTTTGAGATCGGGATTACAAGTGGTTCCCAGGAATTAATTCGTAAAATGCGGATGGGCTATAACCTCAAGAATGTTTTACAAAATTGTCGAGATTTAAAGGCAGCAGGGTTTGAAGATACGGTTTCGGTCAATTATTCTTTTAATGTCATCGATGAAACCGTTGAGACTATCCGCCAAACGATCGCTTACCATCGGGAATTAGAAAATATCTTTGGAGTGGAAAAAGTTGAACCTGCCATCTTCTTTATTGGTCTTCAACCCCATACCATTTTGGAAGAATATGCCTTTAAAGAAGAGATTTTAAAACCAGGGTATAATCCCATGAGTTTAATGCCTTGGAATGCCAAAAAACTGCTGTGGAACCCTGAACCGCTCGGTTCGTTCTTTGGGGAAATTTGTTTACAAGCCTGGAACCAAAACCCTAATGATTTTGGCCGCGAAGTGATGAAGATTTTAGAACAGCGATTGGGTAAAGCAGCGTTAGAAGAAGCTTTAACGGCTCCTGTTGCTACTTCTGAGAAAAATCTCATTTCAGTTTAAGTTTCTTTATGGTAGACCGACATAGGCTGCCATTCCTCGGTTGCTCATCGTTTTTCAATTTTATTCATAATGCTACCCAATTCTAATATTTTTAACTGCTTGAATTTCTTTAATGAAGTCAGGGGCTATCGGCTAGAAGATGGTCTAAAGAAAAAAGGGTGAACCTATTGCCCACCCCAAAAATGAAATTTTTGATTTAAAAACGCTTAAAAACGAGAATTAAGCATCATTCAATGCAGCAATCCCTGGTAAAACCTTACCTTCCAGTAATTCCAGGCTTGCACCACCACCTGTCGAGATATGGCTCATTTTTTCAGCGACACCGACTTTTTCAACCGCAGCAACGGAGTCACCACCACCGATAATAGTTGTCGTGCCTGTTCCTGTTAATCCCGCTAATGTGTGCGCGATCGCTTCGGTTCCCGCCGCAAACTTATCAAATTCAAATACCCCCATCGGGCCATTCCAAATGACAGTCTTGACATCCGCCAAAGCTTCTTGGAAAACCTTGATAGAATCAGGCCCAATATCTAAGCCCATCCAACCATCGGGAATATCATTGATACTAACGGTTTGGGAATTCGCATCGGAAGCAAATTTATCCGCAACGACCACATCGGTCGGTAATAGCAGTTGAACACCTTTTTCTTTGGCTTTGGCTTCCAAGGTTTTGGCTAATTCCAATTTATCGTCTTCGACTAAAGAGGAACCTACTTTTAAACCGCGAGCTTTATAAAAGGTGAAGATCATGCCGCCACCGATGATCAATTTGTCACATTTTTCTAAAAGGGTTTCAATCACACCGATTTTGCTAGAAACTTTTGATCCCCCAATAATGGCAGCCAAAGGACGTTTGGGTTCTTCGATCGCGCTTTGGAGATATTGCAGTTCTTTTTCAATTAAGAAACCAGCTACCGAGGGACTGAGATATTTCGTTACCCCTTCGGTGGAAGCATGGGCACGGTGAGCCGTACCAAAAGCATCATTAACGTATAAATCGGCTAAAGCCGCTAATTTTTGAGTAAATTCAGGATCATTTTTTTCTTCACCGGGATGGAAACGCACGTTTTCCAATAACAGGACATCGCCATTATTGAGAGCTGCAACCGCCGCTTCTACCTCAGCCCCAATACAATCATCCGGCTTAGCAACCGGCTTACCTAATAATTGGGATAAACGAGCCGCGACAGGGGTTAAACGTAATTTATCTTTGACCCGCTCAACAAAGCTTTCTCCTTTGGGACGGCCAAAATGGCTGGCGAGAATAACTTTTGCACCTTTAGAGGTTAAATCCTGAATGGTTGGCAATGCCGCACGAATCCGAGTATCGTCAGTAATGGCTCCCGCATCATCCAAGGGCACATTAAAATCAACTCGTACAAACACACGCTTTCCAGCAACATCAGCTTCTGACAGATTTGCTACACTTTTCTTGGGCACGGCCAATTCCTCCTACTGCATTTATAGTCCTACCCAAAATTAAATCAGCCTATGCACCTTCCGACAATGACTAACACAAAGGTCAACTAAAAATTTTTATATCATTTCGTTGTCATTCCACTCCTAATCACAGTATGAGTAGAAGAAGATAGAGGTAAATTTTATGTTTAAAACGATTTTATTTCCCATTGACCAAAGCCGAGAAGCCCGTGAAGCGGCCCAGATGGTGGCAAACTTAGTCAAAACTTACAATAGTCGCCTCTTTTTACTTTCTGTTGTTGAAAAAGCATCGCCTGACGCTACACCTGCCCCTGAACAGCCCTCTTCTCCCGTGATGACTTCTCCTGAAGAGGTAGAAAAACTCTTACAAGCAGCTCAAGCTCTGTTCGCGCAGCAAGGGATTAATGCCGATATGGTTGAACGGGAAGGGATGCCGTCGTTTACCATCTGTGATGTGGCCGATGAAATTGGGGCGGATTTAATTGTGATGGGGTGTCGCGGTTTGGGGCTAACGGTGGAAGGGGTTAATGAAAGCGTGACAACTCGCGTGATTAATCTGTCGCCCTGTCCTGTTTTAATTGTTCCTTAAAGAAAAAAAAGCCCCCGATCGCGTATCGAGGACTTATTGAGTTGGCAAACTTAAAATTTAATTTACTAAAATCCCAATTTAGAAGAACTCTGGAACTGCCTCTTCTTTGGTATTGGTATTGCGAGAAGGCGTTTCACGGGTAAACTTCATGTGGATATTGCGGGTTTGTTCACCGTCTACGGCTACTGCCATGATGGGATAGTCAATTAAGCCATCTTGGAAGGACATCTGGAAGCGGAAGGTTCCATCGGGATTGAGTTTAATCGGACGACCACCAATGGTTACGGTTGCATCGGGTTCGGTTGCCCCATAGACAATCAACTCAGCATCGGCCACTAACCAGAACTGACGCTGACGTACCAAGGATTCGGACGCACCCATGCCAATTCCTGAAGCCGTTAAACCGATGCCAGACATGGTTAAGCCTGACACGTTGGGAACCGCCCACATCCCCACACCAGAGGGGAAAACGTAGGAACTGATCGCTTGTTCGGGGCCAACTGAAGAAGGAACTTGCTGCATGGAGCCGTAGAGAGAACCTGCAACCCGTTGTGCTTCCACCCCTTGGGCCATCCCAAAGATTTGATCGTAGATGGCATTGGGGGCACCGATGGGACGCTTGCTGGGGGGAATGAGTTCGTAAACGGTACGGCCGGCTAAGTCTTCATCCCAGTTAACGGTGACAAAGATATCTTCAACCCAATCGGAGGGGTAAACAGGGGGAATGCGGATAGCAGCAGAACGGGCGAGGACTAACCAACGACCATCAAAGGTGCGATAACCGATATCAACGGCATAATCGCGATCGCTGACGGGAATGGGTAAGTACCACTCACGGGCTAACTCATCACAGAGATATTCTTGAACGCTGTGGGGGCTTTGGAATTCTGAAAGATCGGTAACATCGTAGAGCCGTAAGGCTAATTGCTGGCCACCTTGGCGACGGAGTTCTTCTTTGTGCTCATTGGGCAGATCCCAGTAAGCATAGGCCCATTGGGGATCACGAGGTAACAAAACAATGCGGCTTTCGCCATAACCGCCAGGTAAATCGCCTAACGCTTCATCCACCGACGTGATGGGGCCGCCAATTTTATCATCTTGACCGAGTTCAAACTTCGATGCTTCCACTAATTGCTCCTCCTGGGGACTGATTAAAAAAGGATTATTAACTTGAGTTTCAATAGCTTGTTGAATAGATGCTAATAATTGGGTTTTTCGCATCCGACTATAGCGGGAGATGTTGTATTCGCTAGCAACCCTTCGCAGTTGTCGCAGCGTCATCTCATCTAATGGGGGACGTTCTTGGGTCATGAGATAAACTCTCCAATCGTTTAGAACTACTCCTAGTCGAGCTTCAGATCAGTTGAATGGGTAGATACCTCGACGGTAAATTAAACTGTCTTTTAACTTTCCTTATGTTTATGTAAGGTGCTAGGCGATCGCCGAAGGTGGGGATCATTTGCTTAATCTTATGTAACCTAATCCATCCTTGATCCGTCAAGGCTTTCTGCGATCAATCTGATCGACTACAACGATTTAATAAGCTTTTTGGGATCGCTATGTCATGATTTCTTGATATAAAACACTTGGTTTTTCAAGCGTTAAGGATCTTGCTAACATCGCGCCCATTGTCAGTCATGAATTCTTAACAATAATCCTAAGACAATAATATATTGCCGAATTTTGTGATGAAGCCTAACAATTGCATTCAAATTACGTTATACTCACGATTGTGTGTGAGGAGTAATAAAAACTCTTGGAGTCGAAACATGGACAGACGACCAGGAGTTTTTTTTCGTAGATGGGTTTGGGCGATCGCTCATCAATTTTTGATGTCAATATCGGTCAAAGCATGCTGTTAAACGTTAGGTTGTCGCTTTATAAAGCCTTGTTCAAACTTCAGGGAGAGGCTCCTGAATCTGCGATATGCTGGAACCAACGTCACACATAAGATTTGAATTAGCCTCCTAAAACTGGGTGTTACCTGAGCTTAACCATCGATATATTTTGAAAACCCGTGTAGATGCGACGAGTTATGCCGATGCTTGCGATCGCATTGAAGAGTGGATCAATCAAAACCAATCCTGTTATGTGGTTGCCGCTAATGTGCATTTAGTGATGAGTGCTTATTGGAATGATGCCTATCAAAAAATTATTAACACGGCTGCCTTAATTACTCCCGATGGAATGCCCTTAGTCTGGGGATTACGCTGGTTAGGGATCGTAAAACAAACGCGGGTTTATGGGCCAGACTTAATGTTAGCTTGCTGTCAACGCGCAGCCGAAAAACAAATTCCCGTCTTTTTTTATGGTGGTACTGAAGGGATGTTGTCCCAATTAACCCAATTCTTATTACAGCAATTTCCGACGTTAGCGATCGCGGGAAGTTATGCCCCTCCGTTTCGGCTCTTAAATAGCGAGGAAGAAGCGAATATTCGTGAAATTATCCATAATAGTGGAGCGAGGATAGTCTTTGTCGGTTTGGGATGTCCCAAGCAAGAAGCGTGGATGGCTCGACAACAAGGCAATTTACAAGCCGTCATGATGGGAGTCGGTGCAGCCTTCAGTTTTCACAGTGGAGAAGTCTCCCAGGCTCCTCGGTGGATGATGGCAAGGGGATTGGAATGGCTTTATCGGTTAATGATGGAACCTGGGCGGTTATGGCAGAGATATTTGGTGACTAATCCCGCCTTTGTCCTTTTATTTAGTTGGCAGTTGCTCAAGACTCGGTTAAAACGATAGCGGTTCACTCCTAAAGGACAGGATTTTAAACATCCGATTGTCGATAATTTTATGAATCCCCCAAGGTTGTAAATTGAGCCATAAATGATCGATCAATGTGATCTTTCCAATGCCAAAGCCAAGATGATTGCCAGCCCCAATTCCCCCAAGACGCGATCGCCGATTGATCTCCTGTCCCGATTAGACCGAGGTAATATTTTTGAGGATAATAGGGCTTTAAGGGTTGATTTAACAGCAAATTACGCCAATTTCGGAATAAGGGTTTGCCCTGCCGTACTGCAAAAACGCCGGCTTTGGGATGGGGGGCGTTCAGCATAGTTGCAATATCGCCTGCTGCAAAAACAAACTGATGGGATAGAGATTGCAAAGTATTATTGACTGAAATAAACCCTTGAGAATCGGTACTTAACCCCGATGTTTTGATCCAATCGGGAGAACTCGCTTGCGTCACCCAAAAAATATAATTCGTATCAAGCGTTAAACCGGATTTACAACGTAATTGGCAGGAATTCTGTGAAATAGGGTGAATAGCTTGAACTGTTTCAGATAAATGAAGATGAATGCTTCTTTCTTGCAGGATCTTTTCTAATTTGTGGCTAACCCAAGGACTATGACTTTCTAATAATCGATTTCCTCGGTGAAATAAATGAAAGGTAATCCGATTTTCAGGATGATTAATAACAACATTTTGTAAGATTGTCTTTAATCGAGTTTGCATATTTAACGCTAATTCAACGCCTCCCGCACCGCCACCGACAATCGCAATTGATAAGGATTTTGTTGGGCTTTGGCGAACACGAGTTAATAAGTCTTCCCAAGCTTGAAGGAGTTGGGGAACGGGCTTAGCGGGGATGGCATAGCTACTGGCTCCTGAAACGGTTAATCGATTGGGCGTACTTCCAATATCAATGGATAAAATATCAAAAGAAATCGGCGAATGATCAGCACAAAAGACCTGTTTTTTGTCTAAATCTAAACCCATTGCTTGCGTTAAAATTAACTGGGCTTGAGCAAAGTGAGCTAATTTTTGTAAGTTAATATGGGTTTCTTCAAAGCGATAAAATCCGGCAATATAGCCCGGTAGCATTCCTGAATAAGGCGTTAATAAAACATCAGTAATGAGGGTTAACTCAACCTGAGGTAAGGGCTTTTTTCCCCACTCTTTTAAGGCGATCGCGTGACTATGACCTCCTCCGATTAACACTAACTGTTGCTTGTTATTGAGCTTCATGATGAGTTGGGATTAACGGTTATTTTAAAAGAAAGCGATACACTAGACATGGATGGATATGAGGAGAGGGAAATCATGGCACGTAAAAATCAAAGCCGATCAACCAATTTTGCTGTAGGAGCGATCATTGCAATTTTAGTTGCCGGGACAGGCACGGCTTGGTGGGCATTTCATAGCTTAACCCCGTCTTCCCCGACGCGATCGCCGAAGGTCGAAACCATTCCCTCCCCCTCCCTTCCTGCCCATCAGGATACAACCCAAAGCCCTCAGACGAATCTGGTTCAATCTCAAGCCAAAACCTATTGGTTAACCACTCAAGACGAGCAGATCGAACTCATCGGTAGCCCTGTCTTAGTCCCCAAAAACGCTGACAAAAATCAAATTATCCAAACCGCCTTAGAACAATTATTAACCCAAACCCCAACCGCATCAGCCAGTACTGCCATTCCGTCAGAAACTCGCTTACTGAGTGTAAAAGTTGATAATCAAGGCGTTTATGTCGATTTATCTGCGAATTTTACCGAAGGGGGGGGGAGTGCCTCAATGACAGGACGTTTAGGACAAGTCATCTATACAGCGTCGAGTGTCGATCCCCAAACCCTCATTTGGCTGAGCGTAGAAGGCAAACCCCTAGAAACCTTAGGCGGCGAAGGTTTGATGGTGGAGCAACCCATGACTCGGCAATGGTTTAAGGATAATTTCAACTAGGAACAGCAGAATCAGAATTTTCGGCGATAATTTAAGTTTGCTGATTTTTAAAAGCATTGGAAATCAAACGCAAAAAGTGAAAAGAAGATGAAACAAAAATGAATCAAAAAAATACAAAAATTGCGGTTTTTACTGGTAAAAAATAGAAATTTATGATAATTTAAATATCGTATTGAAGGGGAGTAGCTACTGGTAATTTAAAAGCCAGTTTCCTGAGTCAACATACTGGCAAGCTGCCTGGTTCAGGTAATCAGTTTTTCATCTGAAAGCGAGACCTTCACTTTTGTTCCATCTAGGTAATTTTGAGATGGGCTTAAGTGGAGTGTCTTTGTTCATCCCTCAAGCTCACCTCAGAAACCCCTACATCATCATCTGAAGGAGTTTGAGCAAATGTTTTTAACGGCGTTTACGGCGGCTTTGTTACTAATTACGGTTTCTGAATTAGGGGATAAAACCTTTTTCATTGCCGTTATTTTATCGATGCGTTATCCCCGACGCTGGGTATTTATCGGCGTTGTAGCTGCTTTAGCTGCCATGACGCTGTTATCGGTTTTGATGGGGCAAGTTTTTTCTTTTTTGCCCAAAATTTATGTCTTTTACGGTGAAATTGGATTATTCTTGATTTTTGGCACCAAATTATTAATTGATGCTTGGAAAATGTCCGATCATGCCGAAGAAGCGGTAATGGAGGAAGCCAAAGAAGCCATTGAAAGTAGTGAAAAAAATCTCCAACGACATCCCAAGCAATGGGGCATTATTTTGGAAAGTTTTATTTTGACTTTTATTGCCGAATGGGGCGATCGCACTCAAATTGCAACCATAGCGTTAGCAGCTTCTAACTCGATGCTAGCAGTAACCACAGGAGCCATTTTAGGCCATACAATCTGTGCCTTAATCGCAGTCATTGGCGGAAAAATGATTGCAGGACGGATTTCTGAGCGACAAATTACCGTCATTGGGGGTTTATTATTTTATGTTTTCGCCGTTGTTGCTTTTATGGAAGGCCCTTAAGCGTTGGGTTGATTGGGGCCTAAAAAACCAGATAGATCAGGCCCCAAGGGAATAATGCCCCCAGGATTGAGGGGAAATAAATTGCCATAATAATCCCGTTTCACTTGTTCTAGATCGCAGGTTTCTGCCACCCCAGGTAACTGATAAAAATCCCGCAAATAGTTTCCTAAATGAGCATAGTCTTGAACTCGACGCAGATTGCATTTAAATAAGCTGTAATACACCGAGTCAAAACGAAAAAGGGTCGTAAATAATCGCACATCAGCCAAGGTAATTTGCTCTCCACAAAGATAGCGATCGCGCTCTAAAACCTGATCAATTTCATCAAAAGCTGCAAAGACTTCTCGACAGGCTTGTTCATAGGCGGCTTGGGTTTGAGCAAAGCCACAGCGATAAACCCCATTATTAACAGTGTGATAAATCTTCTCGTTCCATTGATCGATTTTTTCTTTCAATGAGGCGGGATACAGATCCAAATCGGGTCGATCTGCCCATTCATTAAAACAAGCATTTAACATGACGATAATTTCGGCACTTTCGTTATTGACGATCGCTTGATTCTGCTCGTCCCACAACACCGGAACCGTTGAACGCCCCCGATAATTGGGTTTCGCAAGTCGATAGAGTTCTGGTAAGGTCTGGCAGTCTTTTTCCGCTTCAGGAAAGACCCAAATTCCAGATTCTCCCGAAGGAATCACCATCGAAACCGCGATCGCGGACTCCAATCCTTTTAATGCTCTAACTACTAACGTCCGATGGGCCCAAGGACATCCCATCCCCACGTAGAGCCGATAACGTCCCGATGCAGGTTGATAGGGATTCTCTGCTGCTGAGCCGATAAAGTTTCTAAATTCACTGGGGGGTCGGATGTATTCGCCTTGAGGATTACGAGGGGCTAATTGCTTCATCATTTGATGCCAAACCGTTGTCCATCCCCATTTTCCGAATCGGATCACAAACTGAGCAGGAAGGGATTTATTTTGTGGATTTTTTTTGGTATTCATAAATACTGTTTTGTGAGCGCGTTACTGTCATTTTATTAAGTCTATTTTTATAACGGGATTTTTAATGATCGCCTTGAATAGGAAGGCTAATCTCTTTCTCTCTTTTTAATCAGAATTTAACCTGCTGATTTGTAAATTTTTCGTTTAGAATTGCTGTTAATAACATACTTTTTTAAAAAGCCGTGAGTTTATCAAGCCAAATTCATCATCGAGAGCGGACTTACTTCGAGCGATCGCTGAAACGCTTAGAACAGGATATTCTGCGGATGGGAGCCTTAGTGGAAGAATCCTTTCGGCTGAGCCATCAAGCCTTGTTTGAAAGAAATTTAGAGCTAGCCCAAAAAATTCCTACCCTTGAGCAGCAAATTGATCAATACTATCGCCAAATTGAACAGGAATGCTCGACTTTTCTAACCTTACAGGCTCCGGTTGCTCAGGATCTACGACTACTGAGTGCCTTTATGCAATTGGTGCGTGATTTAGAAAGAATTGGGGATTATGCTCAAGATTTATCCGAAATTGCCATTAAATTATTTAGTTATCCGCCCCATACCTGTATGGCCGATATTGCGGTGATGTCTCGCCATGCCCAGTTAATGTTAGCGACCAGTTTAGTCGCGCTGACGGAACTAGACCGCGATGCAGGGCCCAAGGTCAAAATACTCGATGATACGATTGATGAAGCCTATGAACGTTTGTATCAAATTCTGGCCTTTCAACGGGATATCAAAGGCGTTGTCGAACCTATTGTGCTGTTAGCTCTCGTGATTCGTCATATCGAGCGCATGGCCGATCATGCTACCAATATTGCCCAACGGGTTTCCTATATTGTTACGGGGCAAAGACATTAATCATTATCCTGTTTTGTTATGGTTGCTATTCTCTTTTGGAATGGTTACCGATGATACCTTTTCTTTTTTGTCATTTTGGGTTTATTCTTTTGGGTAAGAATTTCCCTTCCCATCATCCAGCAGAGATCCCATGACGAAGCCTAGATCGGCGGCATCAACGGTTCCCTTTATTGATCACTATTGCCAAGCTTATCGACCCGTTTTTGAAGATGTCCGCCTGTTTGAACATTTTAAAGGACTACACCTGGGATTAATTGCTTGTCCGAAAGCGAAGACCTTATCGAATTTATCTGAATATTTAGGGTTAAAAAATAGTCAAGGGCTGCACCATTTTTTACGGGATTCGGCTTGGGATGTTGCTTTGCTTAGAAACATTCGTCTCTGGCTAACCAAACTCTGGATCGGCGATCGCGCGGTTACCTTAATTATTAATGAAGTGGGCATTCCCAAAAAAGGGCATAGTACGGATTATGCAACACGGCAATATTTCAATAATTTACAAAAAATAGAGAATGGCCTAATCACCCTACAAGTCTATGCTGTTGTCCAAGGGATTACCTATGCGTTGGGATTTGAAATTTTTAAACCTCAATCTCGCTTAAAAGACCGCGATCGCTATCAGCGTAAATGTCAACTTGCCCATCAACTATTGTTCCATTTACAAGAATTAGGCATACGCATCAATCTGATATTAGCGGATGATCTGTCGGATGAAGAAAACCAATTTCAAAATCATTTAGATTCTTTTAATGTAACTTACTTACTTGCTAAGCGATCGCCGCAACAAATTGATCCAATCACGAAATCAGCAAAACGCAAAGAGAAATGGCAACTTTATGAACAGAAGCTATCTCGTTATTCTGCCGAAATGAGATATATTCGCGTTCTTAATTCCCTATCAAATTCAAAAAATTTCTTATATCAAATTAGTAAACAAGCTATTGACACCCCTTTTTTAAACAAAAGCTGGTACTTGGAAACCAATCAAACCGGAGACATTACTAACCTCATTAATCGTATTTCTCCGTTAGGGGAAATCCAAAACTGGCTAGAGTACGGTGCTTATCAAATCCTGTGTGAAATCGGCTGGGAAGATTTTCGTCTCACCCATTATGCAAGCATTGAGAAATGGTGGGAAATTATTCTCAGTGTTCATTTATTCATGAGTTTTCAAGCAAATTATCATGGTCTAGAAACTTTTATTTCGTAAAGTCTTATTAGAAAAAATTGAAAGAATTTGAGCGTTAATCAAAAGATCTCGCATGAAAACTTTTATTTAATATCGATAGACGATCAGACATTATATTGGGATGGCAATTGTGTTGCAAGCGGCGTAGCTAGAAATCCCTTAACGGTTTCTGCCCCTAAAATTATCTTTAAAAACCCTAAATAACAAAAAAGCTCAACAGACAGTATCATTGGTCATCTTGAAATTTTACCAGCCACGGCTATAATAGTCTCTAGATCTATTTACTTCTCTATTTTAAGTAAAGTTGTACTTAGTATCCTGATTGTCTGACGTGTTGTCTGACGTAAAGCATCACGCTTTAGATTCTAATTTAGAATTTAGGGTTTGGTTCAGTCTGATTTGATGGTTTTTAGGTGTGAGGACTAGTAAAAATGAAAAAACAACTCTGGCAGCTTGTAAAAGCAATGCCTGCGGTACTGGGAGCCTCCTGTTTGGTTGCCCAAGGCGCGATCGCCGCACCCGACACAACTCCCGAAAATAACGTAAGCTTACCCGTCGCAACCAGCACTAATGCTACCGAGCCAGTAGCAGATGCTATGGTAGCCATGCCCCAATTAGCGACTCAAGCCGATGGACTTGATTTAGCCCGTCGTCGTCAACAATTAAAACGATTTAATGACCCCACCAACACAGGTGGAATGTCCCAAGTAACCAGTGTTTCTGAACTTAGAGATGTTCAACCCACCGAATGGGCTTACGAAGCACTGAGAAGTCTAGTCGAACGCTACGGCTGTATTGTTGGGTATCCTGACCGCACTTTCCGTGGAAATCGAGCTTTATCTCGTTGGGAATTTGCAGCCGGTTTAAATGCTTGTATGAACGTGATGGAACGTTTATTACAAGAAAACGTTGCGGTCATTCGTGAAGATATTGATAAACTTAGAGCCTTAGCCCAACAGTTTGAACAAGAATTAGCAGCCTTAGGAACACGGGTTGATAATTTAGAATCTCGTATTTCCTATTTAGAAGATCATCAATTCTCAACCACCACCAAGTTAAACGCTATTGGTATTTTTGCGGTAACAGGTCAGTTCGGGGAAGATAAAGCCTTAGACCGGCGGCAGCAAAATGCTTTTAGTACTAATCAACGTTTAAGCTCCTCTCAGACTTCTTTAGTACCAGGCCCTGCTCGTCCTAAGGTTCCTGTTGATGAAACCATTACCCTCAGCAATCGGGTTCGTTTAAACTTTGATACCAGCTTCACCGGGAAAGACCTTTTGAAAACTCGGATTGAAGTCGGTAGCGTTCCTAACCTATCTGGCCCCACTGGAACGAATAATGCTCGTTTATCCTTTGATGGTTCTCGCCCCAATAACGATGCCTTTGTTAGCAAGATTTGGTATCGAACACCCATTGCCTCTAACATGACCGCCTGGGTCGGTGCGTATGGTCTAGCAATAGATGATGTCTTCAATCTTTACAATCCTTACCTAGCCAGTGGTGATACGGGCGCATTATCCCGTTTTGCCCGTTACAACCCCCTACTCTTCCGTGGGCCTGAAGGATCCGGGGCGGCTTTCCGCTTCAACTGGACCCCTGAGATCTCTAGCACCATTGCCTATTTAGCCAATAGCGATCGCTCTGGAGATCCCACCTACGGTAGCGGCTTATTTAATGGCGAATTCTCAACAGGTGCTCAGTTAGATTGGAAAATTACCAAAAATTTAGGTATTGGTGCCACCTTCATGCACTCTTACTTCCGTGGTGATTCCGATTTCGATTATACAAATCGTCAAACCGTTAACATTACCAGTAGTACGGGTAGCCGTGTCGCCAGTGATCCATTCTTTGGTGCGCCGACTGTTCGGGATAGCTACGGTCTTTCTGGAAACTGGAGAATCACTGACAATATTAACCTGTCTGCAACAGGAGCCTATGCCTTTGCTTGGGCAACCGGACGAGACAGAACCGGCTTTGCACGCAATGGGGCGGGCGCTGATCTTTGGACATGGAATGCTGCTCTTTCCGTTCTTGATTTAGGAAAAGAGGGTGCTGTGCTATCCGTCAGTGGTGGTCTACTCCCTCAAGCGGTTAGCGTTACTAACTATCAAGGTGATCCGATTAATGAAGATCGAGATGCATCTTACTTAATTGAAACCCAATATAAGTTCCCCGTTAACAAAAATATTGTGTTAACACCTGGTTTCTATGTGGTTCTTAACCCCGAAGGCAACGGTAATAACTCAGCGATCTGGGTTGGGGTATTACGGACAACCTTCCTCTTCTAAACTCATTTAAGTGTATAAATTACTCGTCGAGGTTTTCCTAAACTTTGGCGAGTTTTTTTAATTGGGCTAGATTCAGAAAATGCAAATAACTATCAAGGGTTACAAACAAAAAAGGTGAGTTAACCCACCTTGTTTAAATGACTTGAATGAAATATTTGCTAAAAATTTAGGGTTGCATCCATTCCGTATGGAAAAATTCTCCACGCGGTTTATCGACCCGTTCGTAAGTGTGCGCCCCAAAATAATCCCGTTGGGCTTGGGTCAGATTTTGGGGAAGACTGGCTCGACGGTAACTATCGAAATAATCTAACGAGGCACTAAAAGCAGGAACGGGAATGCCTAACTCATTGGCTAGGATTAACACTTCTCGCCAGGCCGACTGACGATCCAAAATACTTTGTTTAAATTCAGGAGCCAGTAAGAGATTCGGTAAGGCAGGATTGTCATTAAAAGCCTTTTTGATTTTGTCAAGGAAACCAGCCCGAATAATACAACCGCCTTTCCAAATGCGGGAAACTTCAGGCAAGTTAATATTATAGTTAAACTCTTGGGACGCTTTAGCAATCAGAGCCATTCCTTGAGCATAGGAGCACATTTTAGAGCAATACAGCGCATCCCTAACTTTGGGGATAAAGGCTTCCACATCGCCGGTATAGGTTCCCGTTGGCCCCGTTAAGGCTTTAGACGCTGCAACCCGTTCTTCTTTATAAGAAGACATCACCCGCGCATTGACGGCGGCATACATAGTCGGGATCGGTACGCCCAATTCTAAGGAACTTACAATTGTCCACCGTCCCGTGCCTTTTTGCCCTGCCGAATCCAAAATTAGATCAATTAAATGTTTTTGGGTTTCGGGGTCAACGTAACTAAAGATATCGGCAGTAATTTCAATTAAGAAAGAATTTAACTCATCAGTTGTATTCCATTCCGAAAAGACCGAGTGGAGCTTTTCGTTGCTCAGCCCTAAACCATTTTTAAGGACATCATAGGCTTCGGCAATTAATTGCATATCACCGTATTCAATGCCGTTATGCACCATTTTGACGTAGTGACCCGCACCACCTGGCCCGATGAAGGTAACGCAGGGGCCATCATCCACTTGAGCCGCAATTTTAGTCAGAATCGGTTCTAGTTCGTGATAAGCGGCTGGGGTTCCGCCTGGCATTAAACTAGGGCCTTTGAGCGCGCCTTCTTCACCACCACTGACTCCCATTCCCACAAAGCCTAAGCCGGTAGATTCGAGGTCTTTAGTACGGCGTTCGGTGTCTTCATAGAGGGAGTTTCCGCCATCAATGATCATGTCGCCTTCTTCGAGCAAGGGTTTCAATTGCTCAATGACGGCATCAACGGGCGACCCCGCTTTTACCATGACGAGAATTTTGCGGGGACGCTCTAGGGTTTGTACAAATTCTTCGAGGCTATAGGCCGCTTTGACATCTTTGCCGACGGCACGGGTGGCCATAAATTCTTCTGTTTTGGCAGGGGTGCGGTTATAAACGGCAATGGGAAAACCCCGACTTTCCACGTTCAGGGCTAGGTTTTCTCCCATAACGGCTAACCCAATAACACCAAAGGTTCGTTTTGTCATAATTGCTAATTTGGCTGCTTGGCAAGGTTATTTCACTTTTAGGTTACCTTGCTTTTTTGGGGTACCCGCCTTTCTCTTCTGGAATTCTTAATAAATGGGTAGATTTAATGAAGTTGTTGCAAATGTTAATCGCTTTAAGGCATCCATTCTAAATAGATTCCAACTCGGTTATCTTTTTGGGCACGGGAATTTTGTTGTTGTAAATCGGTTGAAAGTCGAATGTTGTTTGTGATGGCATAGCCTACTGATAGATTGAAAATACCGACTTCATCATCACTACCTGGGGAAATAAAACTACCTGTAAAACTAACGTCAGCGGCTCCCGATCGCGATAGGGGGAGAATAATTTTTGCACCGACATTTACGCCTTGGGTATGGTAATCATTGGTTTGTATATAGCGATAGCCTACTACTGGGGCAATGTTGATATAACCTCCTAATGGCAATAGGTAATAATTTAAATTAGCTCCGACAGATTGGCGATCGCGAAAAGACGTTTCATAGCTCGCATTGAAGGTTAAGGACGACTGACCGATAAAAAGATCCTCGATGCCCACACCCAAACCGCCTTGATTGTTGGAGGAGGGAAATTGATTGTAACCCAAACGGATACGAGTGCGAAAACTGGGATCATGCTTGATATCTTCGATTAAATCGGGAATTTCCTGTTGCCAGCGTTGTAAGGTGGGGCTACTTTCGAGAATTTCAGGCGGCAGATCGAGTTTATCTTCAGTCAGTTGGGTTTGATCGGGCGCGATCGCTGGTTCTTTTGACTCACTATTGGCTCTAAACGGATAAATAGTGGTAAAAATCCCCGAAAGCATTAGCGTTATGCTACAAACAGAAAAGAAATTAAAGGGTTTATTTGTCATTGAGACCAAAAAACAGGGTATGATAGCTAAGTTTATATTGTAAAATCAAGCGTAAATTCCACTCAAAATTGTTAAAATTAAGCTTTAATAAGTTTTGGAACTAGCGTTTTTTTAGAGAGGGAAATACAGTGATTTTTTTAACAGTGCGCTTATGCTGATTGTCTATAACTCCCTTCTACCAAAATTGCTATGATTATAAATTTTTTAACACAAAAACTGCAATAAACTAATGTTGCTCACTGCATATGATACCCATTTTTAAAAATGCAACCGATTGGGAACAGGCGGAACGATTAATGCAACCTTCCTTAATTCGGGTTATTGATAATCTTCGTAAACAATTAGAAGAATCGGTTTGGAAAGGAACCTATCAGGACATTGAAACGCCCTACCCTGGCCATCAATTACAGCTAACCTATCAAGATCATCACTTCGCGATCGCGGTTTGGGATTTGTGCTTTCAAGTGTGTTTTCTAGATTATCAGGCTCCAATTCATCAAGATGGAGAAGCTAATGCGGATAGGGATAACCATCAGCAGGAAGTCAGCATTGATACGAGCTTATTTGAAGAAAATGGAGAGATTAATTGGCAAAAACTAGAAAGCAAAACTCAAAACATGATTCAAACTATTTTTCAGAACTTGCCGAATGTCTCTTAATGCTTAAAATTGATTTTTAATACAAAATGAGGATGAAAAAATGATATCAGAAATTGTCACTGACGAGTTGGCCCTATTAAAAAAACTTGAAGAAAAAATATTGTTTTATCCCCATTTATCAGGCGGAATATTACAACTCAAAGGCAATGATAGAACCCGTTTTTTACATAATCAAACCACCAATAATCTTAATGGATTAAAAGCTGGTCAAAATTGCCAGACTGTGTTTGTGAATTCAACAGGAAGAACCCTCGATTTAGTTACAGCCTATCTGGTAGAAGATGCCATTTGGATTACGGTTTCTCCCAATCGTCGTCAGTTTTTATTTAACTGGATGGATCGCTTTATTTTTCCGATGGATAAGGTGGAATTAGGCGATCTATCTGAGCAATATATCAAAATTACTTTGTTAGGAAAAGCTAGTGAAATTTATTTACAAAAATTAGGCTTAACGCGATCTGAAGCAAACCAACACACTGAAGTTTTGATTCATAATATTCCTTGTTATTTAGCCAACGGAAATGATTTAGGGTTACCTGGCTATACTTTAATCGTTCCGGTTGATCATCTGACAACGATTCAAACTCAATTATTAAACGATGGTGCTTTGGCCATCAGCGATCGCCTTTGGGAACATCTCCGCATTACCCAAGGTAGACCAATGCCCGATCAGGAATTAACCGAGGATTATAACCCCCTAGAAGCGGGTTTGTGGAAGGCCATTTCCTTTGAGAAAGGCTGTTACATTGGCCAAGAAACCATCGCACGGCTGAATACCTATAAAGGCGTGAAACAACGGCTCTGGGGCATTCGTTTAAATCAAATAGCTGAAGTGGGTACTCCAATCATGCTTGAAGGCGAAAAAGTGGGCATTTTAACGAGTTTTACCGATCTTGAAACCCTTTTTGGGCTAGGTTATATCCGCACCAAAGCAGGGGGAGAAGGTTTAACCGTGCAAGTGGGAGAAGCATCGGGCGAAGTTGTTTCTGTCCCTTTCCTGAGTCATGAATACTATCAACCCACCAAAGCTTAGGCAGGGTTACTCGTGAATGGTGCCATCGGGCATGATCGCCCCCTGTAAATCAGCATGGGCAAAAATCGTTCCCAAAATATCGGCTCCAGTAAGATCCGCGTTGCGAAGAATCACCCCGCTTAAGTCGGCATAACTTAAATCAGCACCCTGTAAATTAACTTCGGTTAAATCGGCTAAAAAGTCTGATTGACCAATACCGGAATTAAAGGTGGCACGACAGAGTTTCGCTTGGCTGAAATTGGCTTGCCGAATATTGGCACCACTCAGATTGGCATAACTGAGGTCTGCGCCTTGAAAATCTGTCTTTCCGAGATCGGTACGTTGATCCGTTGTGGGACGAAAATCGGCTTCTAACAACAGGGCATTTTGTACAATTGCCTTGGCAAGATTGGCCCCACTAAAACTCGCTTTGTAGAGATAGGCTCCGGTGAGATCGGCTTGATTGAGTTTTGCGCCGCTAAAATCCGCATCCCTGAGCATTGCTTGGGATAAATTGCTCCCCCTTAGATCGGTTCCCCAAAGAATCGCTTCACTCAAATTGACTTGCTGGAGATTGGCCAAGGCGAGGCAACTTCTCCCTAAACGGGCCTGACGCAAATCTCCTCCCGAAAGATTAATTCTGCTTAACTCTAATTGCAATAGGTCGGTATCACACAACTTGATCTGCGGAAAATCCCTTTCTCCTGCGTTATACCGTTGTAAGAGTTGTTCGATATCCATTATGCCGATTTAATTAAAATTTTTATGGGTATTTTTTTGTATTTTAAGGGTTGGCGATCGAGAAACCGTTAACTTTTCGATTGATTCCAGATTTGTTGATTTAATTTAGGGCGAGCATAACTTGATTCCGTCCGGCGGCTTTGGCTCGGTAGAGGGCGGCATCGGCGGCTTGTAAAACAGCGATTCCCGTTGTCCCTTGAGAGGGAAAACAGGCAACCCCTAAGGAAGCGGTTAATCGTTGCAGGATCTGGCCGTTGTAATTTAAACGCAATTGCGCGATCGCGGTTCGGAGTTCTTCGGCTTTTTTGGCCGTATCTTCGAGGTCGGCTTCCGGTAGAATCAAGGTCATTTCTTCTCCCCCATAGCGACAAGCGGTATCGGAGGAGCGGATCATATTTGCTAGTAATAGGCCAATTTCTTTGAGGACAAAATCGCCTGCATCGTGCCCCAGGGTATCGTTAAACGCTTTGAAATGGTCAATATCCAGCATAATAATGCCAATAGAGTATGAATTGCGCTCGGCTCGATGGATTTCTTTCGTCAGGCATTCTTCTAAATAGCGGCGATTGTATAAACCCGTTAGGGCATCCCGAATACTCTGATGTTGGAGGGTTTCTCGTAGGTTTAAATTGGCGATCGCTAGGCCGATTTGTTCAGCCACCGTGCGGGCCAATTGTTGCTTCATCTCATTCAAGCGATCGGGACGGCGGGAACAGAGATAGAGTAATCCCAAGGTATCGCCTTGAGCAATTAAGGGAATGCAGAGGGATTCATACAAGCCCTGTTGCGGATCAATATGTTGGCAGGTCAAATGCTGATGGTCATGGTTAATCCAATGCAATTGTCCCCGACGTAGGGCCCAACACTCATTAGAATGAAAGTTAGACGCAGAAAATAATTCATTTCCCCAATAGGCTAACCGTTTTAACCGATTACGGGAGTTGGTAATTACCGAGATACTTCCTGAACACTCTGGAAACAGCGATCGCATAAAACTGGTAATGGTTTTGCACGCTTCCTCTACTGTCAAACAGGCCTGCAAAAAATCATTCATCTCACTCAGCAACATCATTTCCGTATTGCGTTGTTTTAACTCTTCCACCCGAACGGCCAATTGTTCCGCCATTTCCTGGGACGATTGTTTAGAGGACTCCAAGGCCTCTTGAATCTTAATCATTTCCGTAATATCTGAATGGGCACCGATCATACGGATCACCTGCCCCTGCTCATCTTTTAAGTGAATCGCCCGCGAAAGAATATAAACCGTTGAACCATTTTTGTGATGAAATCGTTGGGTTGCCAAAAACTGGTCAATTTTCCCTGTATTGTAATCTTCCACTAATTGCAACGCTTTACTATAGTCTTCCTCAAAAATGACGGATTTCCAAGCCTCCAAGGTATTGGGAAATTTCTGATCTTCATAGCCCAACATTTCTTTCCAACGGGGCGAATAGTAGATTTCATTTGTCCGAAAATCCCAATCCCAAAAACCGTCATGGGAAGCTAGGATCGCTAATTCAAATTGTTCTTTAGCTTGGCGGAGTTCGGCTTCAGCCTGTTGACGTTCTTTTAGTTCAATCTCTAGTTCTGCTTCCGCTTGTTGCCGTTGAAAAATTTCGGTTTGCAATTGCTGGTTAATTTGGCGAGCTTTGGCATTGTACCGTTGGGAGCGTTGTCCAAAATAAACGGTTAACGCGAATGTCCAGGCTCCGATTAATCCCCCCCATAAAATAATGTTGGGAAGCGGCGATCGCACCTCGTTAATGAGATCGGAGGTTGCAAACACTTTGACCTGCCAATCGGCTCCGTAGGTTCTGACCCAAACCGATTTTTGAAAAGTTGAAATCGAAGGCGGGCCCTGACTGTAAATCAATTCGTTACGGTCATAAATTTGTACCCGATAACCCGATGGCAAGTTTAAGATGCTGTCAAAGAGGTGCTGAAAACGAAATACGCCCACAATAAAGCCATCAAAACGGGGAGGATTCATCTCATTTTGGCGATCGCGAATGGATAGGGGAACCACAGCCAGAAAACCCTGTCCACCTTGCAGTAAGCGAATGTTGCGAGTCAAAATAGTTTGATTGAGTGTGCGGGCCACCTCAAAGGTAATCCGCCGACGCAATTCCTGACTTAAATCGATATTTTCAAGCCCTTCATTACCCTGCTGAGGCACAACCCAACGGATCTGAAAGGAGGCATCAATCCATTCAATTGCCTGATAGCCATAAACGGTATTAATGTAATTTTTGGTATTTTCTTCCCATTTCGATTGGGACATTCCCTGATTAATTTTCCAGAGTAGGGCAATTCGTTCTAAATTGGCAATTTTACTAGATAACTCTCCGCTTAATTTTGATTGAATAGCAGAAGCTTCCTGTTCCACTAATTGTTCAAGATAAAGCTGATCGCGAATCGCTAATTGGTGCCAGGCTCCTAAGACAGCGATCGTGGCAAGCATCCCCACTAATACCGGTATCCAAGTATGGGCAAAAAAACGCTCAAGCGTCTGCCGCCAATGATAGCAAAGCATTTTTCTCACCTAGCCGTCACCTCTCCCAATACGCCTGATGTTCAAAAATACGTGATTAATATTCCTCAATTAATCCCGATGGTCGATTTTTAAACCAATTAACAAAAGAAAGCTTTAAGTTGATCAATTTTTTATAATTCTTAATATTCAAAAACTGGTTTGATATAGATAAATTGACTTTAAGACAGTGAATTTTTTATCTAAATTTAATTTCATTAAAATATTAAAAAAGTCTTAAGTTGTTTAAGGATGAACCAAGATTGATATCTAAAATTCTTGCATAGGTTTATCGACTTGTCAGATGGCTTAATTATTATTTACGCTTTTTATTAACTAAATTTATTTTAAGTTCAACAGGATTCTGTTATGAGGTTGAGCAATTTTCTGAAGGGATGAGATGATGACGAGTCGGATAATTTTCCCTGATAATGAGGAATGTTCCTCAATCAACCTCCTGATCATTTTTAGCTAATGCTTTCAGCCGATACGATTGCCGCGATCGCGACCGCCATTGTTCCCCAACAGGGCAGTATTGGCATTGTGCGCTTATCAGGAAATGAAGCAGTCCGTATTGCTCAAACCCTCTTCCAAACCGCCGGTAAGCAAACCTGGGAAAGTCATCGGATTCTTTACGGTCATATCCATCACCCCGAAACTCAACAGGTTATTGATGAAGCCTTAGTCTTACCCATGTTGTCGCCCCGTTCCTACACCAAAGAAGATGTGGTGGAATTTCATTGTCATGGCGGCATCATTCCCGTGCAACAGGTTTTGCAGTTGTGCCTAGAACAGGGAGCCAGATTAGCCCAACCTGGAGAATTTACGCTACGGGCGTTTCTCAATGGTCGTTTAGACCTCACCCAAGCGGAAAGTATTAGTGAGCTAGTCGGTGCCCAATCTCCCCAAGCCGCCCAAGTTGCCTTAGCAGGATTAACGGGAAAATTAGCCACTCCCATTCGTCAGTTACGGGCTACCTGTTTGGATATTTTGGCGGAAGTGGAAGCCAGAATTGATTTTGAAGATGATTTACCGCCCTTAGATGAAGCCCTAATTAAAGCGCAATTAACGGCAGTTTTGCAGGAAGTTACTCAACTGTTAGCTACTGCTGATCAGGGAGAATTACTCAGAACGGGCCTAAAAGTGGCCATTGTCGGTCGTCCTAATGTGGGAAAATCCAGTTTATTGAATGCTTGGAGTCGCAGCGATCGCGCTATTGTTACCGATCTGCCTGGGACAACCCGTGATGTGGTGGAATCCCAATTAGTGGTGGGTGGTATTCCTATTCAAGTTCTGGATACAGCAGGCATTCGAGATACTTCCGATACGGTGGAAAAAATTGGGGTTGAGCGATCGCGCCAGGCCGCCCAACAAGCCGATCTGATTCTATTTACCATTGATGCCCCTAGTGGTTGGACAACGGAGGACGACAAAATCTATGAACAGGTACAACATCGACCTTTAATTTTAATTATTAATAAAACCGATTTAGCCTCACCTGAAATGGTGAATTATCCTGCGGACATTAAAGCCATTGTTAAAACCATTGCGGCTCAAAATCAAGGCATTGAAAACTTAGAAAATGCTATTTTAGAGAGTGTGAAAGTCGGTAATTTAACGGCGGCAAATTTAGATTTTGCCATTAATCAACGGCAGGCTGCCATCCTAACTCAAGCTCAGCGATCGCTCGAACAAGTTCAAGAAACCATTCAAAACCAATTACCCCTAGATTTCTGGACAATCGATCTGCGTATGGCGATTCAATCCTTTGGAGAAATTACCGGCGAAGATGTCACCGAGTCAGTTTTAGACCGCATTTTTAGCCGTTTTTGTATTGGTAAATAGCTCAACTTCAATATCCCACAGGTAAGAATATTTTACCCAATTTTTTTGTGGACTTGTAAAATTTTTGATCTCACTTGTTGAGTGTGTTCTGCTAATTAACAAAAAAAAATCGAATAGTTATAATTCTGATCTGCTAGTTACTGTATTGGTCATTTCAATTAATACATTCACCATTTTTATCAATGTAATATTCCTTTTTTACTTTGGCTTTTCCATTAGAAAAATTATCAGCTTCAAGAAATTGACAAGGAATAACTATTTGCCCATCTCTATTGGCATATCCATATCTTTTTTCTTTGTCATTGATTTTAATTGCAATCTTAATTAAATCCTCGAAAATACTTTCAATTTCTTCAAAAGTAGTATCTAAAATTATTTTAACTTCATCGTTAATTAATCCATATTTATTCTGTTTCTTTATCTTTGCCAAACCTTGGGAAAAATCCCAGACTTCATCAAACTCACAGGAAAGAACTATTTTAACTGAATTATTTATTAAACCCCATTTTCCATGCTTTTTAATTTTTGCTAAACCTTGAGAAAAATTTTGAATTTCATCAAATTCAACGGGAAAAACTATTTTTCCAGAATTATCTATTAAACCCCATTTTCCATGTTTTTTAATTTTTGCTAGACCCTGATCAAAGCTCCAAATCTCATCAAATTCGCAAGGGTTGCCAATCGTTCAATTTATTAAATTTATTAAATCAGAGCGCGGCAGACTTTCTTTGCGAAACAATGTTAAATGTGTTTAATAAACTTCATCATGGGTTCCAATATCAATTAGGTTGATTTCTTCCTCTTGAGTTTCGGAATTTAGTTCAAAGTTGAAAATAATTCGACAATTATACTCAACCGAACAAGCCCAAGCACCCGATAGTCTTCCCTTTAATTTATGAGTGCGTAAAATTGGATTATAGGGATCGTCAGCGAGTAGCCTTAATTTAGCTTCTATTTTTGATTTTAAGTCAGGTTGTCGTTTAATTGTTGTTTTAAAAGCACGTTTAAATGATTGGCTAAAAACTAAATTAATCATTGTTTAATTCGGCAATGATGGCATCAACATTTCCTCGAAAAACATTACCATTTTGATAGTCTTGTCGAGATTGAGAAATATTTTGAGCAATTTGTTCCCGTCTTTTTTCGATTTGTCGATGTTTAATAATATTGATTAAATCATTTTGTTCATCCAAAGAGAGATAGTCAATCATTTCTAATATTTGACTAAATTGCATAGTTTGCGCCACTGTTATTTAACTCCTCCTTCGATATAGACTTTTATTTTACTCTGCTTGAGCGATAATGACATCCGCGATCGCTGAAGCTGAATGGGAAGAAAGCTTTCAAATTAAACAATATGCCGAGATAGCCCGTGAAGTTTGACAGACAATTAATAAGAAATTTTAATTTTGTAAACGAGATCAACGATTAAATATTTTGGCGATAGATAATATAAAGACAAAGGGCGCGGTAATATCCCATGAATACAAGATTAGTCAATCTGCCAGAGACACTTACTATCACCCAAGAACAATTTAAAAAGATAGCAGCAGCAAACCGAGATTTGCGGCTAGAAAAAAACGCTCAAGGTCAACTCATCATTATGCCCCCAACAGGCGGAAGTACAGGAAAAAGAAACTTTTATTTAGCAGGTCAACTCTTTGTTTGGAACGAACGCAGTCAATTAGGCGTAGCGTTTGATTCCTCTACGGCTTTTCACTTGCCCAATGGGGCTAACCGCTCACCCGATTTAGCTTGGATACGCAAAGAACGATGGGAACAATTAACCCCTGATCAACAGGATGATTTTGCTCCAATTTGCCCCGATTTTATCCTTAAATTACGCTCAAAAACCGATTCATTGCCTCCCCTCAGAGAAAAGATGCAGGAATATTTAGAAAATGGCGTACAGTTGGGCTGGTTAATCGATCCAAAGGGAAAAACCGTTGAGATTTATCGAGTCAATCAGTCAGTAGAAATGTTACAAAATCCCCTCAATTTATCGGGGGAGAATGTTTTACCCAATTTTGTGATGGACTTACAAAAAGTATTTGACTAATATTAAGAATCAAGCTTATTACTCAAATTTTTATTTTCCTTTTTTTGCTTTTTGCTTTTCCTTTTGTTTCTCTTTTTTCGCGGCTGCTTTAGCTGCTTTTTCGGCTGCAATTCGGGCGTGTTCTGCTTTTTGTTTTTCTTCTTCTAATTTATCTAAATAATAATGATAATCCCCTTGATATAAAATTAATTCTCCCTCTCGAATCTCTACAATTTTATTGGCAACTTGGGAAATAAAATAACGGTCGTGGGAAACAATTAAAACCGTTCCATCATAATTTTGTAAGGCTTCTTCCAACATCTCTTTTGCAGGAATATCCAAGTGATTGGTCGGCTCATCCAAAATCAATAAATTAGCAGGTTGGAGTAACATTTTAGCGAGGGCCAAACGGGCTTTTTCTCCCCCACTGAGGGATTCGACTTTTTTATAAACCGTTTCTCCACTAAATAAAAAACGACCTAATAGGGTGCGGACTTCTTCATTTTTCCAGTCAGGAACTTCATCGTGAATAGTATCCATGACGGTTTTATTTAAATCTAAAGCTTCAGCTTGATTCTGTTCAAAATAGCCAGGAATTACATTGTGCTTACCAATTTCCGCAATTCCATCAGTCGGTTGTTCATAACCCATGATGAGGCGTAACAATGTCGATTTACCCGCACCATTGGGGCCTAAAAAAGCAATGCGATCGCCGCGTTCGACTTCTAAATTGGCATCGAGAAAGAGAATTTTATCATCGTAGGTATGCACCAGATTCTGAATATTGACGACTTCCCGACCACTGCGCGGAGACGGCGGAAAACGAAAATGAAGAGTACGGACAGAACCAACGGGAGCTTCAATGCGTTCAATTTTATCTAATTGTTTTTCTCGGCTTTTTGCCTGGGTGCTGCGGGTGGCACTGGCCCGAAATCGATCTACAAAGGCTTGTTGTTTTTCTAATTCCTTTTGTTGCCGTTCGTAGGCACTGAGTTGCGCGTCTTGTAATTCCTGTTTTTGTTGTAAATAGGCGGAATAATTGCCTAAATAAGTCGTAGAAATTCCTCGTTCGGTTTCCACAATTTGGGTGCAGAGTCGGTCTAAAAATTCTCGGTCATGGGAAACAATAACAATCGGTGTATTTAACCCTTTAAGATATTTTTCCAGCCATTCAATGGTTTCTAAATCTAAATGGTTCGTCGGTTCATCTAATAATAAAATATCGGGTTTTTGTAATAAGATTTTCCCTAAACTCATCCGCATCTGCCAACCACCACTAAAGGCACTGACTAAGCGATCGCCGTCTTCTGGTTCAAACCCCATCTCAGGCAAAATCTTTTCAATGCGACTATCTAGGGTATAACCGTCAAGAGCTTCAAATTTACGTTGTAGAGAGTCTAATTTATGGATTAATTTTTCCAACTCATCAGGGTCAGCCGCTTCCATTTCGTGATGGATTTGCGTCAATTGATTATGAATATCGTTAGCTTCTCCAAAGACTGTCCAAAATTCTTCCTTAACGGTACGGCTCGGATCGACTTCAAATTCCTGGGTGAGATAACCGATGTGTAAACTGGCTGGCCGAATGATTTCCCCCGCCGTTGGTTCGATGTCTCCCATAATAATTTTTAATTGGGTTGACTTACCTGCGCCGTTAACGCCCACTAACCCAATGCGATCGCCGACTTTAACTTCCCAAGTCACATCCTTCAAGACTTCGCCCGTCGGGTAAATTTTACAAATATGTTCCAGTCGCAGCATTCTTGTCTCTCCAGAGTTGGCAATATTAAAAGGTTGGTCAAAGCAGAATTTGGGTTAACCCGTTGCTATCATAGCAAAAGCCTTGATCCCTCATTAAAACTAGGTTTTATGAACCAAATCTCGTAAACTGAAATATGATTATTTGTTGGTTAAGGAGTGACGAAATTTTTATGAATCAATTCCGCCTATTTTCTCAAAATTACCGTTCAATCAGTTTATTGCCTCTATTTTTGACATTAGGAATTTCAATCCCTACTTTAAACGCTAATGCTCAACCTCCCTTAGTTAAATCAGAAATTGCTCAAGCTCTTACCGAGAGTCAAACCCAAGATCTTCAAAAACAAGCGGAAACTCTGATTGGATTATTAGGTAAAAAAGATTACAAACAAGTTAGGGAGCTTTTAAGCCCAGAACTTCAAAAATTTTGGACAGTTGAACAAATCCAATCTATCTGGGAAACCGAACTCATTGATAAATTTGGCCCTTTTCAAAAAATTGTCAGTTCCCGTGTCATTGATGTAATTAATGCTGATGTGGTTAGGGTGACAGTTCAGTTTGCCAAAAAGACTGAAGATATTTTGGTAACTTATGATAAACAACAGCAATTAATTGGTTTAGATTGGCCATCAAGTAAAAATATTGATCAACTTGCTACCAGATTTGTTAATTCTCTTGTGATTAAAGATTATGGTCGCGCCAGAGGAGATCTTAGCCCTCTTCTTAAAGCAGAATTTTTCCCTGACAGGGTTCAACGTCGCTGGGAAACGTTACTGAGCAGAACAGGCCCTTTTCAAAGAATCGTGAAAATCACCAATAAACCTTCAACAACCGCGAATGTTCCTGATGTCGTGATTGTTAAAATCCAATTTGAAAATCTTACTGATGATCTCTTTATTTTCTTTAATAAGGAAAAACAAATTGTAAATATAGATTTCCCCCAATAATTTCTCAATTAACTTACATAAATTAACTTTTTAGCAGGAATCCCTGCTTTTTTGTTTTATATAAAGGGAGATAGAAAAATGACCCTTACTTTTGATAGAAATACTTATAGAGCTTTGTTGTTTGAAACTGCGCCTAAAGTCATTGAATCTGACGAAGAATGTGAACAAGCTTTAATGCAGTCTGAACAGTTAAGACATAAGAAAAATCGTCTTCCCGAAGAAACAGCACTATATCTATTATTAATCACTTTAATCGAAGCCTATGAAACCGAGAATTATCCGATGGAATCCTCAACTCCCCATGAAATTCTTCAACATTTAATGGAATCTAGCGGAACTCGTCAGGCGGATTTAGTTGGAGTGATTGGGTCTAGCGGAGTTGTTTCTGAAGTTGTTAACGGAAAACGAGCCATTAGCAAAGCGCAAGCAAAAGCTCTAGCGGATTACTTCAATCTTTCTCCCAGTCTATTTATTTAAAGACAAGCGATCGCTAAAATTAAGGCTGTGACCACAACGCTAATGATTGAAAGAGCTAATGGGTATCCGAAGAAAATCAAAATCGGCGATCGCAAACCCGATCAAAAATTGGCGTTTTTTCATCTATTTTCCACTCACCTTTAGCATCCTGACCCATCCCGTTACCGTTCATGCCAACAATTTCAACCAATCCCTTAATTATCCCATTTGGGTAGAAATCATTGGCTTAGTGGCAGGATTTGGCACGACCTTCGCCGCATTGCCCGATTTAATTGCTATGCTAAAAAAGCGTTCTCATCGGGGTATGAATCCTCGCATGGCAGCGATTACGGGCACTTTTCAAATTCTCTGGTTAATCTATGGCATTTTGATCCAAGCTCCTGCGGTCATTTTCTGGAATATTTTTTCAATTTTGACCAATGCCACAACAGTGAGTGCCTATTTCTATTTTGCTAATTTAGAGAAAAATAACTTTAAATAAGCATTCATAACCCTTTTTTAGTATTAGCCTACATAACTTAAACCCATGTTACTCAAATCCCTCTTTCAACCGACAGATAATAAATGGCAACCGATGATTAAAGCCTTAGAAGCCATTGTTGGTAAAGATGGGGTTATTAAGCGCAAAGATGAATTACTCACCTACGAATGTGATGGGCTAACGGGTTATCGTCAACGGCCCGCGATCGCGGTTTTACCCCGTACCACCGAACAAGTCGCCGCAGTCGTGAAACTGTGCCATGACCAGCAAATTCCCTGGGTCGCTAGAGGGGCAGGAACAGGGCTATCAGGGGGAGCCTTACCCTTAGAAAACGGGATTTTAATCGTTACCGCCAGAATGCGCCAAATTTTGGAAGTTGACCTAGAAAATCAACGAGTCGTCGTCCAACCAGGCGTTATTAATAACTGGGTTACCCAAGCCGTGAGCGGTGCAGGTTTTTACTATGCCCCCGATCCCTCTAGTCAAACCGTTTGTTCCATTGGGGGAAATATCGCCGAAAATTCAGGGGGTGTGCATTGCCTCAAGTACGGTGCGACCACTAACCATGTGATGAGTTTAAAACTGGTTGTTCCCGATGGTTCCATTGTCGAAGTTGGTGGATCTATTCCTGAAATGCCAGGCTATGACTTAACGGGTTTATTTGTCGGCTCAGAAGGGACATTAGGCATTGCGACAGAAATTACCCTAAAAATTCTCAAAACGCCCGAATCAATCTGTGTTTTACTGGCAGACTTTACCAACCTAGAAGCTACCGCCCAATCCGTCGCTGATATTATTGCGGCTGGAATTATTCCCGCAGGCATGGAAATCATGGATAACTTTAGTATTAATGCGGTAGAGGATGTGGTCGCGACCAATTGCTATCCTAGAGACGCAGCAGCTATTTTATTAGTGGAATTGGATGGTTTACCCGTCGAAGTTCACGCCAATAAGGAACGAGTTGCCGAAATTTGCCGCAAGAATGGAGCCAGAAATATTACCTCTGCCAATGATCCTGAAACTCGCTTGACCATGTGGAAAGGACGAAAAGCCGCTTTTGCAGCAGCAGGAAAGATTAGCCCTAGCTATTTTGTGCAAGATGGCGTTGTCCCTCGTACCCAATTAGTGCAAATTCTGAGTGATATTAATGCCTTGGGTGAAAAATTCGGTTTTCGGATCGCCAATGTTTTTCATGCAGGGGATGGCAACTTACACCCTTTAATTTTGTACAATAATGCGGTTCCAGGCGAATGGGAAAAAGTCGAAGAATTAGGCGGTGAAATCCTCAAACGTTGTGTGGAATTAGGCGGCAGTTTATCAGGAGAACACGGGATTGGTTCCGATAAAAATAATTTCATGCCTTCTATGTTTAACGAAACCGACTTAGAAACAATGGCTTGGGTTAGAGACTGTTTTAATCCCGATAATTTAGCAAATCCCAATAAGTTATTTCCTACCCCTCGGACTTGTAGCGAATCCGCGAATATTCAAAAAACAGGGCAATTTAAAGACGTAGAATTATTTTAATTAAGGTCAATATAAAATTTAACAAATATCCAAATTCTCTCTACTTCTTTCTTTATGGTTACTCTCTCTCTGTACGGTTAATCAAGCATCCGCTGTTTCTGTATCTCCTCCTCCACAACAAGATATCTCTCAACAACAAGAGAAAAAGATGAGGCAAATAACTCGTGATGAAATTAAAACAGGGGTAACACTTAAAGAACGAATTAATCAAGAAGTTAAGGAAAGTAAAGAAATTGATAAATTGATTCAAGAAAATGTCAATCGTTTCGTTTACTCAGTCTAAATAGCAATGAATTTATCTTAAAAGCTAAAGCTATAATAATTTATTATAAACTTTATCAATAAATACTTATTTAAATACGCAACCGCCTTTTTTTGTCTATAGATAGTTCTTTTTACAATGTGCTAACTATTTCTCTTCTGAATCCATATATCAGTTAACGGTAAAATTATCAAAATTTTACTTTTCTAAAGACATTAACTTTTTTCTTGACAAATAGAAAATCATTAAATTTGATAGGGGTTTACTTTGTTATCTTTACGCGGCTGAATTGAGAATACTTATTATTTACCAGAAATTCATAAGTCGCATAAATTAATCTTTTGTTTGATATAGCAGTCCTAAACAGGTTGTAAATATCGATGCTACTCTGGGTAAGGGTTTCGAGCTTCTCAACAACACGAATCATTTAGGATTGCTATATGACCATTCGGAAGATAAGACTCCCATTATTTCTAAAAAATTAGTACAAAATCTAACGTGGTCTTTGGCTGAATAATTAATAGAAAGATAAATATTATTACTTAATTTTTGCCATTGTTTTGTTGTTTCATCTTTGTCAGGATCATCACAAAAATGAGTTGCTAACTCCTGCTGTGCAGTTAAAAATAAATTTGGATAATTTTTGATTCCCCATTCAACTACTGCTATTTTTAGCTGTCTCCAAGTTGGTTCAGAAATTTCAATTAACTCTGAACGAATATTTAAAAATACAGGCGGTTTACTATAATTATTGCTTTTATTTTCTGATAAATAATCAAATGATGGCCAAACATCAAAGATTTTATTAATTATAAATTTCATTCGTTTTGTGATTTCAGATTCATCCCATTTGTTAATATTTTTGGAAAAATAGTCAGAATTAATTTTTAAACCATGAAAAGCTAACATTTTTTTCTTTTCTAAAAAAGAGCGGTTCGATAAACTACTATTCCATTCTGGAGTTACAATTGTAAGATTTCCTATTGTATTAAGATAGTTTTGATAGATGCGCTCAAAGTCATTTCCAAGACTTTCTTTCCAATCTGAGTTTGGAGTTTGGGGTAATATATGCTCAATTGTTGCTTTACCTGTTAAAACAGTATAACCACCAGAACCAAAGGATAAATGACGGTTTATACTTTCAAAAACAAAACATAATTTTTCACGCCCTCTAGGATTATTTTCATATAATTTTGCTTTCTTTAAAACTTCTAATATTTCCTCATTAGAAGGATAACGTTTGGTTGAAAGAACTTTTTGAATAGCATCATTAGCTTCTTTATCATTAGCAACATCTTTTTGTATTTCATGCCAAAGACTTGGAAACATTTTATTTAAGTAATTAGTTGATTCACCAACCAAGTATCTTCTAACTAAATAATTTTCTAAGGTTTTTAAAATATCCAAAAATTGAGATTTTGAAAATTGTTGAGAGTTATAACTATAATAAACAGACAGTAAAAATGGATAAGCTGTTGATATGTCAAGTCTATTGAGACGCTCTAAACTTTCAGATATATCCTTATCTTTTTCAGACAGCGGACGCAAAAAACAATTATAAAATTCTGCGAATTTACTAAGTCTAATAATTTCATCAATAAATTTTTTATCTTCATTGAAATGCTTTTCACAACGATCTCTAAAACGTGCATAAATATGCTCTTCTGCACATAATATTTTAGAATTTGAAGCTAAATAATGACGAAGAAATGCAGTTAATTCTCCAATTCTCGACTTACCAACAGTCCTTTTTTCTTGTAAAAGGCTTTCAATTTTTGCCCAGTAATTATTGAAAATTTGATCTTGTTTTTTTATCGGCAATCGCATTGCAATATAATTACGGACTAAATCAGCTTGAGATAAATCTTTTCCTTTCGCATTTAAACTTTCAAAAATTTTATAGGGACTCTCATTACTATCTAAATTAATATAAACTACTTGAAAGCATTTAACAATTACATTATAAAAATTATCAGGAAAAATTTGTCCTGAATTAATCTTTTGGCTAACTTCATCAAAAATATATTGATAAGCAGAAGGAATGACCGATTCAACTTTATGATCAAGCGGTTGATTCTTCATTATAGATTGATAAGCAATTCTATCACCGTATTTATTTGTTGGCAGAAGTTTGTAATAAGAATCATCATCAGGGCTTTCATTAGAATTAACTAAAAGTTTGTTATATTTTTGAGCTAATTTTTTATGCTTTTCCTCTGCAAGTTCTCTTAAAGCACAGCACAGAAGAGAAATAGTTGTTAATCTTTGTTGACCATCAACTAATTTGAATGATTCAATATCACTATTATGTTCGCCTTCATTAATAACAACTAAAGAACCTAAAAAGTGCTCAGGAGGATTATTTTCATCGCCATCATATTCTTCATAAATTGCAAAAGCATCATTCAATAAAGTTTCCCACTGTTTTTTCTCCCAACTATATTCCCGTTGAAAAGGAGGTAAAACATAGCGTATATCACCACCGCTACTAAATACCTTCAGAATTGATTTTGGATTTGCTTCCATTGCCTTTTAATAACAGCTTAACTTTAAACGTGAAAAGGGTAAGCCGAAACTTACCCTTCTATTTTACTGAAAAATCATTGAATTAACAAGTTAATAACGATTAAGGAGCTAAAGCATTACCCCGTAATAAACTACCAATCGTTTTTGCAGTAATCTTCATTTGGATTAACGGATTTGCAGGAACAACCGTTTTATACAGATAACTGTCGAAAGTTAACTTCTGTACATCGATATCTGCACACATTTCAACAAAGGCTTCTCTGGTTGCATCAGTGCGGTAGAAGACCCGTTGCAGAATATCCAACACTAAATAGGTCATGCCGTAACGCTTATCCCACTCCTTGATATAGGACTTGAGGTCAGCTTCAGTGGGAATCCGTTGACCATTATTACTGGTAGCAACAATCGTTTCCGCACACATACGGGCTGATTTAGCTGCGAAATAAATCCCTTCACCAGAAGACTTGGTAACGGTTCCCGCAGCATCACCTACGAGGGCAACACGGCCAACCACACGCCGAGGTCTGGGATGTTCAGGAATGGGATGAGCTTCAACCTTGATGATTTCGCCACCTTCTAATTTTTTAGCCGCACGGGTACGAATGCCAGCTTGGAGGTCTTTGATTTTAGCCTTGTTAACCTTCATGGTTCCCGTTCCCACTGCAACGTGGTCATATTTCGGGAAAACCCAAGCGTAGAAGTCGGGAGAAACGTCATCACCAACGTACATTTCAGCCAAATCTTCGTAATAGGCCATCTTGTCTTGGGGTAAACGAATCCGCTCTTGGAACGCGATCGCGTAATTGTAATCCCCCGCATCAATCGCTTTAGCCACACGGGAATTTGCCCCATCCGCACCAATAACCAAATCTACCTGTAGGGATTTCATTTCCCCTTGGGTCGAACCATTGGAATGATCCGCGTAATGGAGCGTGTAGGGATCGGTATCGTTTTTGGGAATATCCAATTGGTACATCGTACCGTTAATTAATTTTGCCCCTAATTTGGCAGCGCGATCGCGAAGGAAACCATCTAGCACCTCCCGACGGCACATCCCAATATATTCATCAGGCTTGAGCGTTTGACCGATATTTACCTCAATATTGGAAGGCGAGATCATTTTCATCTTGCGAACCTGACGATCAATAATCTCAGGGGGCAGATCGAACTCACTGACCATACAGAGGGGAATCGCACCACCGCAGGGTTTGGCGTTGTCTAGTTTGCGCTCAAACAGGTAGGTTTCAATTCCCGCTTTTGCTAAAATTTCGGCTGCGGAAGAACCAGCGGGGCCTCCTCCGACAACTGCGACCCGTAGTACCAAGGCTTTTCTCCTAAATTTTTTGTAAAAAAGTAAGTGAGTACGGATCGAATCCTATCACAGCTTTTTAGTCGAAAGAAAGGCGATCGCTGAACTTTGTCACAAACTTGCAATACAGCTTAACAACTGCGTTACATAACTTTACAAAGCCCAGCAAAACGATAGCCTAAGCTAAATTATTTCGATTCATAAAATCATATTGTTAGCTATCCCATCGCCTAAATCGAAGCGTGTTAACAAAACCTTACACGGAATGGCATTCTTGAAAATTAAGCAACTAAGGCTTTTTGTAAACATTGAGCAATCGAAGCTTTTTCCAATAGACCTAAGACTTCCCCACTGTCTTGAATGACTGCTAATTGGGCAATTTTTTGCTGGTCTAATAACTGGGCAACCTCAAATAGAGATTGATTCGCTTTAACGGTTTGTAAGCTGTCGGGTGAGGTCATGGCTTGATGGACTGTTAAGGCTGTCCAATCCGACGTGGGAATTTTTTTCAAACCATCTACTTCTAGCACACCAACCAGTTGACCCAATTCATTCGTCACCAGAAATTTACGCCAGCTTTCTTTACCAATGACGTAATTATTGACAAATTCTCTTAAGGTTAACCCTTCTGTCACGATGGGGCTATTGGGAATCACGGCTTCGGCGGCTGTATGGCTTTCTAAGCTGTCTTTTACCTGAGCATTACGGGCAGAGAATCCCGCATTTTGTAAGAGGAACCAACCAATTAATAATGTCCAGAAGTTACCGATAGGGCTAATCCCTAAGATGCCTAACCCACCGATCGCGATCGCAGCCCAACCAAAGATCTGGCCGGCTCGACTGGCGATGATAATGCCTTGATTTTGGTTTCCGCTCAATTTCCACACTAACGCTTTAAGAATATTGCCCCCATCAAGCGGTAAGCCAGGAATGAGGTTAAATAAACCTAACGCTAAGTTAATTGCTCCCAATAAACCAATAATGGCTTGTAAGGGCAAAGGTAAAGGAATGGTCAGACCGACTAGGGTAAATAGGACAAATAACAGTAAGCTAACTGCCGGCCCTGCGATCGCCACGCCAAAGGCTTCTAGCGGCGTTTTCGATTCTTTTTCTAAACTGGCTAAGCCCCCAAAGAGAAATAGGGTAATCGATTTAACTTCAATTCCCTGCGCGATCGCCACTAAACTATGACCCAACTCATGGACTAAGACGGAAGCGAATAGGAGTAAAGCAGTAGCAAAGCCTAAAAGCCAAGGCGTTAATCCCGATAGCTGAGGAAACTGGGCTAGTTGCTGTCCATAACTCAATGTGACTAAGCCCAAAATTAAAAACCAAGACGGATTCACATAAAACGGAATCCCAAATAAAGTACCGACTCGTAAGTTACCATTCATCGGAAACTCTCCTTGTGATCAGGGAAAATCACTTTTTCCCTCGTTGCTATTCTTAATTGTAACGAAATGTAAATTTTCGTACTGAGACAGCAGAGCCGTAAAAACCCATCAAAAAAGTTCGGTTTTAATGCCATCAATCTAGGTTACTTGACGTTGATTGAAGGGAACCACTTCGGCTTCATTGCTTTCTCTGGCAACCCGAATAATTAACGCCGCTAACACTAAAGAAGCGACCACAGAACTTCCGCCATAACTAAACAAGGGGAACGGTAAACCCGTTGTGGGTAAAGCCCCTGTAGCAACCCCAATATTCAGAAGAGCTTGACCCACCATGACAACCATGACACCTATGGCAATCAAACGCTTAACTCGATGGGTACACCGCATAGCAATTCGCAACGCCAAGGTTGCATAGAACAGCAGCATCCCCAGTAAAGCAACTCCGCCAATTAAGCCGAATTCTTCTGCGTAAACTGAAAAAATAAAGTCTGTATATTGAATCGGCAAATAAAATAATTTTTGCTGGGACATCCCGTAACCTGCTCCCAAAACGCCCCCTGAACCCACTGCATATAAACTCTGCACTAATTGATACCCGTTTCCCAACGGATCAGCCCAGGGATCAAGGAAGGAGGTAATCCGTTTACGTTGATATTCTCGCAAAGTAATACTTAAAACAGCGGTTGAAGCTCCCAGAAAAGCCGTTGAACCTAAGTAAGTATAGGGTAAGCCAGACGCAAGAGCGATTAACCAGATGGTTATTCCACACAGCGCGGTCGTACTTAAATTCGGTTGTAATAAAATTCCGGCTAAAACGGCTCCAAAGATACCAATCCAAGTCAATCGTACTTTCCAAGGATGACGATTCCAATTCCCAAAAATTCGCGCGCTCTGAATCACCAAAAATGGCTTCATGAATTCCGAGGGTTGCAATAAAAAGGGCCCAATGGCAATCCAACGGGTCGCTCCATTGACTTCTGTTCCTAATCCCACCAAGGTCGAAAAAATCAACCCCAAGAAGAGAAAGACTCCCCAAGGTGCAATATTGATCATGTAGGACAACGGCGATCGCACAATAAAATTAAAAGCAATCATCCCAATCCACACAAACAACAATTGACGCTTGATAATATATAGCCCATCATCATAATTCGCCTCTCCTTCTGGAAAAGAAGCAGAAAATAAGACAATCAGCCCTAAAATTAACCAGGCGAATGTGACCCAGCGTATCAATCGAGCTTCCCCCGACCAATTTTTCACATCTGGATCATAGAAGGGAATAAAGTAATTAAGTAGCGACGCTTTAATAGGTAATATCCTCCCGCTTTCAAGTTTTAATCGTTCAAATAATTAGTTTTCAATATTTTTAAGCTATTTTAAATAATAAATAGAGGATTCTCAATTTTCATATAATCCCCCCGTCTATCGGCACCCCCCTTAATAAGGTGGGGCAGGGGGGATAAAGCGCAAAACGATTTAACGATTTTACGTTTATTTATGCTTCTCTACTTATTAGCTGTAAATAGGTATTAAATAAGTCTGCTTGGTTGAAGGTCATCCTTAAAACTTTGTTCCCTAAATTTTAGATTAATTTTAAGATACCGTAGAAGCTTGTTGAGTGCGATGACAAAATAAAAAAGGACAATCTTAAATGAGATAGCCCTTTATTCTTCAATCTTTAACAAAATTAGCAAATCCTTAAACTGCGGCTAATTGAGGTTCAGGACGTTTGCTATTACGTACCCCTTCAACAGCAGTCGCATAATCTGGTGCATTGAAAACTGCTGAGCCAGCAACGATCGCGTTGGCACCGACTTCTAAAACCTGCCAAGTGTTATTGGGCTTCAACCCCCCATCTACCTCGATCCAGGGATCTAATCCCCGTTCATCACACATTTGACGAAGCTTTTTGATTTTGGGAATAACTTCAGGAATAAAGCTTTGGCCACCAAACCCAGGGTTAACACTCATAATTAACACCAGATCACACACCGGCAAGACATACTCAATGAGATCTAAGGGAGTAGAAGGATTGAGAACTACACCCGATTGCTTACCCAACTCCCGAATTTGACAAAGGGTACGGTGTAAATGGGGAGAGGCATTGTGTTCAGCATGGACGGAAATAATATCAGCCCCTGCTTTCGCAAAGTCAGCCACATATTTTTCGGGTTCAACAATCATTAAATGCACATCCAGCGGTTTTTTCGTATAAGGGCGGATGGCATCAACGATTAAGGGGCCAATGGTGATATTAGGAACAAATCTTCCATCCATAACATCAACGTGAATCCAATCGGCTCCTGCTTTGTCAACAGCTTGGATCTCTTCTCCTAAACGACTAAAATCTGCCGATAGAATGGAAGGGGCAACGACAATGGGTTTCTGGGACATGACTGATATCTTTCTCTCAGGCGCACTTTTCCTATGGATTCAGTGTAAACAATTATGGCCTTTTGCGTAAGTCCTAGAACTTTCAGTTATAAATTTTTGAGGGCGAACGATGGGACTCGAACCCACGAGTGGAGGAACCACAATCCTCTGCCTTAACCACTTGGCTACGCTCGCCATTAACCGATATTCAGTATAACATAACGGTGTTATCCGTTAATCAATATAGATGGTGTTGATCGAATTTTTGCCCTGCATGAAACAGATTCTCCCATCTGCTGGAGTCTGAATCAAATTGCATTACCAAAACGGTCGTGAGAGAGTGGAAGTCATGAAAGCCTTACAGATGATAGCCGTATTAGGAGGATTCCTGCTGGGCAGTAGTGGAATTGTCATGGCGATCACCAATCCTTGCCAACAAGACTATGAAGTTTATGCCACCGATGCCCTCTCGTTTTATCTCAAGGATAAAATTTGTCCCCAAGCGGGCCAATCGTTGGGAGGTTTTGTCCAAAGTTACTGTAAAACCTTAGTCGATACGGGCCGACCTCAAATTAAACAAATTATTGCGACAACAACCACCCGCCAAAACTTTTTGATCTTTAGTATTTACGAAACCCAATTGTCGATGCCATCGCCTGTCCCCAGCTATCAGTTTCAAACTGTTGGGGTCATGCAAAATTTTTATACCTATCAAGCAGACAAGTTATAGAATAGTTAGCATTATTTAGAACAGCCTGAGATAAAACAACCATGAGCAATTCAATGAGTATGGAAATTTCTAACGGCTCAGAAGATATTTTAAGAGATGACTCCCATCAAACTCGCACTCCTCCCTGGGGAATGGTGACGGTTTTAGAGGAGGGGCCGCGCTATCGAATTAATCGTATTGTGGTCAAACCAGGGCAGCACATGAGTACCCAAATGCACTACCATCGCAGCGAACACTGGGTCATTGTTTCCGGTACAGCAAAAGTTATCTGTAATGGCGTTGAAAAACTTTTAAAGCAAAAAGAATCCACCTATGTTCCCATGAATACCCCCCATCGGGTCGAAAATCCAGGCGTTATTGATCTGGTGATGATTGAGGTTCAAAATGGCGAATATTTAGGGGATGATGATATTGTTCGTTTTCCTGAATAATCACACTTGAATTTTAATGCAGTTAATTTTTTACAGTAAGCCTGGATGTCATTTGTGCGAAGGGTTGTACGAAAAATTGCAACAGGTGCAGTGCCTCCCGTTAGCGATTGAGGTACGGGATATTACCACCCGTGAAGATTGGTTTAATCGGTATCAATACGAAATTCCGGTTCTGTGTCAGTGGGTTAACGAAACCGAAAGCATTTTACCGCGCTTATCTCCACGCGCTTCCGTCAAACAACTCGAAACGTTACTGCTGCAATATCGCGATCGCGCTTCTTAATTGATTTAAGTACCTCCTATTTCTCCTTGTTCCCTCCTGAAATACTAGCCTGGACAATATTTTCCAAGCTTAGTTACGAGGTCTAAATTTAGGCTTTTATTAAAGATCCTTGTTTCCGTTCTTTCAGGTAAGCAAAAAATTCTTTGCCTTCTCGTAAACGACGGACTAACATTTGCGGATCGCCTAACATTTCCTGAACGATGGGGATAATCGCTTTGGGACGGAAGTAGAATTGACGATACATTCTTTCGACCGCATCTTCAATCTGTTTGGTGGATAAATTGGGATATTCCAGGGTAGAAAGTTGAATTCCAGACGTATTAATTAAGTTATTTTGGGTAAACCAGCCATTTTCTTGAGCCTGGCGATAAAGTTCAGTTCCAGGATAGGGAGCCGCAATAGAAACTTGAATGGTGTGGGGGTTGACTTCACAGGCAAAACGGATGGTTTCTTCGATGGTTTCCTGGCTTTCGTTAGGCAGTCCAATAATAAAGGTTCCGTGAACGGTTATGCCTAATTTACGGCAATTTTCCATAAATTTACGAGCCACTTCGAGCTTAATGCCTTTGCGGATGCCATCAAGAATTTCCTGATTGCCGGATTCAAAACCAACTAATAATAACCTTAAGCCGTTATCTCGTAAGGTTTTCAATGTATCGTAATCCAGATTCGCTCTGGCGTTACAACTCCAGGTAATTTTCAGCTTTTTCAGATACTCACTAATCGCGATCGCGCGTTGTTTATCAATGGTGAAAGTATCATCATCAAACATATATTCCCGTACCGAATCCCCAAAGAGAGCTTTGGCCTCGGCCATTTCTTTACCAACCGCTTCAGGACTTTTTGCACGGTAATTGTGACCACCAATGGTTTGGGGCCACAGACAGAAACTACACTTAGCAGGACACCCCCGACCTGTGTAGAAAGAAATATAGGGGTGGAGTAAATAGCCAATAAAATACTTTTTAATCTCTAAATCCCGCGCATAAACGGGTAAAACGCTGGGCATGGCATCCCAATCATGGATTAATTCCCGTTCGGGGTTATGCTTGATGTTGCCATCTTGGTCGCGATAACTTAAGCCGGTAATTTCCGTATAGGGTCGATCTTCAGCTAATTCTTTACAGGTATAGTCAAATTCGTTGCGACAGACAAAATCGATAATGGGATTTTCTTTTAAGGTTTCTTCGGGAAGTACCGCGACATGGGCCCCGATAAACCCTATTTGGGTATCCGGTTTTTGGGCTTTGATCGCTTCGGCACATTTCACATCGTTTGCCAGAGATGGGGTGCTGGTGTGCATGATCACGAGGTCGTAATCTTTCGCGATCGCGAGTACATCTTCCACGCTTTGATTATGGGGCGGCGCATCAATTAACTTGCTGCCAGGCACGAGGGCGGCGGGTTGGGCTAACCAGGTGGGATACCAAAAGGAAGTAATTTCCCGTTTAGCTTGATATCTGGCACCGGCTCCACCATCGAAGCCATCAAAGGAAGGAGGACTGAGAAATAAGGTCTTTTTCATGTGTCTTTGTACTCTTCACACCCAAAAATATATCCCCATTAGTGTATTCAATCCCTGTTATTTTGACAAATTTAGCGGGGTTAAAATCAGCGATCGCCAAAGATGGGATAAATTGGTTCAAAAAGAAGCCAAGGTTTAAGCAGCCGTGTAGCTTAAACTAAGTTATGATTTTGAGTAGAGGGTAAATAGCCCTTATTCTCTACTACTCCATTACTCCATATTTTTAAAGTCAAAAAATATTTTACCTACAATTTTTTCTGATTTTAGAATTTATCTTGTAATATATGTACACTGAGTCTGGTTGAAACATTATGACAAACTCAAGTACTGTTTCAAATCCACTTATAGCGACATACTTCTTCCGTAGAAGTCAATTCTCCTAACTCATCTGATGAACTTCAATTTCTTATTGGCAGACTAAAGCGAGCTAGAGATAATTGTTTAATGCATCTTAATAAGAGTGAAAGAACTGCCGTCGCAAAAACTCTTTTAGCTGCTGGCTTAAGTTTTGATGAAGTCAATACTCTTCTATCTTCCATGTCTAACATAGACAACAATAGTTAAGTTTTTATTCATTCTTGAGTTTATTGATTTTACTGAGTATTAGAGTAAATAGCTTGAGCTAAATTTTGAATGGAATTTCTAATATCATCGGGAACAAATGAAGAGTCACCATACGTTAAAGCGTTTTCAATAGATTGTTTAGCTTCGCTGAGTCTTTGTAAATTCATTAAAATTAAACCTTGACAAAAGTATGCTTCAAAAGAATTAGGTTGAATTTCAATAGCTTTTTCTATAGCCTTAAGAGCATCTTCATAATTATTAAGGCGTTCTAAAATCGTACTTTTTCTGAACCAAGTATTAAAATCATCTGGCTGAATTTCAATGGCTTTTTCAATAGCTTTCAAGGCATCTTGATAATTACCAAGGTATTCTAAAACCATGAATTTTTTAAACCAAGCGTTAAAATCATTTGGTTTAATTTCTAAAGATTCATTAAAAGCAGTAAGGGCTTCCTGATATTGTCCTAAAGACATTAATGTTAAATTAAAAATCAAACAAATATTACGCTCAGTTTATCAAACCCTATGAGAATTGTTGCCTATGTGTATAGTGACCCATTACTCGAAGTGAAACCTGACCCTAGTATTTGGGGATTAGAAATTGATCAAATTTATGAAGATTTAGGGCAACATTCCCAGTTAAAAACTTTAATTCAAGATTGTCAAACCCTAACAACCGATTATCTCCTATTACGTCGTTTAGATGAGTTAGGAAACACAATTACAGAAGTCGGCGATCGCCTCAAGACAATCGAAGATCTAGGGGTTGAAGTGATTACCATTGAGCAGGATTACCATACCGACCAAGGGAATCAAAAAACATTCAGCGAGACTAAACAAAACTTATTTCAACTATTACAAACCATTCAAAAAAATCAACGTCGCCGAAAATTACAACAAGGTCATGCCCGCAATCGTATTCAAGCCTTACCGCCACCAGGGAAAGCCCCCTACGGTTATCGTCGAGGAAAAGACCGCTATCTTTTAGACCGCAGTACCGCCCCCATCGTTAAAGATTTTTTCGATCAATTCCTTTTATTTGGATCGTTACGGGGAGCCGTTCGTTATTTGGAAAAACGCTATGGAAAAAAAATTGCCGTTTCCACAGGTCAGCGTTGGTTAAATAATCCTATTTATCGGGGAGATCTTGCTTACAACGACCAAACCATTATTTCGGATACCCATCTGCCTATTATTTCTAGAGAAGAAGCCGCCCAGGTAGAACGCTTACTGAGACGAAATCGTCAATTACCGTCCCGTACTGCCAGTGCCCCGCGATCGCTTGCCGGATTGGTTGTTTGTCAGCGTTGCCAATCTCCCCAAACCATTACCCAAGTTAGCCAACGGGATAAACCGAATCACTATCTTTATTTACGACCAACTCAATGTTCTCTAAAACCGAAATGTCCAGCGATTCGTTATGAGGAAATTTTAACCGCCGCTATTCAAAAAATTTGTGAAGATCTGCCCCCTACTGTTGCTCAATTAAATTTACCGAATTTAGCAGTAATTCAAACGCAATTAAAACAGCAAATCCAACAAAAAGAAAGGATTCTGGCAAAATTATCTGAACTGCAAAAAGAAGAAATTTTAGATAAAGAAACTACCCATTTAAGGGCTTATAAAATTAAAGCCGAGATTGCCGAATTACGGAGTCAACTTGATCAATTACCGCCTGGAGATCTAAAAATAATCACCCAGGCTGTTTCTTTACCCCAATTTTGGCTAGATTTATCAGAAACCGAAAGGCGTTTTTATTTTCGAGAATTTATTCGGAAAATTGAGATAATTCGCTCAGATAAAACCCAATGGGACTTACAAGTTATCTTTATTTTTTAAGGCTGGCTCCCACACTTACATTCACGATCCTAATAGCCACTTTTTAAAGAACGTCATAACCTTTCAATAAAAATATTATTATGGCAACGTCTTCTTCTAATTTGTTATTTGTTATTTGTTATTTGTTTTTTGGATTTCATACACAGAATTTTCAATAAATAAATCCCAGGAACGGGTAGAGTGCTTTTCAGCGTGTTGTTTGATTAAATGCAATAGGAGAATTTTGGCATAACTCGAAATTTTGTTTAATTTGTCATCTTTGCTCATCTCCGTCATTTCCTCGACCAATAGCAATGCGTCAGAGATGTTTCCCTCCGTTAATAACATTTTTAGTTCCAACAATTCTTCCATTGCTGATCCCGAATTAATCTCAATTATTCTTTTTTTAACATTGACAAACAGCGATCGCGGTAATTAATCCCCAAAATTTTTATGGTATTTCAACAAGGAAAAGTGTATTTAGTCGGTGCAGGAGTCGGACCGATCGCGTATTTAACGATACGAGGACAACAAGTACTGGCTCAAGCAGAAGTCTTGATTTATGATGCCTTAGTTGATCCAGCCTTATTAACCCTGGTTCCAAAAAACTGTGAATTGATCAATGTCGGTAAACGAGGAGGCTTGCCCAGTTGCTCCCAATCAGAAATCAATCAATTATTAGTCACCCATGCTTTAGCCGGAAAACCGGTCGTCAGGTTAAAAAGTGGTGATCCGTTTATTTTTGGGCGTGCTAATCCTGAAATTCAAGCCTTAACCGATAATCATTGTGCTTTTGAAGTCATCCCAGGGATTTCATCCGCGATCGCGGCTCCGCTTTTTGCAGGCATTCCCTTAACCGATAAGGACTTAAGCCAGTGTTTTGCTGTACTGACAGGTCACGATCCCGAAAGCTTGAATTGGTCAGCGTTGAGCCAGATCGATACCCTCGTTATCCTCATGGGAGGACAGACCTTACCCCGAATCCTTCAATTATTGCTTGAACAGGGGCGATCGCCGTCAACACCCATTGCCATTATCAAAAACGGGGGAAGAACGAATCAGCAAGTTTGGGTGGGAACCTTAACTGATATCGTAGAAAAGACTGATGGAGTCAACCTTTCGCCTGCGGTGATCGTCATCGGAGCGGTGATTAATTTACGAACCATGCCTCATTCAGACATTCCCCTAGCAGGAAAAACCATTTTAATAACCCGTTCTGCCGAGCAATCTAGCCATTTTGCCGATTTACTCACAGCAGAAGGCGCGAATGTGTTAGAAATGCCCGCCTTAGTCATTCAACCGCCATCGAGTTGGCAAGCATTAGATAACGCGATCGCGGACTTATCCCGTTTTCAATGGTTAATTCTGACCTCAGCCAATGGCGTAGAATACTTTTTCCAACGGTTGCAAACATTAGGAAAAGATAGCCGAGCCTTAGCCGGAATTAAAATAGCCGTAGTCGGTAAAAAAACCGCCGCAACCTTAAAACAATACGGATTACAAGCTGATTTTATTCCCCCCAATTATGTCGCAGATTCGTTGATTGAAACTTTTCCTGAACCCTTAGCCGATCAAACGATTCTGTTTCCTAGGGTCGAGACAGGCGGACGGGATGTATTAGTTAAACAACTCACTGAACAAGGAGCGAATATGGTTGAGGTTCCTGCCTATCAATCGGGGTGTCCTGAGGGGGTTTCAGCCGAAGTTTGGCAAGCATTAAGCCATCAAACCATTGATATTATTACCTTCGCCAGTTCAAAGACTGTTCAAAATTTTTATACCCTCGTTCAACGCCAGTTACAGACCAACTCTCCCGATCCCGTACTCCAGTTATTAGAACCCGTGGGTTTGGCTTCGATTGGCCCGCAAACCACCCGAACCTGTCAGCAGCTTTTTGGCCGAGTAACGCTAGAAGCCGAGGAATATACCTTAGAAGGGCTAACTGAAGCGATTAAACAATGGTGTGCAAAGTGAAATGATCCCCAGCAACTGGAGAAATATGAAAAATGAAGAAGTCAGGCGGGATGGAATTGGGGCATCATTGCCCTGGTGTATTACATAATGGCTAAACGATAACCAACCCCATGCAGGGTTTCAATTAAATCATCAGGCGCACCGGCAGCTTTTAGTTTTTGTCGCAAACTTCTAATATGGACTTTCACCGTATCTTCTTCGGGTGGGGTTTCCATTTTCCAAATATGGTCAATGATCATGCTCCGGCTCAGGACGCGGCGACCATTGCGTAGCAGTAATTCTAAAATATTGTATTCTTTGCGAGTTAGATATAAATTTTCATCGCCATAACTCACTTCGTAGGTACTTGGATTCAATTTGATCAGTCCCCATTCCAAAATCGGCTGAGATGCCACACTTCCCCGACGCAATAAGGCCCGAATTCGAGCAAATAATTCTCCTAAATCAACGGGTTTGACAATATAGTCGTCGGCTCCTGCATCTAACCCCGTAATCTTGTCACTGACGGTATCTCGCGCGGTCATCATTAAAATAGGCATCAAGTAACCCTGCGATCGCAATTGTTGACACAAGGTAATTCCATCCAACTCTGGCAACATCACATCCAGCAAAATCAGATCGTATTCTAGACTTTTAACAAAATCCCAAGCCAATAGCCCATTTGTCGCAATATCTACCGTATAAAGTTGATCGCTTAGTGCTTCTGCAACGGTTTCTGCTAAGCGCAAATCATCTTCGACCAACAGAATTCTCATAGCCTATTTTGCCGTTTTTCTCTCTGAATCAGCTTATCTAAATTGGGGATCAGGTTCAAACAAGAAATATTGAGAAATGTAAAGATTTAACGCGATACAGAAAACTTTCCGATTTCTTTCCGATTCTCTCCTCTTTTTTTTCAGATCCCCTCTGATAGACTAAGGTTTTTTATCTAAATTATCCACGGATACTATCTGATTTTCTGAAAATTTGATCAAAATTATGACACTTTCTTTACAAACCTATTCTCCCAAAAGCCAAAACCAACGGGTTAAAAATTACGAGATTCCAGGTGATGAATATCCTCGTATTTTTACAACTGAAGGATTACCCTCCCGTGTCGATATTGATCACATTATTTGGGCAGCTTATCGACAAATTTTTAATGAACAACAAATTATTAAAAGTAATCGTCAAATCGCTCTAGAATCTCAACTGCGTAATCAGCAAATTACCGTTCGGGATTTTATTCGAGGTTTAGTTTTATCAGATACTTTCCGTCGTCGCAATTTTGAACCTAATAATAACTATCGCTTTGTACAAATGTGTATTCAACGGTTATTGGGCAGAGATGTTTATAGTGAACAAGAAAAAATTGCCTGGTCAATTGTAATTGCCACGAAAGGACTACAAGGATTTATTGATGATTTGCTCAATAGTGAAGAATATCTGGAAAACTTTGGTCTAGATACGGTTCCCTACCAACGACGACGTATTTTGCCCCAACGACCCCAAGGGGAATTACCCTTTGCTCGGATGCCCCGTTATGGTGCCGATTATCGTCAGCAATTAGAAGAAATGGGCTATTTCCAGGGGCAAGCTCCTTTAACCTATCGTTGGGAATGGCAGAAGCAGCCCTATCCCGCAGGGGTTCGTGCCGCAGGAAAAGCGATTCTCTTTGGGGGTCTCGGTTTACTAACTTTAGGCGCGATCGCGGTTGCCCTGAGTGCTTGGGGAATTATTTCTCTCTAAGCTGATCATGATTTGATCCAATCCTGATCAATATTGAGGTGGGGTTTACTAACAAATCCCACTTTTTTCAAAACTTAGATGTATTAATCATCCACACACGACAGTATTTTCGTTATGTTAACCTTAGCAACTCGGAAAAAACGGGCCACAACTCCCGCCAAAATTGGTATTCTTGAAAATGATCTCAATTGGTCTCAACAAGTTGTCGATTATCTAGGGAAAGAATTTGACGTAAATTTTTTAAATTTTAATGATATTTTTTTAAATCAAATTGATATTAGTGAATATAGTTCCATTCTTGTTTATTACGCCATTAAGTATCCTTCTATTGATATTTCGGGAACTTTAGATCTGATTACCATTATCAAAAACTTTTCCAAAAATCCGCCAGCCGTTATTTTAACTACCGACTTTGCTGATGGTCAGATCCTCGCTGAAGCCCATACCTATCTTGCTCAAATTGATAGTGTTTTTGCAAAGGATCAAGATTTAGCATTACTGTTAAAAATGATTAAAATCCTATTAAAATAAAGATTGGGATAAAAATCTTTCAAATCTATTTCCAAAAGCTGGAAAATAATTAGTAAAAAATTAAAATCGGGGTGTATTTAAAATCAACAACTCTAATATAATCTGATTGAGTTTTTATGTTGTCGTTAGCCCTCTTCAATCTTTTTCCAGAAACTAGAATATTAGCCTTTTCTGTCCAAACGAGTTTAATCCTGAGTTTTACGCTCATCGGTTTTTATTTCTTACAAAAACAAATTCAAGAACGTCAAAAAGTCGAAATCAGTCTCAAGCAACAAACCCAAAGAGAACGGCTAATTAATCAAATAGCCCAGCATATTCGTCAATCTTTAAACCTAGAAAATGTTTTAGTTACGACTGTAGGGGATGTCAAAGATTTTTTACAAGCCGATCGCGTCTTGATTTATCGAATTTGGGAAAATGGAACTGGAAGTGCGATTACAGAATCCGTTTCCCCTGACTACCCCGCCCTTTTAGGTCAGCGTTTTCCAGAAGAAGTTTTTCCTGTGCAATATCACCAGGCCTATACCCAGGGAAAAATTCGTACCATTGCCAACATTGATCAAGAAGACATCGAGCCGTGTTTAGTGGATTTCGTCAAACAATTTGGGGTTAAGGCCAAGTTAGTTGTCCCTATTTTGCAACAACACCGAGAAAAACCTGCTGCTATCACCGAACAGTCTCCCTATTTATGGGGGTTATTAATTGCCCATCAATGTTCTGATTACCGTCAGTGGCAACCCTGGGAAGTGGAATTGATGAAACAACTCGCCACTCAAGTCGCGATCGCCATTCAACAATCCGAACTCTACGAACAATTACAACATCTCAACGCAGAATTAGAAAATCGGGTACAAAAACGCACTGCTCAACTGGCAACGACTAACGATTCTTTACGGGAAGAAATTCTTGAACGACAAAAAACAGAAGCTGCCCTACGTCATACCAATCAAACCCTACAATCTTTGATTTCTGCCTCTCCTAGAGCGATTTTTACCCTAGACTTGGAAGATCGCGTACAAATTTGGAATCCCGCCGCTGAAAGAATGTTTGGTTGGACAGCCTCAGAGGTCATTGAGCATCCCAATCCTGTTATTTCTGAAAGCCAGGTGCCAGACTATAAAAACTTTAAACAAGACATTTTACAGGGCATTACCCCACCCAGTTTAGAATTAAATCGTCAAAGGAAAGATGGTTCAACCATTGACATTGTTTTTTCGGCTGCCCCCTTACAGGAGAGCGATGGTCAAATCACCGGCCTAGTGGCTGTTGTTGCAGATATTACCGAACAAAAACGCCAAGCAGAACAAATTCGTTTACTCCAATCCGTTGTCATTCATACCAATGATGCCATCGTGATCACGGAAGCCGGCGTAATTGATGAAACAGGCCCAAAAATCCTCTACGTTAATGAAGCTTTTACCAAAATAACGGGTTATGCGAGTGAAGAAGTCTTAGGAAAAACACCTCGTCTTTTACAGGGGCCTAAAACCAGCCGTGCGGAATTAGATAGGGTGCGCCAATCTCTCCAAACTTGGCAAGCGATTACCGTTGAAATCATCAATTATCGTAAAGATAAGAGTGAATTTTGGGTCGAATTTAGTCTCGTTCCCGTTGCTGATAAGACGGGTTTTTATACCCATTGGATTGCCGTACAAAGGGATGTCACCGAACGCCGACGAAATCAGGAAATTCGCCTGGCCTTAGAACGGGAAAAAGAATTAAATACCTTAAAAACTCGTTTTTTCTCAATGGCATCCCATGAGTTTCGGACTCCCCTGAGTACGGCTTTGGCGGCTGCCCAGTTATTAGAAAATTCCCAAGCCGTCTGGCACGATCCAGATAAGCGATTAAGAAATTTACACCGTATTCAGGATTCTGTGAAAAATATGGTGCAATTATTAGATGATATTTTAATTATTAATCGGGCAGAGGCTGGCAAATTAGAATTTAATCCCCATTCTCTCGATCTCAAACAATTTTGCCGTCAATTTATTGAGGAGATGCAATTAAGTGCAGGTTCCCAATATTCCTTAAATTTTAGTTGTCATCATCAAAATATTTATGCTTTTTTGGATGAAAAATTATTGCGCTCTATTGTCTCTAATCTTCTTTCCAATGCCATTAAATATTCTCCCCAGGGAGGACAGGTTGATATCCGCTTAAGGGTAGAAAAAGAAAAAATTATTCTTGAAATATCCGATCACGGTATTGGTATTTCTGCGGATGATCAAAAGCAATTATTTGAACCCTTTCATCGGGGTAGAAATGTGCAAAATATTCCAGGAACGGGCTTAGGTTTAGTGGTGACTAAAAAATGTGTTGATTTACAGGGGGGAACCATTACACTACACAGTGAAGTGGGTAAAGGAACGCAGATTACCGTAATTTTGAAACGTTATCATCCTATCGACAAAAATTAGGGGTCTGCTATTTAAAATGACAGCAAAACCCCTATTGATTCCTCATTGCATTTTTTAAATGTCTAGATCGGTTAAGTCTAACTTCGAGCCATAGGTTTCAATAAATTCCCTTCGAGGCGCGACGCGATCGCCCATTAATACGGTAAAGATGCGATCGGCTTCTGCCGCATCATCAATTTCTACCCGTTTCATGGAACGAGTTTCAGGATTCATGGTGGTATCCCAAAGCTGTTGGGGCATCATTTCCCCTAACCCTTTAAACCGTTGGATGGTGTAACTGGCATTCGCAGGAAATTCACTAATTTTCTGTTGTAATTCCCGATCCGAATAGCAGTAGTAATGATTTTTACCCCGTTCGAGCTTATACAAGGGAGGACAAGCGATATAGATATAACCTTGATCCACTAAATCTCGTTGATAGCGATAGAAGAAGGTCAGCAACAAGGTTCGGATGTGCGCGCCATCGACATCAGCGTCCGTATTGTGAGCCATGACTCCACCAACTCCGCAGACAAAGTTTTCATCATCTTCAACGGAAAAGTCATAAACATAATCACCCACTAGCTCAATTTCTCGATTGCTAATGACTTTCAATCCCATTAAATCTTCACTGATGGGTACAAAATCTTGGGATTTGCGGGTAGCACTCGCTAAATGATTGACCAGTAGCTCTGCGCGATGGTGACGTTGCCAGATATTGCGACACTGTTCTATTTGGGTTTTGCCACAGATTGTAACCGTGAAGTAGGGATGACGGGTTTGGATCGGAGCCGCGATCGCCGTTGAGGGTTGATGGGTAGAATGGGTTGCAATTAGTCCTAATTGACCTAACAGGTACAACAAACCATCTTTAACCGCAGGAGAATTGGTGCAAAAAGACAGGTTTTGTTTGCTCAGGGTTCCATCTCCCAAAAAGTACCCTTCTAGGAATTTCAGTTGTAACTCTTCATTTAAACTGAAAACCAAATCGGGCAGTTGTTTTTGATGGGCAACATCGGCTAAATTCCACGCTTTTAACAAACGAGCCGCGAGGACACTATGAAAATAAAGTTTAATGCCTTGACTGTCAGGGTCATGGTAACATCGAGGCGTTTCTCCAAAGGTCTTCGCGATCGCGTCCGTTAATTCGGTAATAAAGGCTTGATCCTTAACCCCTAAATTTAAACTGACTTGATGTTGGCTTAACGTCCCTTCTGCGACATACCAACCGAGGAACCAGAGCAATTCAGGTGTAATCGGTAAATAACGAGCAAAGGCTTTATCTTGGTGGGCTTGAGGCACTAATTGAATATTCTCATCCAACTCGATCAATTCGCTCGGCGTAAAGCTGTCAAAGGATTTGTAATCGCTAACTTCTCGCCAACGAGCATTTTTACTCGATGCATCCTGATTCAGATAGGCATCCAATTTAGAGGGCAAGGTTTCAAAAACGACTTGTTCATTTCCGCCAATTGCTTCTAAATAGTTGAGGAAAGCGGGTAAAGTCGGATGATTAATGCCGCGCTCCCAATGACTGATGGTAATAGGCTGTTTAACATCACACAAAACTGCAACTTGCTTTTGGGAAATTTGGGCTGCTTGACGCTGTTGAATTAAAAGTTGCCAATCCTCTGGACTCAATTGCACTCTAGGCTCACTCAGCAGATCGGGACGTTCCACTTTGGCTAATACCCGTTGACTGGCAACCCGCCGCACCGATTCCCCTTGTAAATAGAGAGATTGGGTTAATCCCGCTTGATAGAAGGTTTTGAGTAAATCTATCTGTTCTGCTTGCTGCTCAGGACGGGGTAAACGACGGCTTACAACTAATAAATCCCCAATTTTAATCTCATTGCCCTTTTTAAGCTTGACTTCTCCTTGATCGTAAACAAAGACGCTATGGGAAGAAGTCACTTTAACGGAGCGATTATAACGGGTGGTAATTTCGTACATTGGCTCTTCGTGGCCGTGCCGAATCACAGCTTTAAGCGGACGGAATCGCGTTTGATGGGTTTTAGGATCAAAGGAAATAACTTGATACCGTTCGGGAGTTTTGCGTCCTTCAATGCAATCATCAATAAAGGGGCCAATTTTGACAAATTCCGTTTTACCCGTGTCATCCATTACCAGGGTCGGTTCATCCCCTGCCACACTCATGATGACGATGCGATGATACCGCAGTTGGGAAACATTAAATTCTTCCCCTTTGATACCTAAACCTAATGCTGTAATGAGTGCCTGAATTTCTGTATTTTTATAGATCTTGGCATCGTCTGTTTTTTCAATATTTAAGATTTTGCCTCGTAAAGGAAGAATAGCCTGGAATTGGCGATCGCGTCCTTGTTTAGCACTGTTATGGACAAATACACCACTGGCTAGGGCAAAGTTATGGGTATGGGGAACTTCGATGTCATAAACATCAATTTTTTCTGTGAGTTTTTCAATAGAAACAATGCGATGATTATAATTCGCGATCGCTTCTATCGCTCGTTCTTCGCTTCCTTCAAAATAACGTTGACAGAAAGTATCAAAGCGTAACAAAGACTTATCTTTGGTTTGAATCCGATAAGCCCGATAAGCGTCTAAGTCCAAGCTACCGTTTTCCACTTCAATCTGTTTTAAAACAGCCAGTGATTTGTTGTAAGCTGCGTTTCGACTAACTTTGAATTCAGGTATCCAATCTGCAATTAAATGGGTGAATAACCAAGAATCAAAGCGAGGATTCCAGACCATTTCATAGCCGTCAATGGTAATGCCTTTTTCGTTAATATCAGAGAGTTTCCGATATAAGGGCATTAAGGAATCGTCAGGCGTTAATTCACTCGCCGCTTTATAACTTCCATCCCGTAACATGAATGGATGATCGGGGGTACAAATTAGCTCTTCACCATTATCCAGCGTTACTTTGATGACCGTTGCATTTTTCTTGGTAATCCGAGCATTAATGATCTTCTCAATACCAATGGTTCCATCATGACGAATGGTGTAGCAGAAGTTTTGGATGCCTGCTTTTTCTTCTGCAACTAATTCTTTAAAACTAATAGCTCGGCCATCTGCTAAAGCAACCTTTGTATCTCCATGCCAGCAACCGCCAGCAGAGTCCCCCTCAACGATGAAAATCTCAGATTCTTCGGGATTTCTGGAGCTACAATCAGCTAATTTCCCTGGTAACGTGGAGGATTCTAAAACCGATTTACGGCGGACTAATTCTCTCGCTCGTCGGGCAGCTTCAGCTGCTTTAAAGGCGGTAACGGCTTTTTCGATAATGGCATCGGCAACCTGAGGATTAAATTCTAAAAATTCTCCCAAGGTTTCTCCGACCAAAGAATCCACAATGCCTCGAACTTCCGTATTGCCTAACTTGGTTTTGGTTTGCCCTTCAAATTCGGGATCGGGAACTTTAACAGAAATAACGGCGGTTAAGCCTTCTCGGACGTTTTCCCCCGCTAGATTGGATTCATTTTCCTTAATTTTGTTACGCTTACGAGCCGTGCTGTTAATGGTTCGGGTCAAAACGGTTTTTAAGCCATCTAGGTGGGTTCCTCCATCAATTGTCCGAATATTATTGGCAAATCCTAGAACGTTATCACTGAAGGCATCAATACACCATTGCAAGGCCACTTCAACTTGAACGTTATTGCGTTCTCCTGAAACGTAGATGACATCTTGGTGTAGGGCTTCTTTTTCCTTGGTCATGTAGGTGATGTATTCTTTGATCCCACCTTCATAACAATAGGTTTCGACATATTCTGGATCGGGACGGCGATCGCTGAAGGTAATTTTGACCCCTGCATTCAAATAGGCTAATTCCCGTAAACGACTAGAAAGGGTATGGTAATCAAACTCAATGCCCCCTGTGAAAATCTCGATATCGGGCAAGAAAGTAACAGAAGTCCCCGTTGCGTGGTCAGGGTTGGGAGTGGCTTCTAATTGGGTTTTGGGAATGCCTTTTTCAAAACGTTGCCGATGTTCCTTTCCTTCTCGCCAAACAGAAACTTCTACCCATTCCGACAGGGCATTAACCACTGAAATTCCGACACCATGCAAACCACCAGAAACCTTATAACCGCCGCCCCCAAATTTTCCCCCTGCGTGCAGTACCGTCATTACCGTTTCTAGGGCAGATTTTCCCGTTGTGGGATGAATACCCGTGGGAATACCCCTTCCATCATCCGTGACGGTAACAGAACCATCTTTATTAATATCAATCTCAATGTGGGTACAATGACCCGCTAATGCCTCATCGATCGAGTTATCCACCACTTCATAAACCAGGTGATGCAATCCCCGTGGGCCGGTGCTGCCGATATACATCCCTGGCCGCTTACGGACTGGCTCTAGCCCTTCTAGAACTTGAATTTGATCGGCACTGTAGCTGCTAGTCATATAATTCTCCAAGAGCAATTTTAGAGCCTTGCTTTGACTCTCGATGACAAAATCTTTAAAAATTCTAGCACAAAAGGGTTAAAGACGCATTGAACCTAGCCTGGGAGGATATTTATCATGGGGGTGCAGTCTTTTAAAAACCCTGGGTTTTATGAATGTCAATTAAGTCCTAGTACATTTTACCTGATCGAGGGAATATCATTGGCTTAAACTGAATAATTCTAAAAATCCCCTGTCCGCCGCTTGAATATTGAATTATGCTGACAATGGCGCAAAATATTAACCCGTTTAATAGGGTAAACTCTTAATAACTTTAACCTGTCCTGAATCCTTCTGGTGATTGCAATAGATCCTACTCACTGTTATTGAGTCTAGACGGTGAAATTAGGTTTTATAATGCCGCAAAACGATGCAAACTTCCCTTTCCCTTAGATCCTTAAGTTTAATTTCGCTTTATCTTAATCGGAGAGCATTTCTCTGGCAAATGGCGATGGGGGCGGGTTTAGCGGTTAGCAATGGAGGGTGTCAGCAAGCTCAATCGGTGGCCCATTTACGCATCGGTATTAATGATTGGATTGGCTATGCGATCGCGCGTTATGCCCAAAGTTCGGGGATCTTAGAAAAACGAGGCTTGCAGGTCGATTTTATCGAATTTCTCAATTTGCAAGATGCCACAAGAGCCATGTTACGGGGCGCATTAGATGCAACATTCACGACAACTTGGGATCTCCTCCATTCTGGACTCCCGGACGAACAACCCGTCATTTTAATGGTGTGTGACATTTCTAACGGTGCAGATGGGATTGTGGCTCGTTCTCCTTTAAAGACGATGCCTGACCTCAAGGGAAAACGAGTCGGCGTTAAGCTAGGCACGATCAATGAATTGATTTTATTAGAAGCCCTCAAACAATACGATATTCCGCTACAAACCATTAAGATTGTCGATATTTCTAACCAAATTGCGGCCAATCAACTCAAAAAAAATCTGATTGATGCGGCTGTCCTTTGGCAACCCCTATTGACCCAAACCGCAAAAGATATTCAAGGTTCCATTCTTTACACGACCCAAGACCAAGATAGCCTCGTCGTTGATGTATTAGCGACACGAAAGGCGTTTTTCCAGCAAAAGCAAGCCGTGATCTCTCGATTTCTGTGGGCATGGTTTGATACGATGGCGATTTTACAAAAAACACCGGCGGTTATTTTTGAATCCTTAGCAAAAACCTTAGGCTATTCAAGTGTAGACTTAATGCAAGATTATGCAGGGGTAAAACCGGGAACATTAGCACTCAATCGTCAGTTTTTTGGACAAAATCAGCGTATGCAAAAGATTTTAAAAGAGACCCTTGAACTATCAACCTTTAATAGCTATCATTCTCACGTTGTCCATCAAAATTTATTGATTCCTAATCATTTTATTCTTCAGGCGATAGAGCAATGGCAAGCCCCAGTATAAAATCGAAAATTTCTCATTCGCTTTTTTGGACGCTGGGAATAACCCTCAGTCTGGCTTCTTTAGTGATTATCGTTGCCCAAAGTCGGCTTGCCGAAAATTTATTAGAGGAAGAAATTCGTCAACGGGCTGATACGATTGCCCAAGGCATTGAGTTTGCGACGGAAGGTTTAATCGAATCCCAACAACCGATTTTATTAAGAAGAGTGGTTCAAAATTATGCCACCTTACCCAATGTTGTTCAAATTGAAATTATTAGTCCCCGTGGAATGGTTTTAGCGAGTAGCCCCAATGATCGACGGTCTAAAAAACTGTGGGAACCGCTACGTCAACAATTGCAAGCCCAAATTACTGAAAGTAATAAAAAAGGTTTAAAACTCAGCCTTCCGTTGGAATATCGAGATACATCTTTATTTGTTAAGGTTTTACCGTTTAGCAACTCTTTATTTCATGAAAAGGGCAATTGGGGGGCGGTGATTGTGGTGTTGGATATTGAAGACATTCATCACCAGAGCTTTTTGAATTTTGGTCTGACGGTGGGGCTATTCCTGGCGGGAATTTTAGTGGTTTTAGGGGGGACAATTTTTGTTTTTCGGCAACGGATACTCATCCCGCTTCAACGAATTCAGGCAGCGATCGCGAAAGCAGGAGACTCTAGTGCAATCAAAATTCCCATCTCCTATGAAGATGAAATTGGCTTTTTGGCCCAAACCCTCCAACAAAAATTAACCGAACTCGAAACCTTGACAACGCAGTTAGATCAACGGGTACAAGACCGTACCGCAGAAGTTCAACAGATTCAAGACTTTTTGCAAACCCTATTAGAACATCTTCCCGTTGCTCTGTTTGTCAAAAGTGGTTTACCCAAGAATTTTGGGCAACTCTTATTTTGGAATCGGACTTGTGAAGAAATTTTTGGTATCGCCGCAGAAGACGCCATTGGTAAGACCGTTTATCAACTTCATCCGCCTGAGCAAGCTGCTTTTTTTGATGCCAAGGATCGAGAAACCTTTCGTTTAGGTAGAATGATTGAGATCCCGGAAGAATTGATCGATTCCCAAAGTCGGGGGCGAATTTATCTCCATACCCTGAAAGTGCCCCTTTATGATCCCAATGGTGATCCCCAATATTTACTCGGAATTTCAGAAGATATTACCGCCCGTAAACAAGCAGAAGACGAATTACAAAAACTCAATCAAGAATTAGAACTGAGGGTACAAGAACGCACTCAAGCCCTCGTAAAAAGCGAAACTCGTTACCGTATTTTGTTGGATAAAGCGAGTGATGCCATTATCATTGCTGATTTACAGGGAAATTTGGTAGAAGTTAATCAAAAGGCGATCGCGTTATTAGGCTACACTCCCACAGAAATAAAACAGTTACATATTACCCAGATTCATCCTCCTTCAGAACTAGAGCGCGCTCAATTCGGTTTTCAAGAAATTGTTAAGCAAAACACAGGGTACTTATTAGATACCCAAGTTATGACTAAAACGGGAAAAATCATTCCCATTGACATTACAGGAAGTGTCATCGAATATAACGAAAAACAGTATGTTCAGGGGATTTTTCGAGATATTAGTGAACGAAAGAAAATCGAAGCAGAAATTCAAAACACGCTTAAAAAAGAAAAAGAATTAAATAGACTTAAAAGCCAATTTATTGATATCGCCTCCCATGAATTTAGAACGCCTCTCACAATTATTTTGGGAAGTGTTGAATTTATCACAAAATATAATCATAAATTAACTGATCTTAAAAAAACAGAATATTTAGAACGAATTTTAAAATCGACCTTGAAGTTGAGAGATATGATGGAAGAAATTTTGGTTTTAAGTCGGATTGATGCTAATAAAGTTAGCTTGAATTTTGAGAAAGTTGATATTAAAAATTTTATCAAAGAAATCATTGAAGATGTTGAAATTAGTACAAAAAATAAACAAAAAATCCTCTTTTCTGTCATCGATTTAACAACCTTTAACAAGCAAATTTATATCGACCCAAAAGGTTTACATCACATTGTTTCTAATTTGTTAACTAACGCCATTAAATACTCTCCTCCTGAATCCCCGATTGAATGTATAATTGAATTGAATACAACGGAAACAATTATCAAAATCACCGACTACGGAATGGGAATTCCTGCCAACGATTTACCCCATATTTTTGACTCATTCCATCGAGCATCTAATGTAGAAAATATTTCAGGAACGGGCTTAGGCTTAAATATTGCCAAAAAATATGTAGAACTTCATGGAGGAAATATTGAAGTCAAAAGTCAAGTTGATGTCGGCACAACTTTTACAGTTCATTTAACTAATCGAATGCCGCAACCACAGGAAGCCAGCGTATAATCCAGATCATGCACTATACATAATTCCGATTCCCGAAAAATTGAGAGTTTCAAGTAAGTAATGCTAACTTCCAGTTGCGTAACAAGTTGATAAAACCATTGACTCTATTACGGTCATAAGCTTTCCACACCCACAATTTATTCTTTTTTTTTTCTATTTTTTTCTATGAAATGCCAGAGTTCGTCTAACTCAACAACTACGGCTATCCCCGGTTCTGGTTTTTCCTTGTTGAGCTTAGCGAAATCTCTAATCCAATTTAAGACCGCTTGAGCCGAAACATTGA
>JAYKGY010000018.1:0-51561 GCA_035285545.1 Snowella sp. | reverse complement strand
TAGGACGCGGATTTGTTCAAATTTGGAATCTATCGAACTTAGCATGGGATTATACCTTAACAACTTCCTATGCCAATAATAGTTCAGGTGATTTCAACAAAGATGGCAATACGGATATTTTGATGTCCAATGCCTCTCAAGGTTGGAGTGGTTTTTACACTATGAATGGTACTAGTGCCACTGGCTGGGTGGGTTTACCCTATTCTGGTGGGGCTGTTGCGATGTAACCTCTTTTAATGGTTTTATAAAACCTATCTGGTATTTCTCTTGTAACGCTTAACTGATAACAATTACAGGCATTTTGTCTAGCTATCTCTAGTCTATATTGGGTGAAGGTTGTGGCAAAGATACCAAATAGACTCTACACTTAACTATTATTTTTTCTGAATTAGTTTTGGGGTTGAGGAGAAACTAGCTATGTGGGTTTGTGGCATTGGTATATGTTATGTCGTTAGTGAATTAATGGTGTCGAATATGCAGTCCGGTTGCCTGAATTTTAGTTCGGATTTAGCGGAAGGAGTTCAGCACGGAGAAGTGCTTTGTCTTGCAGAGGAGACTTCCACTTTACCGACTAGAGAAAGTGATACTCGCTATATGGAGTCCTTGGAGGAAGGGCTTGGTTCCCATTTGGACTCCACCTAACGTGTCAGTGTGAACAAATCTACCGTTCCCATCGGTTGTATACTATCTATTTCAAGCCCATGCTAGGCTGAGTTGTAATTTCAAATAAAAATATCTTAGAGCAAGTTTGTATAAAGTCTATGAATATCTTTTCTTATCCTTTAGTCTGGCCTTCTATTTCCGATGAATTGGAACCTTTTCTAAAATACTGTAAGGGTATAGTCCTCAATGCGGGGTCAGGAAATAGAGAAATTCAGCTCGGACAGAAGAACTTGGGTATTGATATTGATACAAACAATAATCCGGATATTGTTGCTGATCTCCATCGCATTCCTTTACAGGATGAATCAGTAGATACAATTGTCAGTATTGCTGTTCTCGAACATACTCGCTATGCTTGGATAGTTGCCCAAGAATTTCATCGGGTTTTGCGATCAGGTGGGTTTGGAATCATTGCAGTTCCATTTCTTCAGCCTCAACATGCATGTCCTTACGATTTTATTCGTTTCACCCGTAATGGATTAACGGAGCTGATGGAATATGTTGGTTTTGAGATAATAGAAACCCAATCAGTTCATCACTTCGGTCAAACTGTAGCTTGGCTTTTATGGGAATACCTACAGGTTAACAGACCTCGGAAAATTACTTGGCCGTTCTGGTACTTTCTTATCAATCAGTTATCTAAAGGTCGTCTTTTGGGGAAGGACTCTCCTAATACCCATAACACCGAGTATGTCATTGTTCACAAGCCTGGTGACGGCTCAGTGCGAAGTCCTTACTATGAAAAGGCTTTAAGCAACCTTGATTCCCCTGATTGGTTTTTCCCTTTATTGGCTTGTCCTCAGAGTTACCAGCCTCTTTATTCTCAAGGGGATCATCTCGTTTCTGTAGATGGTAACTTTACTTACAGTTTTCGAGAGGGAAGACCCCATCTTTTTCCAGGGGATGGTGAATTTCGGATTCAGGTTGAAAATTTAGTCAACAGCTCAAAACAGGAACATAATCCTATTACAGCCAATACTCAAAACCCCTTAAATAGTCAAAATGAACTATTAAATAATTTCTCGGAAAAAAGCTTTATTGTTGATTTTCAATCGAGTTTAAAAGATATTTTTCCTCAATCGACTCCACCAAAAGTTGCCATATTGGCAACAACTGAATACGAAGGTATCTTTAAAAATGGAGGAGTTGGAACCTATTACAAAAATCTTGCTAAGGTACTAGATGCTGATGGCTGGTATCTGATCTTGTTGCTCTGCGATCCTCAACCTACTCCCATCGATCTTACAAGACACCCTGAATTAAAACATATATTTTTAACATCTGAGATTGAACAATGCTTAAACCTTAAACCCATTCATTCTTCAATGTTAGCTGAGTCTCAACCAATTTGGTTTGACTACCAGAGTGTTTGCTGTCTATTTTTCATACAAGCAATTTTGACGCAGTTTAAAAATTCTCAAGTCTACGTCGAGTTCCATGAAATGTCAGGAATTGGTTACCGAACAATTCAAGCTAAACAAGCTAAATGTTTAGAGGAAAATTGTCAAGTTGCAGTAACAATGCATAGTGGACATGAATGGGTCTATGAAGCAAACGAAAAATTAGTTTATGAGCATAACCTTGACGGACTCTGGAAAGTTTGCCATTATGAACAGGCTTCTTTTGAAGATGCTGACTTGACGTTTTTTCCTTCCCATTTTCTTAAGAATAAGGTAGAGTCTTACGGCTGGTATAACCATAAGGCAAAGCATATGCCCTACTTTATTCCTAAGGTGACAAGTGACTGAAATAATTTAAAATATCGATGATTAACTAAAACTAAGTCAAAATAAATCCAGATGATGTCAATGACTTCGCAAAAAATGCCTGTTATTTTCTTTGGGCGCCTAGAAGAAAGAAAAGGGTTATGTACCTTCGTAGAAGCTGTTCAGTTGCTAGACCCGGAGATAAAGAGCAGGGTCACCATTTTATTTTTAGGCAAAGTTGTTCCTCTCTATTCTGCTGAGTTGAGCCACCTTAATAGCCAGCAGTATATAGAGCGGGAGTTGGGTACTCATTTTTCTTACGAGATTCTCTCCAATCTTTATAGCTCTCAAGCTATTCAATATGTTCAAGATCTTGAGTATCCAGTCGTTTGTCTAACGAGTCCTCAAGAAAACTTTCCGAATAGTGCCTTGGAAATGGGACAACTCCCTGTCAATCTGGTTGTTTCGGATACTGGAGGATTTCGCGAAACTCTTCAATTGGTGAATCGAGAATCTGGAGTTTATTGGTTTAAACCTAAGGATTCTCACTCTTTAGCTCAAGCCCTGTCTCAAGCTTTAATGAACTATTTTCAGACTCCACCGGTCTGTGAACAAGCGGCTTTAGAACAACTTAACCAACGTTTACTTGCCCAAAAATTAGAATATATTCAAGAAACTTTTAGCCAATCTTCTATTTTAGAAGATTCTCCCTCTAAAATAACTATCGCGCTTACTCATCATAATCAGGGTAAATATCTGATCGACTGCCTTTCTAGTATTGAAGCACAAACCTATAATGAGGTAGAGGTCATTGTTTTAGACGATGCTTCTACTGATAAATATAGTCAAGATATGTTTGAGAAGGCTCACACTCTCTTTCCTAATTATCAGTTTATTCAACTAGACAGTCGTCTAGGCTTGGGAGCTGTTTTTAACCATTTGATAGATTTATCGACAGGAGATTATTTCTTACTCCTTGACCCTAATATCAACTTATTGCCTTGTGCGCTAGAAAAATTTGCAGAAGCGGCTGGTCAATCAAAAGCAACAATCGTTATCTGTCCTCGAAAAGAGATCGGTGCTGTTGATCGTATTGTGAATTTTTCGGGAGAAACTCTACCGACTATTCTTAAGTCTGATATCTACGGACAGGCTTGTGCCTTATTCTCAGTGCCGTTTTTGAAGAAGTTTAGACCGACAGAGAGTAAAGATATCCATACACCAATCTGGGAAATCATTGCAGCGACGGTCGCGACAGGGAAGAAAATCATTTACTATCCCTATCCTCTCTATGAATATAGAGTGACTTTTGAAAATACTATTCCCAAGGGAGATCCTCTCCCCCGTGAACAATATTCTCTTCGTAACTATCTTGCCCAGATTCCTCCGTCAGATTGGTCGCCTCGGCAAATCTATATGTTGATCACCGCTATCCAACAACTCCAAAGCCAGCGTCAATATTCTCAATCCGAAGTAGAAGAACTGCGATCGCAAATTAGTAACCTTCAGTCTCAACTACAACAAGCCAGAAATGAAGCCGAACAGGCAAAAACGAGAACTGAGGCCATGGAAACTAGTAAATTTTGGAAATTGAGAGCCAAGTGGTTTCGCGTTAAAAGGACTTTGGGATTGCCAACGGACGAATAGCCGATGAAAATCATTCAATTGAATACTTGTGATATTGATGGTGGAGCCGCTAGATCTGCCTATCGACTCCACCGTGGCCTTGTTGAAATTGGACAAGACTCTCAGTTATTGACACTCTCCAAGCAATCCTGTGATGAAACTGTCATCCTTTTGCGTCCTCAATCTTTAATGGTTGGACATGATGACAAGGGCTATCTCGATCTGATTCAAGAATCTTACATTAATGCCAATAGGACTTCTCTGTCTAATACCCTATTTTCCTTGTCCTATCCCGGAGTGGATTTAACACAATTATCTTCTGTTTTAATGGCAGATATTATCAACTTACATTGGATTGCCTATTTCCAATCTCCGGTTACGCTTAAAAAGCTGCTTGACTTAGGAAAACCTATCGTTTGGACACTCCATGATATGTGGGCTTTTACAGGGGGATGCCATTATTCATCAGGCTGTAATCAATATCAGCAAGATTGTTCTATTTGTCCCCAATTGGCAAGCGATTCTTTCGGTTTAGCTTCGGCGTTATTAAAAGATAAGCTAGAGTTGCTTAATCAAAAAAACTTAACTATTGTCACTCCTAGTCAATGGCTGGCAGAATTGGCTCGTAAAAGTCAACTTTTTCGCAATAATCGCATTGAAGTGATCCCTTATTCCCTGGAAACAGATACTTTTTTTCCTTGGCCTAAAGAGCAATCTAAACTCTCTTTAGGCATCCCCACCGATACATTTACCGTTTTGATTGGTGCGGCTGATGGAAACGAAAAGAGGAAGGGGTTTAAAGAATTATTAGAGGCATTACAATTTTGTGCTGAGAATATTCATTTTACAAAGCTTCTTCAAGCAGAACAATTTAAGCTATTGTGCTTCGGTGTACCGAATCGACAATTGGAATCTCTTGACATTCCAGTGATTTCCTTTGGAAAGATTACTTCTGATCGAGATCTCAGTCTTATCTACGCTGCTGCCGATATATTTGTTTTGCCTTCCCTTGAAGATAATTTACCCAATACGATGCTAGAGGCGATGAGTTGTGGAACGCCAATCATTGCTTTTAATACAGGGGGGATGCCTGATATTATTCAGCATGATATAACAGGTAAACTTGTTTCCGTAATTGATCCTCAAAAAATGGCAGAAGCTATTTTAGAATGTATTCACAATCGTCTTTTATGTAAAACAATGGGGGAAAAATGCCGTCAAAAGATGGAGCGCGATCACTCGTTGGCAATACAAGCGCAAAACTACTTGAATTTATACAAGGATTTATTGCTAATTTCTCCGGCATCTAAGGGGAAGGTTTATCCTATCTTGAATGAGCCTTCCCAAACCCTTGCCGTCCCTATCGATGGGGCTAGAGGGTCTAACTTTGAGAATATTTTTCTTCGGATTGTTTTGTCCCTAACACAAGCTCATTTAAACTCTTTGAGAAATCAATTACATGAAATGGAAGCTGAAATTGAGCGATCAAAAGACCGGATTAAAGCGATGGAAACCAGTAAGTTTTGGCAATTGAGGCACTTTTGGATTTTATTCAAGCAAGCTGTGGGGCTACAAAACCAAGAATAACTTTAGTTTGTAGGAGGTATAGTGATTCCAAATAAGAATGGGTACTGTTAAAATGCAAGATGAAAAAAGTATTGATTAAATGATTAAAAATTGATAATGGGCAACACTCAAACCATTCTCGTAACAGGCGGTGCTGGCTATATTGGTTCCCATACAGTCCTTGAACTTCAACGTCGAGGTTATCACGTTATTATTCTTGACAATCTTGTTTATGGTCATCGATATATTGTCGAGGAAGTTCTCAAAGTTCCCTTAATTATTGGAGATATCGGCGATCGCCGTTTACTGGATGAACTGTTTCAAGCCTATAAAATAGATGCAGTTATTCATTTTGCAGCCTACGCCTATGTCGGAGAATCCGTAAAAAAACCCGCACGCTACTATCGCAATAATGTAGAAGGAACTTTAACACTGCTAGAGGCAATGCTGGCTCATGGAGTGACAAAAATCGTTTTTTCATCCACTTGTGCCACATATGGTATTCCAACAATACTTCCGATTCCAGAAAACCATCTTCAACAACCGATCAATCCCTATGGTCATAGTAAATTGATGGTTGAACGAATTCTCCAAGATTTTGATGCAGCCTATGGAATAAAGTTTGTAATTTTTCGTTACTTTAATGCAGCAGGAGCTGATCCTAATGGTTTAATAGGCGAAGATCATAATCCCGAAACCCACCTAATCCCCCTTACGCTTTTAGCAGCTATAGGTAAACATTCCCACATTAGTATTTTTGGCACCGATTACCCGACTCTTGATGGTACTTGTATTCGAGATTATATTCATGTAAGTGATTTGGCAGTCGCTCATTGCTTGGGTTTAGAATATTTAGTAAATCAAGGTAAGAGTGAAATATTTAATTTGGGGAATGAAAATGGTTACTCTGTCAAAGAAGTTATTCAAGCATGTCAGGATGTAACCCAACGGATTATTCCAGTTGTTGAACAGCCTCGACGAATAGGAGATCCGCCTTTATTAATTGGTAGTAACAAAAAAGCTCAACAAACTTTAGGTTGGTCTCCTATGTATTCTTTAACTGATATGGTAAACCATGCTTGGCAATGGCATCAAAAGAATTACTTACTTGAAAGTAAGTAATTACCAAAAGTTTCAAGCAAATAATGCTAACTTCCAGTGGCTTAACAAATGAATAGTTCCGTTAACTCTGAATTTAGCGAATAAAGCCATAGTCAGGTCAACGACTTCTACTGAGCGAGACACAACTTTCGTTTTTCGATGAAAACGGGCAAACCAATGACGATTATCTGAATTATTCCTTTCTATCCTCACTGTTTCACTCTTCGTAATTACATGAAACGCATCGGGATGCTCGTCTAGCAATTCTTTATAGGGCTTCCCATCATCTGTGCAGTTGATGCTCACATTTTAAACATTTGTTCATCTTTCTGTTTCTTAACCTGGACTCTTTTATAGACTAGCATTATCTGCTTTATCCTCTCAGAGAATTGAATTTACTTAAAGATTCCCAAGATTTTACAAAACAACCTCAAAAAGGCTTACAATAGTATATTTGCTGCGGATGTAACTGATAGCGATTCCCCGCAGGCAACGCCTATGCTTAATCCAAACTTAGCCGAGATCCAACTCTCAAAAGATGAATACCAACGGTATTCCCGTCACATAATTCTGCCAGAAGTAGGGCTAGATGGCCAAAAACGTCTCAAAGCTGCAAGTGTCCTTTGTATCGGTACCGGAGGGCTAGGTTCTCCCCTGCTGCTTTATCTCGCTGCTGCTGGGATCGGTCGCATTGGCATTGTCGATTTTGATATTGTTGACAGTTCCAACCTACAGCGTCAAATCATTCACGGCACTTCCTGGGTCGGCAAACCCAAAGTCCAGTCAGCCAAAGACCGCATTTTAGAAATTAATCCCTTCTGTCAGGTTGACCTATACGAAACCCAACTCAGTTCGGCTAATGCGCTGGATATCCTTGCACCCTACGATATTGTCATTGACGGAACCGACAATTTTCCGACTCGGTATTTGACCAATGACGCTTGTGTATTGCTCAACAAACCCAACGTCTATGGGTCTATTTTCCGCTTTGAAGGACAGGCAACCGTCTTTAACTACCAAGGCGGGCCGAACTATCGCGACTTGTACCCCGAACCCCCACCGCCAGGCATGGTTCCCTCTTGTGCAGAAGGTGGCGTTTTAGGCGTATTACCTGGCATTATTGGTACAATTCAAGCAACCGAAGCTATTAAAATTATTTTGGGGGCAGAAAATACCCTGAGTGGTCGATTGCTGCTGTTTAATGCGTGGGATATGAAATTCCGTGAGTTAAAGTTACGTCCCAATCCTGAGCGGCCGGTGATTGAAAAACTTATTGATTATGATCAATTCTGTGGGATTCCCCAAGCCAAAGCAGCCGAAGCAGCAGAAAAATCATCCATTCAGGAAATGACAGTGACAGAATTAAAAGAGCTAATGGATAATGGGCCTCAAGATTTTGTGCTGATCGACGTTCGCAATCCTAACGAGTACGAAATTGCACGTATTCCAGGATCGGTGTTGATTCCTTTACCCGATATCGAACAGGGCAAAGGCCTTGAAAAAGTCCGAGAAGTTGCCAGCGATCGCCGTGTGATTGCCCATTGCAAATTAGGTGGCCGCTCTGCTAAAGCCCTTGGCATTCTCAAAGAAGCAGGCATCGAAGGGATTAACGTTAAAGGCGGAATAACCGCTTGGAGCCAAGAAGTTGATCCGAGTGTTCCCCAGTATTAACGCTTTTCATTGACCATTTTGATTTAATCTAGAGGCACGGAGGGGATATTTTTTGATCTTCCGTGCGTCTTTATTTAAAATCTTATTGACTTCGTTTGCACTAATTTAAGAGTCACCGACTTATGATGCCCAAAGTTGTCCCGTCTTGCCTTCGTTTGATGAGTTTCCTCTCCCTTCCTATTGGCTTAATGCTGATCAATTTACCCGCACCAAACGCGATCGCGAGGAGTATAAGGGATTGGAATCAGTTTGATGTTTGTGTTCAACAACTCAAAGAAAATGGCGTGGCAGGAGATAAAGCAGGGACAGCCTGTTCAGGGGCATTGATTCCCAAAGAATTATCAGAATGTGTGGTGATTATTCGGGCCCGCTCTCCCATTGATGCAGATAATGCCCTACAAGCCTGTTACCAAGTGAGAAGACCAATTGATTTAGGTAACTGTGTAGCGGATATTCAAGCCGCTTCCCTCAGTGGCTATACGACTCCCGCTTCAACAGAAACCATAGGAGCCTCGTTACCGAGTGATTCTCCTTCCATGGTTGCCCTAGAAACTTGTCGTAAAAGTTTATTACCCGGCAGACATTCGGAATGTGTGATTGCCTTAAGTCGGGATACCGCCAACTATACGCCGATCAAAGCAATGGATACTTGTTTGGCGGCTGAAGATTTTCCCAGAGATCTGTTTCCTGCCTATAACCAACAACCTGTTCAGTAAGCAAGCGTAAGAGTAAGGCTTAATTCCCATCATGGAACTAAAAATTGGTTGGTTATATCCCACCTTAATGAGTACCTACGGCGATCGCGGTAATGTGATCTGTATTCAACGGCGGGCCCAGTGGCGGGGCTTTGAAGTCGAAATTGTGCCGTTGGATCAACAAACCGATGCCAGTGCTTTTCGTCATGTGGATATCATCGCAGGCGGCGGGGCACAGGATCGACAACAGGAAATTGTCATGCGGGATCTGCAAGGGGCAAAGGCAGAGGCATTAAAAGCCAAACTAGAAGAAGGCACGCCAGGGGTCTTTACCTGTGGCTCTCCCCAACTGTTGGGCCATTACTATGAACCTGCTTTGGGACAACGCATTGAGGGATTGGGTTTATTGGATATGGTCAGTAAACATCCTGGCCCTGATGCCAAACGCTGTATTGGTAACGTGGTTTTTGAAGTTACCGCCTCTCCCTTGGCGGAAGATTTAAAAGCGATGTTAGGAGAACCGCCCGTTATTATTGGCTTTGAAAATCATGGTGGACGGACTTATTTAAATACGGTTTCGCCCTTGGGGAAAGTTCAAAAAGGCTACGGCAATAACGGTGAAGATGGCTATGAAGGCGCATTCTACCGTAACGCGATCGCGACCTATTCCCACGGCCCCCTGTTGCCCAAAAATCCTTTTGTTGCCGATTGGTTAATCAAAAAAGCCTTAGAGCTAAAATATCAAACTGAAGTCAACTTGACTCCTTTGGATGACACCTTGGCCAACCAAGCCAGAGCAGCCATGTTAAAACGATTAGAATAAGTAATAGGTTTTGTGGTGTTACTGATAATCGGTATGTTTTCGCCCCCCTAGCCCTCCAATGTTGAGGGGAAATAATTTCTGAAAGTCCCCCAGAATTGGGGGATTTAGGGGGCAACGCAAAACCTGTTTTACTATTTTGATCCTTTCACTCCTCTAGTTGATATGGCTGAAAATCGTGTCCGCATCTGCATTTTAGGTGGAGGCTTTGGGGGATTATATACGGCCCTCCGCCTCAGTCAATTACCTTGGGAAACTTCGCAGACCCCAGAAATTATTCTCATTGATCAGCATGATCGCTTTCTGTTCTCGCCGTTTTTGTACGAATTGGTGACAGAGGAAATGCAAACCTGGGAAATCGCGCCACCGTTTGAAGAGTTATTAGCAGAAACAGGGGTTCGTTTCCATCAGGGCCAAGTGACCGCGATCGACATAGAACAACAACAAGTCCGCCTAGAAGAATCTATCAGCTTAGGTTACGACAAACTAGTTATTGCTATGGGTGGCAAAACACCCTTACCTAGTGTCCCAGGCGTAAGTGATTACGCTCTTCCTTTTCGTACTTTGCAGGATGCCTACCGATTAAAAGAACGGTTACGGTTTTTAGAACAATCTCCTGCTGAAAAAATTCGTATTGCTGTTGTGGGTGGTGGTTATAGTGGTGTGGAATTAGCTTGTAAACTCAGCGATCGCTTAGGAGAACGGGGACGATTACGACTCATTGAACGTAGCGACAAAATTTTAGCCCTATCTCCTGAATACAACCGTCAAGCGGCCCAAGAAGCCTTAGAAGAACGGAATATTTGGATTGATTCAGAAACCGAAGTTACAGAAATCACCGCCGATAGCCTCAGTTTGCTGTACAAAGGACAAATTGATACTATTCCCGTCGATATCGTTCTCTGGACAGTGGGTAATGAAGTATCAGGCTTTATCAAAGATTTACCCCTACCCCATAGCAAAAACGGGTTATTAACCACGAATACCTATTTACAAGTCGTGGATCATCCCGATCTCTACGCCTTGGGAGATGTGGCAGATGGACAGGATGCAACGGGCCAACATTTACCTGCAACCGCTCAAGTCGCTTTCCAACAATCTGATTACTGTGCTTGGAATATCTGGGCTTCCCTTAATCAGCGTCCCCTCTTACCTTTCCGTTATCAGGCATTAGGAGAAATGTTAAGTCTAGGCATTGATAATGCAACCCTCAGTGGTTTAGGCGTGAAATTAAATGGGATGCCTGCGGCGATCGCGCGTCGTTTAGTCTATCTTTACCGTTTACCCACTTGGCAACATCAATTAACTGTTGGTTTTAATTGGTTAACGCAACCCTTATTAGAACTTTTTAAAGGATAGAAATTTAAATCGATTGAAATTTGACATTGACGGAATGGAATGTGGGTTTTACTATGGCGTAATACTGTTTTTCAGACTATCAAAAACAACGATCACCCTAAAAATCTAAAAGAGCGATCGCTGAATAAGAAAATAGAAAATGAACTGAACCTAACGAACGTTACCAAATACCGTTTCAGGCTGTTGATAGGCGAGAAAACGGTCATTGATAATACTTTTGAACAGGGTAAAATCCGATTGCCAATCGTTGATACTTTGGAGAATAACGGGTAACCGTTCCTGGGGAGGATAACCTTCAATGGGATAGTTAAAGTTTCCTGCAAATAGAATCGCCGCGATCGATTGCTGATCGGGTAACTGTAACGTGGCTTGATTAATATTTAAATTCAACTGACAGCGATCCAATTGATAGAGAAAATTGACCCCCGCTTGAATCGGCGCATTACCGACATCTTGCCAAGGGCCAGGCGCAATCAGGGTTTTAGTAATATATTGCCGCCCTCCATCGGGATTGCTGGGAAAAGGAACCAAATATTTGGGACTGATGGTAATTCCTTGATATTCGGCGTTAGGTAACTTACTCACGTATTGATGGGCGACTTGTCCCACTAGCACGTCCTTAATATTTTTATTTCCCAAGGTTTCCATAAAGGTAATGGTTCGGGGTTGAGCTACTACACCAACACCATTTTTAAACATCACCTGGGAACCCCCTGGATTTAAAATGGGGGGGCGTGCTAATTCCCATTCATTGGGGACAATACCACTAAATTTTAAAAACTGTTCACTTAATAAGGTCGGATCGAGGTCTTTTGCCGCGATCGTTAACGAAAGCTCTTGAATTTCTTGTTGCAGTAAATTATTGCTTCCGTCCTGGGTGGTTGGGGTCGCTACCATAAAAAATTACTCAAACAATGAACAACACGATCAAACCATATCATAAGCAGATAGTTTTAGGCTAAATCAATTGAAAACTACCTGCTTTTTTGCGTGAATTATGATACTGGGGCCGTGGAACGTTTGCGACGATAGGTTTTTGTAATCACAACTTCGGGTTTAGTCGGTTTTTCAGGAATACTAATTGCCAAAGCATTCGGCGAAGTATGGGCTAAAGCCGTGTTAGCCGTCGGTGAGGAAAAAATGGATGTTTCCATTTGCAAGAGGAAAACGACTAGGGGGCTACTTTGTAATTCCCGTTTGATTAACCGCTGTAAGGTGCCTTCCAATTCCCGTTGCAGTCTTTCCCACTCGATTTGGAACTTTCCATTACTAGAGATAACAAATTCGCTCCAGCGTTCTACGACAAAACGCTCTATGTTGCGAACAATCAACTGATGAAACAGCGATCGCTCAACGGTCATAACGACTCCCCGCAGATGAACTTCCGGTTGGGCTAGTAATTTTCCTTCCTGACTCAGGGCAGCCGCGATCGTAACTACGCCATCTTCAGCCAGTTGTTGCCGTTCCAGCATGATATGTTCGTGAACAATTCCGGCTTGATCCACTAACTCAATGCCCGATTGAACTTTGCCATTCACCCCAATCCGCTCAGAAGTCACTTCGATAATATCGCCATTATCAACAATCACGGTATTTTCCGTTGGTATTCCCATCGCTTGAGCCATTTTGGCATGTTTCACTAACATGCGGTGTTCTCCATGCACGGGGATAAAGAATTGGGGCTTGGTTAAAGCCAGCATCAGCTTATGTTCTTCCTGGGAGCCGTGACCCGAAACGTGAATGCCTTTATCTCGTCCATAAATCACGTTAGCCCCCTGCATCATCAACCGATCAATGGTACTCACTACCGCGATCGTATTCCCTGGAATGGGATTAGCTGAGAAAATTACCGTGTCTCCTTGACGAATTTTGATTTGGGGATGTTCTCCCTTAGAAATACGAGTCATGGCCGCTAAGGGTTCCCCTTGGGAGCCAGTGGTGAGGATCACAATTTGATCATCAGGCAGATTTCGAGAAGCTTTTAAGGGAACAAACACCTCATCAGGACATTTGATATAGCCTAAATTTCGGGCATGGGCAATGACATTTAACATCGAACGGCCAACAACGGCGACTTTTCGCTTATGTTTGTAAGCTAAGTTCAAAATAATATTGACCCGATGGACAGACGAAGCAAAAGTCGTCACCATGATCCGACCCTTAGACTCAGCAAAAATTCGGTCTAAATTCGGTACAACAGATTGTTCAGAAGGCGTGGTACCCGGCACTTCGGCGTTTGTCGAGTCGCTCAGAAGACAGAGAACTCCTTTTTCGCCATAATCTGCTAAACGTTGCAGATCAAAATATTCGCCATCAACGGGGGTATGGTCAATTTTAAAATCTCCACTGTGAATCACGACCCCCAAAGGTGTGTGAATCGCCACACAAAAACTATCCGCCATGGAGTGGGTATTGCGGATAAATTCCACCAAAAAGTTTTTCCCCAACCGTACCATTTCCCGTGGCTGCACACTTTTTAAATTCGTGCGTTTTGTCATTCCCGATTCTTCTAACTTATCCCGGAGTAAGGCCATGGCTAAGCGGGGCCCGTAGATAATGGGAATATCAAATTGCTTGAGATGATAGGAAATTCCGCCAATATGGTCTTCATGACCGTGGGTAACGATCATTCCTTGGATTTTATGGCGATTTTCTCGCAAATAGGTCATGTCAGGTAATACGACATTAATCCCGTGCATTTCGTCGGTCGGAAAGGCAATTCCTGCGTCTAACAAAATAATTTCGTCATCATATTCAAAAACGCAGGTATTTTTTCCAATTTCATGGAGTCCGCCCAAGGGAATAATTTTTAAAGTGGGTTGTTGTTTTTCGTTATTAGTCATTTTCCTCCAAGAGAGTTGTTAGGTTAATCATAATGAGCGTTGAAAAATCGATAGAGTAGATAAAAAATTAATGGTTGCTGGAATTAACTGAGGCAATCATGAAAAAATCAAAACTTATTCTGAGTAGCGCAATTTTTAGCCGATGAATCTTTATTTATTGGGATAAGAATCAATACTAAGGATAATTAGCCTAAGCGAGTTACGTCATTTGTCATCCTTCATACAATCGTTTGGCTTAATCAGCGGTATCAAGAGATTTTGTTTATTGTGCTTTTCTCTTCAGCTTTTGATGATGGAGCTAGGAAATTATTAGTTTTTATATAATGCAATTTAAAGTAATTTATTCTATTCACAAAAATCATTTTTTTACGTTTTTCTATATACTGCTGATTGTAACATAAAATAATCTATTTTCAATAAAAATTAAATCGAATTCTGGGGAGTTATGATTCAAATATTCGGAGCAATGAAACTGGAAGCAATGGGCTGTCAACACAGATTAAATTAATGCTAATTCCTTTAAAACCGTGGTGATTTGTTCTTTGTGTTCCTCTGATATTTCGTAGAGGGGTAAACGGACACCACCGACTTTCCACTGTTGTAAATTGAGAGCCGCTTTGAGTGGGATGGGATTAGTCGTACAAAAGAGGGCTTTAAAAAGGGGAAATAATTTTAGATGGATATTGATCGCGGTGGTAATATCGCCTGAAAGAAAAGATTCAACAATATTTTTAATCTCTTTACCCACTAGGTGACTGGCCACACTAACAATGCCTGCTCCGCCAATGGCGAGTAAGGGTAAGGTTAAGAGGTCATCGCCCGCATAAATGGCGAAATCCGGATCGGTTGAACGTCGAATTTGGGAAGCTTGATCGAGGCTGCCACTGGCTTCTTTGATAGCAATAATATTATCAATCTGAGCTAATTTGGCCACCGTCTCTGGTAACAGGTTTTGCCCTGTTCTCCCTGGGATATTGTATAACATCAAGGGGAGGTCAGGAGCCGATTCCGCGATCGCTTTGAAATGGGCGTAGAGTCCTTCCTGGGGAGGTTTGTTGTAATAGGGCACCACCTGAAGGGAACCATCTAGCTGTAGTTTAACCGCTTCTTGGGTCGCCGCGATCGCCTCTTTGGTAGAATTTGACCCCGTTCCCGCAATCACTTTGGCCCGATTGCCAACGGCATTTTTAACCACTTTAAATAACTGATACTCTTCATCCCAAGTTAGTGTTGGTGATTCTCCCGTCGTGCCACAGACAACCAATGCATCACTGCCATTATTCACTAAATAATCAGCGAGTTGTTCAGCGATCGCGTAATTGACATGACCTGTTTCATCGAAAGGAGTGACCATTGCAGTAATCACTCGTCCAAAGAGCGGTTGATTCATAAACCCAAGGAATTCAGTGGAAATTTAATCGTACAACTATTGAGCCAAAAAGGTTCAGCAAGTTCCTAATGGTAACGTAAATTCACCTTTAAACCGCTAAACCGCGATCGCCGAAGCACGGAACAAATTCTTCTGAACTAGCAACTCCGCAATTTGAATGGCATTCAGGGCCGCTCCTTTACGAATTTGGTCGCCACAGAGCCATAATTCTAACCCGTTGGGATGGGATAAATCCTGACGAATGCGCCCGACTAAAACCTCATCTTGCCCCGTCGCATCAATGGGCATGGGAAAATAATTCGACTGCCAATTCTCAACGAGTTTGACCCCAGGAGCATGGGCTAAAATTTCCCTGGCTTTTTCAACCGAAAAAGGACTGTCAAATTCCAGATTAACGGCTTCAGAGTGGGCCCGCAGAACGGGAACTCGGACACAGGTGGCGGTTACTCGAATATCAGGATCATTAAAGATCTTGCGCGTTTCGTTGACCATTTTTAACTCTTCCTCGCAGTAACCCATATCGGTTAAGGGTGAATTGTGGGGAAAAAGATTAAAGGCTAAAGGATAGGGCAGAATTTCGGCTTTAGGTTCTTCTCCTGCCAAAATAGCGGCGGATTGATGCTTCACCTCTTCCATTGCCCTAGCCCCTGCGCCACTCGCGGATTGATAGGTCGCAACGACAACGCGCTTGATGGGTTGAACTTTATGCAAGGGATAAATGGCCACCCCCAGCAAAATTGTCGTGCAATTGGGATTGGCAATAATTCCTTGATGTTGTGCCGCCGCTTCGGGATTAATTTCAGGAACCACCAAGGGAACTGACGGATCCATGCGGAAAGCACTGGAATTATCAATCATCACCGCGCCTGATTCCACAATTGTCTTGGCCCAAGCCTTAGAACTCGATCCCCCCGCAGAGGCTAAAACGAGATCGATATTGTTAAAAGAATTTTCATTAACGGCTTCCACCACTAGGGACGTGCCTTTAAACGTTAACGTTTTGCCCGCCGAGCGAGGCGATGCTAACAATTTAAGTTCTGCGACAGGAAATTGACGAGATTCTAATAGTTCTAACAGTTCGGTTCCGACGGCTCCGGTTGCACCGAAAATAGCAACACGCAAGGGTTTAGACAAGTGACACTCCTTCCAGAGGGGACAATAAACGGTAAAATAGTCAACTGAGCTTTAAATTTTAAAGAAAATGATTCAAGAATTGAAACTCAACTGATGCGGGTAAATAGGCAAATTTTAATCAATATCAATAATATTTATATACACTTAAACTTAATATAAAAAAATTAATCATTGTAGTTGTCTGTATAAGACCAAGTTAACCTAAACTAGCAGGATTGATTTAGCCTTGGGATGACTGGACTCTGATTCTACCTTGAGGAAGATTCTGATAAACGCATTTTACTGCTTGAAGCACTTCTTCGGAAGGATTTAATTAAACGAAATCAATCCAGAACAATTCCGTTTATGAGTGAGGGAATTGGGCTAGCGAGATTGGGTGATAAACCCCAGCAGCGATTCAGCCGCCTTGGTATCAGTCCGCATGACAACTTTAGCAGAAACCTAAACTTTCTGGCCTTAAATGAATTATGATCACAAAAGGTCGGTTAGAAAACGCACCCCATTGAGCGATGAGGGTCACGCGATCGCCTCCATAAGCATACCACGATTAGTTAGCTGAGTCAGCACTAAAGCGAGTGGCACTGCTCCAATACTCTTGATGTTCAACATTTAGTAATTTACGATTAGGTATCAATGAAAGTCACCCAGGAAAAACTCCCGGATAGTCAACTCGGTTTAGAAATTGAAATTCCAGCCGAAACGTCTCAGAAGGTTTATAACACCAACCTACAAAACGTTGCCCGTAACGCGAATATTCCTGGGTTTCGGAAAGGCAAAGTTCCCCGCCAAGTTGTCGTGCAAAAATTAGGGCTACATGTCAAAGCAGTAACCCTCGAAGAACTGATCAAATCGAGCTTAAGTGACGCGATTGAACAAGAAGCAATCGAATCCTTGGGCAATTACCAACTCAAAACCCCTTTTGAGGAACTGGTTGAACAATTTACGCCGGGCAATGCGTTTACCTTTTCCGCCATTATTGAAGTCCCGCCCATTATTCAACTGGGGGATTATAGCTCGCTCAGTGTTCAAGCGGAAGAAGTTCCCTATAATCCAGAAGAAGTGGAAAATTGGTTTAAAGAACGCCAAGAAAAATTAGCCACGTTGATTCCGGTTGAAGATCGGGCTGCGGACTGGGAAGATGTGGCCATTATCGATTACCAAGCCTATGAAGTGACGGAAACGGGTGAAAAAGGCGAGGCGATCGCGGACATTAAAGACACCGACTTCAAAGTGAACCTCAAATCGGGAACCCTAGTTGAAGGGATGGTGGAAGGCATTGTGGGAATGCAAGCTGAAGAAGCGAAGGAAATTACCGTCACTTTCCCAAAAGACTACCCAATGGAACAGGTCGCTGGTAAACCCGTTCTGTTTGAAATTACGCTTAAAGAATTAAAAGCCAAAGAGTTACCGGAATTAGATGATGATTTTGCTGAAGAAGTCAGTGAATTTGAAACCCTAGAAGAACTCAAGACTTCCCTCGAAAAGGAATATCGTGAAGAAGCAGAAGAGGCAACCAATAACAACATTGATACGGCGATTGTCAATGAGTTGGTTAAAATTTCCGAAGTGGAAATTCCTGAATCCTTAGTCCAAGAGGAAATCACCCAAGTTTTACGGGAAACCTTAATGCGGTTAGAACAAATGGGAATTGATCCCCGCGCCATCTTTACCCAGGACAATATTCCCCAACTGCGAGACAATGCTCGCTCCGAAGCGGTTCAACGTCTCAAGCAAAATTTAATCCTCAAACAGGTTGCTCAGTCCGAAGCGATCGCCGTAGCCGACAGTGAGATCCAAGAACGGTCTAATGAAATTCGCTCACGATTATCCGGTGAAAAGATTGATCTGGAAAGACTTCGTGCCATTGTTACTGAAGAATTAACCGCCGAAAAAACCTTAGAAGCTCTCCAGGAAAAAGTTAAAGTGGAATTAGTGCCCCAGGGGACTTTAACCCCACCGGAAGAAGCGGAGGAAGCAGCAGCAAACGCAACCGTAGAAGCGGAGGCCGTAGAAGTCACTGAAGAAGCTTAATTCTTCTTATTGAGTTTATTGAGTAGGACTTCTCATGGGCAAACAATTGGGTTCTTGCTGGTTAAACCTCAGTAAAATCCTAATTCTGATGAATTATCCGTTATCCCATTCTCTGTAACTTTAAGGCATAATGGGGAGTGGGAATGTGAAAATTCTTCCCAAATTTGGGTATTCTGTGTGTAAGCGGCCCAATTAAACCTCTTTTTAACAATCTTTTTGCTATGGTTCAATCGCGATCGCCAAATTATCCCATCTGTAGTTATCGAGGCTCCGATATCCAAAATGTTGTGCCCATGGTGGTAGAGCAATCTGGGATGGGAGAACGGGCCTTTGATATTTACTCCCGTCTATTGCGGGAACGCATCATTTTTTTAGGGACTCCGGTGGATGATCAAGTCGCAGATTCCATTGTGGCCCAATTACTTTTTCTGGATGCCGAAGACCCTGAAAAAGATATCCAACTTTACATCAATTCGCCAGGTGGCTCAGTTTATGCGGGCTTAGCGATTTACGATACCATGCAACAAATTCGCCCCGATGTTGCCACCATTTGTTTTGGATTAGCGGCTAGTATGGGAGCCTTTTTGTTAACCGCTGGTGCGGCTGGTAAGCGGATGGCTCTCCCCAGTTCCCGCATTATGATTCACCAACCCCTCGGCGGGGCCCAAGGACAAGCGGTAGAAATCGAAATTCAAGCCAAAGAAATCCTTTATATTAAAGAGCGTTTGAATACGATGCTATCGGAGCATACGGGCCAACCCTATGACCGCATTGCGGCGGATACGGAGCGGGATTTCTTTATGTCCGCCCAGGAAGCCCAAGAATACGGACTAATTGATCGGGTGATCATTCGTCCCAACCTGCCTGATCCGACTGTTCCTGTCACCTCGTTGAGCTAAGTGCTATGTCTAAATACGACTCCCACCTAAAATGTTCGTTTTGTGGTAAATCCCAGGAACAAGTGCGAAAATTAATCGCAGGGCCGGGAGTCTATATTTGCGACGAATGTGTTGAGCTATGTAATGAAATTTTAGATGAGGAATTGTTAGAGCCGCCCAGTGCGGCCCATGCTCCTCACCATTCCGATAAGCCTAAACGTCGTCCCCACAGCGATCGCCTTTCCCTTGGCCAACTGCCTAAGCCCACCGAAATCAAAAAATATTTAGATGATTACGTGATTGGACAGGATGATGCCAAAAAAGTCCTATCCGTCGCCGTTTATAACCACTACAAGCGGCTGAGTGTTATCCAAGCCAATAAGGACGGAGAAACGGAAGATCCCATCGAATTACAGAAATCTAATATTTTACTCGTCGGGCCAACGGGATCGGGAAAAACCCTATTAGCTCAAACCTTGGCTAAGATTTTAGACGTACCCTTTGCGGTTGCCGATGCCACCACACTGACGGAAGCGGGCTATGTTGGGGAAGACGTGGAAAATATTTTGCTGCGCTTGCTCCAAGTGGCAGATCTGGACGTGGAAGAAGCCCAACGAGGCATTATCTACATTGACGAAATTGATAAAATTGCCCGCAAGAGTGAAAATCCCTCTATTACCCGTGATGTGTCAGGGGAAGGAGTCCAGCAAGCTCTCTTAAAAATGTTAGAAGGGACGATCGCCAATGTCCCCCCCCAGGGCGGTCGAAAACATCCCTATCAAGACTGTATTCAAATTGATACCAGCAATATTCTCTTTATCTGTGGTGGAGCCTTTGTCGGGCTAGATAAGGTCGTGGATCAACGCTTAGGCAAAAAATCAATGGGTTTTATCCGGCCGACCGGAGATACTCCCCAAAGTAAGGAGCAACGAACGGCTGACTTAATGAAGCAAGTGGAACCCGATGATTTGGTGAAATTTGGCATGATTCCCGAATTTGTGGGTCGTATTCCTGTGATGGCTTCCCTCGATCCGCTGGATGAAGACACCCTGATTGCCATTCTCACCCAACCCCGTAATGCCTTAGTGAAGCAATATCAAAAACTCTTAGGCATGGACAATGTTCAATTAGAGTTCAAACCCGATGCTATCCGCGCGATCGCGAAAGAAGCCTATCGACGCAAAACCGGAGCCAGAGCCTTACGCGGCATCGTAGAAGAATTAATGCTAGAGGTCATGTACGAACTTCCTTCTCGTGCTGATGTCAAACGCTGTACCATTACTCGCGACATGGTGGAAAAACGTTCTACGGCAGAATTATTAGTCCATCCCTCATCCCTCCCTAAACCGGAATCCGCGTAACCCAAAGCTCATTTATACTTGATTATTCGAGCTAAATACCCTATTCTAATGTGGCAAAAACTAAACGTGGGGTGAATGGGGATGAATATCGATAAAGTCATTGTTTTTGACCTGGATGGGGTGTTAATCGATTCTGAAGAAGCGAACTATCAAGCCTTTGCCTACGGCCTTGAACAAATTGGATTGCCTCGACCCGATCGCGCAACGGTTATTGGGTTAGTCGGATTAAAAGCGACCATCATGCTGGAAAAATTGGGATGTCCCAAGGAAAAAGCCTTAGAAACTTTCCAAAAATATGTACAGCCTTTTTATTTAGCCCATTTACCGCAATTGGCAGCCCCCATGCCCGATGCCGATACCGTTTTAGAAGAACTGACGCAACGGGGTTATCGCATCCTCGCCTGTACCTCTGGCGATCGCCGTACCCAAACGGCTGCTTTAAAAGGTGTGGGATTATGGGATGCAATTGAAAAAATGCAAGCCTCTGATGATTCCCAATATCGAAAACCCGATCCCAATTATTTACAGGAATTATTAACCGATTATTCCTATCAAAATTTACTCCACGTAGAAGATGCTGAAGTGGGAATTCGCATGGGGAAAGCTTTTGGTGCAAAAACAATTTTTGCCGAATATGGATTTGGCTCCTTGCCAACCGATTTAACCGTCGATCATCGCATTAATCACCTGAATGAATTACTCGCGATCGCGCTTTAAGCCACTCAGCATTTTTCCAATGTTTGAAGCGGAATAGTTCATCTTATCGATTTTTCTTGTTTAGACTTTTTCTTCTATTTTGACTTATTCATACAAAAAATCTAATTCAAAATTATCGTTTTTTGCTGAAATTTTCCTGCTTGTCCCAAATTGAAATTTATTTATGCGTAAACGAGATTTCCTAACCCTATTCAGTTTGACGTTGATGGGGATTATCAATCACGCCTGTCGTGAAAATGCACAGGAATACGCAGTGGCATCCAACAAAAAGCGAATCGTGGTCATTGGTGCTGGTCTTGCAGGTCTTGCGGCTGCGCGGGAATTGCAGAGGCAAAGCCATGATGTGATTGTCATCGAAGCTCGTGAACGAATCGGTGGTCGGATTTGGACGAGTCTAAAATGGCCAGATATCCCCTTGGATTTGGGGGCGACTTGGATACATGGAACTCAGGGCAATCCGTTAACCAATTTGGCTGAACAAATCAAAGCTAAACGGTTGATCACCAGTTACGACAGGGCAGTTACCTATAACACGTCAGGAAAGCCGCTCTCTAGTGAAGAAGAAGCCCGCATGGAGAATTTGAGAAAACAAGTATTCAGGATTTTGAAGAAAGCACAGGATGAAGACGCTGATGTTTCGATTCGGCAAGCAATTCAGCCCCTAATGCGGCAATTAGACAAATCCTCGGAAGCCTACCGTTTTATCAACTTCATTTTAAGCAGTGAGATCGAACAGGAGTATTCAGGAAGCAGCGAAAGCCTTTCTGCCCACTGGTATGACAATGCTAAAGCCTTTCCTGGTGATGATGCTTTGTTTATTCAAGGATTTAGGATCATCCCAGAATTTTTAGCCCAAGGGTTAAACATAGAACTGGGTCAGGTCGTTAAAGAAATTCAATGGCATCAGTCCCCTATTGAGGTGATCACCCAAAAAAGCAAGTTTATCGCCGATCATGTTGTAGTTACCTTGCCACTTGGCGTTTTACAGGCTAAGCATGTACGTTTCACGCCTCAATTACCACCGAGCAAACAGACCGCGATCGCTAAATTAGGGATGGGAGTCTTGAACAAATGCTATCTGCGATTCCCTAAGGTTTTCTGGTCGGTTGAGGCGGATTGGTTGGAGTATGTTTCGGCAAAACAGGGTGAATGGACAGAGTGGGTGAGCTTTCAGCGGGTAGCTAATCTGCCCATACTGCTGGGATTTAATGCGGCTGATAGGGGGAGAGAAATTGAAGCCTGGTCAGATCAACAAATTATTGCGAATGCTATGCAAACTTTAAGACAAATCTATGGAGTAGGCATACCCGAACCGACTGATTACCAAATTACCCGTTGGGCAACCGATTCGTTTTCACGAGGTTCGTATTCCTATAATCGGGTTGGTACATTACCCAAAATGCGCCAGGACTTTGCCACACCTTTGAAAGAACTCGTATTTTTTGCAGGTGAAGCATCGGAAACCCACTATTTTGGGACTGCTCACGGTGCATACCTGTCTGGTCTGCGTGCTGCCAAAGAAATTTTAAACCTATGAACGATTGCAAATTTAGTGTAATCTGGATAGCCGATAGCTCAACCCTAGAACAGATAAGGAAGAAGTTGAAAATAAGTGAAGAAAAAAAGAGTAAATTAGGTGGGAAGATAATGATGATAGTGGAAGCATTTAGCCAAACACCTGTTACGTTATGGTACACAGAAAATGATAAATCAAACGATCAAATATGGTGGGAAGAATTAGTAACTAAACTTCCAGAAAAAGGTTTAATAATTCTAGATATGGGATTCTTTAGCTTTGTATGGTTTGATTTATTAACAGAAACTAATAAGTTTTTTCTAACTAGATTACGAGAAAGTTGCTCTTATCAAACAAAGAAAATATTATCTCAGGGGAGTCACTACAAAGACGAAATTATTCTGATGGGCAAATATCGTTCCAATCCTTGTAAACATCCCGTGAGATTGGTCTCAGTCTTATGGGGAACAACTTGGTATCGGTATTTAACGAATGTGTTGTCTCCCGAACAACTATCAGCCGAAGACGTTTGTGACTTATATCGAAGACGATGGACAATAAAAGAGACCTTCTTGTTAACAAAAAGACTTTTGGGACTGGCTTATTTATGGGTCGGAAATCAGAATGGTGTACAAATCCAGATTATTTGTACTTTGATTTTTTATACGGTTTTAAATCAATTAGTAGGAGAAGTAGCGATTGCTTTAAACCAACCAAAAGATAAGATTTCAGTGGAAATGGTTTTTCGGAATTTGTATTATGTGGCAAAAGCTATTGCTAGAAATGAAAAGCCTGATACTGTAACCTATTTGGCTGAACGGGCTAAGTTATTTGGCTTGGTTAAAGCCGAGCGTAAGCGACATCGAGAGAAAGCCGCTCTCCATCAGCAAATTTGGGCATCCATTGCTTTAAGTTGACACCAATGAACACTGTTAAATCCTTTTAATGTTTTATTTAGTTGCTCTACTTATTGCCTCAAATTCTCTTTAAACTGAAGATATTCAGGCGAAGTTAACCCCAGTTGTTGAGTTGCTAAAACTTGGGCCATGTCATCGCGCAATAAAGCCTCAACATCTAGCCACAATCCTGGAAAAATACGACTTTGTAAAATCCCTTGAGAATTGGGTTTAATTGCAATATATTCCTCATTTTCTAAAACAAACCAGTCAAGACGGTTCTCGAAAACTTGCCAAACTAAATATTCTTGGACTTTGTTGCGGCAATAAGCTCGTTTTTTGTCTCTTAAATCAATGGTTGCTGTACTGGCTGCAATTTCGACAACTAATTCGGGTGCGCCTTCAATATAACCATCTTCACTAATTCGCGTCTGACCGCCGTATTGCTGATCAATTAATAAAACAATATCAGGCTGAGGTTCATTATTTAAATCGAGACGCACAGTTGCATTATCTCCAATACGAAGGCCAGACGTTGCCACTTTATAAATTCCGAGCCAAATCATCAAATGGGCATGGGGTTCGGCATGAGGTTCAAAACGCAACGGAGAAGCCATGTAAACGATTCCTTCAATTAATTCTGCCTTTTTTAAATTCGGCATGGCACTATAACGACGCTCGTATTCTTCACGAGTCAAAATATCGCCATTTTCAAGGGGAGGAATAGAAATTGCGGGACTAGCAGAAGAAATAGCCATCGGCAATAGTTAAATCTTTTTTTAAAACAGTTTACGAAGTGCCACCTAAAAATTCTTCAATTTCGCGATCGCCTAAACGACAAGCCCGACTCGCAGCAGCCAGACGATTTTCGGAACAGGAATGGTATAATGCTTCTGAAACTGACTCTAATTCACGATAACGAGAGTCTTGTAACTCTTCCACTTGCTTTTCTAAAGACTCAATACGTTCCAGTAATAACCGAATCACAGTACCTTCAGAATCGGGTAAATTGCCATGTTCCAAGGGATTAACTTTCACGCCAGAACGATGCACAATTCTCCCAGGAATGCCTACGACCGTGCAATCAGAAGGGACATCTCGTAACACGACGGAACCTGCACCTACCCGCACATTATCGCCAATTTCAATATTGCCTAAAACTTTTGCCCCCGCACCAATAACAACATTTTCGCCTAATGTGGGGTGACGTTTACCATGCTCTTTGCCTGTTCCCCCTAAAGTTACGCCTTGGTAAATCAGGGCATAATCGCCAATAATCGCCGTTTCTCCAATAACCACGCCCATTCCATGATCAATAAAAACACTATGACCAATTTGGGCCCCTGGGTGAATTTCAACGCCTGTCAAAAAACGCGCAATATGGGAAATGAAACGGGGAATGAAGGGAATCCCTAAATGGTATAACCAATGAGAAAAACGATGAAAAATCAATGCTTGAAAACCAGGATAACAAAACAGCACCTCTAACCCATTTCGAGCAGCCGGGTCGCGTTCAAAAATGATGCGATAGTCAGCGATGAGTGAGGATAGCACTATAATAATTCCCCTGATTATGAAAGATATGCTTAATCATTTTATCGTTTATGGTTTCACTCTGGGGCTTGCCTATAGCTACGGTCAACAAAGCACAATGTTGACAGTTTTCCGAAATGTCTTTAATATGGACTCAGACGCATATGGATTCAACTTCATGTAGATTTCCTAAGCATCTTTTTTTGTTAATCACTCAATAGATAAATCATGAACATTCAAAAATACATCAAAAATAAATGGCAAATAAAATGCAAAATAGCTGGAAAGTCTTATCCCATAAGGCATTTGAGCAAGAGTTTGATGAACTCCCCCTTTTAGTTAAACAAGGACTGGCAGCTCGTGTAGCTCTTTTGAAACAGTTTGGGCCAACACTAGGCAGACCTTATGTCGATACTCTGAAAGGTTCTCGTTTTGACAACATGAAAGAGATTCGATTTAACGCTAATGATGGAGTCTGGCGAGTCGCATTTGCTTTTGATCCTTCTTAGTGTGCTATCTTATTAATCGCTGGAGACAAGGCAGGCGTTTCGGAAACTAAATTTTATAAAAAACTAATTAAGCAAGCTGATCAACGATTTGAAGCTTATCTTAACTCCTAAAAATTAACAAATTAACTTTCCTCCTCTAAAAAAAGGGGAGGATATAAAAAAAAGAAAATCATTTTAAATGATTTAGCTCTAACTATGTTGGTAACAAAAAATAGTATGGCCGTTCCTTTTGAGGAGCTTGTAGCAAGATTACCGATTGAAGAACAAGAGGCGATTGAACAACTTACTCAAGAATTAATGGCTGAATATATGACTTTGCAAGATCTTCGTAAAGCACGGCAATTAACGCAGGAACAGATCGCTAAATCGTTAGGAATACGACAAGATAGTGTTTCTAAACTCGAAAAACGCACAGATTTGTTACTTTCAACCCTCCGTAGCTATGTTGAAGCGATGGGCGGAAAACTCGAATTAAGAGCAGAATTTCCAGATCGTCCTCCTATCATTCTCACTGGTTTAGCGGATTTAGATGAGTAAAGTCTATTGACTTAAACTAACGTTGATTTTTGATTGAGGCTAATTTTCCTTCCAAAAGCGATAAAACTTGAGAGGCAAACTGATCAATAATTCGTTGCTGATGGTTGACCATGAGGATAGTTAAATCTTGAGTTTGGCTTAAGTCTATTAACACACTCATTAAATGATCGGATTTATCGGCATCTAAGGCTGAAGTCGGTTCATCTAATAGCAAAACCTTCGGTTGCATCATCAAACCGCGTGTAATCGTGACTAATTGGCGTTGCCCTAAAGATAGCTGTAATTCATTTCTTTCTAACCATTCATCAGGAATTTTTAAAAGCTGACAATAATATTCTCGACGGCTTTCAATTTCGCCTGTTTTTAATTGCTGTAGTTGCAGAGGATAAATTAGGGAATCTTTAACCGTCATTCCTAATAATTTAGGTTCCTGGGGAACGAGAACAATTTGACGACGTAAACTTAAAACGGGAATTTGAGAAAAAGGTTTATCTTCAAAATGAATTACTCCTTGAGTCGGTTCGGATAGCCTATTGAGTAACCTTAATAAAGAAGTTTTTCCTGCTCCCGATGGCCCCATAATTCCTAAGCGATCGCCGCGATTTACAGAAAAAGAAATATCTTCCAAAATAGTTTCAAAGCCCTGAGCATCCGTTAAACTCACAGCCGATACACTCAATATTTCCTGCGATCGCCCACTCTCCATAATGTACTTTATTAGTAATTTATTAACTATTAACTATTAACTATTAACTATTAACTATTAACTATTAACTATTAACTATTAACTATTAACTATTAACTATTAACTATTCATTCTTCATCAATGCTAACGGAGAACGCCCAGGCACATTCGCGATCGCGGCGAGGGCAGCATTAGAACCTGCAATAATATCTCGTTCTTCTCCGCCTAAATATAAACGACCAAAACTACCGATCGCGCTTACTTGAAGAATATTAATCAAAGCCGCTTTTTCCGCTTCATTGGCGGCCAACGCAGCATAGGCAGCCGGTTGAACCTCCAAAACGTATAAAGTTTGCCCTGCTAATAGCATTTGCCCCCGTCGATTGCGATTAATTAGCTGAGCTTGGTAGGGGTCAATATTACGAATAATTTGACTAGAAACCACTTGTGGCTTGAGGCATTCGTGAGTACGCACCCCCAAATAACTTAAAATTGCCTGACCTGCGGCCCGAACTTCTCCCTGATTACTGGCGTGAATTTCCAATAGCCCGTACAAACGCTCGACGAACAACACGCCAGGACGAACAACCGCCGATTTTAAAGCAATATCGGTAATCCGGTTAATTTCAATCCCTGGGGATACTTCTACCCATAACGAGGCATCGCCAGGGACAGGTAAAAAGCCGACCGCGACCGTACCGATATAGGCGGCATGTTGGGGTTGGAGATTGTCGAGGTAAACGTAGCTGCGTAATTCAACACTCATTAGAAAAACTCATGATAAACAGGATGAGTGCGGTTAATTCCCCATCCCTTCCGTAGCCATTATCCTATGCTTTGGGTTGGTAAACGATTCTTGCTCTGGGCCAACCTTAAGTCAACTGTTAAGCCAACTTACCTTTAAGCATCAGGGGGATTAACAGGAAAATAAAATTCCACGCCTTGATCAATTAAAGCTCGATTATTGGCTAAAATTTCTCGTTTGAAATTCCACGCTAGAACGTAATAAATATTAGGTAAGCTGGTTAATTCTTTCTCAATTAACAGGGGAATGTGCATTCCTGGCGAATATAAACCCCGACGAAGTTCATTTTTTTCGACTAAATAATCCAGGTATTGCGTACCAATTCCAAAGTAATTCAAGAGCGTATTTCCTTTTACAGGCGCGCCAAATCCCCAAATGGTTTTTCCTTCTTCTTTCGCTTGAGATAAATAGGCTAAATTTTCGGCTTTCATCTGCTCAATCCGCTTAGCAAATTCTAAATAGGTCTCAAATTCATTACTTTTTTGATCGACTTCTGCCTGTTGCATGGCTTGTAGGCGATCGCTGGGTTCTTCTTTGCCTTTATGAGTCACAAAACCCATAATCGATCCGCCATGAATTGGGGATAAATAGGCATCAAATAGGGCTAAACCATGACGATTTAACAAAACTTCAATCGTATTTAAATTGTAGTAAAGCAAATGTTCATGATAAATCTGATCAAACGCCAAATTCTCCACAATGCGCTTCATATAGAGAAATTGAACCACAAAAACCCCGTCTTCTCTCAAGGCTTCTTTGATGCCTTCCGCGACTGAATGTAATTCCTCTAAATGGAAGAAAACCCCCGCCGCATTAATCACATGAAACTTACGATCTAACTGTTGAACAACTTCTAAATTAAAAAACTCATTTAAAGTATTAACGCCAGCATCATTCGCAATTTTAGCTGTTGTTTTGGATGATTCTACGCCTAAAACATCATAACCTAGTTCTTGAAAATGCTTTAATTGTGTCCCATCATTGGAACCGATATCTAAAACCGATTTATTGGGCGTATTTTTAAAGAATTTTTCGTCAACTTCATGAGCAACATTTTTAAAATGTTCACTCAGGGATTTCGTTACCCCAGACAAATAGGTATGATCCCCAAACATAATTTCTTTTTTAACCGTGTAATCCAACTGCACCGTCGCACAATCATGGCAATATAGCACTCGCAACGGATAGTAAGGCTCTTGCCCCACTTCTTCGGGTTTGAGAAAATGATTGCACCAAGGCTGAGAACCCAGATCAATCGCTAGTTCTAGGTGAGTTGAATCACAAACGCGACATTGCATAAGCGTCAAAAAGAGGATTGGCTAAAAAAGATCGGTGCTCATAGTTTGACGATAGAGTTTCGTGACTAAAAGCGCGGTTCCTATCTTCCCATGTTTATCGAATTGTCTCAAGATTCAAACCTTGACTTGGCAAGAAGAACGATTGCACAACGTTGATTTTTTAATTCTCTTACTCAAGCTTAGGTTGATGTTTGCCGAAATCGTGTAAATTTGTATGGCTTATATTCGGCTTTGATAATCACCTTTACCCTCTGCGACAAAAAATCTATGGCTACTCTTTCTAGCGAACTCGAAAAATTCTTCTTTGATAATGATCGTTGGCAACCATCCGAAACGAGCGAATTGGCTACCTCTTCCTTAAATCCTTCAGAAGAACAACTTCCTAAAGATCGGTTTAAAGTCACTCTCGGTGATCTTCTCGATCTTGCAGGAGAGCGAACATTCGGGTTTCTATTTGTGTTGCTGTCGTTTCCCTCTGCTTTACCGATTCCTGCTCCGGGCTATTCGGTTCCTTTTGGGGTTGCCATGTTTCTGTTAGCGGGGCAGTTGCTTATTGGGCGGGATGAACCTTGGTTTCCAAATAGTTGGCGCAATCACGGATTTGAAGTGAGCCAAGTTCAACAAGTGCTCAAAATGGGTTTGCCCTGGCTACGGCGTATTGAGGCTATCTCCCGTCCCCGTTTGACGCAGGTTTGTGCGAGTCTCCCTGGTCGCACGGTGATTGGTTTAGCGATCGCGCTCATGTCAATTTCAATGATGATTCCCATTCCGGGCACCAATACGCTTCCAGCGATGGGGATTTTTGTCACTGGTTTTGGCTTACTGGATGATGATGGAGCAATCAGCCTTGGTGGATTAGCCCTGTGTGTCTGTGGTTTTATCCTAACCTCTTCGATATTACTCGCGATCGCTTTTGGCGGAAACAGCCTTCTCGATGTTATTAAGGGAGCTTTAGGGCGTTAATATAGACTGTTTCGATGATTCAACTTCGTCTTCCGTGAGAGTTCGGTCAATAGACTAACTACCAACGGTCTCTTCGGAGACAACCTCAACAATGGGTTTGACGGATTGTTTTTCATCTGTTTTCGCTTTCAGGCGAGTTAGTACCAACTGAGAAATTTCTGAAACTAATAGGGTTACCAATAAACCATCATCAATCCAACCTATGATGGGAAAAATATCGGGCAAAATATCGATAGGACTCCACAAATAGGCTAAAGTACCTAAGACAATCCACCAACGATACTTAGGATTGCGGATCATGTTGCGATACCAGCCATACAGGGATTCTAACGAAAAGTTCATGGGAGATTCTCCAAAGATTGACCTTATTTCTGATTCTGACAAGTTTCTCGCGGAATGTTCAGTACGGATAACCCCAAGCTCAGTAGGGAAAATCCCCCCAATACAGTCGCGATCGCTGCGTTATTCGGCTCATCCCTTTTTCAAGATCAACGACTCTATCGATTATCCTTAACCCCAACAATTCTTAAAATTATTGGTTGCCAAAGAAACCAGCATCAGTGTAAGATTAGAAACTGTGAGTATTCGGGGCGTAGCGCAGCTTGGTAGCGCACCACTTTGGGGTAGTGGGGGTCGTGGGTTCAAATCCCGCCGCTCCGATTGAATTAAATTAAAGATTAGCTCTTGTCGGCAAAGTAATTGCTACGCCGATCTATGCCCTTGTGTGATGGGTGGACTGATAGAAACCTGTCATTGACGGAATTTAACTTGGGGCTGGGATTAGCTGAAGAAAAAAACTTGAGTTCGCGAAAGCTTAGATATCAGGGGCAATAGAGCATTGTTTCTGGCTAAGGCGAGGTGCTATTTTATCTTGCCAATAAATTTTTGTTGTCTCAAACAATCTTCTAAATCGTATCTATTGATCCATAATCCTTGCCTGCAAACATGCCATGTTTCCCGCGCTAATCATTAAACCTTAGAAAGCTTGAAAGAAAAAATATCAGAGGGAGCAACAGTTAGTGAATGTGTCATTGCAACTGGAGCAGATCCTCACAAAGTTAAGGAAACGATTGATCAGCTTTCCAAAAAAGGATTATTGACAGTAAGTAATCGATTTTCCAAAAAAGGATTATTGACAGTAAGTAATCGATTTATTGATCATGCCGTTGTTTATAAGGCAGTTTAAAACATATTTTTTAAAGAAAACCTTGAAATAGCAAAATTTTGTCAATTACCAAGCACAGGTTTATAATAAAAGGCTGGATGTTATTGGCACTATGAATTTCTGTTACGACCTATGACCACTACCCAACGCCGCTATCACATTACGACCTTTGGCTGTCAGATGAATAAAGCTGACTCAGAACGCATGGCGGGGATTCTCGACGATATGGGATTGGAGTGGTCAGAAGATCCCTATGAAGCGGATTTAATTCTCTACAACACTTGCACCATTCGGGATAATGCCGAACAGAAAGTTTATTCCTATCTAGGCAGACAGGCAAAACGTAAGCAGGAAAAACCCGATTTAACTTTGATCGTGGCGGGATGTGTCGCTCAGCAAGAAGGTGAACAACTATTGCGGCGAGTGCCTGAATTGGATTTAGTCATGGGCCCACAACACGCGAACCGTTTAGGGGATTTATTAGAACAGGTCTTTGCGGGAAATCAGGTAGTAGCGACTGAAGCCGTTCACATTATGGAAGACATCACCAAACCCCGTCGTGATAGCCAGATAACAGGCTGGGTGAATGTGATCTATGGTTGCAATGAACGATGTACCTATTGTGTGGTACCCAATGTGCGGGGAGAAGAACAGTCCCGGACTCCAGAAGCCATTCGGGCAGAAATGGAACAGTTAGGCCAACAGGGTTACAAAGAAGTTACCCTACTGGGGCAAAATATTGATGCCTATGGTCGCGATTTGGAAGGATCAACTGCAACAGGTCGCCATCTGCACACCCTGACGGATTTACTCCATTATGTCCATGATGTGGAAGGTATTGAACGATTACGGTTTGCGACGAGTCATCCCCGTTATTTCACGGAACGGTTGATTAAGGCTTGTCATGAATTACCCAAGGTGTGTGAGCATTTCCATATTCCCTTTCAATCGGGAGATAATGAGATTTTGAAGGCGATGAAGCGGGGTTATACAATTCAAAAATATCGCCAAATTATTGAAAAAATTCGGGAGTATATGCCTGATGCGTCCATTAGTGCCGATGTGATTGTTGGTTTTCCTGGCGAAACAGAAGAACAGTTTGAGAATACTTTAAAGCTAGTGGATGAAATTGGCTTTGATTTACTGAATACGGCTGCCTATTCTCCCCGCCCTGGTACCCCTGCGGCTTTTTGGGACAATCAACTCAGTGAAGAAGTCAAAAGCGATCGCTTGCAACGGTTAAATCATTTAGTGTCGATCAAGGCGATGGAAAGATCCCAACGCTACTTAGGGCGAGTTGAAGAAATCTTAGTTGAAGATCAAAATAGCAAAGATCCAACCCAAGTCATGGGACGCACCAGGGGCAATCGTTTAACCTTTTTCCCTGGCGATATTGAAGAACTTAAAGGTAAATTGGTTAAGGTCAAAATTACAGAGGTGCGGGCATTTAGCTTAACCGGCGAACGGGTGAATTAACGATAAACGTGAAAAATTTAAAGCATTATCGCCAATTTCTTTGATGGCGGTTTTGGTTAGGGTTTTCACGCTTGTCATATAATCATTTGAGGCTTACTACTAAAGCCTAGATGTATCGACCCCAGAATAATGACTAAACCCGCCCGAACTGTTGATCAATTTTGCCAATCCCTGACTCAGATAAAAGTTAATTCTCCTTTGAGTTGGGTTTCAACCTTCTCCAAAAAATCTTGGGGATGGGGGGCGACAATTTCTCTGACTGCGCTGTTGGTTCTTTTCAGTCATTCTTTCGTTTCCGCCCAAGTAACGAATTCGGTCACTAACGCGATCGCGGAACCTGGTAACCCTTCTCTGGAAATCCTGTCAGGTTTAGTGAATACCCTTTGGATGCTCCTAGCAAGTTTGCTCGTCATGACTGCCTATGGCGGCTTTGGCTTTTGGATAGCGGGATTTAGCCGTTATAAGAATGTTGTCAATGCTTTGACGACTAATTTAGTCATTTTTATCCTGACGCTTTTTATCTTTTGGATATTTGGCTTTGCCTTTCTATTTGGAACCCAGGGCAATCCCATTATTGGTTCAGGGGATTGGTTTCTCGGTGCTAGCACACCTGCAATGTACGGCTTAAAACCCTTTCCTGATGGCATTCCCCTAGCAGTCTTTTTCCTGTTTCACAGTGCCTTAGCGGGAATTACCGCCATGATTGTGGCAGGCGCGATCGCGGAACGGGTAAAATTTCTGGATTTTTTAATTTTCACTGTGTTGTTAGTCGGTATTGCCTATCCTCTCGTGGGTCATTGGATTTGGGGCGGCGGTTGGCTCAGCAATTTGGGATTTAAGGACTTTGCCGGTTCAACGGTCATTCATTCGGTGGGGGGCTGGGCCGCCTTTTCAGGATTAGCCATTTTAGGCCCACGGATGGGGAAATACGAAAAAAAACGCACCCATAAACTCCCTGGTCACAGCATGAGTTGGGCAACCTTGGGCGGGTTGATGATGGGGTTCGGTTGGCTAGGAATTACAGGTGGCTCAGTCTTTGCGCTAACTCCCCAAGTTCCTTCGATTATTTTGGTGACCTTATTTGCTGCTGTTGCTGCGGGTTTTACGGCTCTTTTGGCAGCCTGGTTATTGGTTAAAAAAGCCGATTTAACGCTAATTTTGCGGGGAATAATTGCGGGATTAGTGGCGGTTTCAGGCAGTTGTAATACCATTTCCATTGGTTCAGGAATAATTATTGGCGCGATCGCGGGATTATTGGCGGTTCTCTTTATCCAATGGTTTGATCAAGTCCGCATTGATGATCCGGTGGGCGTGTTATCCACACACCTAATTGGGGGACTATGGGGCACCCTCGCGATCGGTATTTTTGATAGAAACGCAGGACTGATTCGGGGTCAATATCTCTTGCTGTTAAATCAACTCATCGGGATCGCCGCAGTGGGTGTGTTTATGATTCTCTTTAGTGGCATGATTTGGCTACTCTTAAAAGGAATTTTAGGCTTACGGGTCGGAATTGAGGGAGAAATTAACGGTTTAGACCTCAGTGAACACGGTGTTGAAGCCTATTCAGGATTTACCCTGGATTCCGTTAATCGGTTAATCAATCCCTACGAGATTGCCGAAGCAGAATCTGCCCCTGAAGTCAGTAGTCCCCAATCGTCAGAACAGCAAGAAAGTCAACATCAAGCTGAAGCAGGAGCAACCCTAACAGCAGACGAAGAGGACGATCCGACTCAAGCGACGTTGATTAAAAATGAATCATTAGAACCAGAGTCAACCGTTCCAACCACACCGAATGCCGAATAATGCCCCCCACTATCCTCCTGTAATCGTGATTTGTGGAGCAACGGCAAGTGGAAAATCCGGTTTAGCTCTACAATTAGCGCAACGTTTAGAGGGCCAAATTCTCAGTGCCGATTCTCGTCAAATTTATCGAGAGTTTGACATTGGGACAGCCAAACCGACCTTAGCCGAACAAGCGTTAGTTCCCCATCATTTACTAGATATTTGTGACCCAACGGAGACTTTAACCCTAGCTGACTATCAGGAAAAAGCTCGGTTATTAATTGCCCAACTCCCCGCTCCCTTACTTCTTGTGGGCGGTACGGGACTGTATATCAAATCCGTTGTTAAGGGGTTAAAAATTCCCCGTGTTTCTCCCCACCCTGCTTTACGAGACCAATTACAAACCTTGGGGCAACATCACTGTTACCAACTTCTATGTCAAATTGATCCGATCGCAGCCCAAAAAATCCATAGCAACGATGAGTTCAGAACCCTACGCGCTTTAGAAGTGTTTTATGTTACGGGTCGTCCCATTTCCCAACAACAGGGAGAAGATCCGCCCAGTTATCCCATTGTACAAATTGGCTTAGGAGGGGACGCGATCGTTCTGGCACAACGCATTGAACAACGGACTCACCAAATGATCGAACAGGGTTTAGTTAGCGAAGTTTCCTCGTTAATTGAAAAATATGGTGGGGAATTACCCTTATTAAACACGCTAGGGTACGCCGAAATTAAGGCTTATTTACAACAGGATTGCCGCTTAGATGACGCGATCGCCGAGATTATTTTACACACCCGACAATTTGCCAAACGCCAACGCACTTGGTTTCGAGCCTATCCTGAAATTCACTGGTTTGATGCCAATGCCCCCGATTTATTAGACCAGGTTTGGCAATATTATTGTTTACAAAAGAACCAAGTTTTGGGGCTAACTCGTTGCTAAACTTTTTCGAGTTCCTTACCCAAGAAGCAGCAATGGCGTTACCCGTAGAAATCCTTTGTAAGGATTAGGCAATCATTTAAACTTAAAGCGATAAAGTAAAGTTATGATAGTTAGAATCGAGTGTTAGTTAACCAATCTAGTAGTAAATAGAAAATGCTATGGCAACTACTTCTATTATAGATAAATTACAAGTTCTTACTGAGCTTTATAAACAGGGTTATCAAAGTCATTTACTTGAACAATCGCTGAATAAAATTATTGAATTAGAGCAAGAAAACACTTTTAAAAAAATTCAAGAATTCATCATTAAGCTTCAAGCCTACGAACAAAAATATCAGTTATCTTCTGAGCAATTTTATCAACAATTTATCGCAGGACAATTAGGAGATAGTATGGATTTTTTTGAATGGAGTTCTTTTTATGATATGTATCAAGCCGCTCAATCTCGATTATTGGTCTTACAGTCATTAAATAATTAACAATTAAGTGGAAGCCCAGCTATATTTAAATCAAATTAAAACAAAATTGGTTACTAGCTCAATTATTATTTCCTTTTCTATTTTAGAAGAGCAGAATATAGAAGAACGGGGTTACTTACGAGCTAGATTGATCCTAATCAATGGAGATTTTCTTGAAGTTGCCGAGTATTTTGTTATTACCAATAATGTTTGTAAAACAGTACGTTATCGGTATCAATGGATGGATCAAAGTCAAAAGGAGTTACGTAAACGCTGGGATAACGTCAATCATTTTCCAAATTTGCCAAATTTTCCCCATCACGTTCATATTGGTTCAGAAGATAATGTCCACACTTCTGAATCAATCAATATTTTGCAACTCCTATCGTTGCTGGAAGACGAATTGCGGAGTAAATCAGTTTAAGTTTTAAGCAAAAGTTGCATATTTTACGCTAGATCTCACATCAATTTAGATAGTTAATCATCGAACTGAAGTATCTTGTTTAAAGACATTAAGTTAAATGTTGGAGATGCTTTAAGGTCTTGAAGAAGATTTGCTTAAAAACTGAAAAGATTTTTCCCGTTCCATGCTGCGAATTAAGGCTTTTAAACGTTGTTCTAAATATTCAATATTGGCCGGTTGTTCACCGTAACGCCAGTTCCCATAGGCTAAAGAAATCTCCTCAATAATTTCTAGTCTTTCGGCAGATAGCTGATCTCGCAATGATTCCACGTATTCTTTCGGGGTTTGGGCAAAATCCTTGGGATAGCCCTGTGCTCTGAGTAATTTTAATAACTGTTGATAAAGCCGTGACATCGGAGGCAACTTAGCCAATCGACGACGATATAGCCAATTTCGAGCTTGTTCCCAACCGAGCCATCCCATAAATCCCACCGAGATCGCGCCAATTAAGCCTAAAATTGCTCCTAACAAACTACCCGATACGAAACGCCACAACCAGCCTAAAAAGCCGATGAGAGATTGAATCACATTTGTCCAAAAAAGACTGATGAAATTGGTAACAGGGGACGGTAACCAACCCGCGACCCAATTCCAAATTTGTTTGAGAACACTAAAGGTTTCCTCATCCTCGAATGACGGTGGAAATAATTCATGGCCAGGAATGGGATCAAAGGCAAACCACCCAAAATAGGGAAAATAGACTTCGGTTAGAACATAGGCATCCGTATTGTGAACCAGATAATATCCGGTAAAGGGATTAAATTGGCCTGGTGCAAACCCTGCGGTTAAACGGGCAGGAATGCCTATGGATCGCAACATTACCGTTAATACCGTCGAAAAATGATCGGGATAACCTCCCCCGTATTTAAATAAAAAAGCTTCGACGAGATCTTCATCGGGGCCAAAATAGGGCAAATCGGTTTGAATCGTGTAATTTTGCTTTAAAGCTTGGGTTAAAAATAACGCCGCTTCATAGACTGAATTGATAGGCTGAGGAGCTTTGGATAGCAATTCAAGGGTTTTTTGGCGGACTTTTTCGTTAATTTCAGGCGGAATCTGTAAATACCGTTGTTTAATCGCCTTACTATATTCATAGGGAGCTTGGCGCAACACACTTCGATCGCGATAGGGCACTTCCGAAATCACCGTATAGGTCAAACCTTCGAGTAATCCCACCGGCGATCGCAGAATGCCATTTTGATCTAAACCGATTTCCCTGGTGGGAAAATAAATGGACTTTGGAGAGGCTAAGTTCGGAATAACATTGGGAAGCTCAGTAACCGCCGTATAGGTTTGAATAATGCGTTTAGTCTTAGCAAAACCCGTATCCAGGGGAAGGTCGAAACGATACGACCAGGGCGATCGCCGAATTTTGGAAATATTTTGATCCCCTGTAATTTCCCACCCTTGGCCTGTATAGCGATCAAAGGATAAAGCACGCCAAAACCCTGGGGCTTGGGAACGAATCCGCAACACCAAGCGTTGTTTCATTCCTCCCCGTAAATTTTGATTAATTCTGCTGTTAAAACCGTAATAAAAGGTATCATCCATCTCGCCTGCCCCTTTGAGCGGGCTATTTCCCCGTCCGCCTTGACCTTCCGTGCTTTCTTCCCCCTCTTTAACGTAACCAGGATTACTCACATTCTGATTATTTTCATCAAATTCCTTATTTTGCAGATCGGTTGGACTACTCACGGGAAAAGTCTGCAATTGATAGCTGGGAAAGCGGGGCATAATAGCAAAGATCACCAATCCTAAGGCGAGGGTAATGCCTAAAATTACGGCTAAACGTTTCGGATATACCGCTTTATAAACAGATTGAGACTTAACGGATTTTCCTACTTTTTGGGCTTGGTGGGAAAACCAAGCTAATTGTTGATCAATACTTTCCAAACCTAAACGAGAGCGATAATCTAAGGCCAAGGTGGGTAAGGCGATCGCTAAAAACAGAAATAACCAGACTGCAAAAATCATGGTTTGGGACACCGTACCTGCAACCCCCAACAGGATTAAACCAATAACCATCGAATAGCCCAAATCTTTACGACGAGGTAAATCGAAACTATGGAGAACCTGCAACTGTACCAATAATCCCGCTAAAGCAATGCGACTATCATTTAAATTAACCACCAAATTACTGAGGAAAATAAATAAAACCCCCAACATCCCGATGGCGAGGGCAAACTTCAGGGCAATATTCCGTTCCTTGCGACGATACCAACTAAAAATCGCCCCCACAATGCTGAGGGGAACTGCCCAAATACTCCACTCCGTCTGAGCCGCAATATCCGTGGCGATAATGCCGACAATAACTAAAGCTTGGACGAGAATCCGAAAAATAATCGATTCTTCCGTTTTGGCTTGGGGGATAGAGTCAATGCGTTCTTGAATCTGATCCAACCAACGGGATTTGCGGGAGACAGTATTCGCCATAAAGGGTAAAAGCAGAGAAAGGAGTATCGACAGTCTATCAACGATTTTAATTGGATCTGATGAGTTCGGCTAGGGGACGAAATCCGCAGGACATTCACGTTACAATAGGAGGAACGGCCACAACAAAACCGTAAACTAAACCGAAATTCAGCAAAATTCAAGCATTGTGGAGATTACTTTTTTAGGGACGAGTTCTGGGGTACCGACGCGATCGCGAAATGTATCCAGCGTAGCGCTCAAACTGCCTCAACGGGCCGAAGTCTGGTTGTTTGATTGTGGAGAAGGCACCCAACATCAAATTTTGCGGAGTGACATTAGAACGTCCCAACTGACCCGTATTTTTATTACCCACCTCCACGGCGATCATATTTTTGGCCTCATGGGATTACTTGCCAGTTGTGGATTAGCAGGATCAGGGCAAGATGTGGATATTTACGGGCCACCCGGACTCGCCGATTACCTCAAAGCTTGCGCGAAATATTCCTACACCCATCTTTCCCCTGGGGTCAAAGTCCACACCATTCAAGAATCCGGCTTGGTTTATGAAGATGCCGAATTTAAAGTTTATTGTGAATTGTTAAAACATCGGGTTCCCGCCTACGGTTATCGGATCGAAGAAAAAGACCGCGCAGGCCGCTTTAATGTGGAAAAGGCGATCGCGTTAGGAATTCCTTCCGGCCCGATTTATGGACAACTGAAACGGGGAGAAACCGTAACCCTACCCAACGGCAAACGCATTCGCGGAACAGATTTGTGTGAACCCGATGAACCTGGACGAAAACTGGCCTATTGCACCGATACGGTGTTTTGTGAATCCGCCATTACCCTCGCCCAGGAGGTGGATGTGGTCATTCATGAAGCCACCTTTGCCCACCAGGATGCCCAACTGGCCTTTGATCGCTTACATTCCACCACTACCATGGCCGCCCAGGTCGCCCTAGCTGCCCAAGCTCGGCAGTTAATTATGACCCACTTTAGCCCCCGTTACGCGCCTGGCAACGCCTTACAACTCGATGACCTCCTCGCAGAAGCCAAAGCCATTTTTCCACAAACGATCCTGGCCCATGATTTTTTAACCTACGAAATCCCCCGTCGCAAGGTTAATTAACAGACCCACAGGCGTTTAATTCCGTTAGGTCAAACTATCGGTTAATTCTCGGTGGACAACGGTTCTCAATTTGCCGAATAAGTCCGACTCATCCAAGACGGGCATAAATCGATGGATGGAACGGGAGGAAGAACGAGTTCCTGTTTCCTTTGTAACGTCATGAGTCACTTCATTGACCGTTTCAGGTTCTAACTTCGTTGGGTGATTCTGTACGGTTTCTTGGGTGTTAAGTTCAACCAGTGGGGGATCGTGTCCTTCTAGAGCGTCATCACTAGGGCTTAAGGGGATTTCTGCCGGTAGATCCGCGATCGCTGCGGTTTCTTCGGTCACTATTATCTCATTCTGTTCGTCCTTGAGATCTTCTTCTTCCCAAAGATCCGGCTCTAGGGGGTCTGGCAGTTGAATCAAGGGCTTATTGAGAATTGGCTCTAATAAACTCGGTGGAGGAGGAAAATGGGGAGCTGTCATGGTTGGGGGAACCAATAGCGATCGCTGGTCGTCTGGATGATTAGTGAATAGATTGGCTGAATAGTTTTTCGGTAAATTATGAGAAATTAGTCGCTCAAACTCACTATTAAAATGGAAACTCGGTTGTCCCCGACGTAACCAAAAATTTAGCAACTGTTCAACGGATATCGCCTTATATCGACCTTGATACAGTGCCTCTACGACTGCCCACCGAATCCACTGGAGAGGATAGGTCTTGAGCCAATCATTAATTAGCCCTAAGGGGGTAAATCCTCTGAGATCAAACCCATAGCAGGTGAGTAATGTAGAGGTTTCTATCGCTTGGATGTCATTACTCGATTGACTCATAACTTAATCAATACCAGCATTAATAAAAATTTTGATGTCTTAAGGAATCCATAATATCTTAAGGTTGCGAAATCTGTTGTTAGTATAGACTACAAAAGGTGGATCGGTGAGGATTTTGGGGATGAAACGAGTCGGGTTATTAACCACATTATTTTTATTTACCATCAGTTTGGGGGTTTACTCCCGTAACTTCTCGATTACGAGTTCTTCTTTGCGAAATCATACGGTTGCTGTGTTTAAGGCTTCCCCCAAGCGCATCCAACAGGGGCTAGCGCGATCGCTCTTTAAAATTTTAGAGAACCCTAAGCCCTTTTCTTTTCCAAAAATGACGAAGGATGCAGACTAATTGATGTTTAAAATCCGGCACAAATGTCATCAAACCCTCAATTAAAACGATCCAGTCACGAACTAGTCCATGAATTATTGGTTAATGAAATCCGAACCCAGCGTTTACAGCATTGGCGATTTAAAACGGGACGGACAAACCCTCTGGGATGGGGTCAGAAATTACCAGGCGCGTAATTTTTTGAAACAAATGGCCATTGGTGATCTGGCGTTTTTTTACCATTCCAATAGTCAACCGCCTGGCATTGTGGGCTTAATGACCATTATCGATAGTCAGGTCATTGATCCAACCCAATTTGATCCCCAAAGTGATTACTATGATCCCAAGTCTTCGCGAGAAAATCCCCGTTGGCACACGGTTAAAACCCAATTTAAAGAAGAATTTACTCAGATTCTTACTTTAGAGACCCTGAAAGATCGCTTTAGCCCCGATGAATTATTAGTCGTCAAAAAAGGTAATCGTTTATCCGTGATGCCGATCGCGCCAGACGTGGCTCAGAAAATTTTGCAGGAAATGTCAACCACAGTCTAAACAAAGCTCTGACATCTGCTCGAACTCCCTAAAAAACAAACGGATCTGGAGTTTGTAGCAATTGGGTTAAGGCTTCTGCGGGAATCGGTGGGCTGAAAAAATACCCCTGAATTTCATCACAATTATTGTCTTTAACAAAATTTAACTCCTCAATTGTTTCCACCCCTTCGGCAACAACCCGTAAATTTAATTGATGGGCCATCTCAATAATCGCTTTCGTAATCGCGGCATTTTTGGCATTTTGGTGAATATTACGAACAAAACACTGGTCAATTTTTAAAATATCAAAAGGAAATTGTTGTAAATAACTGAGGGATGAATAACCAGTGCCAAAATCATCCATCGCGACATGAACCCCTAGATTTTTTAGCTGAGTTAGCTGCTCAATAGAACAGGTGATATTATCCACCACAATACTCTCCGTTAATTCCAACTCGATTTGGCCTGGCTCAATGGCTTGCGCTTTTAAGAGTTGAGATAACCAGTGGGCTAGGTTAGCCTGTTTAAATTGACGGGCTGATAAGTTAATCGCGACCCGAATCGACGGTAACCCTAATTGCGTCCAGTGTTTAAGTTGCTCACAGGCTTTGTGTAATACCCATTCGCCAATATCTTGAATTAAGCCCGATTCTTCGGCAACGGGGATAAAAACATAGGGGGGAATACGGCCTTCCTGGGGATGTTGCCAACGAATTAACGCTTCTGCCCCGACAATCTGGCGAGTTTTGGCGTTAATCTGCGGTTGATAATACACCACAAACTCATCATTTTCTAAGGCGTGGCGTAGATCTCTTTCAATGCTGAGGGCGTTATGGGGTGAGGTTTTAACCAGGCTGGGATGGTACACCTGATAAAGATTGCCCCCCTGATGTTTAATGGATTCCTTGGCTTTAATCGCACATTGCAAGAGTTGTTCTAAGGTTTTTCCATGGGTGGCATAAAAAGCAATACCGAGAATAATGGGACAAACGATCTCTTGCGCTTCGATGATAAAGGGGTCTAAAAAGGCTTGGAGCAGATTTTTTGCAAAGGGAGTGATGTGTTCTTGAAGGGAGCGGGTCGAGCCTAAGGAATTTTCGGGGGATAGGGGGTTAAACAGAATTACAAATTCGTTACTGTTGAGGCGATTGATGATCCCCTGGGAGCCAACCACCTGGCGAATGCGTTCGGCGGCTTCTTTGAGGACATAATTTCCGCCTTCGTATCCCAAGTAATCATTGACCCGTGAAAATCGCTCAAAACTGAGAATAATCAAAGCAAAGGTCGGATTGGGTTCTCCGGTTAGGAGAAGCGATGGGGTTGGGTTGGCTTCGTGGGCAACAATAATTTTCTCAAAGCTATCTCTTAAGGACAGTTGGTTGGGGAGGTTGGTGAGGGGATCGTGATTGAAAAAATGATTAAGCTGTTCTTTGGTTTGGTCTAATTTATTTAAATACTGTTGATAAACGATGCCTTGTTTTTTGAGCCTAACGTTAATGGCATCTAACAGTTCGTCATTGGTAAAGGGTTTAATGAGGTAATCATCTGCCCCTAAGTTCATGCCGTAGCGAATATCTTGTTTTGTCCCTTTGGCGGTGAGAAAAATAAAGGGAATGGTGGCGGTTTTGGGATTTTCCTGTAAAGCTGCTAGTACGCCATAGCCATCGAGTTCGGGCATCATTACATCACAAATAATGAGATCAATAAAAACGGATTGGGCGATCGCGACTCCCTCTTTGCCATTCATTGCTTCCACAACGTTAAAATCCTCGATGGATAACAATTCACTAATTAACTCTCGAATTGCTGTTTCATCTTCAATAATTAGAATTGTCGTCATTGTGTTTGCATTCTCTCTGTTAATGCGAGCTTTTCGTTTAGTCTCCTGCTTATTTCTGATCGTTCCCTGTCATGCAAGCAAAAACATTACCGGATTTGTTACGTTTAATGAAGAAGATTAGGGGATAGCTCCTGGGCTGGAATGATAAGGGTAAAGGTACTACCTTCGCCAACTGTGCTATGAAAGGAAATGGTTCCGTGGTGCAGTTCTGCATAACGTTTTACAATATTCAGTCCAAGACCCGTACCAGGGATATTACCGACATTACTGGCCCGATGGAAAGACTCAAATAGGTGGATTTGGTCTTCGACAGGAATGCCAATACCGCGATCGCGAATCTGGAAATGAATCTGATCAGCGTGATAAATCAGTCCAAATTCTACCAAAGTACGATTAGGAGAATATTTTACTGCATTTCCTAATAAATTAGTGAGAATATGCCGTAATAATCTTTCATCTACTAAAGAAAAAGTTGGGACTGTTCCTTCGCAGTAAAAATGAAACTCATGGTCTTTGCCTGCACCCACCTGAAATTCTTCTAACAGTTCCTGACAAAACGCCGCCATATTGAGAGGGAGGGGGGTAAACTGCAATTTTCCCGAATCGGCCCGACTAACAGACAGGATATCTTCAATTAATTCCCGCAAGCGATAGCCTGCTTGTTGAATATTTTGTAGATAACGACGCTGTTTTTCGAGGGACATTTTATGATGGTGGCGTTCCAAGAGTTCGGCAAAGCCTACAATCGAGGTTAGGGGGGTACGAAATTCATGGGAGACAATATCGACAAATTGACTTTTCATTTCACTTAGTTCCCGTTCTTTGTGGAGGGCATTCTGCATTTCCTCCTCTGCCCGTTTTAATTCCGTAATATCGGTAGAGACTCCTAAAACATGTTCTGCCCGTCCGTCGGGCCCAATCATGGGTAAACGAAGACTTTGGAAAATTCTCGCTTCGCCGGTGGCTATGAGGATCGTTTCTTCGGCAATCCATAGCGGTTGTCGCGATCGCAAAACTTGCTGGTCGTATCGTTGAAATTGCTGTACTTGTCCCAGATTACGGTTCAATGCCTGATCGGTTTTACCAATAACTTCTTCGACGGTTTTGCCATAGGCTGTCGCGATCGCCTGATTCGCTAAGACATAAAATCCATCGGAATTTTTCACAAAAATCAAATTGGGATTGGCATCAATCACATTACGGAGGAATAACTGATTTTGCTGTAAGGCTTTCTCGGCCTGTTTGCGATCGGTAATATCTTCAATCATTTGTACCGCAAATTGAGGATACCCCTTGGCATTACACACCAAAGAAGCCGTTAACAAGCCCCAGAGTACTTGCCCATCGGAACGTAAATACCGCTTTTCAATCTGGTAACTTTCCCGTTGTCCCGTAATTAATTGTTGAAATAATCGCCAGTCCCGCACACTATCTTCAGGATGGGTAAATTCCGTAAACACCCGCTCGGCCAATACCTGGTGGCTATAACCCAACATCGATTCTAAGGTCGTATTAACCCGAAACGCATGGCCCAAGGGATTAATTAAGGCAATCCCAATCGCAGAATATTCAAAAATTGCCCGAAACTGGTCTTCACTCTTTTGCAGGGCATCCTCTGCCTGTTTGCGCTCCGTCACATCTCGAATAATCACTTGAATAATGCGTTTATCTGCATAATCAATCACATTAGCCGTAATATCCACCGGAATCAGTAAACCCGTTTTAGCCCGTATTTTCTGATCATTCCAAGCAATAAAGCCGCGCTCTAATAACGTTTGCCATAGTTGAATCGGGCTTTCTTCAAACTCAGAGAAAATTAACTCTAAGCGTTGACGTTGCAGCATATTTTCTCGCCCATAGCCCAATAACGCCTCGGCTTTTTGATTCATTTCAATATAGGTTTGATTAATATCCAACAGCAAAATGGCATCACTGGCATCTTTCATTAAGGCTCGATATTTGGCTTCTTCTTCTCGCAGGGATAAATCAATCTGTTCGCGCTCTCGGATTTCTCGCAATAGATGGGCATTTGTTTCGGCTAAAGCAATCGTTCTTTCCTGAATGGCAATTTCCAGTTGTTCATTAGAATCTTGGAGGGCTAATTCGGATTTTTTGCGCTCTGTAATATCAATAAAAGTGACGATAACCTGCACCAATTCTCCCTCTTCATCAAATTCAGGATAGGCATTCAGTAAACACCAATAGACATTATTTTTACTCAGAGAATAGAAGCGTAATTCGTAATCATACAGAGGGCATTTTTCTCGAATTACCTGATTAACGGGAAACTCCTCCGGTGATAATAACTCTCCCTCCCGATTAAAGAAATTCCATTCCGAAGCCTGATCATCTTTTCCCAATAACTCTTCTTTACGAATTCCTAGAAAATCAACGGCAGCCTGATTAATAAAAATGATTTCCGTATTGGGAGCATGGACAATAATACAACTCTGGACATTTTCTAGAAAGTGAAGATATTTTTGCTCGCTATTATAGAGGGCTTCTTCAGCCTGTTTGCGCTCCGTAATATCAAAATTAATGGATAAATATTGCCAAACCTGTTTGTCATCATTACTAATAAAAGGAACAATAGTACTATCGATCCAGTAATAGCTGCCATCTTTCGCTTTATTGTAGATTTCACCGCGCCAAATTTGGCCGTCACTAATGGTATCCCATAAATTTTTCCAAAACTCCGGCGGATGATAACCCGAATTAATTAAAGCTGGGGTTTTTCCAATCAAATCAAAACGCGAATATTGGGAAATTTCACTAAATTTATCGTTGACATAGGTAAAGGTTCCTTCGGGGTCGGTAATCACCACAATGGCGGATTGATCGATCGCGTACTCTAAATCTGATAGGCGTTGTAATAATTCGGCCAATTCACTTTCGATTTGTTTGCGCGAGGTAATATCCCGTAACGAAGCCAGATAGGCCCGCTCTCCATGCCACATAATCTCCGTTCCCTTCATTTCAGCGATTCGGAGTTCTCGACTGGGATGTAAAAAGGTGATTTCGGTTAAATTTTCTGCAATTAAAAACCCTAAATTAATTCCCAAAAGTTCTTCTTTCGGACGACCAAATAGGACTTCTGCACTGGGATTTAAAAAACAAATTTCTTCCCGTTCATTAACAATTAATAAACCATCGGAAATATGATTAATGATATTTAATAAGCGTTCTTCACTTTCCCGTAACCGTTGTTCGGATTGGCGATATTCCAAGGTTAACTGTTCTTTTTCTTGGATTTGTTGCTGTAATAATTGGTTTTGCTGGGTTAATGCCTGGGTTTGTTGTTCGACTAGGGTGGCTAAATGGGAATTTAAGGTTTTCAATTGAGTCTGGGCAGTTTGACAATCTTCACATTTTTCTGCTAATAAGGCTTGGTTGTGTTCGAGTTGTAAATTTTGTTGAGTGTATTCCAGACAAAACGCTAATTTTACCCGTAATAAATCAGGATGAATGGGTCTAACTAAATAGTCAAAGATTCCCAAATTTTGTGCAGCAATCTGATTAAAATCCGTAAAGTCAGCGGGGACTAACAACAGAATGGGAGTCGATCGCGATCGCGGCTGTTGACGAATGAACTGAATTAGCTCAAGACCATAATCTAGTTGATTTTCAAGATTAATGAGAATTGCGGCCCAGTCAAATTGATCAAGTGCTTCCTGGGTTTTTGCTGCGGTATTTACCCAAATTAGCTCGTAAGGGTCAGAAGACAATGCAGTTTTGATCTCATTTAATACATCAAACTGACTATCAATTCCTAATAGTTTAATCGTAATACTATTAGACACCGATTTAAATAATGAATTAGCCACGATATTTCCACTCTAAACGTTAACTGAATTCAAAAATCAATGTCCATCAAAACAATGATGAATCAAAAAGGGGAACCTAATCATTAGAATAAAATGCTACAATCCTTAATTGTGACAAAAAAAAGAGGCTAATAGCCTAAAACTTTTACAAAAATTTGTATCTCGTTCATGACTCTACATCAAAAACCCGTTCATGTGATTGGCGGTGGATTAGCTGGAACCGAGGCGGCTTGGCAAATCGCCCAGGCAGGAGTGCCGGTGATTCTTTCGGAAATGCGTCCTGTCCGTCAAAGTCCCGCCCACCATAGTACCGAACTGGCGGAGTTGGTTTGTAGTAATTCCTTTGGAGCCATGAACAGCGATCGCGCAGCGGGATTATTACAAACGGAATTGCGGCAATTAGGATCACTTATTATTCAAACGGCCGATAGTCATGCCGTCCCCGCCGGTGGAGCCTTAGCCGTTGATCGGGGTGTCTTTAGCGAAACCTTAACCCAAAAAGTGGCGAACCATCCCCTAGTAGACTTTCGGCGCGAAGAAATCACGGAAATTCCGAGGGAAGGAATTGTTGTCCTGACCACTGGCCCCCTCACCAGTCCCGCTTTGACAGAAGATTTACAAAAACTCACGGGCATGGAGTATCTCAGCTTTTTTGATGCGGCTAGCCCCATTGTGGTTGGTGAATCGATTAACCATGACATTGCGTTTCTGGCCTCCCGTTACGACAAAGGGGAAGCGGCCTATTTAAATTGCCCCCTCAATCGCGACCAGTATTTCGCCTTTTGGCAAGCACTTTGTCAGGCAGAAAAAGCGGAATTAAAAGATTTTGAACGGGAAACAGCGAAATTTTTTGAAGGTTGTCTTCCCATTGAAGAATTAGCCCAACGGGGCGAAGATACCATGCGTTATGGCCCCTTAAAGCCCATTGGGTTATTTGATAGTCGTTTAGGAGACTTTCGTGCGCCAGAAAATAAAGTCAAACGCCCCTATGCAGTGGTGCAATTGCGTCAGGAAGACAAGGCTGGCCAACTGTGGAATATGGTCGGCTTTCAAACTAATTTGAAATGGGGAGAACAAAAACGGGTTTTTCAAATGATTCCAGGGCTAGAAAATGCCGAATTTGTCCGTATGGGGGTAATGCATCGCAATACGTTTATTAATTCTCCTGAATTGCTCGGTTCCAATTTACAATTCATAACTCGAAAAACCCTCTTTGCAGCCGGTCAATTGGTGGGAACGGAGGGTTACGCGGCGGCAACCGCAGGGGGATGGTTAGCCGGAACAAACGCGGCTCGATTATATAAAGGACTTGATCCGATCAGTCTACCGGAAACCACCATGATGGGTGCGTTATTTGCTTTTATCAGTTCTGCGTCTCCCAAGCATTTTCAGCCCATGCCACCAAATTTTGGAATTTTACCGGAATTGCCGACTCGGATTCGTCAAAAACAAGAACGTTATGGAAAATACCGCGATCGCGCTTTAGCGGATCTAGAAACCTGGCAAGCTCAGTTAAATGCCTCTCGATTGAGTCTTGTGTCGTAAATCTCCAAAAATAAAGGGAAGAGACTGTTTTTAAAATCCCTTCCCCGTTGATGATTGCCATTAGAATTGTCTTGGAGTTTTTGGCGTAACATCTGTTGACGTTTTTTCAGTTGTCGTTGCCTTGCCGAACCGCCTTTGCCTTTATCATTTCTGCCCTGGCGACGGGGCGATTCCCATCGTTTTAAGCGTTGTGTCATGAATTTGTCCTCAATACTTCCTCTAGCATAGCAAATTATTTTGTCAGAAGTCGTTTAGGAGGTGATGATGTTAAAGGATTAATTGAGGATGTCAAAGTCATTGGAAATGCCAAATAAACATTAGGCCCCAATTCCTTTGCTAAAAATGGAAGCTGGCGGATAAAAAGGGGCCATTAAAACTTTCTGAAAATCCAAAGGCGTTCTCTCCGGTTCCATTTCTCAATTTAATTTGATAAAAACGGTAGCCTAGTTGCAGAGAAGTCTGGGAATTAACCCACCAATCGACTCCCGCTAAGGCATTCCAACTCCAGTTTGAATCAGCGGATAAATCAAAGCCAGAGACATCTGCCCGTAACCAAACAGTAATGGGATCAGAAAGTTGAACGCCGAATTTTCCTCCCACTAGGGGTTCAAACCAAGTCTTGCCTTGACTAAAAGTTTGTTGATAGTTTCCTTGAAAGTTAATTAAATCACTGGTGTATTGCACATTAACGATTTGATTAAGATTTACGTTAATATCATTCAAGCGAGTCCCCATATAGGGTTGAAACCAAACGAGGGGAAATGCTCGGTTAGACGGTTCTTTGGGTAAGCGATCGCTAACGGGATCGCCAAAATGATAACTAATCGCAAAATCATAAATCCCTTGACGAAAGGAAAGATTAGAGGTCGTGTCAACATTTAAATCTTGATTATTTAAATTTTGATTATTAGAATCATTAATATAATTGGTGACTTGATCAGTTGCGGCTAACTCCTTATTTAAAAAAGCTTTTAGAGTGTTTAATTGATCTTGTAAATTCGCAAATTCCTCACTATTTTGAATTTCTTGTAAGCCGTCAAAGTTTTGTTGCGTTTCTTGGATGAGATCTTGGGTTTGAGCAATTTTTAATTTTAATTGATCAAGGTCTTGAACCGAGAGAATTTCATCAATTTTTCGATCAATTGCCTGACCTAAGATTTGTACATTTTCGATGTTTTCTTGTACCTTTTGCGCCCTATCAGCTTTTTCTAGTGATTGGAATTGCTGTCCTAAGGCATCACTCATTCCCTGTAGCTTTCCGTTGATATCGGTACTCAGAATATATTGAGTAACGTTAAAGGCATTTAAGTTAGGAAATTCAGTTCTTTGGAAGCTTTTAACGGCATTTAACTTGGCAAAATAACCATCAATAATAAATCCCCAATTGCCATTCCAAGCTTCTACTCGCCCACTAGCGGCGACACTTAAACTTTGCAATAAAGAGCCTAGACTGAGATGGTAATCGACAGTCCGACCCCGAACGGTCGCGCTTCCATAGGTATTAATGGGAATAGTGGCATAGGGTTGGAAAATAAATCGCCAGCCATTGTTATTCGGTTCGCTTGCTAATGGTTGAATCCCAGGAATTTCAGAGGGGGGGGGTTCGGTAGGGGAATTCGGTTCAGGAACAAGGGTTGGAGTGTTTTCTTGAACAATTTGCTGATTGGGGATGGGGTTGAGATCGGCGGAACAGGCACTGGTTGCTGGTAAAACGGATGGGATGGATTGATCTTCTTGTAAGGTAGATTGGGTTGGTTCGGTCACGGAGTGTGCCTGAGGCATCGCGTTACTGATGGGCTTAAATTCGGAGCAAGATGATTCTAGGGGAGAAACCGGAGTGGCATTACCTTTTTCTGCTAGAACAGGGGAAATACTCATTAAGCAGCCGGGAAGAATTAAGGCCCATTGAATCGCTGATTTTAAAGAGTTAAACATTACAAAAGTGCCTCACAACAAGTAAAAAAATCAACTAGTTCTGAAAACTAGATAAAAATGGACGAATTTCAGATTTTGCAAGAATAAATGACAGAATAATCACTTTTTGGTGGGATAAACCTGTTTAAAATCATCACGCATACTCACGATTGTCCATCCTCTTTGTTTTGCCTCATCCCATGCCTTATCCAAGCGTCCGATCAGGGATTGACGGTCGTAAGCCCACTCTCGTTCCTCATCATCGTGGTGAAGCAGTAGCATTAGGCTCGGTCGTTGGTTGTCGGCAGTGTACTGAAGCATGGCTAAATCACCATCGGAGTTACCGAAAGCCAGGATCGGTTTTCGTCCAATATGCAAATTAATATTGGCTGGTTTGACCGCCTTGTCGTTATAGCTCTCTATTTCGGGTAATTTCATCAGCACAGCTTGACCATTTTGCTGTTCAAAGCGGGTTTTTACGCTGCTTCCAATGACATTTTCCGGCGGAATGCCGTACACCTTCTCAGAAAAAGCCCGAACAAATTCTGTTCCTCCGCCAGAAACAATAAAGATTTTGAAGTCTTTGGCGCGAAGATAGTCGAGTAACTCTAACATCGGTTGGAAAACGC
>JAYKGY010000017.1:0-3055 GCA_035285545.1 Snowella sp. | reverse complement strand
AGCGAGAACCTATAAAGAGCTAATTGATGGAGTGACATCGGCTATGTTAGAGGTTACTCAACAAGATATTCATAGTTGGTATACTCATTGTTGTTACTGTACCTCATAGATTAAAGAAACGCTATATGTGCTTTCTTAACTTTAATATCTTAAAGAAGATAAAATTTCGTTATAGGGAATCACGCCTGCAACAGCATGACTAACCTGCTTAGCAACCAAAGAATTTTGCTTCATTAACCAAATCAATAAGTAGTTCATTACTGAAAACTTTCTCAAGAACTTGATGCGTAAGCCTGCCCGTAAATCTGCCTCAAAATTCAATTCATAAAGGTATTGCCAATTATCTGCTACTAAATCAAGGCTGCGACTCATATTAATGGCTTGTGCTACATAAAAACCGCTAAGAATCGCATTAGCTATTCCTTCGCCCGTTAAAGGATCAGTCAAATTGGCTGCATCACCAATTCTGAGAATTTTACCTTCCGCAACTTTGTTTCCCTTCTTAGCCGTTGCTAGCGGAAATGCTTTTGGAGGTTCTAAACTAATCACTTTAGTCAACATTTGTTGTGCTGTTTTATTACTTTGAATAAATTGCTTAAACAGTTGAATAACATTGATGTTAATTTTCTGATAATCATCTAACCAAATTCCAACACCAATATTAAATTTAATGAGATCGTGTTGGGTAGAAACAGGAAAAATCCAACCATAGCCATTTACGCCTAGACTTTTATCAAAATGGATTTGGGCCTCTGCTAATGCAGCGTCTGATACATCTTCTCGTTTAAGTGTCCAATAAGCCCGAATCGCGATCGCGGTAACTTCGCCAGCAGAAACGCCACGAGCATCAATAATAGTGTCAAATGCATCATACATTCCCTGACGGTGCCAATCATTTTTGTAAATCGTCTGAGTGACAAAACGACAGCCAGCATCTATGGCTTGGGTATATAAAAGGTGATCAAAGACGAATCTAGGAATACAATAAGCTTCTAAGTTGGTTGTTTCACTATGAGAAATTTGATTAGAAACACCTAGAAAAAAACGGTGAATCGGTGCATATTCTAAAGCTAACTTTTTAATATCGTTGGGGTAAATTCCCATTGTTGATACAGCCTGAATTGACTCAAGGCTAATTCCATCACCACAAACTTTATCTCTTGGGAAACCCTGCTTATCAATTAAGGTAACATCATGTCCGCTTTTTGCTAAATGATATCCAGCAGAACATCCAGCAGGGCCCGCACCAACAACTGCAATTTTAGACATTGTTCAACCTCAATGAGAAATAAGCAAACGACTTTGAAAAAATAAGGAAGCTGGATAACCTGCTAATTCAATTAACTGCTTTGCAATCTCTTGAACATCTTTTTGTTCGCTAACTTTTTTGTCTGATAAATAAACCCCTAATAATGCTTGATTGATCATTTGATGAAATCGAGTATGGGGTAATTGAGAAACACTGGTCATTGATTTTTGAAAAAAATGTTTAAAACGCTCTAGCATATCGGTTTTATTAGGATAATAATTACAAAAGTTTAAATCTCCATTCAGTTGATCTTCTTTTTGATCAATTAAATAATCTAATAAAATGTGGAGTCCTTGTACCCAGGGAAAGTAACTATTTTTAAGTTGATTGATTAGTTCATCAGATAAATCTTGCTCGAAAGCATAGGCAACTAAACAAAAAATGCCCAAGGTTGAACCTGTGCAGGCAGAAAATTCATACCAACGGAGTTCAGGTAAACGATTTTGAGACAATTCAAACAAAGCTTGTAAACGTGGAACCCGCTCCTCAACCTTAACATGCTTATAAATTTGCAGATTACAGTAATAGTTTGCTAATTCATATAAAGCGGGAGCAATTTTTGCATAATTAGGTATTTTACTTAATACTTTTTGGCAAGTTATTACCAATTGTTTTAAATAGCCGTTGTCTGCTTGATCGGCTCGAAATCGATAATAATTAGTCACTTTTTCCTGCGGATTTAAAGCATGTATTAAGGATTCATGTAGGGCACGAAAATCTTCGGGATCAAGTGAATTGCTACGGTCACATAAATTATCTAAGTAATCACTAATGGTTTGATAAGCTACGATAAATTGAATTACGTCTTGGCAATAATTTTTAGCGACTAATCCATAAAGTGAGCCACCTTCACAATGAAATTGTTTAGCACTAATGCTGGATAAGGCTTGTTGACGCAGTTCTAAATTTGAAATTTGTTGGACTTGAAATTTCCACTCTGTTAAATAAGCTCTAACGGTTGGAATCACTTTTAAGTGACTTTCCAACATTAATTTTTGAGGTGAAGCTGGAATATTCATAAGCGAACAAAATTTGAATATTAGTAACTAACGCCTTCATGCTAGACAAGTTAGTCATCAATAACCTCTTCATAAAGTAAAGTAAAAGTTAAAAAAAGTGTAAAATCAGATTAGATCGCTCAACATAAAACGGAATTTTTAGCCAAAAAAACGACACAATTAAAACTAACAACCGAAAAAGCCGATAACCTAATGGATAGCCTCTAATTACTAAGTTGATAAATGGGCGTTTTTCCATGCAATCCATTAACCTGAACGTTAATAGCCATTTCAAACTCGTTTTTCTGTAAGAAACTGACATTCATAGAGGCTTAATAGCCCTAGTAGGTCGTAATTGCTTGATTGTTTGTCTAATTCGTGTAAATATTCTTCAAGATAGGCGACAAAAATATATTCTAACCACGCCTTAGTATAGCAAACGAAAAAAATGGTCGCTTAGGATAAACTGTCCCATTTATGGTAGAGCATTTGAAGCGGCTGAGATTTCCCCTGATGTCGAAAATCCCCCTGGCGCAGAATTTGTGCGCGATGCCGAGGGCAATTTAAACGGAGTGATGAAAAACAATGTGGCGTTTGGGCAAGTGTTATTTCGTTACCCCTCGTTAGCTGATGCTGATCCAGTAGCCGCATTGCTGAATCTCGCCGCTCGGTTTAATCAGGTTGGGCTGACCAAGGTGAGTGAATTTAGCTTGGGGCCTGCGGATTTAGAGGTGTTGAATGCCACTGC
>JAYKGY010000016.1:0-18582 GCA_035285545.1 Snowella sp. | reverse complement strand
TAGCGACATCACCTTTGCCGATAAAGTGAACTCCCAAAGTGGAGAAGCCAACGATTTAACTCTCAGCAGTGGAGCAGGAAATGTCAGCTTTAATAATTCAGTAGGAGAGACAAATGCATTAGGAAACTTAAGCGTTAATAGTAGCGGTACAACCCGATTCAATAACCCAGTCAACGCTGCTAGTTTAACCACTGATGAAGCAGGAAGCACTCAAATTAATAGCAATATTACGACAACAGGCAATCAAGCCTATAACGATACGGTCACCTTAACAGGAAATGCAACCCTAACAGGAAGCGATATTACCCTACAAAAAACCGTAGAGGGCAATCAAGATTTAACCGTCAACGCATCAGGAACCAGTCGCTTTAACGATGCCGTCAATGTCAACAATTTAACCACCGATTCAACAGGAACAACAGAAATCAAAGGAAATATCAGTACCACAGGCAATCAAAGCTATAACGATGTGGTCACCTTAACCGGAAACGCAACCCTAACAGGAAGCGATATTACCCTACAAAAAACGGTAGAGGGCAATCAAGATTTGACTGTCAACGCATCAGGAATCAGTCGCTTTAACGATGCCGTCAATGTTAGCAATTTAACAACCGACGCAGTAGGAACAACAGAAATCAAAGGAAATATCAGCACCACAGGCAATCAAACCTACAACGATTCAGTTACCTTAACCGGAAACGCAACTCTAACAGGAAGTGATATTACCCTACAAAAAACTGTAGAGGGCAATCAAGATTTAACTGTCAACGCATCAGGAATCAGTCGCTTTAACGATGCCGTCAATGTTAACAACTTAACCACCGATTCAGCAGGTAGTAGCCAAATTAATGGCAATATTACGACGACAGGAAGCCAAACTTATAATGACCCGTTAATTATTACTAATAACCCAATTTTAACGAGTAAGGCGGGGATAATTACAATTAAAAAGACAAATATTACTGGAAACTTAACTCTAACGACAGATAATTTAGAAATAGAAGGAAATGTAAGTGGTAATAGCATTTTAACACTACAGCCTTATAGCAGTAGCTTACCAATTACTTTAGGAGACAATTTTTTGAGCGATGAATTAGCGTTCACTTTGTCTTCGACCGAAATTAATCAATTACAACCTGGTTTTAGTCAAATCCTGATTGGTCAAAAAGATGGTAGCGGGCAAATAACAGTAGGAAGTAATGTTAACTTCAAATCTCCTGTTATCCTGCGATCGCCTTGGGGTGGTCTTATGTTTAATGATACCGTTGATTTATCAGGTGAATTAACGACTGATGCTCCTATAACCATTAACGCGAGTATTAATACTGGGGACAATCCCATTAACTTTAATAATTCTGTTACTTTTGCCAAGGACACTACTCTAAACGCAGGTAAATCTAGTATTTCTCTCAAAGGCACAGTGACGGCTAATAATCAAAATATCACTTTTATTGCTGATGAAATTGATTGGGCTGGAGAGATTCAAGGAACTGGAAAACTAACTTTTCAACCTAGTAGTGCAGGGCGTAATATTCTAAGTGGAAGCACAAGTGCCACCGATCCCAATGCGCTGAATCTGACCAATACCGAATTAAGTTTAATTTCGCCTACTTTTAGTAGCGTTACGATTGGAAATAACAACAGTCCTATTATAATCGCAGAGCCTATCGCTTTCAATTTTAACCTTAATTTAGCTGCCACCAACAATACGATTACTGTTAATCAAGCGATTAATACAAAAGGAACTCTGACCCTGAATGGGAGTACCAATCTTAATGCTGACTTGACAACTCAAGGACAAAACCTAACGATTAATGGGAATGTGAATTTGGGCAACGCTGCTAATATCAGCACAGGCGATCGCGGCAACATTAACATTACAGGAGATATTCAAGGTAGTTATCCACTAAGCCTACAAGCAGGGGAAAACCTTAACGCTCAAAATATTGATTTATCCAATAAGAGCGGAACGGGAGCAACGTTAGCTCTAAACGCACCTTCAGGTACAATCAATACCGGTAACTTAAATACCGCAGGCTCCAATAATGGTGGGGATATTACCATAAAAGCCAAAACCGCTATTACCACAGGAGCGATTACAACTTCTGGAGAAAAAGCAGGCAATGTTTTTATTGATCCAGATAACGATGTTCAAGTGGGTTATATTAATGCTCAAAGTACCAATGGTGTGGGAGGAAATATTGACATCACAACAGCCCGATTCTTCCGAGCAACAGAAACATTTGTTGATCAAAATGGCGTAGTAGCAAGTATTTCCAGTGCAGGTTCCCAGGGAGGAGGCACAATTACTATTCGTTATGGAGGCAATGGCACTACACCCTTTATTGTGGGCAATGCCAGCGAAAATGGAACACAAGGAGCCATTACATCAGGAGAATATACTATTAATCCCACCCAACCCTATCTTTTCAATGAAACAAAAGGGAATATTTCCTTAAGTAGTGGGATTCAAGTTCCGATAGCCGATAGCCAAGTGCCTATCTTTATAAATCCGCCCAATCAACGAGACTCCAAATCCCAGTCTCCAGAACCTGTTGCCGAAGTTCCATCACAACCATCCATTTCTCCAAGCACTCCCACTCCAGTTGCTACACAGAAAACGACAGCAGCAGTTGTTGAAGGAATTGATAGAAGTTTCACAACAGATTACAGCAATCAGTTAGGTATTCCTGCTAAACCTGAAATCCCCTTAGACACTATTCCGACCATTTTAACAGGTGTTCAACAAGTGACTGGAATTAAATCTGCCTTAATCTATGTCTTCTTTCGCCCTGCCAAATCTGATTCCTCAATAGAAAATAGTTCCCTATGGGAATTAAATCGTGCCCGTAATTCAACTGCAAATACAGAAAGAAACGATGATGATGAGCTAGAAATGGTCTTAGTAAGCGATCAAAATATTTTGTCCTTACCGATTAAAGGAGTTACTCGTGGTCAAGTACTAAAAATGGCTTTGCGATTACAACAAGAATTAATTAATATGTCTCCGACAGAAAATTTCCTGCCCGAAGCCAAACAACTTTATCAGTGGTTAATTGAACCGATTGAGGATGCTCTCAAAAACCAAAAAATTACTAACCTTACTTTTATATTAGATCAAGGTTTGCGTTCTCTTCCCCTAGCGGCTCTTTATGATGCCAATAGTCAGCAGTATATTATTGAAAAATATAGTGTTAGTCTGACTCCCAGTCTTGCGCTTACGGATACTACTCGCCAAGATCGCCAAGGAGCACAAGTTTTAGGGATGGGAGCCGATAATTTTTCTGATCAAAAGCCTTTACCCGCAGTGCCTATTGAGTTAACGGAAATTGCGACAAAGATTTGGCCCGGTCAGATATTTTTAAATCAGGATTTTACTGTCGAAAATTTTAAACGTGCCCTTAATTCTAATCAGTTTAGTATTGTTCATCTGGCTACTCACGGAGAATTCAAGTCCGGCGATCGCAACAATTCGTTTGTAGTTTTCAGTGATAGAAAATTAACCCTAGATGAATTTGCTAATTTAGGCTTAGATCGTCCGATTGATCTCTTAACGCTGTCTGCTTGTAAAACCGCTGTAGGAGATTTTGATGCTGAATTAGGATTTGCGGGATTAGCCGTCAAAACAGGAGTAAGAACTGCATTAGGTAGTCTATGGTATGTAAGCGACGAAGGAACCCTAGCATTAATGACAAGTTTTTATAATCAACTTAAACAAAGCCCTACCAAAGCAGATGCTCTACGACAAGCTCAGTTGAACTTACTTCATAGAAAAGTCAGCATTCAAAACGATCAAATGGTGATTGGAGATAAAAATAACCCTTTAACTGTTTCTGTCAACTTTTCCCTTCGTCGAAATTTAAAAAATATAGATCTAAGCCACCCCTATTATTGGAGTAGTTTTACAATGATTGGTAATCCTTGGTAAAAGAATTAGACGTTACGAATTGTGCGCTTAGCCATAATATGCATCAACGGAATTATGCTATTTGAGTCATCTCTAGAAATTTTATGAATCGACCAATTTTGCACGAAATGAGACAAGCGGCTCGTCAAAGCTGATTATAGACTAAGTAAGTCAACCAAATAAAGCGTAAAATAGAAATGGCAGGGATTATCCAACCGCGATTTTGCTTGCGTTGCTGATGCCATCAGTACGGAAGGGAAAGCGAGGAGGACAAAATAAACTTAGTGTAGCAGACCAATTACTCATCACTTTGCAATATTGGCGAGAATATCGAACAAAATTGCATATCGCATTGGATTTTGGCATATCAGAAGCTACTGTATGCCAGATTATCCAAAGAACTGAATCTTTTCATTGTCTAAAAAGCAAAGGTCGTGCGGATAGTCCCAATGACTAAGGGTGCATTGCGAGAATCGTTATCAGGGGATGTAATCACTGCAATCCCTGGGGTAATAAAGATATTTTTGTTAACTGCATACTGATAAAAGGCTTCAAAGTGCATCGAGGTATCGCGATCGCTGGCACTAAACCCATCGGGTAAATTAACCGTTGAACTCGTGACCCAGGGCTGCATCCCTACAATAATGCCTGCTAAATTGCCTTCTTTAAACGCATCCGGGAATCCTAAAGTAACCGCCCAGTTCCAAATATCCAAACTGCCACGGGGCAAAACCTCTTCTTCACTCATCGCAACGGGATTTAGGGTTAAGGATTTGGTATAGCCTCCCCAACCACCGAGCACAAACCCATCTGTCACTTTCCAAGAAAATTCTAAACCATAGGCATTATTAGCAGTTTTTACGGGTTGATCAAAGGTCGTTTCTGTAAAATATTGGAAATTAGACTTCAAGCTTCCTGTTGCCGTATCGAGATTGTCATAGCCATGAACGTAAGTAAAGGCAATCCCAAAATTTTCGCTAGGATTGTAACCAATTTGAGCCAGTGCGCCATAGGGCCCATTAAATAATCCCTTTCCTAAATTGGGATCATGAGCTTCCATCGCGAGATAGGCTAAACTCCACTGGAAATCTCCTAAATTTCCCTGAAAACCCAGACCCGTTCCCTCTCCATCGTAGTAAATAGGGTTACGAGTACCAAAGGCTGTAAATGACCCATAGGCACCATCCCCATCTAAAAAGTTTAAAGTACTAGCAAAATCATCAAAAGCTTCACCTGTCCCAAAAATCATATTTATATTGCTGGTCAATGGAAAATTATATTTAATCACTTCTACGGCTAATTGATTATCATCGGGTTGAGCAAAACCTAACGTTGATTGAAAGGTTCCCGTTTCTTCTTCAAAAGTAGGAATATTTCCCGTCGCTAAGCGGATATAGAGTTCATCTTCCCCAGTAAAGCTGGTTAGTAATTGTAACCGTGTCCGGTAACCTAAAACGGTACTTTTATCATTCGGTTCCCCCCCATTTCTTTCTCCTGCGGCAATGCCTGCTAACCCTAAAACCACTTCGCCTTCTAGTTTGGTGGTAGTAGAAAAGGTGTGATTTTCTAAAAAGGCAGTTCTTGCTTCGAGATTATCAACCCGAACCCCCATTGCGGTGAGTTCTTGCCTAAATTCTTCCGTTAGGCGTTTTAATTTATCCAGATCTTCTCGAATAACGGCAACATTTTCCTGTAACAATCTTTCCATCGTATTCAGACAGGCATTTAACCCTGCTGCAAATTCCCAACGGGAGAGGGCCCGATTGCCTCGAAAGGTGCGGTCAGGATAACCGACGATGCAACCATAGCGTTCGACTAAACTGCGTAAGGCTTCATAGGCCCAATCACTCGGCGCAATATCCCGTAATTCGGAGACGTTGGTAACTTGAGAGAGGCCATCTTCTGTGTTCCTGTTATGGGGGGGATTGAGAAAACCGTCTAGCGTTCTATGGAGTGGATCTTTGGGCGATCGCATTAATTTTCCGTTGGGATCGGGGGTCGCTTGACTAGGGATAATCGCTAGGCTGAGGAGAAGCGCAGTAACAGGAAGCGAAGATAATAGGGATTTAGACATAGGGGTCAGTTTATGAAAGACAAGGGTTGATGAGTGAGAATGATTCTCATTTTTGTCAGTATTTAACTATATCGGAAAATGATCGGTAAGACAAAGCGGAGTAGGGGAACTGGTTCAAAATAATGAAGACGCGATCGCGGCCACAGCCTCGGAGATAACCAAGACAAATTCTTAGCCATGAGCCTCTAGAGTCCATGCAAGATGATTTTTATCGCTTAAAAGAAGATTATTAATAATATTTGTTTATCAATAACCATGATGGCTGAAGAGCTAGATTAATTCAATTAAACTTATTATTTCTATTAGTTTGACTAGGCTTAAAAATGTCTTAATCTGTTCTTAACATAACTTTGTAGTTTTTAAGCGATTGCTCATCCTTCAATAAAGTTTTGTAGAAAAGGCTTGCACTAACTCAGGAAAATTATTAGAGTAGATACATGAAGCAAAAGAGCTTCAGTGGCAGATAAAACAGCCAAAACCAAGTTAAGTCAAGTTTCATTCTACAAAAAGAGGTAAAAATCGCGCTGTTTAATCTCAAACGTGTCTCGTCTAACCTGAATCAACACCCAAACCGAAAACAGAAAATTCCTTTTTGTTAAGAATCTAGGGAGAATAGGCAACTTGCAAAAAAGATTGCAACTCCGTAGGGATTTAGTAAGAGAAACAAGGAATGGAACTGAAGATTAGGGCTTGGGTGTTGTTCTATTATTAGGAATTAACCATCAGAACACTAATCGTTTATAGTGAGTGTATGTAGTCATTGTATTAGGGGTAAAACTCCTTTTCATCCGCTAATCCTATGCCAACTATCGACATTTTGGGAGTTCCCCACACCTACGATCTCACCCCCCCTGTTTCCTGTGAATCGGCTCCTAAATTAATCTTTATTCATGGTTGGTTATTAAGCCGAAGTTATTGGCAACCCTTGATTGAAATCCTGTCTCCGTATTATCAGTGTTTGGCCTATGACCTCCGAGGCTTTGGGGATTCCCAACCGATTAGTAGCATTAATGCTAAAAATTACAGCTTAAGATTTGGTCAAACAACGGACTTCTCTGGTCGTAATCGTCAAGATTTACCGTTGTACAGTCTGGGAACCTATGCCCAAGACCTCAGCATTTTATTAGAATCTCTCGATATTTCCTCTGCCTGGTTAATCGGCCACTCTCTAGGTGGCAGCATTGCGATCTGGGGAGCAGATTATTGCTCAGACCGGGTAAAAGGTGTGATTTGCCTCAATTCTGGGGGGGGGATTTATTTAAAAGAAGAATTTGATCGATTTCGGACAATGGGGAAACGGTTGGTGCAATTTCGTCCTCCCTGGTTGCCGTATTTGCCTGGAGTAGATCGTATGTTTTCCAGAGCAATGGTATGTACTCCCTTAGAGCGGAAATGGGGAAAACAACGAGTCCTTGATTTTGTGAAAGCCGATACGGAAGCCGCCTTAGGAGCTTTAATCGATACAACAACGGAGGAAGAAGTCCATCTTTTACCCCAGATTGTGGCCCGTTTGCAAGAACCTGTTTATTTCTTAGCCGGGAAGCAAGACACGATTATGGAATTAAAATATGTACGCCATTTGGCAAGTTTTCATTCTTTATTTCACCCCTATGGTAAAAATGTCCTAGAAATTCCCGATTGTGGCCATTTATCAATGGTGGAACAGCCTGCTCAGGTTGCGGCCTTAATTACCCAGATTTTACACACTGAAACTGCCCCATTGGAACCGCTTCAACAGTCTTAATCCCTATTAACGGGCAAGATGCTTATCCTACATTTGAACTTTAATTTCAAACCACTACTGACTTACTGTGAACTGATAGGAAAAACCAAGGCAAAATAGAAAATATTCCCCTCGATTGGTTGAGAGCAGGTTTATGGTAACGGTACGCTTAACGAAATGGCAGTGGTTGGTTCTGATTTTACCGATCGCGAGTATAGTAATTTTTCTGTTAGTTGCTGCATCGTGGCAGATCCACGCTTGGGGACTTACTTGGATTTGGGCGATTTTTACCTTAATTTTTGTTGGTTGGCGTTGGCTGCTCGTGCGTTGGACAAAGCCAGCGGTGAATCAACTGGAAACGGTTTTAACCGAAATTCAACAGGAATTAGAGAGCGAAACGAGTGTAGCGGTAGACGCTAATTCTGGGCGCGATCGCGTGGCTCAACTAGAAGCCAATTTAAAAACCATTCTCGATACGGCCCAACAGGATAAGGCGATCTGGGAAGATTGGCCGACCTTTTGGAAACGTTGCCAAGAAGTCGTTATTGCCGTTGCCCAGCATTACCATCCTGAAGTGAAATATCCGTTGCTGAATATCTATATCCCCCAAGCCTACGGACTCATTCGGGGAACCGTTGATGATTTAGACCAATGGATGCAGCGATTATCTCCCACCCTTAATCAAATTACCATTGGACAGGCGTACCAATCCTATGAAATCTATCAACGCTTAGAACCGTCGTTGCGGAAACTGTGGAAAGTATGGGGTTGGGCCCAATGGTTACTAAATCCGGCAGCAGCAGCAGCTAATCAAGCTAGTAAACGATCTAGTTCGGCTGCAAATCAACAGTTATTGCTCAATTTGACCCAACTACTCCGAGAAGCGGCTTTAAGAAATCTGGCTCGTCAGGCGATCGCGCTCTATAGTGGCAACACCTTACCCCCCGATATTTTTAGCAATCCCACGGCAACCCTAGCCAAAGCCCAAACCCAAACCCTCAAAGAACTGTTATTACAAGCCGAATCCCCTGAAGCGGTGCAAACCAAACCCATCAATATTTTGCTGGTGGGCAGAACGGGAGCAGGCAAAAGTAGTTTAATCAATACCCTGTTTCAAGCCGACAAAGCTGAAATTGATCTGTTGCCCAGTACGACCCTAGTGCAGCAATACGAATGGAAAACGGGTCAGGGCGAAACGTTGATTCTGTGGGATACGCCAGGCTATGAACAAATTGAACGCACAGACTTAAGGGAACAGGTATTAGATTATGCCAGTACCGCCGATCTGTTATTGCTGTTGAATCCTGCCCTTGATCCTGCCCTGCAAATGGATGCGGACTTTTTGCGGGATATTAGCCAACAGGTTGCCGATTTACCGACCTTTACCCTCATTTCTCAAGTGGATCGATTGCGTCCGTTTCGGGAATGGAACCCGCCTTATGATTGGCAATGGGGCGAGAAACCCAAGGAAAAATCTATCCGAGAAGCCGTTCAATACCGAGTTGAACAATTAGGAGATTATTGTTCTCAAGTGTTGCCCGTCGTGATGGGTGATCCGACTGTAAACCGTATTGCTTGGGGAATTGATGCTTTAGCCTTTGCCCTCTTAGACGCGATCGCGCCTGCCCAACAATTACGACTTGCCCGCTTTTTCAAAAATCTCGAAGCCAGAACCATCGCTGCGGCTAAACTCATTGACCGCTATATTTTTCAAATGAGTACAGCCCAAGGGTTAACGGCTCTGTTAAAAAGCCCTGTCTTGCAATTCATTTCTACCTTATCCACCGGCTCTCCTACCCTAGCTTATTTATTAGCAGAACAAATTCCTGTAGAGCAATTACCCATCGTTATCGGTAAACTCCAACTAGCCTACGATTTATTCGGCTTACTGAATGAAAATTCTAATCAACCCTTAAACTTTGATTTACTAGCCCTTTGGCCCTTGCTGATTGAAAACGATGCAACCCCTGACCGCAATGCCTGGGCTTTTGGTCATGCCTTGGTTGAATACTGGACGCAAGCCTTAACCCCTACTCAACTCGAAAACCGATTTAATTTCTATTTACAATCGGCGGGAAACAAAAACTAGCTATTTTAACTAAGGTCAATCCATTAATCTTAAACACAAATTGGCTATAATTAAAGTCAATGCACTGACTCTAATTGTGACCCATGCTTCAGATATCGGAAAAAGAAATCAAGAAGCGTCTGCTGTTTGATAACCCTTGGTGGGAAAATGAAGAGCAAATTGATGAGCGTTTTAATAAAATGCCTCGTCGTTCCTATTTTGAGTTATTTTTTGACTTAATTACGGATAAATCAGTCAATCGTGCTTTAATTCTCATGGGGCCAAGACGGGTTGGAAAAACCGTAATGGTTTATCACGCCATTCAACGCTTAATTAATGAAGGCTTAAAACCCACTCAAATTCTTTATTTATCCATTGAAACTCCTGTTTATACCGGCTTAAGTTTAGAACAACTAGTTAATTTTTTTCAAGAATTACATAACCATCAGCGAAAAGATGCCTTAGTTATTTTTTTTGATGAAATACAATATCTTAAAAATTGGGAAATTCACCTAAAATCTCTCGTTGATTCTTACCCTGATTATAAATTTATTGCCACAGGTTCCGCCGCTGCTGCTCTACGATTAAAAAGTATTGAATCAGGAGCAGGACGATTTTCTAATTTTATTTTGCCGCCTTTAACCTTTGCTGAATATTTACGATTTATTGAGCGAGAAGATGAACTTATTTTAACCTTCTTTCAAGGACAGTCAAACAAAGAAATAGATGCTATTAGAAACATTTATGAACTAAATCAAGAGTTTATTAATTATTTAAATTACGGGGGCTATCCTGAAGCTGTATTTTCTAAAACGATTCAACTTGATAGTTCTCAATATATAAAAAGCGATATTATTGACAAGGTTTTACTCAGAGATTTACCGAGTTTATACGGAATTAATGATATTCAAGAATTAAATAGATTATTTACAACCCTTGCTTACAATACAGGTAATGAAGTGAGTTTAGAGTCTCTTTCTAAGTCAGCAGGGGTAGCGAAAAATACTCTAAAACGCTATTTGGAATACTTAGAAGCGGCATTTCTAATTAAATGTATTAATCGGATTGATCGTAATGCTAAACATTTTCAACGAGCAACATCTTTTAAAGTTTATTTAACTAATCCTTCGATGAGAGCCGCTTTATTTGGATTCGTAACAGAAGAAGATGAAGCAATGGGAGCCTTAACCGAAACCGCACTGTTTAGCCAATGGTTTCATAGCGAGAAAATTGAGCAAATCTATTACGCGCGTTGGAAAACAGGAGAGGTTGATCTGGTTTACTTGCGTCCTGATACCCAAAAACCTGAGTGGTGTGTAGAAGTTAAATGGTCAGATAGAATTGTCAACAATCTTAATGAACTCAGCGGCTTAGTTCAATTTATTCAAGAAAACGGTTTAGTACAAACCTCAGTAACGACAAAAACAATTACTGATTTATCATCTATCAATGGAATTATGATTCGCTTTCAACCGATCGCGGAAATGATTTATTTATTGGGAAAAAATATTATTAATAACAAAATCAAACCAAGTTAAAAGTAGAAATGATAAAATGATAATAGATTAACCCCAATACGGAAGTAAGAATGAGATAATCTCGAAGCTAAATAATCTAAAGTTAACAACTATCAATAGTAAGAGATAGTTAAGTTTGTTTAAATTTGGGAAAAGAAGTTAAAAAAAAGCAAATATTCTTAACTACTTCAAAAAAGCCGTTTATAGTAAAAAATTATTGACATTATCCCTCAATTTGTTATGACACAGAATTTACTTGACCAACTCCGAGCAATGACGATTGTTGTTGCAGATACCGGCGATATTCAAGCAATTGAAGCGTTTACGCCCCGTGATGCGACGACAAATCCCTCGCTAATTACCTTAGCGGCTCAAATGCCCCAATATCAGGAAATTGTTGACGATACCCTCACAAGGGCGAAAAAAGAATTGGGTAGCAATGCCGATTTATCCCAAGTGGCAACCTTGGCCTTTGATCGTTTAGCGGTTGCCTTTGGCCTGAAAATTTTAGAGATTATTCCTGGTCGGGTTTCAACGGAAGTTGATGCGAGATTGTCCTACGATACGGAAGCCACTATTAATAAAGCCCGTTATTTAATTTCTGAATATGAAAAAGCAGGGGTTTCTCGCGATCGCATCTTAATTAAAATTGCCTCAACCTGGGAAGGCATCAAAGCCGCCGAAGTGCTAGAAAAAGAAGGCATTCACTGTAACCTCACCCTTTTATTTGGACTCCATCAAGCGATCGCCTGTGCCGAAGCGGGAATAACCTTAATTTCGCCCTTTGTCGGTCGTATTTTAGACTGGTATGTCAAAGAAACGGGGAAAGAGTACTCCCCCGCCGAAGATCCAGGCGTTGAATCCGTTACGAAAATCTATAATTATTACAAAAAATTCGGCTATCAAACCGAAGTCATGGGGGCAAGTTTCCGCAATATTGGGGAAATTATTGAATTAGCTGGCTGTGACCTATTGACCATTTCACCAAAATTATTAGATCAACTGCGATCGACCGAAGGGGAATTAGTCCGTAAATTAGACCCTAATAATGTGGATCAAAACATTGAAAAAATTGAAATGGATCAAGCGACTTTTGAAAAAATGCACGCCGAAAATGCAATGGCATCGGAAAAATTAGCTGAAGGAATTGCTGGCTTTACCAAAGCTCTCGAAGCCTTAGAGCACCTACTTCAAGAACGCTTAACCCGTCTAGAAGGCTCTGAAGCGATTAGTCATGCAGCCGAAGAAATTTTCCATGCCTATGATTTAGATGGCGATGGATTTATTACCCGTGAAGAATGGGCAGGAATTGATGCGGTTTTTGATGCCCTAGATAGCGATCACGATGGCAAAATTACGGCAGCAGAAATGTCAGCCGGTTTAGGAGCCGCATTCCGTTTAGCCACAGTCGGATAAGGGCGTGATTCTTTAGATTTGATAGTATTTAGGGTGCGTTATCTTTAAACGTCTTAAAATTAGCGCACCTTAAATTAACTTGTTTGAAAGTAGTTGGCTTTCCCTTTTATCCGTAAACCGAACCTTAGTCACCTCATACCATAAGCTACACCAAGATATACAGGCTTTTAAAATCAATCAATCTTATTTCATTTGACAAAGCTTTTTTTAACTGGTATTTTTTTTCATTATGTAATTTATCAAATACCATATTTGCCTATAATAAGGAATCATAATAACCTGAAAAGCCTACCGCTTAGTTCATAGGGAGATTTTTTTTGCATTGCAAGGATTGGCTTACCTTTCTTTCAGATTGCAATAAGAAAAATAATCGATCTCAACAATTTAGCAGATAAATTTAGCAATCAGAACAATTTAAAGCGTAACTATTTTACAAAATCTACAATTGAAATCATTGATTTATGCGTTGTCATCACTGTGGTAGTGATTATATTTGCCCATCCCAGACCCAAAATTTATTAGTTCGACTATTTTTCTTACTCTTTCTTTGCCATCGCTTTCGCTGCCGTAAATGTGGTAAGTCCCAAATGGTATTTTTACCGGCTTACATTTTTGATTGGTGAGTGTTTAATGGGGAGCCGCTAAACGAATATTTTGGCCTTGGGAATCAGTGCGATACGTCCACGTATGTTGCTGATGAGTAAGAGTGACTTGCCAGCCTGGGACTAGCATTTGCGTGCAAAATTCATCGGGTTTCGCTAAACCTAAGCATCCATCTGGCCAGGTCATAGGTTGAGCGTTCTGAACTTTAAGCTGACTAGACGCAATTTTAGTCCGTTGGGACAGATCTTTCCGAACAGCCTGGGTAACCTTTGCTGGAACCGAATTTTGACTAATCCAATAATCCTTAGCAGCATTAGGCCATGGATTTTGGTTAAATGGCATCGCAAATGTCGGATGAACGACAAGAAACCATATCATTACACTGTTTAATAAGAGTTTACCCATAAATTTCTGACTTTTTTTCGCGATCGCGTCCTCTAACTTTCCAAGGTCATCCAAAAAATTTGTTCAAAATGTAAATATTTATTTCGTTCGTGGGCATGATAGAGCTATCACTCAGGATGAGCTTGCTTAATGTTCTATGGTTTTCCAACGAATCTCCTCTCCTATCTTAGCCAACACCGCAGAAATTCCTCAACTGTCCTCTGCGCTTGCCCCTAGCAGCAGTAGTTGTTGGAGCCTACAATCGCCTTGCCTCTGGAGTAATGTCATCTTGGGATTATCGTTATTAATGACGGGGGCTTTTTGTAAGTGTAGGTTGAGCCAATCGCACAAACTCTTAACCTTACAATTAAAGACTAATCAATCTTTAAATGAGCAATTAACTCAGGCGATCGCGCTAGCCAGCAATCGGGAACAGGAAAAAGATCTCATTGACGCTCGCAATTTTAATCTCGATTATACCCGCATGAGAATGGACGAAGAAGTTTTTCACTATGTTGTAATGAATCAGATTAAAACCAACATTTCAGCGATGATTAGTAAAGCGGTACAACCCCAAATTGAAGAAGGAGAAAAGCCAGAAAATTATCGGGGTATTAATGAATTGTTTGAAGTATATTATGATGTGGAAGCACCGGAAGGAAAGTGGAAAAAAGGAATTTTATTTCGGATTCAAGTCAAATTGGCTAAATTGCCTACCCAATCAACCACTAAAATTATTAGCGAACTAGTGGATAATATTGAAGGATTTTTGACCCGTAGTACCCAGCAATCGCTGTGGGAATCGACGATTCACGACACAGATATTTCATTAGTTTGGGATGAAATGGCTAAACCCATTCCCCTCATCGTGCTAGAGCAATCGGCTCAAAATAATATTATTGCTCTGGGTCAATCTAGCAATACGACCTCCCAAATCAGCCCTTAATACAAAATCCTATAAATTAGAAATTTAGCGGATATAAATGGCGGCTAATTAACTTTCGCATAAACTTGCAATTTCTAACGAGAAACTTTCTAAGCTAAGCCCATTAATCAACATTAATTTCCGTTAATATAATCCTTCTCATTTCCTCTTTTTATTTTGTTTCTGGATTAGCATGAATTTGACTCATTTAAATGTATCCTGCCCCCGATTCATTTTGTAACATTTCTTTACAAAAAAAATTGTTATCCTAGAGATTAGAAATCAGCAGAGAATGAATTCTGCAATTGTTTAAGAAAAAGTACTAAAATCCCAATTAATTCAACCCCATAGGGCAGTGAGGATACCCATTTTAGCGTTTAAGCCTTTGTTCCTTTTTTCCTTTCTCGTTAATTATCGAGATTAATGACTAATTAGGACAATTATTGGGATGGCTATTTAAAAACAGTAGCAGTTTCCAATGACTAATAAAACGTAGAATAGACATCTTTATCAAAATTATTGCTCAATTTTGCCAGTTTTAAGTGAGTCATTGATGTCAGGGGCTAAACGTGGCTTAGGAGGAGAATACATGAGGATGGAAAGGCGGGACAGGCGATTTGAGAATCGGACGGAAGCGGGCAAACTGTTGGCGGCTCAATTGAGTGATCATCAGGATTTAACGAATGGTCTGGTTCTGGCTCTACCGCGTGGGGGCGTTCCCATTGGGTTTGAGATTGCGAGTCATCTGCATTTTCCCTTAGATGTGTGGCTAGTGAGAAAATTGGGGGTGCCCGATCGCCCAGAATTGGCAATGGGTGCGATCGCCGCTTCGGGGGTCAAAGTCATGAATTGGGATGTGGTGAAGTGGTTAAACATTAGCCCTGAGAGCATTGAACAGGTTGTTGCCAAAGAAAGTTTGGAACTCCAACGGCGAGAAAATCTCTACCGATTCGGCCAACCCCCCCCCAGAATTGCCGGACAGCTTGTTATCCTGGTCGATGATGGGATTGCGACTGGAGCGACTATGCAAGCAGCGATCGCCTCTCTTCGTCAACATCAACCCCAACGCATTATTGTTGCGGTTCCCGTCGCCTCTCCGTCGGCCTGTGAGGAAATTCAACAAGAAGTCGATCAAGTCGTGTGCTTATTGCCAACCGAGTTTTTAGATTCTATCGGTCGGTGGTATGAGGATTTTGATCAAACAAGTGATCAAGAAGTGCGCCATTTTCTAGCAGAAGCCGCTCGGCAATTTCAAGTTTTTTCGGCATCCCGTTAGGCCCTATTCTCAGCGTAGATCACGTAATTCCTATGAATGAGCATCTTAACGATAATTCCCCGAATCCCCCGAATTCTTCTCAGCCCTCAATCCGTAGTAGTTTGGGGCGCAATGCCCTGATTTTATTGCTGTGGCTCTTATTTTTAAACTTATTTGTTTTTCGGGGGGCCGATTCAAAATTAGTTCCCTATAGTCAATTTTTAGATCAGGTGAATGCAGGACAAGTGGCGGAAGCCCAAGTGGGAACCAGCTTAATTCAATACAGCCTTAAACCCCAATTTGTAACCGAAGAAAATCTCAATGAAACGGTTAAAACGTTTCGTACCTTGCCCGTTGTTCAAGATAATCACTTAACGCAACTTTTACGGGAAAAACAGGTTAAATTTTCTGCCATTCCTGAAAATACTGGCGGTTGGTTCTCCACCTTATTAGGTTGGATTATTCCCCCGCTAATTTTTCTTGCGGTTTGGATTTGGTTTCTCAACCGTTCCCAGAGTAATAGTGCGGCTCCCTTTAATGTGGGAAAAAGCAAAGCTCGTATATACGTGAAAGGCAGTACAGGAATTCGTTTTGATGATGTTGCAGGGGTCGATGAAGCCAAGGCCGAATTGCAAGAGATTGTAGATTTTCTCAAAAATGCCATTAAATACGTGAACTTAGGGGCAAAAATTCCCAAAGGAGTCCTATTAATTGGGCCCCCAGGCACCGGAAAGACGTTATTGGCCAAAGCGATCGCGGGGGAAGCGGCAGTTCCCTTTTTCTCCATTTCAGGGTCGGAATTTATTGAATTATTCGTCGGAATCGGGGCTTCTAGGGTGAGGGATCTCTTTGAACAGGCGAAACAACAGGCTCCTTGTATTGTTTTTATTGATGAACTGGATGCTTTGGGGCGATCGCGAACGGGGGTCAGTTCCATGATGGGCAGCAACGATGAACGGGAACAAACCCTCAATCAACTATTATCGGAAATGGACGGTTTTGAAGCGAATACGGGCATTATTTTGTTAGCAGCGACGAATCGACCGGAAGTGCTAGATCAAGCCCTATTGCGGCCAGGTCGCTTTGATCGTCAAGTTTTGGTAGACCGACCCGATAAAAGTGGACGGGAAGCCATCCTCCGGATTCATGCTAAAGATGTCAAACTGGCAGATAACGTCAATTTGGAAAAACTCGCCGCCCGTACCCCAGGCTTTGCCGGAGCCGATTTAGCCAATTTAATTAATGAAGCTGCCCTCCTTGCCGCCCGAAAAAATCATCTTTTGGTTTCGATGGAGGATTTAAATGAAGCCATTGAACGATTACTGACGGGATTGGAGAAAAAATCACGGGTTTTAAATGACATTGAGAAAAAAACGGTTGCCTACCATGAAGTCGGCCATGCCTTGATTGGTGCTTTAATGCCAGGGGCCGGCGTGGTGGAAAAAATTTCCATTGTGCCGAGAGGATTAGGGGCGTTAGGCTACACCTTGCAATTACCAGAAGAAGACCGATTTTTAATGTTAGAAGATGAAATTCGGGGGCGCATTGTTACCCTATTGGGAGGCCGAGCCGCCGAGGAGCTAATGTTCAAGAAGGTGTCCACCGGAGCCAGTGACGATATCCAAAAAGCAACGGAATTGGCAGAACGATTTGTCACCCTCTACGGAATGAGCGATCGCTTAGGGCCGATTGCCTTTGAAAAACATCAGCAACAATTTTTAGATAGTATGGTGAATCCCCGCCGTCCGGTTAGCCCCCAGATGGCCGAAGCCATTGATCAGGAAATTCAAGCCATGATGGAAGGGGCCCATCAACTGGCCCTCCTAACGTTAGCCAAAAATCGGGAACTCCTAGACGCGATCGCCCGCGTTTTATTGGATAAAGAAAGCTTAGAAGGGGAATGGCTTAAAGAACAACTGCGAAAAGCTGAAAAAACAACCGATTTACAAGACTGGCTATTAACCGGCCAATTGTCTCACAATGCAAAATTTAACGCAGCAACTAACGGTCAATCTAAACAGCAATTGCTATAGAACTTACGCATTGACAAAATATTGTTTCCGACATTCCGCTGGTTAGCCCCATCAGTAGAGTAATTAATGTGTACTACACGACTTGGTAGGCAAAAGAAAAGTAGCTTTAAATAGGCATTAAAACCTCCATACTTTGATTAACAGACTTCCTTTTATTTAGCAGAGCTTGAGTAAACTCCACCACTTGCTGTAGGGCTTCACGAGAGAGGGAGTAGAGACGTTGACCAATAGTTTTCCTAGAGGTTCTCTGCGCTCTAAATTACTTGTTGTTTAATTTTCGTCGATTATTAAAAATTGTTTAGATTCTCCCAGTCTTTCTGATAAGTATACGAAAGTTTTCTACAATATTTGACTAAGTGCAACGTTTTTTTGAGGATAATCCAGACTTTTAAGGATAATCCAAACTCAACACATTCAAAAAGGTAAGTATGCGAAAAGTCACTTTTAAACAGCTCAAATGTAATGAAACTGAGGATTGGGGCGCAGACGAATGTCGGCTGGAAATTTTTCTAGATGGCGTACTACAACCCCCACTCAAAAAGAGTAGGACTTACGCATTGTTAGAAAGAACAAAATATGCAGTCATCAGGTTAAAAGAGAAGGAGTATAGCGTTCAAGAATAAATTGACGAATCACGGGAATAAATAACTGCCGCAAAATCGCATAGAGATTAGGAA
>JAYKGY010000015.1:0-5695 GCA_035285545.1 Snowella sp. | reverse complement strand
AGCAAATGATTTCTGCTTTAAAAAAAGTAGGTTTTAGTATTGCGAGAATTAAAGGAAGCCATCACTTTTTGATTCATCCTGACGGTAGAAGGACGGTAATTCCTGTTCATGGAAAAGAAACAATTGGACGAGGATTATTTGCTCAAATTTTACGCGATTGTAAATTGACGCTTAATGAATTTTTAGACTTATTGTAGAATCAATAGGTTTTATTTATTTAGTGCGATCGCCGATCTTGTAGAATACGTGCCACGCACCTTTTACCTGTTTAAATATAAGCCCGTCTAACCAATCACTGCCCTCGACCCTATGATAGGCTACTCGTAATTGTCCAAAGTTAATGACGGTGGGTGAGTTTAGCCGTTAGTGCGTTTGATTTCTGAATGATAACAGCAGTCGAAGGATTATGTGCTAACGATGATGCAATTAAATTCTATCTATGAAATACCAAGTTATTCGGAATGAAAATTATGATTTTGCGGATCAATCCTATTCGTCGTTTTATCCGAATTTGCATAAATATCCCGCTACAATGCTGCCACAAATTGGCATTGCAATTTTAAAAGAATTTAATATTTCCCAAGGTAAATTACTCGATCCCTATTGCGGTTCCGGGTCGTCTTTTGCGAGTGCTTTAGAATGTGGTATTACCGATATGGCGGGATATGACCTTAATCCTTTAGCCGTTTTAATTTCAACTGTTAAGTATACTAAAGTTAATCTCGAAAAACTTACGGAAACAAAAGTTAAATTGCGAAATCAAGTTTTTGAACTAGTCAAAGATGAAGATGCTGTTCATCAGCTACCTTTCCCGAAAGTCACGAATATTGATTTTTGGTTTTCTAAGGAAGTTTTATTAAATTTAAATGCTCTTAGACATGGTATTGAAGCGATCAAAGATAAAAAGATTAAACAATTTTTCTTAATCCCCTTTTCAGAAACGGTTCGGGAATGTTCCTATACGCGCAACAATGAGTTTAAGCTTTATAAAATGAAATCCGAGGATATTTTAAAATTTAATCCCGATGTTTTTGGCGTTTATTTTAAGAAGCTAAACGACGCGATCGCGATTTATACAAATTGTTATTATCCCAAATTAAATAAAATAAAACTGGACATTCAATGCTCACCCTTTAAACCCAGTAAAGAAAGCTTTGATGTGGTTTTAACCAGCCCTCCCTATGGGGATAGTCGAACAACAGTTGCTTATGGTCAATTTTCTGCCTTATCTAACGAGTGGATCGGCATTGATTACGCTAGAAAGATTGATAAATTATTAATGGGTGGCAATAAATCGAAACAGTTATTTTCTAATAGTTTGATTACGGATTATATTGTCGAAATCAATCAAGAAAATCCCCAAAGAGCCTTAGAAATTTCTGCTTTTTATCAAGACTTAGGGCAATCCATTGATCAGATTTCTCAAAGTATTAATCCCAAGGGAAAGGCCGTTTACGTTGTAGGTAACCGAACCGTTAAAAAAATCCAACTGCCGACCGATCAATTCATTGCCGAACGCTTTGAAGCCAATGGCTTTAAACATTTAATGACCTATAAAAGAGCTTTAAGTAACAAAGCTATGCCTGCTAAAAATTCCCCAACCAACAAAACAGGCAGTACGGTAAATACGATGCTCTATGAATATATTATTGTGAGTGAGAAATTATAGCACACCTCAAAAATTAAATTTCCGAGACTTCTTCATCTAAATGATTGTTTCCTAGAGCTTCATCAGGTAAAACATTGACTAATACTTTATCGATCCGAATGCCATCCATATCCATCACTTCTAATCGTAAATTTAAGGCTTGGAAATGTTCACCGGATTGGGGAATTTTACCGAGAGATTCGATGATAAAACCGCCTAAAGTATGATAACTGCCTTCTTCCTCGTTGGGTAAGGTTTCGATGTCAAACTGTTCTTTAAATTCATCAATGGGTAATAATCCATCGAGTAACCAAGAGCCATCTTCCCGTTGAATGACTTGGGGTTCTTCAATATCATCGTCATTGGGAATATTGCCCACGATCGCTTCAATCAAATCATTTAGGGTCACTAAACCTTCGATTCCCCCGTATTCATCGGTAATCAGTGCAATATGGGTTCCTGAAGTGCGAAACATTTCTAACACATTCAGCGATCGCGTACTTTCAGCCACAAATAAGGGCGGTTGGGCCAACTGCTGTAAATCTACCCGTGACCCCGTTAACTGAGCATTTAAAATATCTTTGACCCGCACAAATCCTAAACAGTTATCTAAGGTATCCTGACCCACGGGAAAGCGGGAATAGGGCGTTTCTAAAATTTCTCGCTGCGTTTCTTCCCAAGGCGAATCAATATCTAGCCAAATAATCGCCGTTCTCGGAGTCATGAGGGTTCTAACGGGGCGATCGCCTAACCGAAATACCCGTTCCACCATATCCTGTTCCGCTTCTTCAATCATGCCCGCCTGGGTGCCCTGTTCAATTAACACCCGAATTTCTTCTTCTGTAATGGGGGTATCTCCTTGGTTCGAGACTCCCAAAAGCTTTAATAAACCATCTGTTGATACGCCAAGCAAACGAACAATCGGAGACGTTAATTTGGCTAACCCATTCATCCAGGGAGCTACCGCACAGGCCAAAGTTTCAGGATGACTCAGGGCGATCCGTTTAGGCACAAGCTCACCGATCACTAAGGATAGGTAAGTAATCAGCGTTACCACTAAAGCAAAACTTAAGGTTTCACTATAGGGTGCTAATACAGGGATTTGACGCAAACCTTCTCCCAAGCGTCGAGCCACCGTTGCACCCCCCACGGCACCACTGAGAATCCCAATTAGGGTAATGCCGATTTGAGCAGCCGAGAGAAAATCATTAGGAGAAGTGGCTAATTTCAGGGCCAAACGGGCTTTTTTGTTCTTCTGTTTAGCCAGTTGTTCAAGACGGACTTTTCGAGAGGAAACAATAGCAATCTCCGAACCAGAGAAGACTCCGTTAGCAATAATCAGCAACAGAATCAAAAACAACTCAAGGGCAACAGAAGACATTCGTTGGGAAATAAAAGGGGATAGGTCAAGTGTCTTACGCTAAGCTTATCGACAAAATCCAAGGTTAACACCAACAATAGGAAGATGATTTAACGCTGTTTTTTTGTCTAAAACTGAGTCGTTTATAGACGGGCTTGAGTGAGATTATGCCACATCACGGATAAACAACCCGTTAATTCCTATAATAGGGTAGAATCGGAAAGGAGAATTTTTGGAACATAAATGATTAAGTTACGTTTAAAACGCTTTGGCAAGAAAAGAGAAGTGAGTTATCGTATCGTTGCGATGCACAGCACCAGCCGTAGAGATGGTCGTCCCTTAGAGGAATTAGGATTTTACAATCCCAGAACCGATGAAACCCGCTTGGATGTTCCCAATATTATTAAGCGTCTCAAGCAGGGTGCTCAACCCACTGAAACCGTTCGTTCTCTATTACAAAAAGCTCAAGTTTTTGATCAGTTGAATGCCTAAACCAATCGTTTTGCCTGCTCCCTCGTCGGCAAACAGCCCTAATTATGTTGAACTCGTTGAGTTTTTGATCAAACCGTTTCTGGAATCCCCGACTGCGCTAAGCGTGGATTGTGAACATGCTAAACAAAAACGTCGAGTCTGGATTCGTGTGGCCTTAGAAGGAACAGACAAAGGACGGTTTTTTGGCCGTGGTGGCCGTAATCTTCAAGCGATTCGGACAGTTTTAGAAATGGCAGCAGCGACTGTTGGCCAAACTCTTTATCTGGATATTTACGACAGCGATCGCAGCAGTGGAGAAGGTTATGTTCCCCGTAAGCGATCGCCCTATGGAGATGACAAAGAATCGGGAAAATTTAGCCGACGGAGACCTCGTTCACGCGCTTCCATTGCGTCCAATTATTAAGGATAAGTTTCGGTTTTATTTCAGCCTAAAAATTAACACTCATTCAGAAAGTGACTCGATTTTTCATTAAGATCGGGTCATTTAGTTTTAGTATCCCAACCTAACGGTACGATAAAATAGGCAAAGATTGGCTATCAAGAGGCTCCGCATGATTACAACCTTTACTGTGGCTTATACCGAAACGGAATCAGGCTATATGGGACAAATTATGGAATGGCCAGAAGTCATTTCAGAAGGGGAAACCCTGGAATTATGTTATCAGTCTGTTCAGGATGCTTTACAGGAAATGATTGCAGCCTACCGTCAACAAAACCAAGAAATTCCGTGCCATAGATAGAATCACAGCTAATGCTATCTGTAAGCAGGCAGGCATTGAAGCAAAATTTTAATTAGTAAAAGTTTAGACTATGAGTGCAGAAATTATTTGTGTCGGAACGGAATTATTATTAGGTGAAATCTTAAATAGTAATGCTCAATATTTAGCGCAAGAACTGGCTCAACTAGCTATCCCTCACTATTATCAAACAACGGTAGGTGATAATCCCCAGCGTATTCATCAAGTCATTGAAACGGCTCTCAAACGCGCTTCAATCCTAATTTTTACAGGAGGGCTGGGGCCAACGCCTGATGATCTCACTACCGAAGCGATCGCGGCTTTTTTCAATACAGCGTTAATGGAACGTCCTGAAATTATTGCCGACATTACCGATAAATTTACCCGTCTGGGTCGCCCCATTGTTGCCAGTAATTATAAACAAGCTCTATTGCCTGACGGTGCCGATATTTTACCGAATCCTACGGGAACAGCCCCTGGCATGATTTGGCAACCCCGTCCTGATGTCACGATTTTGACCTTTCCAGGCGTTCCTTCCGAAATGAAACGCATGTGGCAAGATACGGCAATTCCCTTCTTAAAAAGTCAAGGTTGGGGAAAAGAAAGCATTTATAGTCAAGTTCTACGCTTTCGAGGCATTGGAGAATCTACTTTAGCCGAAAAAGTCGCGCCTTTGTTTGATCTGACGAACCCGACCGTTGCGCCCTACGCCGCGCTAGGAGAAGTCCGATTAAGAATTTCTAGTAAAGCCACTTCTGAAACCGAAGCATTAAGCATTATCGAACCGATTGCCCAGCAAATTCGCGCGATCGCCGGATTGGATTATTTTGGCAAAGATGAGGATACCCTAGCTTCAGTAGTGGGTAAGCTCTTACAGCAAAAGGGCCAAACTGTCAGTGTGGCAGAATCCTGTACAGGTGGGGGCTTGGGGTCGATGTTAACGGCGATCGCGGGGAGTTCGACCTACTTTCAAGGGGGGATTGTTGCCTACGATAATCAGGTGAAAATTAATTTATTAAACGTTAACTTAGAAGATATCGAACAATTTGGAGCCGTTAGCGCAAAAGTTGCTGAACAAATGGCATTAGGGGTTAAACAGGCTTTAAACACCGATTGGGGCATCAGTATTACAGGTATTGCGGGCCCAGACGGAGGGACAGCCGATAAACCTGTCGGACTAGTCTATATCGGAATTGCCAATCCCCAAGGTTCAGCAGAGGGCTTGGAATTTAAATTTGGAGATACCAGAGGACGGGAAGCCATCAGATATTTAAGTGCTTCTAATGCTTTAGATCAACTGCGCCGTCGATTAATCAATAAAATTATAGGAATTACGCATTGTTAGAAAGAACAAAATATGCAGTCATCAGGTTAAAAGAGAAGGAGTATAGCGTTCAAGAATAAATTGACGAATCACGGGAATAAATAACTGCCGCAAAATCGCATAGAGATTAGGAA
>JAYKGY010000014.1:0-4800 GCA_035285545.1 Snowella sp. | reverse complement strand
GTTTCCAACAACATCACATCCAACTCAGAATCCGTTTGACCCACCAAATTCACCTGATAGGCCGTCGTGACATTATCCCCCAGCGTCCCCGTATCACTCTCCGGCGCTAACGCAAACTCAATTGCCGGTGGTGTTAAATCGAGGGTAAAGGTAACCACCGCCTCCTCAGACCCATAACCTGCCTCATTACGTGCCTGTAGCCTGAGCGTATAGTCCCCATCCGCCAACAAAGCATTTGCCAAGACCGCATACTCATCAAAGCCAATCGTGAAACTGCCATCCCCTTGGAGTACCGAACTGAGATCCACAAACTCATTGCCGTTCAGACTGACCCACAACTGAGTCGCCTGGCTGGTCTGTCCCGTCACTGTCGGATCATAGGTCAACCGATCCGTATTGCTAATGCCCGTATCATTCGCCAAATCAGCCGACACAGACACCAAACCGGGGTCACTACTGGTAATGGCAAGGGTATAAACCACCGCATCATCTGGCGTTGACCCAACCTCTGGATCATCTACCGTCACCATTACCGAATATTCAGCCTTAGTTTCAAAATCTAAAACCGTCCCTGCTTTCAGGTAGAGCTTACTGTCCTCCACTTCAAAGGAATCCGCATCATTGCCACTGAGTAGGATTTGATTATTTCCTAAAGCATCATCGGTAATGACAATATCTGCTACTTGCCGACGATTGCTAGTCTCTGTATTTTCGACGATCGCCACAACAGAATTCTCTAAGCTGAGGGTTGGCGGTAAATTCGTTTGTAAAGAATCTTCATCCAAAATGGTGCCAATGCCTGTTCCCTGACCAATCAAAGCATTACTAGCATTGATTAATTTAACTTTGAAATTCTCCGTTAACTCCTGAAGGCGATCGCCACTTACCTTAATTGAAATTGTTTTCTCTAACTCACCAGACGCGAAACTAATAATTCCACTTTGAGATTCATAATCCTCTCCAGCTTTTGCCGTATCATCCTCCGTTGTAAACTGAGCCGTTACAGTCTGGGTAGAAGCCTCTGATAAACGCACTGTAAAATTAGCATCTTGAGTATCTTGATCACCCTCTGTCAGGGTTACATTCCCAATAGATAGACTCGGTAGAGTTGCAGGTAAACCAATCGGTTCCCCTAAATTAAACCGAAAAACTAAATCATTAAAATCGCGATCGCCACCGCTCCAAATATCCTCCCAAGCCCAGGTATGACTATCTGCCTGAGCATGAAGATGGCTCAATCCATCTGTGTTGGCCGCAGAATAAGAGAAAAAGACGGGTATTTCTCCATTTTTCATTGCCTGGGCAGTTGTGCCATCGCTAACCAAATACCAACCCAAATACTTGGCAGAGGGTAAATTAATTGTGCGACTGGAGAAAATTTCTCCACCACCAAAAACAATCTGATGACGAGCTAAGGCCGCATCTCTGTAACCAACATCACCAGGTCTGAGATTCTCGATTCGTCCATTGGGGTCATCGACCAGAAAGTACCCCATTTCATTGTCATGAGTCGCTTCCTCGCTTACAAAATCTATGGTGAGCGGAACCTGTTGTTTTTCCTCACCAGGTAACAAAATTCCAGACTGGCCAATGTTGAAGACCACATCATTGAAATCTTGATCTCCTCCCCCCGTCAAATCTTCCCAATTGAATCGCCAGATTCCTTGGCCCAAATGTGTACTTCGAGAGTGGTCAAAACCATCAGGATTTGCCCCCAGAAGAGAGAAAAAGGCTAGACTTTGTTGACCAACCGTATTACTGGGATTATTCGCTAACCAATTTGCACTTGTGTCGTTTTGGATTAAATAGAATGCTAGGGTGCTACCTCCTGTAAAGGTTAACTCACGCCAATTACCTGCTTGATTGCCTGAATTAAATAAGGTCTGTCTTGTTGAACTTTGTAAAGCAGCCTGGGCAAAACCCTGTTCCCCTGGAGCAAATCCGCCTACTTTCCCCGATTGATCGACAACAAAAACACCGACTTCGTTATTGTATTTAGCATCTCGGAATGTCCACTGTACAACGATTGAAACTGTTTCTGCCGATGTCCCTGGAACAACTAAAACTTCACCTAAACTATCTAGCTGGCTAATTCTGGGTGTACCTAACCAGTTGGTGTCTTCAGCTAACAATGCGAAATCAAAATTGGCAGCTTCGATACTAACAGCTTCTGCACTTTTTAAAAGAGGTTCAGCCTCTGACAAGGAGAGTGACGAGTTCTCTGACGGTAAAGAAGCAAAAAGGTTAGACGGCGATAAACCTGAACTAATGGCGATGGGTTGCAGTTCTAAAGGAATATTTTCTGATGTAACCGCTAAAGATGATGTAAGAGGCCGAAAAACGGGGTCAAGTAGAGTACTCAAGGAATTTTCCGAATGCTCTGAATTCCCAAGGACTGTTTGATCGTTTACTTCTATCATTTTTAGCTATTGTATTGATTTGAAGATTATTGGGTTCTCCTGACTTTACGTTTAAAAATGTTCGATAGTGATACAAAAGTAAATGGTTGCCCTGTATAAAATCCTTACTACAAGAGAATTTCAGTTTCAATCGATCTTTTTTATCACCACTAACCGTGGAGAACCGATTATTGTTTTATTTTTGAACAATATTTTTTTCATCGATTATCGTAGCGCACAATGGGTGAATGATCAATCATCTCATTCAAAAAACTAATTTGTTAGGATTTATTAGTTCAGTTTTATAGAAAACCCTGATTTTTAAAATCTGTATCATCGGCTGTAAACTTTTTTTTCATCATGTCTGCTCCAATCACGGAAGTTTTATCTTAGGATCTCAGAAGATAAACGAGCAACGAATTTTTCATAGATTGAAAAAACTCAGTTATTAAGAGTATTCGACAAATTGAAATTTTTTTACATTTGTAGATGATCGCAATGCAGAAGATCAATGTAAAAGGTATGGAGGAATATGGGAAAAAGCCTTTGTTTGTGTCAAAACACACAGGCGATCAACTCTACAGGGACAAATGCCCTTTGGGGTTAAATGTTTGAATTGATAAGAAATGACGAAAACCTATCGTAAAAGTGGTTGATACGATAGTAAAGTTTGTATAATGAAGGGAGATAGATAAGAAAAAGCCAGAATGGCGTTCGTATTTTACTGATTTTCAATTAAAAACAATGCTTGCAACAGAATCAAAACCAGCAGTATTAACTAAAAAAGACTTTGATCCGCCTCTCAAGAGAGAGCAAGCGGCAGTACCTGGTTATTGGACATTGGAAGAAATTGCGGTTGAAATAGGAATGACTTCGCGAAAAGTTCAATATGATGTTTTAGGTAGACCAAAAATTGGATTAAAACCTTTTCTTAAAGCCTATAAAGTGGCAAAAGTTCTTCTTGTTCCAGATGATGCGGCATTAGAATATATCAGCCGTATGCGTAAAAAATCTTAACATATACAAGGTTCCCAACAAAGAACCCTCTATATTATACTGAAAAGCGTAAAACGTAAAAAACCCCGCCAAACTTTTTCGAGGAGTTACAGGGTTCTTACGAATATTCTTTTGAGATATTGTATGTACCATGATATAGCGTCAGAGTGCATTCTGACAAGTGCATCCACTGTTAGTCCCACCGCAAAAAATCCCGAAAACGCCTCCAAGCCTTCCCATACAACGCCAGACTGGAAATTAGAACTATCTGCCATTCCTGATAAATGGGTATTCACGCCCGTCAAAGACAAACGTCCCCTACGCCCCGATTGGCAACACGAAACAGCCATTCCCCGCGATATCCTGCTGGATTTGCTCAAGAACGGACAAGAATTAATCTCAACCAAAGGTAAACCCTGGCTATATTGACTTTATAATGTGCCGTTAAATAAGCTAAAAGCGTTTTCAGATAAAGCTTTTAGTAATTAAGAAATTAAAAACGTTGAATAAATTTATCTAACAGCCTTAACAGAGAGATAAAATGGCTATAAAGCTTGCTCCATAACCCACATTCAGCAGGTTATTTAAGACAAAAAATAATATTGCTGAGAAGAGTAACCAAGGAATCGCAAAATCAAATGTTGTTTATCAGTGAGTTTAATAGAAGACTTAACCCCATTGACAAAAACAAGATGAACAGATTGAAAACATTGGAGAATCCACCTTAAGGTAGGACGAGCAGTAGGTTTACCCTTTTGGTTAGGGAGAGTAGAATTGGTACGTTCTAATGCCTGTCGAAGTTGAAGTTGTCCTAAACTGTAGACCATCAGAGCAAGAGTCATAATCATGGCTAGTGCCATGATACGTTTCGGACTTTTGAGAAAAACCCGTGAAGCAAAAAAAAGAGGATCTTTGAGGAAACGAAATCCTCGTTCTGTAGTTTGTTGAGCCTTATATTCCTGTAAGATAAGGTCTGCTGTCCACTTTTCTTCGTCTAGCAAGTTAGTAGCCAAAATAAAACGTCCCGCCTGATGACGATGAGTTGGGATGATGGTCTCATTTTCGCTTAAATTTGCGTGAATATGATAGGTATAATGACTAACTTTATCTTCTGGGCGAGGTCGTCCTTTACGTTTATAGTGAGGCTTGGCAACAATATTTAGTTCAGTAAGCGAATGATAATTGAGGGTTTTCTCAAAGTCTATGGCGGCACTGATGGCATCAGGTTCACAAGCAAATTCTTGACTCTTTAGGCTGAGAAGACTTTTCTTTTTCAAAGTAAAGGACTGCTCAATGCGCTTCGATAAAGTTTTTAAGTCAGCCTGTTTCCGTTGTTGACTTTCGACGACAATCCACTGTTGTTTAACCCCTGCGTACTCACTACAAACGGTACAAAAACGATAAT
>JAYKGY010000013.1:0-28520 GCA_035285545.1 Snowella sp. | reverse complement strand
TCCGCGCCTTTGAACCGACCCAAGCAGAAGAAACCTATTCCATGGTGACAGCAAACCGTTTCTGGTCACAGATCTTTGGGATTGCCTTCTCCAACAAACGTTGGTTGCACTTCTTCATGTTATTTGTACCTGTAACGGGATTGTGGATGAGTTCGATTGGTATCGTCGGCTTAGCCTTAAACCTACGGGCCTATGACTTCGTATCGCAGGAATTGCGAGCAGCAGAAGACCCAGAATTTGAAACGTTCTACACAAAGAACATCCTATTAAATGAGGGGATGCGTGCTTGGATGGCACCGCAGGATCAACCCCACGAAAACTTTATCTTCCCTGAGGAGGTTCTTCCCCGTGGTAACGCTCTCTAATGTTCCTCTTGGTGGCGGTCGCGACATCGAATCGACTGGATTTGCTTGGTGGTCGGGTAATGCTCGTCTCATCAACCTGTCTGGTAAGCTTCTCGGTGCTCACGTTGCCCATGCTGGTCTGATTGTCTTCTGGGCAGGAGCAATGACTTTATTTGAAGTTGCCCACTTCATTCCTGAAAAACCCATGTATGAGCAAGGATTAATTCTTCTGCCTCATATTGCAACCTTGGGTTGGGGCGTTGGCCCTGGTGGTGAAGTTGTTGATACGTTCCCCTTCTTTGTGGTTGGGGTATTACACCTCATTTCTTCTGCTGTTTTAGGGTTGGGTGGGATTTATCACGCTCTCCGTGGCCCTGAAGTCTTAGAAGAATATTCCAGTTTCTTTGGTTATGACTGGAAAGACAAAAATCAAATGACCAACATCATCGGTTATCACCTCATTCTTTTAGGATGCGGCGCATTACTGTTGGTGTTTAAAGCCATGTTCTTTGGCGGTGTTTATGACACTTGGGCCCCAGGTGGTGGCGATGTTCGGGTTATTACTAATCCGACCTTGAACCCTGCTATCATCTTCGGTTACTTGGTTAAAGCCCCCTTTGGTGGCGAAGGCTGGATTATCAGTGTCAATAATATGGAAGATATTATTGGTGGCCACATTTGGATCGGTTTAATCTGTATTTCAGGTGGTATCTGGCATATTCTCACCAAGCCTTTTGGTTGGGCCCGTCGCGCCCTCATTTGGTCGGGTGAAGCGTATTTGGCTTACAGCTTAGGCGCATTATCCTTAATGGGCTTTATTGCTTCTGTTTTTGTTTGGTTTAACAACACTGCTTATCCCAGCGAATTCTATGGCCCGACCGGCATGGAAGCATCCCAATCTCAAGCATTTACCTTCTTAGTTCGTGACCAACGCTTAGGGGCAAACATTGCTTCTGCCCAAGGCCCGACTGGATTAGGTAAATATTTAATGCGTTCTCCCACAGGTGAAATCATCTTTGGTGGTGAAACTATGCGTTTCTGGGACTTCCGTGGCCCTTGGTTAGAGCCTCTCCGTGGCCCTAACGGTCTGGACTTAGACAAACTCAGAAATGACATTCAACCTTGGCAAGTTCGTCGTGCGGCTGAATATATGACCCACGCGCCTTTAGGTTCTTTAAACTCAGTTGGTGGCGTTATCACAGACGTTAACTCTTTTAACTATGTATCTCCCCGTGCTTGGTTAGCAACCTCTCACTTCGTCTTAGGTTTCTTCTTCCTCGTCGGTCACCTGTGGCATGCTGGACGTGCTCGTGCGGCTGAAGCGGGATTTGAGAAAGGGATTGACCGTGAGAGTGAACCTTGCTTGGCAATGCCTGATTTAGACTAATCTCAATTGATTAGTGATAAGTCTTAATTTTTAGCGACTCCTGCCCTAGTGGTGGGAGTTTTTTAATTGACATTTACAATAAGCCGCGATAGCGAATAAATAATAGAATCGCTGCCCAGGAACCTAAAGCCACTTTAATAGCAACTAAAATGTTAAGAACAGGAGTCATGCCACCGCTGACTAGACTGCCAAATTCTCCATTGGGTAATTGCACACCGATTAGGGTAATCGCTGCTAGAAAAATAAAAATTAAAACAGAAATTTTTTCCCAAGTGGCAGCCTGCCATTTTTCATAAATTTTTTCCATCCAAGTAGAGGAAGAGGTGATAGCGATGAGTCCGATCGCGGTTCCCCCTGCGACTCCGGCGGCAAACCCCCCCCCAGGACTGAGATGACCCCGAATGGCGAGTTCAATGCTGACGATCGCGGAAATAGTCGCCCCTAAACGGGCTAAAACGATAGAGGGCTGATCGGTAAATTGATAAACGGTTTCTATCGGCTTTTCATTCGCTAAGAGGAAGCGAACCCCTAAAATGGCAATAGTAAAGACAATGACTTCAAAAATGGTGTCATAAAGGCGATTTCGGAAAATGATTCCTGATACGGTGTTGGGGATACCTGTATCTTGAATGATCGCGTCCACAATGGAGAGATCATTGGAGTCGGCAACGGTGTTGGGGAGAAGAAGAAATTTAACGTAGAGAGCGATGCCAGCGGCAACATAAATCCATTTCATGAGTGTTTTTCCTCCTGATGAGTGGTTTGGAGATAGGAAAGCCTAAGTTCAGGGATTTCTATGTCGTTTTTGAGAATTTCGTAAAGGCGATGAATCCTGATAACGGCTTGATAAAGAACGCGATCGCTTTCATCTGGCGTTGTTGAAGTACAGGTCAGGTGAACTTCTTTATCGTTTAAAGCTGACTCTAAAGCCGTTTTGTCAAAATAGGTGATTAATTCTAAGCGTAAATAATATTTTTTGGCAATTTTTTGTAATTCATCAATAATTTTGCGGATATCCTGATCAGATTCTTTAGCTCTTGCATATTCCTGTAAGATACCGACCCGCATGACTAAGGAGGAACGAACGGCGATCGCATAGAGGGTGATGGCCAACATCGTTCCCACCAAGGCTTCGGTTAAGGCCACATCCGCAGCCCCCAGCACTGCATATACTAAGGCCGACACAGCCCCTAAAATGCCGCGAATGACGAGGGAATGGTAAGGATTTTTTTGAAAGATCACCATTGCCGCCGTTAAGGGGAGCAAAGCCACAATAACGTAAATATAGTTATCTATCATGGTTCCTCTCCGCTACTGGAGCAGTAGGCTAATACATATCCCAATACCGTATTCCAAATCGCCAAAGAAATAATCGCTAATAGCAACAACGGCCATTCTTCGGGAATTTTTAAGAACAGCCCCAAAATCATACTCATCGATCCCAAAGTATCGGCAACAGAGAGGCTATGCAGTTTAAACAACACCGATCGCTGGCCCATTAAGGGCACAGTTCCCCAAAACCAAAAAATAATACCAATCCCCATTAAAGCCACACTCAAGAAGTCAATCATGATTCATTTAACCGTTTAATTAATTGGGCGAGTAACATTAAGGCGGCATTGCCCACACTGAGAATAATCACCCCCACAACGCCAATCATGGCATCATTTCTCAGGAAAGCCACAAAAAGAATCATCATAGAAGTTTTCGTCGAAATACTGGCAAAGGCCAACATTTTTTCCCAAATATCATCATGTTGTAACGCGGTATAAATGGGAATTAAAAGAGCCACAATCATGGCAATTAACAGGAAATCCATAAAAAGTCAGGCTAGATAGTTAATAATTAATAATTATTAATTGATAGTGAATAGTGAATAGTGAATAGTTGATTCTTAGTCACTTGAATCTAAGGCGCGATCGCGTCGTTGTTTGCGTCGAACCAAATGAACGTCATACCATCCCTCCTCGTGGTATTTCAAAACAATTGTTTTTGGGGTAAACGTAATGAGAAAAATATCAAGAAAAATCAACCCTGGGGTACGATTCGGCTTAACCCGTTCCCTCGTAATTTCTTCGTAACTATGGGGCCGAAAAATCATTTCAATCGCTTCAATATAAGCAATCGGAATAGCAACCAAGATCGCCCATAGGGTTTGTAGCCAATCCTTTAAGGCTTCTGGTGGAGTACGGTGTCGGGGTAAAAGCAAGGCAATGGCAAGCCCCATCACGACATTGGCCCAACTCAGATCCGCCGTCAGCAAAAACCAAACCACTAGGCGTAAAATTAAGTCTAGATAACCGATCACGCTAACGCCCTCCAGAATAGGAAAATTAACATTAGGCTCATCACCCCAATCAGGTGCTCAAAAGCTTCTATGCCACGGGGAAATTTGATTGCTAAACGTTTAAAAATAACCAAATAGGCCAACCAACCCAGCCCAATCGTTGCAAGCGGCTTGACAATGTTTTCAAGCGTATAGGCTTCTCGATAGACGACATTGGCCCCGACTAATCCCCCTAGCAAAATTAACATGGCTCCCCAAAGGCCCCATTTAATCGGCTGTTTTTTTCCTTCCGCATTAAGGGGAGGGGAAAATTCATGGGGCAGAAAAATAAACTTAGCAAAAGAAATCGCCGTTCCTAACGCGGCAATATTCATGGCGATAACTTGCCAAGGTAATAAATTTTTACTGGTTAATACTTTCGCCCCAAAACCCGATAGTAAGGGAAAGCCCGAAATTGAAAAACTGGCAATGACGAGGGCAATCCAGATAGGGGTCGGCATCGGCTGGTGTTGTAACTCTTTAAAATTACGACTGGGTAAAATCCCTGCAATTAAAAAAAGCGCGGATTTAACTAACCCGTGGGTCAGGGCATAGAAGCCACCGACGATGGGAGCCGCTAGCACAAATCCCAATTGAGAGACGGTATGAAACGCTAACATTCGTTTCGTGTCTTTTTCAAAGACGGCATAAAATACCCCTAAAAGCGCGGTTAATACCCCAAAGAATCGTACTATCGGGTCAATTTCTTCCAACATCAAGGCACAGCGCACCATCGGAAATACCCCCGCTTTGACAACAACCCCTGAGAGCATGGCCGAGACGGGAGATTCGGATTCAGAATGCGTCAAGGGCAACCATAAACCGGAGATAAAAATTCCGCCTTTGACCAATAAGCCGAGAAAGATGAGCGCGATCGCTTCGGGAGGAGACCCGCGTAATCCGGCGAAACTAAAGGATTGATGGGCTTGATAAACCAAGATCGTTCCAATCAAGTAGAACAGCATGGCCGTATTACTGACAAAGAGATACCGTAAGGCCACCCAAAGTGAGCGATCGCTACGGGGATAGGCGATTAATAAAAAAGCACCGATACTAATCACTTCTAGCGCAACGTATAAGCTCATAAAATCAGCACAAATAAACGTTGCGTTAACGCTGCCATGCAGAATAATAGCCTGCATATAAAAAAAAGCCGTTTTATCACTGCCCCAGCAGTAAAGAATGACCGCAGCCGTTACCAACCCATTAGTCAGAATAAAAAATCCACTCAACTGATCCGCAATTAGGGTTACCCCGAAATGATCGAGTAACTGGAAATTTAAAGAGGATGGGGCTAAGTAAACATACAAACTATAGGCAACCGAGACCAAGGCGACGGCTAATGCTTGATAACGATAAAACTTAGGGATGAGATAGAGCGTAAAACCGATAAAAAAGGGGATCACAAGCCAAGTGATCGTAAGTATCTTGTCAATATTACTCATGGCGTATAGTTCTTTTCAATTTCGCTAGTTTCTAAAGTGGGGTTATCCTTGGCTAACTTCATTGCCCCCACCAGCATCAGTGCTTGAATTGAAAAGCCAATCACAATCGCTGTTAAGATAACGGCTTGAGGAACTGGATCGGCATAGGCAACTTTTGCAGATGGATCAGAAACAATGGGAGTAAATAATCCACCCCGCGAAGCGATCAGCACATAATACGTAATAACCCCGGTGCTCATCACATCCATCGAAATAATTTTCATTAATAAATTTTTTTTTAAAATAATTCCGAAAAAACCGCATAAAATCGTTGTAAAAACAAAAGCTTCTAACACAATATTCCTAATAAAAGTAATTTTGGTAAATCAAAAAGCTAATCTAGAATTAACCCCATTAAAGCGTTTCAAGATCTAATCATGTACTTGAAAAAATCTATAATCATCCAAGAAAAAATCAATAAACAATAAGGGATCATTTATGCAAGGCTTTTCTCCAGCATGATTTGTCGCTTTTAATCTTAGCAAAATTACCTAAGCGTTGAAAGTCTTGAAGAACTGATTTAAATTTCAGCAACAGCAAAATTTTGATATCTCTGATCACGGCTTGGTCAACAATTGATGCTTTTGCATGATTTTAAAAGCTCTTTTGAAATCAGTTTTTTTGATTGTAGTTAAATAATCAGCCAATGAATCGACTGCTCTGACGCTCTTCCTGAATTGCTGGCGGTAGGTGTCGTTACTGTCCTCCCAGAACAGGAAAATGATAATCATTCTTATAGAATAGCTCTAGCATTAACGCTTGACCGCTAAAAAAGTTGAGGATTACAAAGCACCAGCAGCGGTTTTATCTAATACACTCCCTAGATGGGTTGTAATATTAATAGCCTGAAGAACAGGCGCACCGTCGGGGCCATCGGGGTAATCAATCACACTTACCCCCCCGTTCCCTTGTTTAATATTCCAGAAATGGGCCGGATTTAAACCGAGTAGATAACACAAAATCACTTTGTTAATAGCATCATGGGCAACTACAATGCCGACGGTTTTATCCGGTAACGCACTGTAATGTTTTACCCGCTCATTCCAACAAGCGATCGCGCGATCCCACACTTGCTGTAAATTTTCCCCTTCGGGCATCTGTACGGTTTCGGGGGCATCTTTCCACTGTTGCAGTAAGCCTGGAAAATCCGCTTCAATTTCCGACTCTAATTTTCCTTCCCACAGACCATGACAAATTTCCATTAAATCGGGCTGTAAGTCTAATGTAATATCAGGATGGTATTGCAGAATAATCTCGGCGGTTTCCTTCGGACGTAACATGGGGCTACTAATGGCCAGATCAATGGGTACATCTTTCAAAAAATCAGCCGCTTTCTGGGCTTGTCCCTTACCATTTTCATTTAACGGAATATCTCGAATGCCTTGAAAACGGGATTCCCGATTCCATTGGGTTTCGCCATGCCGAATTAATAATAGACGTAATGCTGTGTTGGGCTTACGGAAAGAGGGTAAAGTAACGCCTAAATGGGACGTTTGATTGAGGGATTCAAGTTGAACTGGCTCCCCTAAATTTCCCGAAAAATTTAAAATATTAATATTACAATTGGATTGTTGAATTCGGTGATAGTTTTCGGGCGGAACACCGATCGCGCTCATAATTAAACAGCGGTTGATGCCATTATGGGCAACGATTAAAACCGTTTTACCGTCATATTCTTTGAGTAATTTTTCCCAAAAGGTTTTAGCCTGTTGATAAAGGGACAGAACGGGATACAACTCTCGACCGTCCGCTAATATCATTTTGAAATCCTGGGGACGTTTATGCCAGCATTGATAATCTTCAGGAAATTTTTCTTTAACATCTGTTTTGTACCAATTTTCCCAAAGCGGTAAGTCCACTTCTAGCAAATCATCGGAGGGAATGAGAGAAGGCGGAGAACTAAAGCAAGATTGGATAATATCGGCGGTCACTTTGGCTCGTTGCAAGGGGCTACAAAAAATCGTGCTGATGCCGAGATCCTTTAAGGTTTCTCCCACAATTTGGGCATCGGCTTGACCTTTTTCGGTAAGGACGGATTCGTTACTTCTGCCTTGAATGCGTTTTTGGGCGTTGTAGCTGCTTTGTCCATGACGAACAATAATGACACGGGTAGCCAATCTCTTTTTCCTCGCGACGGTACTTCTGTTAGCCTAATTGTTACACCCTTAGCACGCCCTGGCAATATTGAGCGTTAAGTCTTCGTTGTCATCGAATTAAACCCGCCGCGATCGCTGAATAAGCCTTAAATCCAACTGGGAAATAACATTCTCAGGCTAAATGATTGGGGAAGTAAGGGCAATCCGAGGAAAATGGGTAGCCAAAAGAGAAACCCCATCGCAATCAACCCCAACATACTCCCCGCAAACCAGCGTTCAATTTTACTACGGCTACCGAATAAACTATCAAGAATGAGAGCTAGGGCAAACCAACTAAACAAATACGCCGCCATATAGTGATAAAAAAAGGTACAGCGATTAATTTTTAACCAAGGTAACAAGTTGGCGGCATAATTCAAACCGATATACAACGTCAATTCATTGGCTAAAAAATGGGATTTAAACGGAGAAACGCTTTGTAAAATTCTGATTCCCAACAATATCAAAATGGAAAGCGACGAAAACCACAGTAAAATCGGGTTTGCCATGCTATGGACATCATAAACGAGATTATGGGGTTTAGCGGTGGCATAGTAATAGGCAACAGGTCGCCAAAGCACGAGCCAGCTATACCAGGGCGAACAATAGGGATGAACATCAGGGGTGTTGCCAATACGTCGGTGATAATTCCAAATTTCCTTTTGTATTCCCCAAAAACCGTATTCAGGGTTGATCATAAAGTGGGGAATCCAGATCACACAGTAGGTGACTAGGGGAAAGATAATTAAATCGGCAATTAATCTAGGAATAGGAGTTTGCGCGATCGCCTGCTGAAAAGGACTCAGGGGCGGTAAGGGGTCAGTTTTTTTAACAAAGCGGTAATAGGCTTGCTGAGCAAAAATTGCCAAAATAAACAGATAAATTCCCAATAAAAAGGCAAACCCATTCCATTTCACACTGCCTGCACAACCTAAAAAAATGCCTGCGAGGGTTAAATAACAACGCTTACCCCGATTTAAATAATAGAAAAAGAACAAATGCCCTAATAAACCAAAAACAATCAGGTAAATATTATTGAGCGCGTAGCGAGACTCCACTAAAAATAAGCCATCTAAGGCGGCTAAGACCATCACAATCAGCGTAAAACGACGACGAGCAGTCCACTCATAAGCGATCGCCCCCACTAATAACGGCACAAACGATCCCGTCAACGCATTTAACCAACGATAACTCCAGGTCGAACGGAGAGAACCCGTTAACTCATTCACCGTATCGGGAGAAGCGGGAAACAGGGAACCGAACCAAATTCCTAACGCAATTAAATAATGGCTCAAAGGAGGGTGAGAACCAAAAAATGGCTTGCCTAACCAGTAAAAATTAGCAAATTTCGCGTAATAAACTTCATCGAACACCAGGACATTAAACTGGGTTAGCTTCCAAAACCGCAAAACTAGGGAAAAAATAAAAATGCCAATAATGGCGAGTTTAAATCGAGAAAGCGGCAATGAACCGACCGATGGGCTATCCGTCATTACTAAAATAATAAAATCAACAGATTGAAGAAAGACTCTATCGATTTTATCGGCTTTCAGACTTTTTTCTTGTTCGTTAACCGAGATTAACATTCTACGGGTCTGACGGGGCTCGAACCCGCAACTTCCGCCGTGACAGGGCGGTGCTCTAACCAATTGAACTACAGACCCAGGTTTTTCAGACTTTTATCAATATAGCGAGAATGTTTTTATTTGTCAACTCTTTTCGTTTAAGTTTTTGTCCATCTTCAATATTGATTATGCCAACGTTTCCTCGTCAATGACAGGCCAAAGGAGCGCATTCTTTCTAATACGCAAAATTCTTCAGTGGACACGCTAGCCAATGAATCGATTAACGAAAGGCTTGAGCCGTAATGGATTGAATAAACCACTGCCCATTTTTACGGATTAATTGATACCGTACCAATAAATCGTCCTTATCCTGTTTACTGGCTTGTGTTGCTTCCTTGCGGGCGTAATATTGAGTTTGTTCCTGAACCCTGGCTTGGATCGATGCTTTATCCGGGGAATTGGCATTAAATTGAACCGATTTGATTTCAATCTGATGGTCATACTGACGATAACCCCCTTGCTGTTTTTGGCGCATGGCTCTGGCTCGCCACTGGGATAGCATGGGTTCAGACAAAATGGTTGATAAGGTCTTTACGTCATGCTCTTGACCAAAGGCTTTGGCTTTACTGGATAACCAACTATCCACTAAGTTTTTAGCCAGTTCAGGCGTTAATTCTCCTTGGGGGATAGAAACTGCGGTGGCGATCGCTGTATTGGGAATTTCGATGGGCGATTGATTTAATTCAATGTTTAATTGATCCGCTTGCAGCGCATTGAGCGGCGATCGCAGGGAATTAACCCCGAAAATCCCCACACTCATAATGCCTAAGGTTCCAGCCATCACCAATCCAAAACGCACCGGATTAATGACCACTTTCCGCTTGCGCTTTCTTCGATGGCGAGGGGCTGGCGCAGTAAGCTCTTGGGGATTTAGCTCAGCAGTTGAAGGCTCACTCCAAGGGCTAGGGACATAGGAATGGGTCACAGGCCGAGAATAATCGTAGGTAGGAACAAAAGTTCCTTGGGCGACTTCATTAGGCGGGGGAAGGGTGGCAGTGGCAGATCCTGCTTGGGAAACAGTTGCCTGACGGGAGGAACGAGAACGGGATGAAGAACGCCGTCTTCTGGAAGGATACTTTTCGGAAAGCGTATCCTGCTGTTCGGCTAGATTTCTAGGCATGGGAAATCCTTTATCAAGGGAGGAAGACACGGCGGGAGTAGAAAGAACAGAATCGGAGGAGAGAGTATCTAAGCAAGTTTGGACGTTAGGATCAGCAAAATAATCGTTTAACGAAGCACTTTGGTTAGCAAGATCTTTAAAATGAGAGAAAACTTCTGTTTTTAGCCAATTTTCTCCATAGACGCAAAGCCCAGGCAGTAAATCGGGCGAATTGACAGATTTTTCACGAATGACAGCTAACGCTTTTTGATCTTGGCTGTTGTCCAGAGCCTTATTTGCTAATTCAGTCTGACCTAATAGTAAAGCACAAATTGCTTCTTCGATCGCCACATCTTGACGATTTCTTAACGAATTTAGCAACGTTTGGCATTGAATTAAATAGCTGGGTTGTTTACCCACAAACCCTTTGGCAATGAGGGCATAAACCGCTAAATAGCTTGCGGCCAAAGAAGGACGCTCCGATTCTTCCACAAATAGGGATAGTTGGTCATCGACACTCAGATGGGGGCGGAGTTGCTGAATAAAGCGTAAAAAGTCATCAGTTCCTAACCCAGAGCGGTCATTGCCTTTCCCTTCAATGCCCTGGCGATCGCCGATCATCTCTTTAAGGAGTTGTAGCCCTTGTTGGTGCGTTGCTGAGTTTGTCTCTGCTTCTTCGGTTGTCGCTAAATTTTCCAGAATCCGATAGGGTCGAAGATGATACAGTTCATTGCGAATTTCGTCTTGAATGGTTGGATATAAATTTTCTTCTTGCAGCCAAGCTAATCCTTTAAATCCTGAACAGGCAGCTTTTTCATACGCTTGTTGTTGCCACTGTTCCCGACTGAGTTCTAAATGGGCTAGGGCAACGGATAGGACTAAATCAGAGCGGCTATGGGACACACTGGGGGATATTTCCGTATTCCGTAACGCAACGGTTCCATATTGAATAACCAGTTCGTATTCCCCTAATTCTTGGAAAATAAGGAGCGCACCGACTAATTGAGAGGGGTCAATCTCGATACTCGGCGTATCACAAGCGAGGGAATCAATCTGTGGCGCGAATCCATCTGCTGACTCATCGGTTATCCCCTCTTGGGTGGATGCTATTCCTCCGACCCGATCCTGTCCCCACCATTGCTGAACATAGTTAATGCGTTGTTCTGCATCAGCTAAAATCCCATAGGCTTCTTCTAATAATTCATTGCGCGACGCGATCGCGGTTTCACTATATTCACGGCGGGGAAGTTGTACCAATCGATCTTGATAGGCCTGACGAATCTGTTCCTCTGATACCTGTAAAGGAATTCCTAAAATTCGATAATAATCAAGAGGGATTCGCACGGTAAGCTTCCTCAGAGCAGCAACCTAGAAACAACGTTAAGGCTTACTATAATAAAGGGACTCATGAAAAGTTGTCTATCACTTAAGTTCCAGTCAAGATAATGTCCATCACATTTAAACTTAAGCGTTGATGATTTTTAAGACATAACTTTTAACTTGGCGTAATTTTAGCGCAAAGATCTACAATGTGCTCAACTAATCTTGCATAGATCCCTTAGATTTTATCTACTCGTTTTTTCCCGATCTCCTGAGTGAGGAAATCTGAGATAATTCTTTACAACTTAAAATTTTATCCCTTCCTATAGAACAACAAACGTTATGGTTGCCGAACGTATCCTACCCGAATTTAATACCGCCAAAGTTTCCATGAGCAAAGAAAAAGGACTTTTGCTGTACGAAGATATGGTCTTAGGCCGCTTGTTTGAAGATAAATGTGCGGAGATGTATTATCGCGGCAAAATGTTTGGTTTTGTGCATTTATATAACGGGCAAGAAGCGGTTTCAACCGGCATTATTCGGGCAATGCGACGGGATCAAGACTACGTTTGTAGTACCTATCGAGATCACGTACACGCACTGAGTGCAGGAGTTCCCGCCAGAGAAGTTATGGCCGAATTGTTTGGCAAAGCAACAGGCTGTAGTAAAGGCAGAGGCGGATCGATGCACCTCTTTTCTGAACCCCATAAATTATTAGGTGGTTTTGCCTTTATTGGAGAAGGTATTCCCGTCGCTTTAGGGGCCGCTTTCCAGAGTAAATATCGTCGGGAAGTGTTGGGAGATCCCACTGCCGATACGGTAACGGCTTGTTTCTTTGGGGATGGAACCAGCAACAATGGTCAATTTTTTGAATGTCTGAATATGGCGGCCCTCTGGAAATTGCCGATTTTATTTGTGGTGGAAAATAACAAATGGGCGATCGGCATGGCCCACGAACGAGCAACTTCTCAGCCTGAAATTTACAAAAAAGCCTCGGTTTTTAATATGCCGGGAGTCGAAGTGGACGGCATGGATCTGTTAGCGGTTCATTCCGTTGCCGAAGAAGCGGTTGCGCGGGCCAGAGCCGGAGAAGGGCCGACTTTGATTGAAGCCTTGACCTATCGTTTCCGTGGCCACTCCCTCGCCGATCCCGATGAGTTGCGTTCGAGTGATGAAAAACAATTCTGGGGGGCAAGAGATCCCATCCAAAAATTTGCTGCGTATTTGACGGAATATAATTTGGCGACCTTAGACGAACTCAAAGACATTGATAAAAAGGTACAAGGGATCATTGATGATGCCGTTAAATTTGCGGAAAGTAGCCCGGAACCAGATCCGAGCGAACTCTATCGTTTTGTTTTTGCAGAAGATGCATAATAGATAAAATTGGGAGAAGGATTGAGAAGGATTTTCCTATTCTTCTCCGGATAATGTCTTTTAGCTTCATTGAGTGTTGTATCTATTCAGCTTGATTAGGTTCAAAATTTTATTGATAAAGCTCTGATGGAGCATTACCAGGAAATGTTACGTCCGTTAATTAATTGGAGTTGTCAATTACTCAGGCTACCTCGGCTTGATGATTTAGAGGCGCAGCTTAAAACTCAACGTTTGCAAATTGAGCAAATGTCTGAAATTCAGCAGGCAACGTTTCGGGTTATCAGCAAAATTCGTGCATCGTTGGATTTAGAAACCATTTTTCGGACAACCACCAAAGAAACCTGTAAACTTCTTCAAGTAGAGCGCGTTGCGGTGTATCGCTTTAATGAAGACTGGGGGGGGGAATTTGTCAGTGACTTTGAGTTTGCAGAGTCTACCTGGAAAGCGGAGGATGCTTTAGGAAAAAATACGGTTTGGAATGACTCCTATCTTCAAGAGCATCAAGGGGGACGCTATCGCCAGAATGAAAGCTTAGCGGTTGCGGATATTTATCAGGCGGGCCTTTCTCAATGTCATCTTGACGTTTTGGAGCAATTTTATATTCGTGCCTATGCAACGGCTCCGATTTTTGTACGGGATAAACTCTGGGGGATTTTAGCGGCTTATCAACATTCTGTTCCCCATGATTGGAAAACAGTCGAGATTCAATTTTTAGCGCAGGTGGCGACCCATTTAGGGTTTGCGGTTCAACAAGCAGAATTATTAACCCAGGTGCAGGAAAAGGCCAATTCGTTGGAAGCCATTACACAACAACAGGAAGTTTTGTTTAATGTTGTGGCGGAAATTCGGGAGTCTTTGGATTTAGACACGCTGTTTAAAACAACGACTAAAGAAGTGCGGAAAGTTTTAAATACGGATCGGGTTGTTATTTTTCGTTTTGAGCCAGATTCGGGTTATAACTGTGGCCAATTTATTGCGGAGAGTGTTTTACCGGCCTATGATTCTATTCTTACGGAAAAAATTCAGGATCATTGCTTTGGCGATCGCTTTGCGCCATTGTATTTGAAACAACGAATGCAAATTACTAATAATGTTCATCAAGCCGATTTAAAACCGTGCCATTTAGCGTTATTAGAAAGTTTTGAAGTTGAAGCCCAGATTGTGGTTCCGCTGATTAAGGGATCAACGCTGTGGGGTTTATTGTGTATCCATCATTGTCGATCGCCGCGAGAGTGGAAAACCTTAGAAATTCAATTTATTCGGCAAATTGCAGCCCAATTTAATGTGGCGTTAGAACATCTAGAGCTATTGACCCAAACCCGTTCCCAGGCAGACCAGTTAATTGAAACCTTGAATGCCTTAGAAATTGCCCATCATAAAGTTGAACGGTTAGCTCGTTTAGATGGATTAACGAATGTGCCCAATCGTCGGTATTTTGATGAAACTTTAGATAAAGAATGGCTGCGATTAACGCGAGAAAGAGGTTATTTGTCTTTGATTATGTTTGATGTGGATTATTTCAAACCTTACAATGATCATTATGGTCATCCTGCTGGAGATCAATGTCTTCGTCAAGTGGCAGAAGCGGCACAACAGGTTTTAGGTCGTTCCTCTGATTTGTTGGCTCGTTATGGCGGAGAAGAATTTGCGATTATTTTGCCCAATACGGATGCAAACGGTGCGATTGATATTGCCCAAAAAATTCAAGTAGCGATCGCTGCGTTAGCGATTCCCCATGCGAAAACGGGAACAACCCAACCCTTTATCACTATTAGTTTAGGCATTGCCAGTGCTATTCCGACCCTCGAAACCATTCCCCAACATTTAATTGCTAGGGCAGATAAGTGTCTCTATGAAGCCAAGGCCCAAGGGCGCGATCGCTGGGTGTGTGAGGATGGGGGGCTTGGGCTAGATCCTAACCCGTTATTAAAAAGTTGACCACCGTTCTAAAAAAGATTGATAACGCGATCGCTGAGACTCGTCTTTTAATGTCAACTGTAACCGTACCTTCTCGTGATCTGATAATCCCTGTTGAGCAAGGGCTTGCAAGGCTTCAATCGCGAGATCTAGATCGGTGAATTCGACCGTAACCCGCGATCGCACGGCTTGGGTATCCCCTGTTAGCTGGGTGGCTCCGATCTCAATTTCTGCCAGCGGGATCAAATCTGCATCCAACCGCTCAACGATTAGCTTTTCCCGATAAACAGGAATTTCTACGAGTTCGGTTTCCACCTTTTTGCGAATGATAATTTCACCCGCCTTTCGTCTAGAGCGTTCGACAACCAACCGTTCCTCATATAGGGGAATGATTTTTTCAGAATGACCATTATGGTGATAATTAGGATCTGGCATGGGAGTTGGAGAGAGCTAACAGGGATTGGGCAAATTAGGAACGACGAGACGAACGCCGAGTTTGGCGATCATTTTGGACAACCGGCTCACCATTAGAATCGACTTCTAACTCTTCCCGACGTACCGTTCCTTCCGCCGTCACCGTATCCTGTTTAACCTCTTTTTTAACGCTGACTTCTTCTCGTAAAACGGTTTCTTTACGAACATCAGCATTTTCTTCGTAAACATCCATCCGCATAACTTCCCCTTCTTGGAAAGCCCCTTCTGCATTCGTCACCGCCCTGCCTGCATCACGAGGAGTCCGACGTTCAACGATTACTTGTTCTTTTTCGACAGGAACTTGAACTTGCTCCGTTTCGGAAACTACATTTTTTCCGACAGTCACTTCACCTGTTTTTTGACGTTGTTTTGCGGCTACGAGACGCTCTTCATAGAGACGAATGCGATCGCGGTCTTCCGTGGGAGGGTGATAGAGAGAGGGTTCTTGATCGTAATGATAGGAATCCTTAGTACGAGACTGGGAAGCGGTTGTTGTACCGGCCGTTGCCGCAGGGCGATAGGTAGACCGTACCCGTTCTTCGTATTCGTAATCCACACGGGTTTGATCATCGTAATTCGGAAGATCTTCGACCTGTTCCTTGGTTAAACCCGACGCATAAAGATGATGGTTCGCGTAATCAATGCGGCAATAGCCAGTGGGTAATAAAACTTTTTTCCCGAAAATCCACCAGCCGGTATCGATAACGATATAGCGTAGGCGGCCAGATTCATCAACTAAAATGTCATGAATCGTTCCAATTTTTTCATTATTTACATCCGTATAAGCATCAAAACCAACAACATCTTCACCACCAAAAATTTCTTGTTTATAGTTGGGATTAAAATCCTTAATTTTCATGAGATACATAGCGAGGATTCTCCTAATAGAGTTACTTTCAATCATGGGAGATATCCATTTAATTCGCTTCTAACTAAATCAGTATTTTTATGAGGAATAAAGATGAGTTCGTTGGCGATAGATATAAATTTTAGATTAACATCTGATTCTTAAGAAGTATTCAAAATTTGTATGCGGGTAAAAAATACCTTAAAGACTTTACATTGATGTTAAATTATAGAAAATCTAATACCTGCATTTTTGTCTTCTCACTTTAAATTTTCCCAGAATTTAACCGTTAATAAATCCTCTAAATTTGAGGTAAAGGGACACAAATCAGGAAAAATAAGGTCAGGGTAATCTTCTCTCAGAGATTCTAAAGCGTCTTGATAGGTTTCTGCTAATATGTCAATTGCAAAGGATTTGAGACTAGGCGAATCCTTAAACTCCTGTTTTAGTTCTCTACGAAAATTGCGAATCTCAATTTCCCAGCCGCGATAACAGTCTATTAGGGGAACATAACCACGTTTAAGCAAATGCTCTAACAGGTTCAGCAAGAAACTCCTCACTGTTTTACGTTGACTTCTGCCCAAACTTTCCACTTCTTCAATTAAATTTTCCCAATCTAGATCTTCCGTATTTTTGGCATGAAGCTGTTTGACCGTATTCTCTACCCATTGGGAAAAATCTTGCTCATAGAGTGATTTTGTGCTTATCATAATCCGGATTAATCAGTTTTTCTTTTATTATTTTAATGTAAATCAATAGCATTAATTGCAATCCATTAATGACCCATCACGAAAAAACTTTTCTCAAAGTTCAAAATACTGTACTTATTCCCCCCTAAGCAGGAAAAATCGGTAAAGGTGAGTAAAATAAAAGAATCAGGTTGAGGTTCTTGCGTGTCTATTAAACAATCGGATTATGAAATTTTATTGGCGGAATACAGTAGCGGGGAAGGCGCGATCGCTCTTTTGCGACAACATCGCCCTTACCTAGAAATGCTGCCGAGTCTTCGTCGTCCCGAAAAAAGCATTATTACGATTCCTTTGCCGTTAATTCGTATTCGTCCAGCTAAAACCTTGGGTGAGAACGGTTTTGATATCACCCCATCTCCTGAAACCGTCCAACTCCCCTGCGATCTGGCCATCATTATGTGCGATCCGGAATGGCAAATCAAACTTGGTGCCGAAATTCTGATTTTTATCCATCGACCGGGGGAAGATTTTTCCAATTTACTGATGCGTTGGCGCAAAAGCCAGATGTATCTCGATAAAGACTATGAATGGTTAATGCCCGCTCACCAAGAACACATGTTTAGTGAAGCGGCTGAAAAAATTTGTCCCCTGTTTATTCTGTTTGAACAAACCCCCAGACATATCCAAAAAGGCTTAGCCGGTGCTTTTCTTCCCTACATCATTCAACCGTCTTTGAGCCATCCTGTTGAGGATATTCCCGAATTAATAATTGATAATTGATATAGCGATTTGATAAATATAATTCTCATATCATTTTGTATATTTTCTACGGGGATTCATCAATTCTGGATTTTCTGTAAAGTAGTGTTGACAATTTTTACAATAGAATTTGCGGCGGGGGACTTTGAGGTAAACGGCTTGACCTGATATGGACAAATCTCTCACCATAACATGGTGTGTTTGATGTAATTCATCTGTTAAATGCTCACAATATTGACATTTGATTTTTTCATCTGTACACATTAATATCAGAAAAATTTCTTACTCTTCTTGTATTATATTTTGTACGCTAATTTGAGGTGATTTAAGAAGATTTTCAAGAAAACACATCATAGTCCACACCTCATACAATATAAACCATCATACGCTTTTCACTGCTAATCGCGGAGAACCTCTTTTATCATTTTATGTGCTGATTTTTGAGTTAAACTCGCACAGAAGCTCATATTGTTCTTTCAGTAGATAAATTAAAACATTACAATAAGGATAATATTGCCCATTTTCGTCAACTTGATTATATTTTATTAGCAATTTTTTGATATCTTCTTGAGTAAGATCCTCTACATCGAAAATACTTCTGATAACAGCTAATCTTTGGTCATCTAATCTATCTAAACCTAATTTTTCAATAGTCGTTTTTGCTGCTTTTTTCTTGGCGGGATCATCACTTGGTAAAATTGCTCCTGTGATTGTATAATGAAAAAAATCTGCACAGTCTTCAATTAGTGGTGATACAGTTAATTTTTCATCGTACCAATTACCTTTTGAATGGCCACAATGAACAGGAATTGCTTCTATCGTTTGCTCATTTTTTTCTTTTTGACATGAAGCTAAAAAATTACGATAATCTAGCGACAATTCAGGATAACAATCTTCATCTTTTGGTTTAAAATGCTCGATATGGCTATTGTTGAGATCTATGCGGCGTTGGCAATAGCAGCAAATATAGCTCTGTTCTTTTAATAAAGACTCATGAACGATCTTTTTTACTGAACCTCTAAAGTTTGTTCCTTTACTACTCCAATAAGGTTTCCAATCTTCATTTTCTTCCGCTTTCCATTCGCTAAATTCTGTCGGCTCTTCTTGTTTTTTAATATATCTCATCGGCCCAAAACCTCTTTTCGGTTAATTACTCCTCCAGCCCACAGTACTTCAGGGTCATCACTTCCTTCATCTATTTCTTCTTCTAAACTTTGACGTAGTTGTTTAGCTGCCTCAAGATCATTCTGATCAATTAGTCGAAAAAGCTCTAATATTTTATCATCAAAATATTTTGGACGTTTAGGCGTATCCATCAGATTTTCTAAGATTTGATTGCTGTCTCTGCCGTAGGAGCTTTCGGGATGACTAGCAATAATTCCATTTTCTGTAGATTGTAAAATATAAATATTTTCAGAATGAACTTGGCTAAGAACTTGAGGGGAATGAGTTGTAACAATAAATTGGCAATTTGGAAAGGTTTGAGTTAAGCGCGGAATAATTTCACGTTGCCAGGTCGGATGTAAGTGGAGTTCTATTTCATCAATTAAAACAATGCCTTCTCCCTGCAATGGATCGTCTAAGCTTGGATTCGCGATCGCTAACCGACGAGCAATATCACCAACCATCGCTAATAAACATTTTTCACCATCAGACAGTTGATTAATAGTGAATTCTTCGACTTTATTGCCAATTTTTTTATTAACTGTCATTCGTAAGGGATTGCGTCTTACTCGAAGATTATCAAACGCAGGAATTAAAACATGAATTGCCTTTCTAACAGCAACTAGCTGCTTATCTCGATATTCACGATTATCCACTCTGTTCTCATTTTCTAAGTCTTCAATAGTTCTAAACCATTCAAAAAAAATATCAAAGCTAAAAACTGAGCTTTTATTAAGTATTGTACCTATTTTAGAAGACGATTTTGGACTAGAATTACGGTTACTATCATTACCTAATATTTCATCGTAAACATCTAATATATCCGTTGAATAATTTATTTTACTCTCTAGAGGAATCTTAATAACTGAGCGATTAACAGGATAATGAATAATAATTGGAATACTTAAAAGACTTTTATTTTCAATATCATTACTGATATTATCTGTTAACTGGTAAAGATTTTGTAAATTATCCTTTTTTAAATTTGAAATACTCCAATTATATTTTTTTTCTTTATATTCGACTAAAATATTTTGATTTAAACTATCATAATAATTTTTAATATCATTTTCACTGGCTCTTTTTCCATCAGATTTTTTCTCTCCTGTTAAAGAATTTTTTTTGAATTGATATCGGTTATGTTTTACATTACTCGTAAACCATGATAATAAAATATTTAAGGCATCCAAAATACTTGATTTACCAACTCCATTATTACCAATAAAAACAGTTGGCTTTTGAGGACTTGTATCAAAATCTAAGACAATTTCATCAAATCCCCGAAACCCTTTTAATTCTAAGCGTTTGACTTTCATGACTTAAAAAAATTGAATAAAGCTAGAGTTACTATTTTTTAAATTTTAACTTGCTTTACTAAATAATCGGAAATACCAAGAAACGAAAAATTCCTTAATCGGAAAAGCAATATAGGTTATCGGATTAATCGTCACGATAATATTACGGCTATCGCGTTTTGCGGCTTTAATCACCTGTTTTGCTGTCCAATCAGCGGACATAATACCAATGGGGTTTAAATTACTTTTAAATGGCCCAAGAATAACTTTACGAATCACGCAAGGAGCATCCAAGCGGCGTAAAGTGATCAGATCACCGATCGCGCGTTTACTAAGTTCGTATAAAGGACTAAAGGCGGGATTAACTTCAGCTTCGGAGGTATTCACCCAAACTTCTTTTTTAGCAATTTGTTCATTGGTTCGGACAGTTTTTAAGAATAATTCCATTAAACGGAAGACTGAGAAAGTATTGACTTCATAGGCTTTGATAATGGCCGATTCTGAGCGTTGATGATTAACGTTAACACCGTGATTAATCACTAAAATATCGATGTTTTCAAATAAATCTGCTAAGGCTTCTTCATTGCCAATTTTCCAAGTAATGGTTTTAATCGGAATGATTTTACCGTTAATGTCTAAATCTACTGGATTGACTTGAGAGGTTAGGGCAATGGGTTTGGCTTCATTCAGATATAAATACTTTAATAAGGCTTGACCAAACGTTCCTGATGCTCCCGTTACGGCAACGGTTTTTCCTTTTAAAGAGAGGGCTGTTCCTAATACTTTATCCACCAGCGTTAAAGTTCCACAATAATAAGCTTTTTGGTTATCAAAATGATGCCGCCAATGGTAAGTCCGATTGACTCGCCAAGCGGTTGGGACTTCGGTAAAGCGGCCTGGACGATGGGTTAAATCCGTTAATTCATCCATGTTGGGGACTCCTGCCCCCCTCGCGATCGCCGTTGTCAAGAAACTAGCGGTATAAATCGAACCGGCTAAGCTGACCCAGGCATCAGGAAAGCCCCAAATCAATAAAATTAACCCAGGCAAAAAGCTGAAAGTTAACATCACCAAGGCTTCAGGCACATCATTATACCAATGGGCTTTTCGGTAAATCTCCTCGCTCATCACCGATAGGTCGGGACGAAATACCCGATGATGCCACACATGCAGGCGATATAACGGTTGCCAGACGTGAGCCAGGGCATGATAGCAATCTCGAATGATTTCAACCCAGACAATAGAAGCAAGGGCGATCGCGGACAACAAAAGTAAATGGCTAATCATATCGAGGATTTATAACCGTTAATTTAAATGAAGCAACTCAGCGAGAGAATGACGTTTATAAATTGTCCAAAAATTTCGCAGAGATAGCAAGTTAGGGTGATCACAGGAGTTTATCACGGCAAGCAACCCCAGCAATTTAAACGCCCATTATTAAAAAACGTTAACACTTTAGCTAGAATAAGTCCTATAGTTAGTAATCCCTAACATTTTTTCTTACTCATTCACTGCTCAATTCTTCATCAATTCATTCATCAATCAACTGACCTATGCCCCAAGAGTTTTGGAAAGACGAGGACACAGACAACACCTTAGACCCCATCAGTTCCCTGTTGTCGGAGTGGACTGATCCCGAAGCCGAGGAAGAAGAATTTAGAAGTGATTTTTTTATGGGCGGTGAAGGGCGAAGAAAGAAAGCAGCCTTTGTCTTAATGCTCATTTGGGCGGTGGTTATTGGTCTGCATTCGGTGAGTTGGGGCATTTGGGCCATTGTCGGCTTTGCGGTTTTATTAGCAATCCAGACGATCCGTTTAATTAGTGCCAAACCCGAACCTGAAACAGAACCTTTAACCGAGGAAGCCTTAAAGACAGCCCAATCGGTTTCTTTATTGGTAGCAGCAAAAAATGAAGAAGCCGTTATTGAGCAATTAGTTCTCCAACTGTGTAATTTAGATTATCCAAAAGAAAAGCTCGATATTTGGGTGATTGATGACTATAGTACCGATAAAACTCCCCAAATTTTAGACCAATTAGCCTTACAACATCCTCAACTCAACGTTATTCATCGTCCAATGGGCGCGGGCGGTGGCAAATCGGGAGCGTTAAATGAGGTGTTACCTTTAGCAAAAGGCGATATTCTTGGGGTTTTTGATGCGGATGCTTTGGTTCCTTCGGATTTATTGCGTCGTGTGGTTCCCCTATTCCAACAAGAACGAATGGGGGCGGTTCAGGTTCGGAAAGAGATCGCGAATCCTGACGAGAATTTCTGGACAAAAGGCCAAACCGTAGAAATGGCCCTAGACGCTTATTTTCAACAACAACGGATTGTCACGGGTGGTTTAGGAGAACTACGGGGCAACGGTCAATTTGTGGCGCGTAAGGCATTGGATAGTTGCGGCGGTTGGAATGAGCAAACCATTACCGATGATTTGGATTTAACGATCCGGCTCCATCTCGATAACTGGAAAATCGGGATTTTAATGAATCCTGCGGTGGGGGAAGAAGGGGTAACAACCGCGATCGCGCTTTGGCATCAGCGTAACCGTTGGGCAGAAGGGGGCTATCAACGTTATTTAGATTATTGGCGGTTTATTGTTTCTGAACCCCTGGGCGTTAAAAAACGGGTGGATCTAGTTGCTTTTCTCTTAATGCAATATATTCTCCCAACTGCTGCGGTTCCTGATTTTGTCATGGCGATCGCCCGTCATCATTTGCCCATGTTAACCCCCTTAACAGGTGTCGCTCTTTCCCTATCAGGGTTTGGAATGTATAAAGGGTTGCGTCGTCTGCATAGTTCCTCTGAATTTACGTTCCCGCAATTTTTAAATTATTTAGGTCAATCCTTACTGGGAACGCTCTATATGGTTCATTGGTTGGTGATTATGCCCTGTGTAACGACTCGAATGGCGATCCGTCCTAAACGCCTAAAATGGGTGAAAACAGTTCATGCAGGCACAGCAGAAGAAACCTTGGAATTCAAAGAAAGTTAAAATAGCTGATTTTAAACTTAAATAATTTGTAAATTCTCTTGATAACTTCACTTCAGGAGGATTATTTTTGTCTTAATCTTGTGAACTGAGGCAAGCTACCAGCAGAGCGGTCACGAATTATTGTAGCTCCTCTTCCTGTCGTTGCGATTCGTTGCGATCGCCCTGGCGAGATCATGGAATAAACAGCCGACCAACCCCTTTGTAATTATCAAGATCTACAGCGATTTCGATCAACCGTTCAGCACAACGCTCTCGATATTCGGCTTCACTCAAACGATCAAGATTCCCAATCGTCAATACTGGAAATGAGGTCTCTGTATTCTCTTCCCGCATAACCTGCTCAAGCGAATCCTCTCCTTTCATATTTCGGTTAGCAGTGAGGAGCATCATCTGATGTTCTTGAGCATAACGCCAAACTACGCGATCGCTACTTTCCATTGACAGATCAGCCTCTCTAAAGCTAACAAATTGAACAGACTGGAACTCTAGCCAGCCGCGTTTCGCCAATATACCGAGAAAAATCAGCGCGTAACCATCAAGATTATAGTCAACCAAGAAAGTCATTGTTTGTGTACAGCACGTCTCGCTCTGTGCTCCTCAAGTTTTGCCCAAAAAGCTTCTTTCCCTGGCTTGTGTGGCATTGTTGCGATTCGAGCCAAGCGTTCACGGTTACGATCTTCCCAGTACTGACGAATTTCTTCTCTGTTTTGAAGAACCTCATGATACTCAGCCTCAACTTGAGACTGATTTGCCTCAATGTAAAACAAAGCGGCATTAATTTGTGCATCCGTGAGGCTAAATGTGTCACGAATGAGTTTAGGGGGATAGTGAGCCTTCAAAAGATCAATCACATCATAAAGGCTAGTACGTGTGCCAGAAATTGTTAGACCACGCTCCGTTCGAGTAATTGCGGGTTCAATATTATGGGACAGTGACATATTTTGACTCGTTTTAAATAGTGTTAAGTAGTCGCTCTTTTCTTATCATATCGTCCCAACTCTGCTTACTTCAGCAACGAAAATATGGCGCATTACATTTCATTAATGCACCCTACAAAACTGAATTTTTTGGTTATTTAAAACTTTCCAACAAACGCCAATAAGTAAAAAAACACTGTAATTGGTTGATCTGGAACTTTAAGGCATTCTATGAACATCAATAACTATGACAGCCAAGTTTATCGTTGAATTAAGTCTCAAAAAACTATGCTCAAATCTATTTTTGTCGGTCTTACAGGATTACTTGCCCTAGCCCCTCTTCCAGCAAACGCGATCGCACCAGGCGTACAACAGGCGGATTATTGCGCGAATTACACAATGGATCGATTTCGCTTGACCTCCAATGAAGTCAAAATTACAGGATTTCAGCAAAGAGGATCAAACTATCGGGTAACTTGGACAATTCCCGATTATCGTGGACAGGGTTACTGCATTGTCAGTAAATCGAATCGTATGGTGGATTACCGAGTTGAACGTCAGCCCAACTTTAACTTAGGCGGTGGTGGTCTAGGGCCGAATGAAAAACGTTTTTATAACTTACCGGGTTATGGCAATGTGGTCGTGAATCGTGGGCAAGGAGCCGTAGGAGATAAACAATATTTTCTGCTCCGTCCGATTAACTCAAATCGTAACTACAAATGGTATGCCCGTTGTGCCAGCAATAGCGATCAGGTCTATGATCATCGAGGGAAATATGTGGGGAATACTAAAGGCTTAACAGTAATGTTTCCCTACGTCTGTGAAGTTAGCCCCCTTTCCCAAAATAAACCGACAATGAAACCTCAACCTCGCTAATCATTTGCTAAAAGTAATCATTAAAAAATATACGACTCCTCACCCATCTTGACGGGCTTTAGCGCACAATCGAAATAGTGTTCTTTTTTCTTTGTCCATGACCACATCGCTTAAATACGCTTATTTTCCTGGGTGCGTTGCCCAGGGAGCCTGCCGTGAATTGTCCCAATCAACTGCCGCCCTAGCCCAAGCATTAGGGATTGAATTAATTGAACTTAAAAAGGCTTCCTGCTGCGGTTCGGGGACTTTTAAGGAAGATTCCCAATTATTGGAAGACACGGTAAATGCTCGCAATATTGCCCTAGCTGAATCGTTGAATTTACCCTTATTGACTCACTGTAGTACCTGCCAAGGGGTGATTGGTCATGTGGATGAGCGATTAAAAGAGGCTAAAGCCAATGATCCCGATTATTTAAACCAGGTTAACAGCTACTTACAAAAAGAAAATTGTTCTCCCTACCAGGGATCAACGGAAGTTAAACATATCCTCTGGGCCTTAGTGGGGGATTACGGGTTAGAAGAACTACAGAAACGAGTGACGCGATCGCTGTCTGGGTTAAACTGTGCGGCGTTTTATGGCTGTTATTTACTCCGGGCCCAAACCAGCATTCCCTTTGATGATCCCTTTGCACCGGAATCGATGGAAAATGTGTTTCGAGCCGTGGGAGCTAATCCCATTTATTACGCTGGGCGGACTCAATGTTGTGGTTGGCCCGTTTCCAGTTATGCCACTACCGAATCCTTCCGTTTAGCAGGAAAGCACATCCAAGACGCGATCGCTGCCGGAGCCGATTGTATCGTTACCCCTTGCCCCCTCTGCCATTTACAATTAGATTCCCGACAACCCGAAATTGCCAAGGTTTTAGATAAATCCTTAGCCCTACCCGTTTTACATCTTCCCCAATTAGTGGCCCTAGCCTTGGGCGTAGAACCCCAAAAACTGGGATTAGATCGTCATATTGTCTCCACTCATCCCATCTTAGAAAAATTAGGATTTTAAAAGACAGAATCCATCAAAACATCAACTTTTAAGAAGATCTGAGCCAATAGGGTTAGATTTTCTGCTTGATATAGGCGACTAATTGAGATAACTGTTTCTTCAGGGTTTCGATTTCGCCGTTCATTTTGGCCACTTGTTGCTTGAGAGCTTGGATTTCTGACGCTGTATCCCCTGGTGAGGTGGTTCGACTGCCGGGATCAGTGGTGGTATAGCCAACGGGTTTGGGATGTTTTTTCGCCTTCATCATGGCTTCTTTGATCGCCGCAACTAATTCACGTTGTTCAAAAGGTTTTTCGACAAAGGCAAAATATTCAAAAGGTTCGGCAAGTTTCTCTAGCACTTCTTCTTTACGTCCCGACATGAGGACAAGGGGAATGCACTTGAGTTCATGCTCCTTTTGAACTTCTTGAAAAACTTCCCAGCCACTCATTTTAGGGAGTAAAAAGTCCAGCAAAATCAAATTGGGCTTTTCACTGCGAATCATGTTATAGCCTTCTACGCCATCTCTTGCTTCTAGGACTTCAAAGTTGCCTTGGGGTAGCATGTCTCGCACACGCATCCGAATAACTTTACTGTCATCAATGACCAAAATTTTATGGGTTGACACAAGAGACTCTCCTTAGTGTGGATTCACGACTGTAGTAATTTGTGTAAGACCGTTAGTCATGACGGGGCTAACCTGGAACATCCCATGCTAGCGATCGCCATCAACTTTCTATTTCCTGCTTAATTTTATCCGAAGATTCTCGGATTTTTGGTCAGTAATTGTTCTTGGTTTCTCCTTTATAAGTTACAGGTTGTTGGTTATAAGTCAGTTATTCCACTGATATTTTTTAAGATTATTGCTGAGTTCGTTCGTTTAATTAACCCTGCTAAGACTTTACCGGGGCCAACTTCCCAAGCTTCTGCGATCGCTAACGAAGAAAATTGCAACATGATCTCACGCCACCGCACAGAACCTGTCATTTGTCGAATTAAGCGATCTTTTAAGACTTCTCCCGCTGTTTCAGGAGAGGGGTCAACATTGGATAACACAGGAACCTGGGCATCGGCAAAGGAAACACCTTCTAGAACGGTTTTAAACTGTTGGGCAGCGTCTTGCATGAAGGGCGAATGAAAAGCCCCAGAAACTTTGAGGGGAACGGCTCGTTTCGCTTTAATTTGGCTTAGGGCACTATCCACCGCTTCAGGGGTTCCTGAAATAACCACCTGTTCTTCGCTGTTATCGTTGGCTAAGACTAAGTTAGGCGTTGCTTCTACCACTGCTTTGAGTTGGTCACGGTCAAATTTCATTAGTGCGGCCATTTTTCCGCCTTCTGCACTGTTCATCAAAATCGCCCGTTGTTTAACGAGGTTTAAACCCGTGGCAAAATCGAAAACCCCTGCGGCATAGAGAGCCGAATATTCCCCCAAGCTATGGCCTGCTACAAAATCGGGTTTATAGCCTTTTTCCTGCAATAAATCGGACAAAATACTTTCAACAACGTATAAACAGGGCTGGGTGTAGAGCGTTTGTGATAGTTCTTCTTCGTTGCCGTTACACTTTTCGATGACTGACCAACCGAGAATTTGTTCGGCTTCACTAAATTTTTGTTGGCCAATGGGAAGTTCGGTTAAGTCGTTCCCCATCGCGATCGCCTGTGATCCTTGCCCTGGAAATACCCACGCTGTTGTCATTGATGATACTAAAATTAAAAATTCTATGAGCTTGCTAATTATACCAAGAGTTGATCAGCTATTTTTAAAGCTAAAGTTCACTGGGATTCCCAATTTGCCACTATTTTGCAAACAGTATCTACTGAAATATCTCCCTGATCTGATTTTGAATAAATAGTCACCAGCAGAATACGAGTAGAAGTCTTTAGATAATAAATAAAGCGATATCCTCCACTTTTTCCTTTTTGAATATCACTATTTTTAACTCTAACTTTAAAAACAGAATAACCAGTTCTGGGAATTTGATCGCCAATAATTTGACCTGCTTGCAATTGGTTAATGATAGGTTGAATATCAGAGCGAATATGACGATAACGTTTGCTTAAGTTGCGTAGGCTACGCTTGAATTCAGAGGTTGCTTCTATTTGAATACTATTCTCATTATTCTGCATCTATTCCTTCCCAAAGCTCAGAAATAGGAATGGTATCGCCTGTCATTGCTTCTTGCCATCCCTGACGAAAACTTTCTTCGGCCGATTTAAGTGTTACGCTTTCACGAAATAGACGAATAATTTGTAATAAACTCGGTAAATATTCTTGGGGAGTTCGTTGAATTTCTTCAATTGTTTCTTCTAAAATACTTTTAGCAGAAAAATCTATCTCTGTCATTTTAATTGCCTCTTAATGAATTATTTTGGCTTAAATTTAATTGGTTCTCCGCGGTTAGCAGTGAGAAGTGTATAATGGTATACATTATATGAGGACTGAACTATGTTGTACTTTCTCGAAAATCTTCTTAAATTGCCTCAAATTAGTGTACAAAATATCATACAAGA
>JAYKGY010000012.1:0-60746 GCA_035285545.1 Snowella sp. | reverse complement strand
AATCGTTTCCGAGGCATCCTTATTCGATGGGCCAAATCTTCTCAATCCTACTTGGGCTTTATTCAGATTGCTGCTTGTTTGATCATCGGCCGCAAACTTCTCACATTTTTCGGATAGGTTCTAAGTGAGCCTTATTATCTATTCAAATTTAATTTAATCTTTGAATAGCTTAAATTTTATGGGGCATTCAAATCGCGATCGCGCTCTAGGGATGAAATAAGCCATTCTCTTGCTGTCATTATTCCCATCAATCTTCTTGAAAGGCCGTTAGATTTTCGACCTCCGAACTGCCATTACTGAGCGGGACTTCTTCCACTTCTGGCAAAACGGCCAATGCCAAACGGGAAGATTGCACACCACCGGATAAACGCTTCAGCAAGGTAGGGCGAGGATCATGCAAGAGATAAAAAACTTCCTCATCGGGTAACCAATCTTCATTTGTTTTAACCAGTTGTAAAATTTTTTGACGTTTAACCAATAGGGGGAGCAACTCGCCGGAGCGCACTAACGCTTGGATATGGGCCTGTTGTAACGATAAGCCCACCTCACGAAAAACCGTTTTGCCTAACTTCACCTGATCATCTTTCAAGTATTGGTTCCAAGTTTTAAAGGCTTTGTGATCAATAAATTTTTGTATCCCTTTAGATGGAGCCGTTGAGGGATCGTCTTCCGCTTTATGGGGAAAAACGGCATAGACACGGGGCGGTTTAAATTCCTCTAGGGCCCGTTGCGCCAAAACTAAATTGACCTCTCCATTGCTGGTTAACGCCATAAAAGTTCCCATCGAATTAATGCCCGCTTCTTCGAGGACATTGGGATCTAAACCGCTACTCTGAAAAACAGGGATATTTTCCCCTTCGGCTGCCTGACAAGCTTCGGGATCCGTATCAATCAAAACGACTGATTCTCCTTGTATTTGGAACAATTTGGCAATTAACCGTCCTAAAGGAGTACAACCAATAATGACGGCTCCTGTGGTGGTTGAGGAGGTAACTCCCAGGATTTTGGCTAAAACGCGGGCAGTTAATCCCTGAATGAACACGGTCATCATAATGGTGAGAAATACGAGGGCTTTGATGGAGTCCCCCCCGTTGATGCCTTGCTCGGTTAATAAAATGGCAAACAGGGAAGCAACAGAGGCCGAAACGATCCCCCGTGGAGAAATCCATGCTACAAATAATTTTTGCCGCCAATTTAAGCCACTATTGAGGGTACAAAATCCAACACTGATGGGACGGACGATAAACATTAAGCAGAGAACAGTAACCACACTGCCCCAACCCAAGGCAACCACACTTTTTAGGGATAGATCGGCCGCTAAAAGAATGAATAGGACTGAAACACAGAGAATCGTCAATTTTCCTTTAAATCGTTTGAGAAGTCGCTCATCGGGAAGTTCGGAAGAATTGAGCATAATACCTGTAGCAACAGTTGCCATGAGGCCAGATTCACTAATTAACGCTTGGGAACCCCCAAAAATCCCCCACACTCCGGCTAGAACCACTAAATTGTTTAGGTCATCGGATAAAAAAGTGGCTTTTTTTAAAAAGAAACTGAGTAAGCCACCGCCAACGATGCCAATACCGAGTCCAATCCCTAACCGTAGGGATAAACCCACTAAAATTTCTCGAATATCACCTTCAAAGCTAGTATTCGTTTTAAAGATAGTTTCTAACACAACAACGGCCAAAATGGCCCCAACGGGATCAATTAACACGCCTTCTCCTTCGAGGAGGGTCGCAACGGAACGCTCCACCTGCACTTGTTTAATCATGGGCCCAACAACGGTTGGCCCAGTCACTACCACCAAAGAACCGTAGAGAAACGCGATCGCCCAGGGAAATTCAGCAAACCAATGGGCGGCCATCCCTGCCCCTGCTAAGGTGATTAAGGTGCCGAGGGTGACTAGATTGCGGAGACTGCCTGACACTTGCCCCAATTCTCGAAGACTGAGATTTAACCCCCCTTCAAAGAGAATAATGGCAACCGAAAGGGAAACGATGACTTCTAATCCCATTCCTAATTGCTGGGGATGGAGAAGATGTAAACCATCGGAGCCTAAACCGATACCAAAAATCAGTAAAAAGACAATACTCGGAACTTTAAAATAGGCCGCAATCACCTGAGCACTGATGCCTGCCAGTACGGTGATCACAATTTGGAGTGTTAGGTTGAGGGATCCTTCCATGCACCTGTAATGGTAATGCCTTTCTGGGGAAATGGCTAGAAAAGAATAAGGGGGAACGGGGGAAGTGTTTAAAAGTGAGTATAGAGCAGACTTTTGGGTAAATTGTTTTTACACTAGAGAAAGAATGCGCGATCGCTGACTTTGGGTATTATCCGCTATGAATTCTTCACCTTCTGTTTTCCGGAGCATCTATCACCAATGGCGCAAGGAAGAACGCTGGCTAGAATGGCTATGTCTGGGAGGATTATTAATTGCCGCTTTACTATTATTCGGTCTTGATTTGGGGAATGGGCCCCTTTTAGAGGGTGAAGAAGCTATTGTAGCGCAGATTGGCCGGGGGATTGCTCAATCAACCTTACCTTTTTCGGAGCAGGTTCATCTGTGGTTTACGCCGACTTTGTTTGGAAAGCCCTATTTTGGTACGTCTTTTTTAGTGCCTGATTTGATCGCGATCGCCTATCGGTTATGGGGCATTCAGGAATGGACAACGCGACTCCCGATTGCTTTGTTGAGTGCGATTTCGATCCCCGTGTTGTACCGAACAGGAATCGAACTGTTTCGGAATCGTTTAACGGCGGTTTTTGCTGCTTTAGTCTATCTGACCCTCTTTCCGGTGGTTTATTGGGGACGTTTGGCAACGAATTATGGTTTAGCCCTTTTTTTCACTGTTTTATTAATTCAAGGCATCTTGCGATCGCGGCGAGATCTGCGGTTTGCGTTACTGGTGGGATTGTCGTTAACGGGTTTATTGTTCAGTCAACCTTTACTCGGTTTATTACTCCCGATTCCTCTCATTGTCTTTTGGGGTCAAGATACTCCTCGCTTGTTACAATCTCCCCTCATAGGTGTCGGTATCCTATTAGGCTTAATTCCCGCTTTCGCTTGGTATAGCTGGCAAGGTTATCATTACGGTTCTCCTTTTTTCAAAGCAATCTTTTTTCCAGTAGATTTCTCTTTACAAAGATCAGGGATAAAACTCATCGCCTTGGGTGGGTTGAAACTGATCTCCTATTCTTTGCCTTGGTTCGTGTTTGCGATTTACGGTTTCCACGTTGTGTGGAAATCTCGACATTGGAGTTGGGCTAGATTTCTGCTGAATTGGTTAGGGAGTTATAGTTTACTCACTTATTTAATGCCAGGTATTTGGGACGCTGCCTTAATTCCGTTTTATCCTGCTTTGGCCTTTTTGAGCGCGATCGCTTTCAACAAAATTCGCCATTTTCCCCCAGAAAAACCCTATCCCAAACTTTTGCGGATTGCGGTTCTCTTTTTTGCTTTAGGGATGATTTTTATTTCTCTGTGTTTTTATTTGAATTTTCCCATCCCGTTATTAACCCCCAAAGATCGTCCCTTTGTTCTTTTGATTCTCGTGTTTTTGTCGTTAACCTTAAGCATGACCGCCAACTTATTTGATCAGCAAAAAAATGAATTTATCCCTATTTTCTTTTGGGGAATTTATATTTCTTTCCTTTTATGGGTTAATACCTCTTTTTGGCTAGGCTTTCGGGCTGATCCGTTTCCGATTAAAACAATGGGTAGTTTGATTCAAGAATTTGTTCCTAAAAATCAAGTTGTTTATACCTCATTTCCAAAAATCCGATCCGATTTAAATTTCTACAGCGATCACCAAGTTATCCCGACTAATCCCACAGCCATCATCAGCGATGGACAAAACGCGAAATTCCGCTATCTATTACTCGATCAGAACACGTTAAAAAAACTGAATCAAGCTTCCTTTAAAATACTCGGAGAATCTCGATCAGGTTGGTCTTTAATTACTCAAAATTTACCCTATCAAAAGAATTAATCTCGTTAAATCATTAGTCTTAAATGTATGAAACCCGTCTCTACCCTAAACCCCCCCCAAACTTGGATAGCGACTAGTTGGGAGGATTATCTCCAATCCCTCGATCAACTGGAAACCACTTCAGGCAAAAGTTACTATTATCAACATCATTCCTATTTTGATATGTCTCCCATTGGTAGCGATCATGCTTGTGATCATAGCCTCGTAAATTATGCGGTTAATTTATACGCAACCATTCAACAAATTGATTTTCAGAGTCGCGATAACTGCTCCTATCGTAAACTTGGTATCAGGGAAGCTCAACCAGATTTATCCTATTATATTGGTCAACAAGCGGATTTAATCCCCTATGGAACAAGCATCATTGATTTAGATGAATATTCTGCTCCAGATTTAGTGATTGAAATTGCCAAATCTAGCTTAGCAGATGATTTAGGAAATAAACGTCTTTTGTATGAAGAAATGGGTGTTAAAGAGTATTGGGTTGTTGATGTTGAAAATGCTCGAATAATTGCTTTTAAAATATTTGAACAAGGAAGCCAACGTATTCAAACATCTTTGGTATTGCCTGATTTAGATCTAAAGATTATTAATTCTGCATTACAGCAATCTCGGCATCATAATCATCGCGTGGTTTGTCAATCCCTGATGTCTCAATTCCAATCTCTTTAAATGAATAGAACCTTAAGGTTTAACTAGCTTAGGGAAGACAATAATCTTGGTTATCGATAAAAGTTTTTAAACTGTTATAATAGTTGAAAAAGTATTCTGGTCTTCGCTAATTACAGAAATTAATTATGTCGCGATCGCTGCCGAGTATTGAAGAAAAAGTCATTAAATTGGAAGATGATACGGTTGTTTTTTTTAAAGAATTTCAGCCCTTTTATCGTCAATATTTAAAACTATTGGGGCAAGCCGTTGAGCACCAATTAATTTTAGCAGCTCATCATATTTGTACGCAGATCTATCCCGACGCTTTTTTGCGGTTAACCTTTAACCAACGCCAACGGTTGCAGGAACGATTGCGTCAGCTGGGGCGACAATTTGAAAATTACTTATTTGCCGCTTTACAAGGGCAAGCTGACCTATTGAGAGATGAGCAGGAAGATATTAGTACAGATACTGACTCGGAAACGATGGGTGAAAGTATACCTCACAATGCTCAATCCGTATCGGAAAGCGACTTATTGCCGTCGGAAACATCGCAAAATCTAACGTCTAAAGCCCCAATCTCGATCAAAAACCCAGAGCATCTGCTGCAATGGGGAACTCAGGTTGATCAAGAAATTCAGGACACCTTGGAAAAAATCTCTAAAGAAGCTAATGCCTTACTGCAAGGGGCTGCAATTTTATCCAATAAATTTCCCCCTAAAATTCTAGAGATGGCTTTACAGGCTGAAGAGAATGGCATGGCCATTGGACGTTCGGGGATGCCTAATATCTTGAATTTAGTAATCGAAGCGACAGCCGAATCCTCTTCTAGCGAGGAAGAAGAGAACCTAGAGCCAGAAAATGTGATGGTGGCTAAAATTACGGCGATTCATTTACGTCTAACGGAAATCGAATTTAGTCACCCTGATTTAAACCATGCTCGCAAACAACTGCGTAATTCCTTAGAACAATTGGGTAAACTCCGTAAACAATACCGTCAGTTGCAACGGGAATACCGTATTGTCGAAGCCGAACAGGCCTGGCGGAGCAGTTGGGTAGAAAATTAAAGGGGACGCAATACTAAAATGGCAATGCCGATTCCTAAGGCAAGCCCCACTAACACTTGAGTTGGGGTATGACCCAGCAATTCTTTCAGGCGTTCTTCATTAAACTTGTGCTCTTCTTGAAATAATTCATCAATGATTTGATTGAGAATACGGGCCTGTTTTCCCGCCGCTTGGCGAACTCCGGCTGCATCGTACATGACAATAGCCGCAAATAGGGACGCGATCGCGAATTCGTTACTATCCCAACCGCTTTGTAGACAGACCCCTGTGGCCAAGGCTCCTACTAGCGCAGAATGGGCACTCGGCATCCCCCCCGTTGAAAATAGGGTTTTAATGTTAATTTTACCGTTACGAACAATATCCACAATTGCCTTGATTACTTGGGCAATTAAACAGGCCGCCACCGAAACATTAAGCACTTGATTGTGGAGAAGACTTCCGAATTCCTGCATAAAAATCGATAAAAAGGGTGAAAGAGGGGAGAAGTTAGTTCTTACGGCTCACAATATATTGCGCGATCGCCCGTAATGGCTCTGCGGGGTCTCCGTAACCCTCCAATTCGGCAATAGCATCATCAATGAGGCTTTGGGCTTGGTTTCTCGATTCTTCAATCCCCCAGAGACTCGGATAGGTCGCCTTTTGAGCCTGTAAATCTTTGCCAGCCGTTTTGCCTAATTCCTCTTGAGTTGCCGTAATATCCAAAATATCATCCACAATCTGGAACGCTAGACCAATATTCTTCGCATAGCGAGACAGCCGTTGTACATCGTCATCCGTGGCTCCGGCTAAAATTGCCCCCGAAACCACCGATGTTTCTAGTAAAGCTCCCGTTTTATGAGTATGAATAAAACTTAAGGTCTCAGCCGTAATATCCGTTTTGCCCTCTGACTCTAAATCCAATACTTGACCCCCAACCAGACCTGCCGCGCCCACGGTTCTTCCTAAACGGGCAATCACGTCGATAATATGATTCGGTGCCACGTTTTGGGTTTGGGTCGCTACAAATTCAAAGGCATAAGCCAATAAACCATCTCCGGCAAGAATGGCAATATCTTCTCCAAAAACCTTATGATTCGTCAATTTTCCTCGGCGATAATCATCGTTATCCATGGCCGGTAAATCGTCATGAATCAGAGACATGGTGTGAATCATCTCTAAGGCACAAGCGGTTGGCATGGCCATTTCTACGGTTCCGCCCATGAGTTCGCAGGTCGTTAAACAGAGAATGGGACGTAAGCGTTTTCCTCCTGCTAATAAAGAGTAACGCATGGCTTCATAAATTTTTTCTGGCCGCATGATAGAAAGAGACCCATCGAGGGCAATCTCGACGAGTTCTTTTTTAGCCTGGAGGTAAGAAGCCAGATCAAATGCTGTTGTCTCCCTTTGTGCAAGCATTGTTTCACCCATGTTTTCTCTGTCCAGATACAAAAACGACTAACTGCTTGTCCCATTTTACAGGGAAGGGGAAACCGAACAGCCAAAGATGAATTAAAAAGTGAGAAATATTAATAGGTTTAGCCCCATTCTTAGGAGACTGCCATCTTTAATTTAATCGGGATCGGCTTCTTCCTCGTCTAGATTGGATTCAGGATAACGGGCATAAATTTGTTCCGATTCCGGGCATTCATCAGAGACGATAACGTCCGAATTGAATCGGGATACGGAAGATAGTTTACGGCTGACTGCTCCAATACTTTCTAAACGAACCATTTCTTCCCATGCACTAATTTCGTCTTCTTCGTCGGCTTCATAGCGGATAGTCACCAAATCTCCTTCCAGAGCAATAATGCGGGCATTCTCAATCCAACGCTGCTGATCCCGCAAGTAAATAGACACATCCTGACCATCTGTACAAAATTGATAAATCTTGCGGTGTAACATAGGATTCTCCTAAAAATTTTTGATGTTATTTTTTCAAAGCACTTTTACTCAAAAGGGGCTGAATTTGAAATTGTTAGGGATATCGCGATCGCCGTCGTTTGGGGAGCATCCAGCTACTTAAGAAAGTGCGATGATGGAGTTTTGATGCAAGTTTATCGGATCTTCGCAGTAATTGCGTCAGGCATTTCACTGTTTCCAACAAAATCGTAGAGTTTTAAGGGAACTCATCCCTAGTCTAAACTTTATACAAAATATATCATATCTAAAGTTCCTCGGATTGACAGACCTTAATATTAGAGAATAGGCCAGCCCGATTATGCTCTCTTGCGTTCAGGAATCCTATTACAAGCTTCGGAGGAATTTTGAATGTCTTTTGGTTAATCAATGTAGATCTTCAATTTCACTTTGTTTTCGTTTGGTCACTCCACTTTTGCGATCGCGTTTGGCAATGGGATTCGTTACACCCCAGTATTGCACGGCTTCAGACATGAACATTTGTAAAAGCCGTCGATTACCAAAATAAACTAGCGTGCGCTAAAAGTTCGGTAGCGATGTAGATCTGATTCTAAAATTTCGTCGCCAGAGACTAAGCGATAGTGTTTTTCGTCAACAATTTTTACTTGATTATCCTCCACAGTTAATTCAAATAAAGCAATAAGATTGTCAGTCATGAATTGAGTAGATATCGCTCGACAGACAAGCTGTGGAAACTTTTCGCTACAACATAGCAGATCTTGTTTAGTTTGAACGACTGATAATTGATCTTTGCCGCCTTTAGCTTGAACAGGAATAATATATTGACAGCCTTGCTTATCAATCCCTACATAAATTTCATCAATCTCAATTTGTCCAATACCATTTACAGTAGTACGCAAATGATTTTGTAATGAATAGCTAGTTAATCCAAGGAAAATATCGATTAAGCGATTATAACGGACTTTTGCAAGTAACGCCTGCTCATCTGACAGAGCGTATGAAGTAATAATTTCTGGGGTAGCATCGGGAATTTTAATAGCAATCAATTCAGAATTAGGAATAATACGATTGATTTTTACCAGTTTAAAGGCATAAATAGAACGACCGACCCCTTCGATAATCCATTCCATACCTTCTGGCTGCGTGTCAATTACAGCTTGCGGCATTGATGTTCTATATCGAATTGAATAAATCACATCCCCTAAATTTTTAGGCAAATTAATAGACAGTTCATCTGCTGCACTGACAAGCTCTTCTCGCTCAAATATTAACTCTGTTGCTGATTTATCATACCGATCTAGAAATATTTTCTCTATCAGCGTCTGATAACGATTTTGATTAGATGACGAATTAGCCATTATTTTTTTCTTTCTTCATAGACAACATCATATTTTCAATGTCCGATTGCTTTCTTCTCTTAACGTTGCTTTTGCGATCGCGTTGAGCAATAGGATTGGGAATTTCCCAGTATTGGGCGGCCTGAGACATGATCATTTGTAACAATTGAGTATCGCCTAAATATAGTTTTTTCTGAGGCTGGCTGGGAATAATCTCTAATACTTTAATAATTTCTGCGGCGATCGCTCGTGCCATTGGAGGGGGAACCGAATTCCCAATTTGTCTCGCACCATGCCATTTAGTTTGATGAAAACGGAACCAATCAGGAAAACCATGTAAACGCGCCATTTCACGGACAGTAATACAACGAGCTTTTTCGTAATGGATAGGACGAGGACTCGTAAAAGCCCCACGAGAAGCATCTGTTCCCGCCCGAAGTGTATTAGAAATACCTTGACTCGGCAATCGGAAAAAACGAGAAATAGGTTCAATTGTTCCTGGTGGCGTATCAGCGAAACGGCGGCGAGAAATTTCAGAATGCAGGGTTCGCAAACTAGCCGTTAATAATGTTGGTTCCCAATACCGAGGATAGCCAAATTCCCATGCAGATTTGTCTAAACAGCGCATCTTGTGGGCATAAGAACTAGGTTTTCCCCACTTATCAGTAAAAACTGTATCCTGTTCTATTAAATCATCATATTCTTCGGCTTCTGGTAGATCTCCCAAAGCATCTTGGCACGTTGGGCCAATGGGTAAATTTTTTGCAATAGTTTTACCTGCCGCACGAGTAAAAGCTTGAGGGTAGTCGGGTAATTTTAATCCCTTTTTCGCTCCCAACAATATCAAACGCTCACGGTCTTGCGGTATGCCATAGGCAGAGGCATTAAGAACTTGCCAAGGAAGTTTAACTTGATAACCAATAGCCGCAAATTCAGTAATAATCTCTTCTAAAAATTGACGATGACGGCCAACGGTTAATCCTTTTACATTTTCAAACAAAAAATAAGACGCATCTAGTTCTTTGACTAAGCGTACAAACTCTTTCACCAGACCATTTCTGGGATCATCAAAAGCTCTTTGCCCAATTAAAGAAAAACCCTGACACGGTGCGCCGCCAAATACGATGTCAATAGCGCGATCGCCAATACTAGCTGCTTTTCTAATGCTTTTACCTGTTAATTGAGTAACGGATTGAGGAATAACAATGCAATTGGGAAAATTAAAGTGATGGACTGCGGCATGAATCGGATCAATTTCTACTGCTGCCACTACATCAAAGCCAGCTTGCTCAAAGCCTAAACTGAGGCCACCAGCCCCAGCAAATAGATCAATGCCGATAGGTCGATTGTGATTCAAGGGTTTATGTTTGAGCTACTGTACAAATGTACAAATTATAAAACACCTTTTGAACTGGGAATGGTATCTGCCCGACGGGGATCGATTTCTAGGGCCATGCGGGAGGCTCTGGCAAAGGCTTTAAAGGTGGCTTCAATAATGTGATGGGAGTTAATACCATCGAGTTGCCGAATGTGTAGGGTCATTTGGCTGTGATTGACGAGGGCAACGAAAAATTCACGCACTAATTGGGTGTCGTAGGTGCCGACTCGTTCTGTAGGAATGGTTAAGCCATAACTTAGATGGGGGCGTCCCGAAAAATCTAAGGCAACTTGAATTAAGGCTTCATCTAAGGGGGCAATAAAATGACCAAAGCGAACAATACCTTTGCGATCGCCGAGAGCTTGGGCTAAAGCTTGACCGAGTGTGATACCGACATCTTCATTGGTGTGATGATCGTCAATTTCAATATCTCCTGTGGCTCTGACTTCGAGATCAATCAACCCATGAGAGGAGATTTGATGGAGCATGTGGTCTAAGAAAGGGATACCTGTGGCGGCGTTGCATTTTCCCTGACCATCTAAATTGAGGCTAACAAACACATCGGTTTCTTTCGTCGTGCGGCTGACTGTCGCTGTCCGAGTGGGTAGGGTCAAAAGGGAAGGAATTACAGAAGTCTGCATAACAACGCGATCGCTCACAGGTTTTTAAAATTTGGCAAAAATGCTCAAACCCATCATAGCAAGGTTTAGAGTTCTAACGAAATATGCCTATAATTCTGATCACTTACCGTTTACATCCTACCAATTAAAGCCTGTAGAAGTGTTGAAATAACAGGTGAAGAAGGATGAATAGCGATTAGCTCGTTTAATTTAAGACTTTGTTGAATGGCTAGGCTGAAAAAAGTCATTAATTCGTCTGTATTAGAACCGAAAATATCAACGCCTAAAATTCTTTTTTGAGTATCAATTACTAATTTGCATAATGTTTTGATTTCATTTAATAAAAGAGGATTATTTGAATAGTTGAGATACAACGTAATCACTCGAACGTCAATATCCTGCTGTTGGGCGTGTTTCTCGTTTAGTCCTATTCTAGCAAAATGAGGATAGGTTAAAAATTGATAGGGAACCGATGGGTAATTTAATTTGATTTTTCGAGAGAAGAGGGTGTTATTTACGGCTATTCTTGCTTCATATTTTGCAATGTCAGGAATAGAATAACCACCTAGAAGATTTCCACAAGCATAAATTTTAAGATGGGTTGTTTGTAAATAATGATTAGTTAAAATTCTGTGATGATTATAATTAACTTGAATTTTTTCTAAATTTAAATTTTCAACTTGGGGTTGATAGCCGGTCGCTAATAAAACTTTATCTGTTTCTAGGATTTGATTCGATAACGCGATCGCCGTTTTTTGATTAACTTTTTTAACGGATTGAATAGAAGCTTGAGGAATAATTTGGATTCCCATTGCTTCCAGGTGAGCCTGCAAAAGATGGGCAATTTTAGAATCTTCCTGGGGCAGAATATGAGCATTTTGAGTGAGTAAAATAACGTTTTGATCTAAACTTGCTAAGTATTGGGCAATAGGGATACTCGTTGGGGTTGCACCGATAATTGTCCAGGTTTGTGGTGACTCTTTAAATTGGGCTTTATCAAAAGTTTCTGGGGTTAAGTAACTGATTTCCTTCAATTCTGGAATGTTAGGCTCCCGAATGCTCGAACCTGTGGCTAACAGATAGGCCCGCGATCGCAGATGACGATTATCCACCACAAAACCGAGATAGGGTGAATTGGTAAAACTGCCGCTCTCTAACAGCACATCTACCCCTAAAGCAGCTAAATTGGCTAACTTTTCGGCTGCCAACTCACGGTAATAATGATGTGGGGTTAACTGCTGAGTAACTTGTAAAAATCGCTGAGACGGTAGGGGCTGGTCAAAATAATTGAGGGCTTGTAGATCGCGATAGTGATGGATGAATTGAGTAAGCTGACCAAGGACAAATTGATGTTGGAGTGAGGGAGTTGATAATCCTTGATCCACGAGGGCAATGCGTTTATTGGTTTGAATGGCCTGCTCGGCAGCATAAATACCTTCTAGACTCGCTCCAATAATTACTAAGTCATATTCTAAAGACATACTCAACTGCCACCCCTGAAGTCGTAGGCTCTCTCACCTAAATTAGCGAACTTTGATGCGTTAGACTAATAAATAATGCCACAAAGTATTGCAAGAAGAAATCGAGCCGATTTGTTGAAATAGGTAAGCTGTTCGCCTAGATTGAAATCGATGAAGTCCCACTAAAACCTGAATGAAATTATTGAATTGTTCCCCCCTACGTCCCGAATTACCGGCTTTAATTTATTTGCCTGGTATGGATGGCACAGGAAAATTAATCCATCGTCAAAGTAAGTCTCTATCTGACTTTTTTAACCTTTATTCCTTGGCTCTGCCCCCAACCGATATGAGCACTTGGGATGAATTAGCTCAGGGGGTTATTGCAGTCATTAAATCTGAAGTACAACGAAAATCCGTTTATCTTTGTGGAGAGTCTTTTGGGGGATGTTTAGCGCTCAAGATTGCCCTTAAAACACCTGAAATGATTAATAAGCTAATTTTGGTGAATCCGGCTTCTTCTTTGCGTCAATCTTCGTGGCTCAGTTTTGGGATTTCCATCAGCCATTGGTTGCCCGAACTGGTACACCATACCTCTGCGTTGGGGTTGTTACCGTTTTTAGCGTCTTTAGGTCGAGTGGAAGCCTGCGATCGCCGTGAATTATTACAAGCCATGCGAACCTTACCCCAAGCGGTTGTTTGTTGGCGATTGTCGTTACTCTATGATTTTTTTATTGAACCCTTCCAATTTAAGCAATTCACCAGCCCTGCTTTAATTATTGCGAGTGCAGCGGATCGGCTTTTATCGTCCGTTGAAGAAGGGCAACGCTTACAAAGTCTATTTCCCCAAGCCCAATTAGAAGTTCTACCCCAAAGTGGTCATGCTTGCCTGTTAGAAAGTGCAATGGATTTAACGAAAATTCTGAAGCAGCAAAACTTTCTACCCGCTTAAATACAACCGAGGGTATAGATTTATCAAGCCTTGAAGCCTGATCACTCGTTCCTGTATTCTGATAAAAGACTGTCTTTTAACGAATAATAATCCCACCCTTTATCCCAGAGGAGAAAATTCTGTCGTGGTAGCTGCCTATAACCCTGCTGAAATTGAACAAAAATGGCAACAAACTTGGACTGAGATGGGCTTAGACCAACCCCCAGAAGATGCTAACCGACCGAAATTTTACGCGCTTTCCATGTTTCCCTATCCCTCTGGTAGTCTCCACATGGGCCATGTCCGCAACTATACGATTACCGATGTGATCGCTCGTCTCAAACGAATGCAGGGCTATCGGGTATTACATCCAATGGGCTGGGATGCGTTTGGTTTACCCGCAGAAAATGCCGCCATTGATCGGGGAATTCCGCCCGCCGAATGGACGTATCAAAATATGGCCCAGATGAAGCAACAACTCCAACAATTGGGCTTATCGATTGATTGGGATCGGGAAGTGGCAACCTGTTCACCCGATTATTACCGTTGGACGCAATGGTTATTTTTACAGTTTTATGAAGCGGGGTTAGCCTACCAAAAAGAAGCAGCGGTGAATTGGGATCCCATTGATCAAACTGTGTTGGCCAATGAACAGGTCGATAGTGAGGGAAAATCCTGGCGATCGGGTGCTATTGTAGAGCGCAAATTATTACGGCAATGGTTTTTAAAAATCACCGACTATGCCGAGCAATTACTGAATGATTTAGATAAATTGTCGGGTTGGCCTGAACGGGTTAGAACCATGCAAGCCAATTGGATTGGCAAATCCGTCGGGGCCTATTTAGAATTTCCCATTCAAGGTAGTACGGAAAAGATTGCGGTATTTACTACTCGTCCCGACACGGTTTATGGCGTAACCTATGTGGTCTTAGCTCCTGAGCATCCTTTAACTTTGCAAGTAACCAGCAGCGATCGCCGAGAAGCCGTAGAAGCCTTTATCAAAGAGGTGGGCAATCAAAGTGAGATCGAAAGAACGGCAGAAGATAAACCAAAACGCGGCATTAAAACAGGCGGCATTGCGGTTAATCCTTTTACAGGAGAAGAAATTCCCATTTTAATTGCAGACTATGTTTTATATGAGTATGGAACAGGAGCGGTGATGGGGGTTCCTGCCCATGATGTACGGGATTTTAAATTTGCCAAGGAAAATCAGTTACCCATTAAGGTCGTAATCGTTCCCGATGATGCGGATAATGCAGACATCGAATTGCAGGCGGCCTATACCGAACCAGGGGTGATGGTTAATTCTTCCCAATTTACAGGGATGGATTCGATTCAGGGTAAAACGGAAATTGTTAAATACGCTGAAGATCAGGGTTATGGTAAAGCACGGATTCAGTATCGTTTACGGGATTGGCTGATCTCTCGTCAACGTTATTGGGGTTGTCCCATTCCGGTCATTCATTGCCCTAGCTGTGGAACTGTGCCTGTTCCTGATCAGGATTTACCCGTTAAATTACCCGATAACGTCAAATTTAGCGGTCGTGGCCCGTCGCCTCTAGCCCAATTAGATGATTGGATCAATGTGCCTTGCCCTAGTTGTGGGGAACCTGCTAAACGGGAAACGGACACGATGGATACTTTCATTGATTCGTCCTGGTATTTCCTGCGTTATACCGATGCTCAAAATGCCCAAGAAGCCTTCAACCTCGATAAGGTGAATAGTTGGATGGGGGTGGATCAATATGTGGGGGGCATTGAACACGCTATTTTGCACTTACTGTATTCCCGTTTCTTTACCAAGGTCTTACGCGATCGCGGCTTAGTGAATGTGGATGAACCTTTTAACAAATTATTAACCCAGGGCATGGTACAGGGCTTAACTTATAAAAACCCGAAAACGGGTAAGTATGTTCCTTCAGAAAAAGTCAGGATAGGAAAAGGCGAAAAACTTTATATTGATCCTGAAACGGGAGAAAAATTAGAGTTTTTCTATGAAAAAATGTCTAAATCCAAGTTTAATGGCGTTGATCCCCAACAGGTTTTAGGTAAATACGGAGCCGACACCGCCAGGATGTTTATTCTCTTTAAAGCCCCTCCCGAAAAAGATTTAGAATGGGATGATGCAGACGTAGAAGGTCAATTTCGTTTCTTAAACCGTGTTTGGCGATTAGTCACCGAATACAGCGAAAAAACAGGTCAAAAAACTAAACCCATTAACCCTGCAACCATTCAAACCCCTAAAACGAAAGTTGAAAAAGATCTACGCCGAGCCGTTCACCAAGCGATCAAAGACGTTTCGGAAGATTTAGACGGAGACTATCAATTTAATACGGCGATTTCGGAGTTAATGAAGCTCAGCAATGCTTTAACTGCGGCAAATTGTTTTGAGTCTCCCATTTATCAAGAAGGAATTGAAGCGTTATTAATTCTGCTCGCGCCCTTTGCTCCCCATATCAGTGAAGAGTTATGGCATTACTTGGGTCATCAATCTTCTGTCCATCAGCAAACCTGGTTAAAATCTGATCCCAACGCCTTAGTGGTAGATGAAATCACCTTAGTTATTCAAGTGATGGGTAAAACCAGAGGCACGATTCAGGTTCCCGCCAGTGCCACCAAAGAAGAACTCGAAACCCATGCTCGCAATTCCGACATTTTCCAAAAACATCTAACGGGTAAGGAAATTAAAAAAGTGATTGTTGTCCCTGGTAAATTAGTCAATTTTGTCGCTAACTAAAAGAAAGCTTTAATTTTTTGTTTTGAGGCAATTAAGCATGAAACTTTTTACCGCCGTGATTGAACAAGATCGAGAAACTAGTCTTTATGTGGGTTATGTTCCTGGATTTCCAGGGGCACATTCCCAGGGAGAAACTTTAGACGAATTACGGCAAAATTTGCGTGAGGTGATTGAAATGTTATTAGAGGATCAAGAAATTTTTTTAGAACGAGAGTTTATTGGGACTCAGCAAATCGCGATCGCCTGATATGAGCAAAATTCCTGTTCTCAAGCCGCAAGAAGTCATCCGCATTTTAGAAAAGCTAGGATTTGTAGAAGTTCGTCAGCGAGGTTCCCATAAACAGTTCCGTCATGAGGATGGTCGTGGAACAACGGTTCCTTGCCATAAAGGACGTGATATTTCACCCACGTTATTACGAACGATTGCCAGTGATATTAACCTGACACTAGAGGAATTCCTTAAGGGAAGATAGAAACAATTTTGATGTTTACTATACTTGGTTAGAGATAAAGCTTTTTGAGTGAAGCCTGTTTACAATACTTTATAGTTTTGTGTCATCGTGGCTCAGGATACTTGACTTGAGTTCACGGGAAATTGATCATATTAAAATAAACAAAATTTCGGCTTCTGGGTAAGCCACACCCAAATTGCTGTTAGGAGAACAATTTAATGAGAGACGCGGTTACGACCTTAATTAAAAACTATGATGTTACTGGCCGTTACCTAGACCGTAACGCAATGGATTCTTTAAAAGCTTATTTTGAATCGGGTACGGCTCGAATTGCAGCAGCCAGCTTGATCAATGCCAATTCTTCGACAATTGTTAAAAAAGCAGCCGCTTTATTATTTGAAGAAGTTCCCGAATTAATTCGCCCTAGCGGTAATGCCTATACAACCCGTCGTTTTTCGGCTTGTTTACGGGATATGGACTATTATCTCCGTTATGCGAGCTATGCCTTGGTTGCTGGGGATAACAACGTTTTAGATGAGAGAGTTTTATATGGATTGCGGGAAACCTACAACTCCTTAGGCGTTCCCATTGGCCCGACGGTTCGCGGTATCCAAATCATGAAAGAACTGGTTAAGGATCTGGCAACCGAAGCTGGAATGGTCAATACGGATTTTATTGATGCGCCGTTTGATCATTTGACTCGTGAAGTCAGCGAAGTTTCAGTTTAAATTATTTTATTCATTCAAAATTTTTGAAATTGCTTTTTGAGTAGAAGTTGAACAGGCTTTGTTTAGCTTCTATTATTTTATTTCTATTTTTCTGAGCAACAGCTTATTGAGTGAGTTCCTGAGGGGTTAAATTTTTAGCTAAGGAGGCGATCGCGAAAGCATTGGGATAGGTAAACTCGGTTTTGGTGCGTTGAATTTCCGTATCAGAAATGGGTAAGCGGTGTTTCAGGGTCAGGACTTTAACGATATCACCTCGATCAATGACACCAGCGATCGCGTCTGCGGGGGACAAAACTGTTAAAAAACGTTCGGCGGGTTGTCCTCCATAACCTTCTAATTGATTAACAACGGTAGCAAGGGATGTCGTTTCAGCCACAGTGGGAATATCAGTAAGTGCTTCGGCAATATCATTGAGAGTGAGGTGATCCCATTGACTACGTTCAATTTCCTGTAACTTTTCTGGACGAATTAGACCACGATAACGCCCCTCCGAAGCAGCATAGTAGGGAAAATTCAACCCATCATGACTTAAAAGGTAGGTTTGGGCAAAATCCTTGAGTGTCAAGTTTGCATCAATCACCCGAAAATCCCTAGTCATGACATCGACGGCTTTTAGGGTTAACAAACTGGTTTGTAAGTCCGCCAACCGATCATAGGCACTGGCATTTTTCCAGACAAACCACCCAATCAGGGCTAACCAGGCTCCTCCAAAATTGCCAAAGGTTAACATCAACAATAATCCCAATCCAAATCCGACAATCCCCAGAGCCTTGCCACTTCTTGCCGCCCAACGCATTCCCACTAAGCGATCACCCGTTGCCTTCCAGATTACCGACTTTAAAACCTGTCCCCCATCTAAGGGCAACCCAGGAATTAAGTTAAATACGCCTAAAAAAAAGTTAATATTCCCTAAGTCATCGGAAAAATGCACCCAAAGCTCAGAATTAGGCAATAGTGTCCCTAAAATAGAAAATAATCCCGCTAACGCAAAACTGACCAATGGCCCCGCGATCGCGACCCAAAGAGACCCAACAGGGGTTGTAGATTCCCGTTCAATCGAAGCCACTCCACCAAACAGAAATAGAGTGATGGAATTAACCTTAATCCCTTGGGAACGGGCGACCAGACTATGCCCCAACTCATGCAGCAACACTGACCCAAAGAGACCTAAGGCCAGGATTAACCCCAACAGCCAACCTAACCAGAGCCTATTTCCAAAAAGAATTTCCTCGTTAATTTGATTGGCATTGACGAGGGTAACTAAACCTAAGATTAAAAACCAGGAAGAATCAAGATAAAACGGAATCCCAAAAATTGAACCCAGTTGCCGTTGTTGTCCCATGAAACCCCCTGATGGGTAAAGATCAAGACAGTTGGAAAATGAAGGTCATTAAATCTCCTTTCCCTAATGCGACGCGATCGCCTGACCGTAAGCGATGACGATTGCCTTTGAGCAAGGGAGAGTGATTAATATAAGTGCCATTAGAACTGCCCACATCTTCAATATAATAGGCATCCCCTTCCACTCGAATATCGGCATGAACACGGGACACCACATCCGAGTCGGGAAAGCCGGAAACATCAATATCGGGTGGAATTTGCTCATTAGGCTTCCCAATATGGATCACCCCTAACCCCTGGGGAAAATCCAGCTTCGTTTGGGTTTGGACATGGAGAAAACTAGCGGTTTGGACTTGCAGTTGGGTTGCTACCTGAACAGGCAGCTTAGCAGGGCTGACACTCGGTACAGGCGGACTAGGAATCGGCGAACTAACGGCGGCTATGGGTTTAACCGTCGGTTCTGGCTCACTGGCTACAGGACTCGGTGCAGGGACACTAGCGGGGATGGGGGAGGCGATATTTGCTCCGCAACTTCCACAGAAGGTAGCATCACTTTGTACCTGGGCACCGCAGTTAGGGCACTTGATCAGTTGGGGTAAATCGGTATAGCAGGCTTCGCACTGGGTTGCCCCGTCAGGATTGCTATGATTACAGTTAGGACAAATCAACATAACTGAGTTTGCTTTTCGTAAAATTCCTAATACTTACCATAATTACCTAAATTTATGGTTTCTTTGCGGGATTGGTAACAATTGGTTATTTTTTCAGGATTGGCGATCGCTGTTTTGCTTGCTGATGGTTAAGGTTGACTGCCTCGATTTCCCCAAATTTTGAGGACAGGGACGCAAAAACAAACAGACGCTATACACTGCGATTGAATTTAATTAATGCTTAATAACTCCTTTCAGATGCGGACGGAGAGACTCGAACTCTCACATCAGAGATACTAGAACCTAAATCTAGCGCGTCTACCAATTCCGCCACGTCCGCTTAATCTACCATGATATCAAAAGATTGCTTTTCCTGAAAGTATTCTGTCTGCTCCGAATTTCATCGAAACGCGATCGCGTCTTGTTGATAGAGAGGAAGTTGTTCAATTTTAACATTACAAAAAGATCGCCTAATTTTTATATCGCAGTTTTAAATCCAGCAACCCAAATGCGCGATCGCATTATAAATATTCTATTCTGCCTTTCATCTCATCAGGTAGTGCAATTTCATAAAGCAGTATCAGTAAGCGAATAATTTCACCAACTGAGCGAGAGTCTTTACGGCAATAGGCAATACCGAAATGTTCATAACCCTGATGGGCTAAAACCAGTAAATCATCATCATGAGTAACAAGAACTCTCTTTTCTGTTTTAGCAAACATCAGATGATCTAGATCACTTTTTCCGATTAGTTTGACATCTTTGGCTGAGGTAACATCAATCCCCGACCGTTTTAAACCTTGCGCGATCGCTCTAGAGACATTTTCATCGAGGTGGTAACGAATTCGTGCTGGCATTTTTCAAGGTTTTAATTTTTTCTTGCAATAAAGAAGGATATTGAGGACGCAGAGATTCAGCAAAGTCTTCTGAGGCTTGAATACTTTCATCTATAGCGGCTTTATTATCGTAGTAAAAAGCGATCGCGGTATAAACTTCTGCCAACGTAAGGTCGTATTCTCCTGCAATTTCTTCTAAGGATTGTCCTAATCGCAAATAGGCGATCGCGATATCCGCAACAGTAATCCGCCGACCCGCAATGCAAGGTTTACCGCTTCTAATGTTAGGAGTAATTTCGATATAGCGATTAAGTTGGATTTCCATGTTTTATCCTAATTTGCCCTAGCTTTTTTTAAGTAATTCATCATATTCATCTCTAAGAGAGAAAAATCTGATTAAGAAGCGTTGTTTGTCCATTGGTAATTTCTTGACGTACCATTTCTGCCATTCGATCCCATTGCTCATCCGTTGTATTGTTAAAGCGAGTTTCCCATTGTTGTTCATCTTGCATTTCTGCTAAAAGTCGAGAAGCGATCGCGTCTTGTTGATGAGGGGGCAGTTGTTCAATTTGAGCAATTGCTTGTTGGAGAAGTTCAGTCATCGTCGGTTAAATATTTCAATTTATTGATTGTTCAATTTTAACATTACAAAAAGCTCGCCTAAATTTTATATCGCTGTTTTAAATCCAGAAACATACAAGCGCGATATCAGCCGCAGTAATCTATATTTCGAGCTATTACTTGCAATTTTCGTGGATTTCATTTATTGTATTCCCATCTCTACCGAAAAACAGGCGAATTAGGTTGATAGAGAGAAGGAGTCGAAATGTCATCGGTACAACAAGGTTTATATCATATTCAATCTCTATCTCTTACATTAGAAGAGCAAGAAGTCCTTTTAAGTTGTCTTAAACAAGCAATATTTACCAATACTGGATGGAATAATTTAACTTTGGAAGATACTATAATCAATTTTTTAAAACAACAATTAGAAAATCAACAATCAGAAAGCGAACAGGTTTCTGTTATTAATCAAGACTTAGACAGCAAACTGCAAAACAATATTACTGCTTTTAATGAAAAAATTATGGAGCAGCCTAAAACTTTAATTAAAAAATTAAATAATCAGGAAGAACTTAAGCAACTTATTGGTGATTTCAATCAACAGAAACAAAAAGAATTAATAAGTTTGTGTTCTAACCTGATTACGCAAAAACGCCAGGAATTAATTCAGCAGTTAAAAAATAAAACAAAATTGTATCAAAAAAATAACAATTTATTTAATAATTTGAAATTAAGGATTTCGATTTTCCTAAAAAAGCAAGAAATAATAAGTGATTTTCAGACATTAATCAATAAGAAAAAAGAAGAATCAGATCAATTAATTGATCACTTAGTAAAACAAATTCAACAGAAAAAGAAAAAAGTAGAACTTTGGCAATGTATTAATAATTTATCAGACGATGAACAAAAAAAATTGATAATGGCTTTTTCTAAACTAATTACCAAAAAACGCGAGAAATTGATTCAGCAATTAGAAAAACAAGAAGAATTTTCTCGTAAAGGGATTCATTATGAAGATGAACTAATTGCTAAGCGGCTAACTTGGATGACGACAGTTCAAGGTTTTATGTTTTCTGCTCTAGGTTTTAGTTTTGGAAAATATTTAACATTATCGTTTTATTTTATTATTGGCTTTACTGGAATTGCTATTTCAGTTTCAACGTGGCTAGTTCTTGATCGTGCAATTCGATCTCAAGAAAATTATGTTCGTATGTGGCAAGAACTACAAATGAAAATATTTGACAAAGAATACAAAATTATTTTTGAGAAAATCAAGGCAGAATTTAAGGATAAAAATAAGCTTAAACAGATTTCAGCTAATGAGTTTAATCCTACTGGGAATGTTGTAGGTCATGCTGAAGGATATTTTAGATTTAGCTTTTTGACGCTAGGTTTGAAGCTAGGAGAACGAATTAACAATGAATTAAATCTTATAGATTATATAAATCAAACGTCTTTTGAAATCCCTTCTAATTTAGTATGTAAAAACCGTAGACTTCCAAGTCGCTTTAGAAGTAGCTTTTTTAATTGGCTTTCTCCGCCTCGTTTTTTACCATTTATATTTGGGATTGCATGGATTTCTATTATTTGGACTGCTTGTTCAAATAATCTTGATAAAACAGTTAATCAAGAAGCACAACCAACTAAAACTATAATAGTCAACACTGATTCTAAAGACAAATCTAAGACTGTGCCTATTCCCTTAGATGTAACAGTCAAAAATAATTCTATTCCTATAGATATAAAAACAACGAATAATCAATCGATACCAATAGAAGTAAAAATAAAAAAATAAACAACAAGGAAGACAATTAAATTACCTTCTAATCAAACAATATCTAATGTGAATATTGCAAAATTATGATGGCATAAATCCAATTAAAGCTCTGAGAACCTTATTGACAGATTCAGGTGTTTTAAAAACTTTAGCCACATCTTCATCTAAAAAAACAACTTTTAACCGTTTTTCTTCATCCTGCGAAACAAAGCGATTAGATTTTGCTTGACGATAATCAAAATCATATTCAGGCAGAATATCATCATCAGGATTACCCGTAGAATCAAAAGATCTTTCGTTCATAATCATTACGTTTTTAGTCATTAGTCCAACATCCGCTAATAATATTGAAACCCGTTATTCCCTAAAATTAGTTAAAGTAAAATCATAAAAAACATATTGAAACGATGACAATACGACAACCCCGCTACAGTAAAGAAGAATTTGCTCGGCGTGGACACGAAATTTACGAGTCTCAGGTGCGCCACCAAGTCGAAGAAGACAATTATGAAAAGATTGTAGCCATAGATATTGAAACAGGAGCTTTTGAAGTCGCTGAGGATAGCCTAACGGCGGCCAAACAATTATTGATACGTTTTCCTGACGCACAGATATTCGGTATTCGGATTGGACATCGTGCCGTCCATCGTTATTGAAGTCAATGAGTCAGAAACAGAACCGTTAGTTGGCATGGGTTTACTTGAGGGTTATGAGTTGAATCTTCAAGGGTTTGCTGGGGGATTAGTAACCATTAAGCCTTTGCCATAATTCGATTAAGAAAAAGCAATTGAGTAGGCGATTCAGAAAATGCTTAAAATCCCATTGCCTTAGCAACTTCTGCAATCTGAGGCTTAATCCCTGACTTAACTTGATTGCCACTGTGGGAAACTGCACAATCAGGATCTTTTAAACCATTACCTGTGAGAACACAAACCACCGTTGCACCTGTCGGAACTTGATCTTTCACTTTTAATAACCCTGCTACTGATGCGGCACTGGCAGGTTCACAGAAAATCCCTTCTTGAGCCGCTAATAAACGGTAAGCAGACAGAATTTCAGTATCAGTCACCGCGTTAAATTCCCCAGTACTCGCTTTAGATGCCGCCCAAGCTTTTTCCCAATTAGCAGGATTCCCAATGCGGATGGCGGTTGCAAGGGTTTCAGGTTTAGCAACAGGTTGACCATGAATAAAGGGTGCGGCTCCTGCGGCTTGGAATCCCATCATTTTTGGTAAGCGATCGCTTTTACCCAATTCCAAATACTGACAAAAACCCATCCAATAGGCACTGATATTTCCCGCATTTCCCACAGGAATACATAACCAATCAGGGGCATTTCCTAACACATCGACCACCTCAAAAGCAGCCGTTTTTTGGCCTTCTAAACGATAGGGATTAACCGAATTTACTAAAGTAACGGGGTATTCTTCCGATAACTTACGAACCGCCGTTAACGCATCATCAAAATTTCCATCGATCGCTAATACTTCCGCTCCATACATTAAGGCTTGGCCCAATTTCCCCAAAGCAACGTAACCATCAGGAATCAAGACAAAAGCTCTCATTCCTGCCCGACGTGCATAGGCTGCGGCTGCGGCTGAAGTATTGCCGGTACTTGCACAAATAACGGCTTTCGCGCCTGCTTCTTTGGCCTTGGAAATGGCCATGGTCATTCCTCGGTCTTTAAAGCTCCCCGTAGGATTCAAACCATCGTATTTCACAAAAACTTTCACATCCCGACCAATTTCTGCGGCGATCGCGGGAGCCGGAATTAACGGTGTGTTCCCTTCTAACAGCGTAACAACCGGCGTATCCGCAGTAACGGGGAGATAGGGGCGATAGGTTTCAATCAATCCACGCCAACGACAAGCGGAAGACTGGGGGCATACAAAACTTGAGTCAGTATTCGCTAATGTCTGATGGGCAAGGGATTGAGAGATCATAGAAATTTATTTTCGCTTTCCGAGTTGAGCAATGGGACAGAGGCATACCTCCTAGACCCAATGTTCTATTCTACAAAATCAGGGGAATCCCTGCACATCTGTTTATTTTTCGGAGACCTGGGAAAAGACCCGCGATCGCTATCATTATGCGATCCATTTGGCAACTTGTTCCCGCAATAGGTTAAGATTGTTACAAAATATTACTAGCACGTTCTTACGCTAACGCCCAATAACTGTATGTCCCTCCCCATTCGCAATATTGCCATCATCGCCCACGTCGATCACGGTAAAACGACCCTAGTTGATGCACTCCTCAAACAGTCCGGCATTTTCCGCGAAGGGGAAGACGTACCAGATTGTGTTATGGATTCCAACGCCTTAGAACGGGAGCGCGGCATTACCATCCTTTCCAAAAATACCGCCGTTCGTTATCAAGATACCTTAATTAATATTGTTGATACCCCTGGTCACGCAGATTTCGGTGGAGAAGTGGAGCGGGTACTCGGAATGGTGGATGGTTGCATTCTTATCGTCGATGCCAATGAAGGCCCCATGCCCCAGACTCGATTTGTACTGAAAAAAGCCCTAGAAAAAGGGTTACGCCCGATTCTGGTTGTTAACAAAATTGACCGCCCTCGCGCTGACCCCAATACTGCCGTTGATAAAGTCTTTGATCTCTTTGTGGAATTAGGGGCTGATGATGACCAGTGTGATTTTACAACCCTTTTTGCGTCGGGTTTAGCAGGATTTGCCAAAGCCAATTTAGAGGATGAAGGGGTTGATATGGAACCCTTATTCCAAGCGATTTTACACCATGTTCCCCCACCGGCTGGCGATCCTGAAAAGCCTTTGCAATTACAAGTAACCAGCTTGGATTATTCCGAATATTTAGGACGGATTGTGATCGGTCGTATCCATAACGGTCGCATCAAATCGGGTCAACAGGTTGCTTTAGTGAAAGATACTGGCGATATCGTTAAAGGTCGTGTTACTAAGCTCTTAGGTTTCAACGGTCTGCAACGGGTGGAAATGGACGAAGCCAGTGCAGGTTATATTGTCGCTGTAGCAGGATTTGCTGATGCCAACATTGGGGAAACCTTAACCAATCCCGATGATCCCCAAGCCTTACCCTTGATCAAAGTGGATGAACCCACCTTGCAGATGACCTTCTCGGTTAATGACTCTCCCTTTGCCGGTCAAGAAGGCCAGTTTGTTACCTCTCGTCAACTCCGCGATCGCCTCTATCGGGAATTGGAAACCAATGTTGCCTTACGGGTTGAAGAAAGTGATTCGGCGGAAAAATTCCTAGTATCAGGACGGGGTGAACTGCACTTAGGGATCTTAATTGAAACCATGCGTCGTGAAGGCTATGAGTTTCAAGTGTCCCAGCCTCAAGTTATTTTCCGTGAAGTTAACGGTCAACCCTGTGAGCCTTTTGAATATTTAGTCTTAGATGTTCCTGAAGCGGCTGTGGGTTCCTGTATTGACCGCCTCAATCAACGTCGTGGCGAAATGCAAGATATGCAAAAAGGCACTAACAACCGTACCCAACTGGAATTTGTCATTCCTGCACGGGGCTTAATCGGTTTTCGGGGTGAATTCATCCGTTTAACTCGCGGTGAAGGCATCATGAACCACAGTTTCCTTGAATATCGGTCTATGTCCGGCGATGTGGAAACTCGCTACAACGGTGTTATTACCGCTTTTGAAGAAGGAACGGCTACTTTCTACGCCATGAAAAATGCTGAAGATCGCGGTGTATTCTTCATCACGCCAGGAACCAAGGTTTATAAAGGCATGATTATCGGTGAACATAATCGCCCCCAAGATCTCGAACTCAATATCTGTAAGGCCAAACAGTTAACAAACCATCGTTCTGCAACGGGGGATGAACTGGTTCAATTACAGGCTCCTGTTGAAATGAGTTTAGAGCGTGCCCTAGAATATATCGGCTCCGATGAGTTGGTAGAAGTGACCCCAAAATCCATTCGTTTACGCAAAGTCAGAGCGCAAAAATTGGCTAAACGTTAAATAACAGTAACGCTAAGTATTTCAAAATACTTTTAAGTTAAGGACGGAGAGAATTCGTCCTTTTTTATATTAAAAAATGAACAAGTAATCTTTGCTCCAGTCAAGGTAGGATTGCTCGGTCAGGTGGGAATGGTTTTTAATGTGAATGATTTCGCGCCCTACGTCCAGATTTAGGGAAGAGCAGGGGCTACAGTTGCTGCCAATCTGTCTAACATCATTATTTGGGTATTATGCAGAAAAATTCTTGATAAAACTCTTATTTGGAATGATATATAGAAAACTTCCATATAATACGTAGTTAGACCGCTAGTTCTCTGGTTAGGGCATAGCGGAATGCTTGCTAAAGTTGCGATAATTAGGTCGGTAAAAGTTTCTGTTCGAGAAAATCTCTAAAACTATGCTTGCAGCTTTATACTACCCACACGTAAAAATGAGTAAGAATTTATTTAAAAATGCACTTTTTCTATGGGACAAAATTGAATATATATCTCCTGACAATCATTTTGAGCCACATTACTCTGATTCTGAGCTAGGAGAAGCAGTTCGTTCTTTCAGCCAGAAGTACATACCAACATCTGACCAGAAACAACAGACAAATGATGCCATAATCGATCTTCTTAAACACCCTCTTCCTAATTGGTTCTTTGTCAAAGATGTTCCCGATTATTTGCGTTACAGTGTGTATACTGAGAAGTTTAGTGCTAGGACATGGGAAAGGCTCTGTGAGGAAGGTTTAGCAGAGAAGATAAACGATGAGGAATTTGAAACTTCTGGTGCATTTGGGTTAACACTTATGTCAATCTTGGCAGATTTCTGTGCAGGTACACAGAAGCGACTCATTACAGACCAGAATGCATCTTATTCAGCTTTAGATCGATATTTAGCAACTATTGAGGGGGCTGAACTTGGTAAATTTGACCATGAAAGCGAACGTCTACTGACAATCTCTCTAAAAATGATGAATTTTAAGGATGTTAGTTTATCACGCTTAGTTGAAATACGAGAAAAAGAAAAGACAGCTAGTGGAGCGCATATTAGAGAGCTACGGCATAACTATCTTCGGAGGATTGAAGATTATGCAGATAAATTAAAAGAATCACAAAATGAACAAGACACTATTGAGATTGAAAGGATATTTGAGCAGGAGATGAAAAGTGACCTTAATCTTTTGCAGGATGAGTTAAAGGATGAAGCTAAAAAAGTTTTTCTATCAAGTGAAATGGCAACAGCAGTAATTGCTTTGGCAGGCAGTTTTCTAGAGCCAACTATCGGTTTGACAGTAGCGGGAGGTGCCTTATATAGAAAGAAAGTTGAGTATCGAGCTTCTAGAAATAAAACTCTTAAAAGTCATCCAATGTCTTGGTTATACTCGATGAAGAAGGTTCAAGTCGTGTGATGTATTAGGTGTTTCTTGCGCGGTCTAACCGTTATGCGGCGAGTGTTAGCGTAGTTGAAAGTTATAGTCATATCATATTTTTGTTGAAGTCCTGCGATTACTAGGAATTTTGTACTTTACTTAGAAGAAAGTTGAACATGAGAATCACGAGAACTAGCGATCGCTATAGCCTTGAAGGCCACAGACTGATTGATCGTTTGCTACCATAGGCTTTAGAAATCTGGTAAAGATTATGACTCTAGGAATTATATTCCCGATATTAATACTGAGTAAGTTAATCGCTCAGATTAAAAATTTCAGCGATCGCAACGTTTATCCAGATTGAATTGGTATCTGTGGGAGAACAGGAAACACCCGATTGGTTAAGGTTACAAAAAGCCCTCTCTGTCGAAGCAGAACGGGGGTTTATGGATTTGCAGGGAAATCAATACCGTTTTAGTGAGTTTTTTTGTTTAACCTTTGGAAGTACACCGCCGCCTCGCACCCCGATCGATTCCCGTCGTCGCTGGCAAGAATTAGGCCTGAAATATGCAAAATATGGGGAATTAACCCTTGCTCAACGTCAACAACTGGTAGCAGAGACCCGTCGTTTTCTCTTTGAATTACGCCAAACGTTAGAACGTCCTACCGAACCGCCCTTACCTAAAACGCCCAAAATCAAGGAGATTGAAGCACCATCCACCCCAGAGGAAATTACCTTAGACCAGCAATTAAAAGAGGTAACCGGAATTGGCTATGCCAAAAGTCGGCATTTACAACGCTTGGGGTTATCTACCGTTCGAGATTTATTGTTTTACTATCCCCGCAATCATATTGACTATGCGCGGCAAGTGACGATTTCTCAGTTAACCGCAGGGGAAACGGTGACCCTCGTTGGCACTGTAATTCGGAGTAATTGTTTTACGAGTCCGAAAAATCAAAATTTAACCATTTTTGAGTTAGTCATTAAGGATCATACCGATCGCATCAAACTCAATCGCTTTTATGCAGGTTATCGCTTTAATAATAAGGGGTGGCAAGAACGACAAAAACGCCTTTATCCCCCAGGCACCGCAATCGCGGCTTCAGGTCTAGTCAAAGAAAATAAGTATGGTTTAACCTTAGACAATCTTGAAATCGAAATTTTGGAAAATATGGATTCTCGCATTGAATCCTTAAAAATTGGTCGAGTTTTGCCCGTTTATCCGTTAACAGAAGGCGTGGCAGCAGATTTAATTCGGAATGCTGTCTTAAGTGTCATGGGAGCTATTCCTCAACTGCAAGACCCCCTACCAAACGGACTCAAGGATTCCTACGGCTTAGTTCCTTTACAAGAGGCTATCTGCAATATTCATTTTCCCCAAAGTCCTGAGCATTTAGTTCATGCTAGGCGGCGATTGGTTTTTGATGAGTTTTTCTATTTGCAATTAGGTTTTCTGCAACGAAGGCAACAACAAAAGAAAACCGAAAAAAGTGCAGTTTTTATCCCCAGAGGTCAGCTAATCGAAAAGTTTAACGAAATACTCCCTTTTAGCCTAACCAATGCGCAACGACGAGTCATTAATGAAATTCTGGCGGATTTGGAATTATCGACTCCCATGAATCGTTTAGTTCAGGGCGATGTCGGGTCGGGAAAAACCGTAGTTGCTGTATTTGCCCTATTAGCCGCGATCCAATCGGGTTATCAAGGGGCGTTGATGGCTCCGACGGAAGTTTTAGCCGAGCAACATTACCGTAAATTAGTCGGTTGGTTTAATCTGCTCCATTTACCTGTAGAACTGTTAACAGGTTCAACCAAAACAGCGAAACGACGAGAAATCCACTCCCAACTAGAAACAGGAGAATTACCCTTACTGGTGGGAACCCATGCCCTGATTCAAGATACGGTCAATTTTCAAAAATTAGGTCTAGTGGTCATTGATGAGCAGCATCGGTTTGGGGTTCTGCAACGAGCTAAGTTATTATCCAAAGGTCAATCGCCCCATGTTCTGACAATGACGGCAACGCCCATTCCTCGCACGATGGCGTTAACCTTACATGGGGATCTAGATGTCAGTCAAATTGATGAGTTACCCCCAGGACGACAACCGATTCAAACCACCGCTTTAACGGCAAAAGAGCGATCGCAGGCTTTTGATTTAATCCGTCGCGAAGTAGCCCAAGGTCGGCAAGCCTATATTATTTTCCCGATGATCGAAGAATCGGAAAAGTTAGACCTCAAAGCCGCAGTGGAAGAACATCAACATCTCTCTAATACGGTCTTTCCTGATTTCAAAATTGGCTTGTTACACGGGCGGATGAGTTCGGCAGATAAAGAAGCGGCCTTAAATGCGTTCCGCGATCGCCAAACCGACATCATCGTTTCCACCACCGTGATTGAAGTAGGCGTAGATGTCCCCAATGCAACGGTAATGCTCATCGAAAATGCCGAACGATTTGGCTTATCCCAATTGCACCAGTTACGAGGGCGGGTTGGTCGTGGTTCCCATCAATCCTATTGTTTGTTAATGAGTGGTAGTAAAAATCCTGATGCTCGTCAGCGGTTAAGTGTGTTGGAACAATCCCAGGATGGCTTTTTTATTTCGGAAATGGATTTACGACTACGGGGGCCAGGCGAAGTGTTAGGCAGTCGTCAGTCGGGGTTACCGGATTTTGCTTTAGCCAGTTTAGTCGAAGATCAGGAGGTTTTATTGTTAGCCAGGGAAGCCGCAGAAAAATTAATGATGGCGGATAGAAGTTTGAGCCATTTACCCGCTTTACAACAGGAGGTTGAAGTTCGTTATCAGCGTTTGATTGGTTCAGAAATTTTAACGTAATCCAGACTGGTGCAAGGGAATCTCAATAAAAGTTCAGTGAAAAGCGGAGAAAGACGGAAATTTCCTGAGCAGGGCTTATCTTTTGGGATCAAAAGCATCTCTTAGTCCATCGCCAATGTAGTTAATACTTAATACCGTTAGGAAAATGGCTAATCCAGGAAACAGTACCAAATGGGGAGCCGAAGTTAAATAGTCCTTCGCACTGTAGAGCATTTGGCCCCAGGTGGGAACATCGGGCGGAAAGCCTAACCCCAAAAAGCTCAGGGTGGATTCGGTAATAATCGCGTTACCAATAGCCAGAGTCGCAGCAACAATAATGACGTTGAAGACATTGGGGAAAAGATGTACCCAAATAATGCGGCGGGGTCTCGCTCCCAAGGCTGTTGCTGCACTGACAAATTCCATTTCCCGCAATTTTAAAATATTCCCTCGGACTAAGCGGGCAAGCGACATCCAGTTTAAGCCCCCAATCATTAAGACCACTAATAAAAAAATCCCCACTTCTCCGGGTGCATTAACAAAGGGAAGTTGACCAGCGATCGCTTTAAGAGAATCTCGAAACAGATAAACCACCAACAATAACAACGGTAACTGGGGCAAGGATAAAAACAAATCCGTCAACCGCATTAATCCCGTATCCACCAGACCACCATAGAAACCCGCGATCGCGCCAATGAGGGTGCCCAAGGTCATCGCGACCAACATTGCAGCAATACCAACAGTTAAGGAAATGCGCCCCCCTATCAATAAACGGGCGAGTTGATCCTGTCCTAAATCATTGGTACCCAACGGATGTTGCCAACTCGGTAAAGCCGCCGTTTGACTAAAATCAATTTTGTCGATGGGCATTTGATAAATCACTGGGCCGATACTAACCCCGACAAGAATGATCCCTAAAATAACACTACCCAGTAAGGCTAAGCGATCGCGACAAAAACGTCGAAAAGCCTCTTTCCAGAAGGAATCATGGCTGGATTCGTCTATCAAAAAATTCATAGCAGGAAATTGAGACAAGTGTAACTTAGGATACGGAGTTAGGGAGCCAATGCGCTTAAATTTAGAACAAGAACGATTTTAGGTTCTTTTGGCTAAAAACATTAATCTTTTTAGTCCCGGATTTTTTGCTGCATTATTCCCCTAAAAATAATATTTTTTAGCGTAATTTCTTTTAAGGGAATTGTAGTGAATTTAAAGCAGTTGGGTTGTTAAAAAAACTGCATTGTTTGGACTTACCACCCTCAGGAGCCTTTTGTATGCAACTCCTAAGAGATTTCCCGCTATCCTTTAAAGAGTCTAAGACATTTCTAACTTTAGTTGACGATAGTGATCAGGATTTGTTTCCTGTGGTGTACTCTACGTTAGCTCCTCGTGCTTTAATTTCCTTGGTTGAGCGGAATTTTAGGGTTGAGACAATTACCAATTGCCAGTTTTGGCATCGCGGCTTGAGTGATGTTTATCTCATTGAAACATTAAGTAAACCCTATATTTTAAGGGTCTCCCATCATCATTGGCGTACTCAGTCGGAGATTCAATTTGAACTCGATTTACTAACTTTTTTAAACAATCACAATCTTCCGGTTTCTGCCCCCTTAACCAGTAAAGCGGGAGAGCTATCCATTGAAATTAATGCACCGGAAGGAAAACGGTATGCGGCATTATTTCCCTTTGCACCGGGGAATGTGCCTTTAGGGGATCTCAATACGACTCAAAGTTTTTTGTTCGGGCAAGTTGTGGCTCGCTTACATCAAGTCGGACAGCATTTCACCTCTTTATCGGCTCGTCAACCTTTGGCCCCAGAGTATTTATTGGAAGAGTCTTTGCAGGTGATTGCTCCTTGTCTTCCGAAAAGTTGCCAGGTGGGTTATTTAACCGAGGCGATCACCCATATTCGAGAACAGCTTAAAGCCCTACCGATGGAAACTCCCTACTGGGGAATTTGTTGGGGTGACCCCCATAGCGGCAATGTGCATTTTACCGACAATAATCAGATGACCCTCTTTGATTTTGATCAATGTGGCTACGGCTGGCGAGCCTTTGATCTGGGGAAATTTTTACAGGTTTCTTTACAATCGGGCTTAAGTCGTAAGGTGCGGGATGCTTTTTTAGAAGGTTATCAATCCGTAGAACCGCTAACCGCAATCGAATTATCCTGTCTGCAAGCCTTGACGCAAACAGCCTATATCTGGTCATGGGCCATTTGCTTAAATACCATGAAACTTCATGATTATAGTCGCCTAGATCCCTTTTTCTTCAGTCACCGTTTAGAACGTTTAAAGTGTTTACGGTCGGCTGATTGGCAACTATTTTAATTAAATTTAATCCGACGGCGATCGCAATTGAAGACCAAGCATTTTTTCGTAACTGAGCAATCCTCAATCATTCGCGTTGTTGAGAAGCTCGAAACCTTTCCCCAAAGCAAATCGATATTTACAAAGGGTTTAGGACTGTTATATCCCCATAGAGCGGGCTTAAATGACACCCTAGTCCAATAAATTTAAGAAAAAGTATATAAAAAATAAAAAAAGGGAGTGATTTCTCCCCTTAACTCAAATCATTAAAAATTAACTTAAAAATTTAAAATTAATTGGCAACGCCACCCGCCGCTTGGAAACGGGCCCGTGCTTTTTTAACTAATTGAGAAGCTTGAATTTGCTTAGGTTTGTCACCAGCGCGATTCGCTTCCTCTAATCTGGCTTGAGCTTCGCTATATTCGGTGCGTGCAGCGTCTTTGTCAATACTTTCGCCAAGTTCAGCAGAATTAACGAGAACTTTAACTTCATTATTTTCGACTTCTGCAAAGCCACCCATTACGGCAATATTTTTCCAATCTTTGCCTGGGCGAACCCGCATTACCCCAATTTCTAAAGCAGTTAAAAGTGCAGCATGATTGCTTAAAATTCCCAGTTGTCCTGTTGTGCTAGGGAGGATGACTTCCTGCACCGCATCATCCCAAACAACCTTATCCGGTGTAATAACCCGTACTGTTAATGTCATTTTGGTTCAATGATTAATGTTAATTATCAAGAATATTTCAGTTAGTAGTTAATAGCGTTTAGTTATCTCCACCATTCACTATTAACTATTAACTTTCAACTAAAAATTAGCCTTTGAGCTTTTCAGCTTTGGCTTTTACTTCGTCGATATTGCCAACCATGTAAAAAGCTTGCTCAGGTAAGCTATCTAATTCACCCGCAAGAATGGCTTGGAATCCTTTGATGGTGTCTTCCAAGGTGACATATTTACCAGGAGAACCCGTGAATACTTCAGCTACGAAGAAGGGCTGGGACAAGAAACGCTCGATTTTGCGGGCGCGGTCTACGGTTAAACGGTCTTCTTCAGACAATTCATCTAAACCGAGAATTGCAATGATGTCTTGCAGTTCTTTGTAGCGTTGTAAGGTAGATTGAACCGCACGAGCCGTGTCGTAGTGGTCCTCACCCACGATGGAAGGCTGAAGCATGGTGCTGGTAGAATCTAAGGGATCAACCGCAGGGTAAATACCTTTAGAAGCCAAACCACGAGACAGTACGGTGGTTCCGTCTAAGTGAGCAAAGGTGGTGGCAGGAGCGGGGTCGGTTAAGTCATCCGCAGGTACATAAACTGCTTGGATAGAGGTGATGGAACCTTCTTTGGTCGAGGTAATCCGCTCTTGTAAATCCCCTACGTCTGTCCCTAAAGTGGGCTGGTAACCTACCGCAGAGGGCATCCGTCCGAGTAGCGCAGATACTTCAGAACCTGCTTGTACGAAACGGAAAATATTGTCGATAAAGAGCAATACATCTTGTTTGTTAACATCACGGAAGTATTCCGCCATTGTCAGTGCAGACAGACCCACCCGCATTCTGGCTCCAGGGGGTTCGTTCATCTGTCCGTACACTAACGCGATTTTCGACTCTTCAGGGTTATCGGGGTTGATTACCTTGGATTCGATCATTTCGTTGTAGAGGTCGTTTCCTTCACGGGTGCGTTCGCCCACACCACCGAAAACGGATACTCCACCGTGTTGAATCGCAATATTGTTGATCAATTCCATCATGATGACGGTTTTGCCCACACCCGCTCCGCCGAACAGACCAATTTTTCCACCTTGACGATAGGGGGTTAGGAGGTCAATAACTTTAATCCCTGTTTCAAAAACTTTGGGTTTGGTTTCGAGATCGGTTAATTGGGGCGCAGCACGGTGAATGGGAGAGGTTTCCGTAATGTTAACGGGGCCTTTTTCATCAACAGGTTCGCCTAAAACGTTAAAAATACGTCCCAGGGTACAAGTACCAACGGGAACGCTAATGGGTGCTCCTGTGTCTATAACATCCATGCCCCGTACCATACCATCGGTGCTGCTCATGGCAACGGCGCGAACTTGATTATCACCAAGAAGTTGCTGTACTTCACAGGTTACAGAAACATCCTGGCCAGCGGAATTTTTACCTTGAACTTTAAGGGCATTATAAATTCGGGGCAATTTACCACTGGGGAATTGAGCGTCGATGACGGGCCCAATAATCTGGGTAATTTTGCCAATTGTTTTTTCTTGTACGGCTACCATGCTGATTGTCTAAGGATTTACTTATAATTGAGATTACAGGACAAGTGTTAAGTTTTGTTGGATTTCCCACACAATAGCTTATCACTTCTGGGGATCCCGAAAGCATTTACCCGTCGTTTAGGACTTCATTGGAAGTAATTGATATTGTTCGGGAAGCAGCGATCGCGGAATTGGGTAGTTTTATCAATTGAGTAACGATGAATAAGCAGACTCAAATAGGGATTCATCAATGGCGATCTAGGGCGATTTGGTCAATCGGGTTAACGGCGATCGCACTATCTCTAATTGGCTTATCAACCGTCGAGATTTCAGGAGTAGGGTTAAATCCTATTGCTCAAGCGACGGCTAAACAACCAACCGTTAATAGCGTTAATAAAGTTTCTAAGATCTTTCAGCCAATTATCCCCAGTTTAAAAGCAAAAACCAGAGTGCCCCTGAGATTACCCAGCTATATTCCCGATGCGGATGATTCCTTGCCCCTCTATGCGGTGATCGAAACGGCTAATTCCTCCAGCTATTCCTTAATATTGGGCTATACTCCCGATTGTGGTGGTGGCAATGCTTGTCGCTTGGGCAGTCTTTCAGGTGAATTTATTAAAAAGAAGCAACCTTTAACGGGAAAACGAGTTAAATTAATGCACAATCGGACGGGGTATTTTACAGAGGCAACCTGTGGAGCCAATTGCTCGGACTCTACGTTAACCTGGCAAGAAGGAAATTATCGTTATACCGTTGGGATTAAAGTTGGTGATATTCAAAGTTTAACCAAAATGGCTAACTCTACCGTTTTAGTGAAGTAATGCCAATGGTTAATCACCACATAGGGCTTAATGAGCGTAAGTTTGGGATGACGCTGATGCTATCAATCTAGGTTAAAGAAAAATAGAAATTACGAGAAAAATCGATTCAAGTAGAGAATTTATTAAAGAATTAATCTGAGGAAATAAAGAGCGAAATTTTCGTGAAAATAGGGAAGTAACAATTACAACTCATCACGGTTTTAGTAAATGGCAATAACACAAAGGTTGAATCAATAAGCGTAAACCAAATTGCTAGCTATTTAGAACCTCTTCAACGTAGCCTCAAATCTATTAAAACGGTATACGACAATACGGTAGTTCGTTGATTTTGTATCAAATGAATACATTCTTGGTGAGTGACTAGCAACTTAAGTTTATTAGATCAATTTAAAGATTAAATGAGACATAATTTATTTTTTGTTTTCCTAAGGTTAAAATAACAGCATTCTCTATAAAAACCTATAGATTGGCAATCAATCTCCATTTTGTCAAGAATAGACATCATGAATTGTTACAATCATTCCCCTCAATTGTTGTCAATAATTGATCAATCATTCAAGCTACATTAGCAATCAAAAAACAAAAATATTCCAAAATCTACAAGAAAAACAAATGATTTCTACCGATTTGACTAACTGGTTAAAGGAAAGAACGGAATTAAGTCTATTAGGGCGATCGGTTATTGATGAAATCGTTCCCCATCTTCAGCCCTACAATTTAACTGCGAATCAAGTTTTGGTGACGGAAAAAGAAGATCCCCATGGGCTTTACCTCCTAGAATCGGGACATTTAGAACGATTATCTCAAAAACTCGGCCTATTGCCAGGGTCTGCGATTAATTTAAGAGCTTTGCTTCTGAATCAACCGGTCTATGAAACCGTAGTGGCGTTGAATGATTGTCAATTGTGGTTTTTAGACGCAAAAATCTTTCGGGATTTGATTCAAAAATATCCCCAAGTTATACAGGCTTTTTCCCAATATTTAGCCGCAGAAGTTGAGGAATTAGTCTCTCAATTAATGTTTGAACAAGAACGGCAAATTGTGTTGCGTCCCTACCTTGTCCCCAAGGCACGACGGGCCATTATGGGCAAAAGTCGTTACGCGGTAAAGCTGCGATCGCAGATTAAAGAAGCCTTTGAAAGTCGTGAACCCGTACTCATTTTCGGAGAGCCGGGGTTAGAAAAAGATAATACAGCAGCCTTAATCCATTTTCATTCCCATGAATACGAAAAGGAACCCCTAGTAAAGGTAAATTGTGCCACTTTGCAAGTTAATGGTGCCGATTTATTTGGCCGTAAGGGTCAGAAAATGGGGCTTTTGGAAGCGTTAGCAAATGGGACATTAATTCTCAATAATTTACAAGAATTACCAACCGCCCTACGTCCGGCGATCGCCGAATTAATCCAAGACGGAACCTATCGACCCGTTACTCAGGCATCTGATGAAGCCGCTGAACCGAAACAAAGTCATGCCCGGATCATCGCGATCGCTGAAACTACCATTGCAGGACTCAATAACCTATTTCCCATTCAAATCAAAGTCCCTCCCCTACGCCTCAGAAAAGCTGACATTGAAGATTATATTAACTACTACATCAGTCTCGCTTGTCGTACCAAAGGCCTAGCTCCGGTTCCTGTGACGACTGAAGCCCTACGCCGGTTACAAGCCTACGATTTTCCCAATAACTTACGAGAATTATCCAATCTGGTTGATCGGGCGATGACCCAACTGCAAGGATCGGCAGAAATCACGGAAGATATTCTTTGGCCGTCCCAAAGCAAGAAAAAACAATTTCGACTTAATCTCCTCAATGCTTACCCCTCGTTTCGCTATTTTCTCCGCAGCGATTGGTGGCCAGACAAACTGAATTATGGGTTCACCGCTATTATTTATCCGATTATTGTCGCCATTCTTTTTCTTGGGCCCCAGCAACGTTCCGAAAATTTTGCCCTGAATCTTTTTTGGGCCTGGTGGTGGCCGTTGGTCTTAATTAGCTTTCCTTTTGTCGGCAGGCTTTGGTGTGCGGTCTGTCCGTTCATGATCTACGGCGAAATTACCCAAAAACTGTCCCTCTGGCTTTTTCCTCGACAGCTTAAAAAATGGCCCCGACAAACGGCGGAAAAATGGGGAGGCTGGTTTCTGTTTGCCTTATTTACCATCATTTTACTGTGGGAAGAATTATGGGATTTACCCGATACCGCCTATCTTTCCGCCTGGTTACTACTCATCATCACGGGCGGAGCCATGATTTGTTCCGCGATTTTTGAACGTCGTTTTTGGTGTCGCTACCTTTGTCCCATTGGGGGTATGAATGGCATGTTTGCCAAACTGTCCATGACGGAACTGCGGGCCCAGCAAGGAACTTGCTCAGCAGAATGTAGCACCTACCAATGCTATAAAGGGGGCCCGAAAAAAGGCGAAGGTCAAGAAACCCTCGGTTGCCCGCTCTATTCCCACCCTGCTCAACTGGAAGATAATCGGGATTGTGTTCTCTGTATGACTTGTCTTAAAGCCTGTCCCCATCGTTCCGTAGAAGTGAATCTCCGCCCGCCTGGGATTGAACTGTGGACGACCCATATTCCTCGTCCTTATGAAGTCGCTCTTTTATTTTTGTTATTGAACAATATTTTCTTGCGTCGTCTGCCAGAAATTAACTTGGAATGGGGATTGCATCTCAATTTTGACAATTTTAGTTTACATAGTGTCGCGGCTATTCTCGCTTTAAGTCTTCCTACCCTCATTCCCCTGATCGCCCATCAACTAATTCGGCAAATTTCCACGGGAAGCCACACCAAATTTCTTAAATTATCCTATGGCTATTTACCCCTAGTATTAGCCGGTAATCTGGCTCACTATTTGCGTTTGGGCTTAGGGGAAGCCGGAACGATTATTCCCTTAACGTTAGCTACCTTTGGGCTATCGGGAGAAAATTTACCCGTTGTCATTGCCCATCCTGCGGTGATTGCCTTTTTACAAGCTTCAACTTTACTATTCGGGGTTTTAACGTCTTTTTTGGTCACTCAAAAGATTGCTCGACAACCCATCAAGTTATTATTGCCCCAACATTTATCAATTATTGGTCTTGCTACTTTGATGTGGATCGTGATTGTGGGCTATTAAAAAAGACGGTCTCAAACCGAAGACCGCCTCAATTGACTGAAGATATTGGCCAGAATGCCAAATTTAGGGAGAAGTTGATTTAGCCGAATCCGGTAAATCCCAATCTTCAAAGGATAGGGTGTCATCTGCAAATAACTCTTCCAATCCTCCATCTTGTTTGTCTGGGGAATGGTGGTTGTCAGTTGTCCCAAATAAATCGTTGATGTCAGGGGAGGACGATTCTTCGGGGGTAAATAAGTCTCCAAATAAATCCTCCGAATCCCCTAAGGATGACCGATTGATCGTCTCATCTTCTTCAGTCTTCAGCATTTCCAAAAACTCTAGATCGGATTTTTCGGTTTCGGAGTCAAAGAAATTGATAAAAGGATCAGAGGTTTCTCCGGCTAAGGTTTCGGTTAAATCTTCCGGTTCTTTAGTGGGTAAAAGATCGAGGAGTTGTAAATCGGTCTCTAGGGTTTCTTCCCCTAAAAAATCAGGTAATGCAGGTTCGGCTGTATCTGTAAAAGAAGAGAACGCTTCTGGTTCAGCGATGGGGATTTCTTCCTCGCTTTTTAGCATAGAAAGAAAATCAAGATCGTTACCCGTTGATAAATTCTCGACATTTTCGATTTCCTCCAGTGAGGGTAGTTCCCCATCCCCTGGGGTTGATAAACTTTCGCCTAAATCCCAAGATTCAGGAGCACTGATATTGTCTTCAAAGGATAAAATCGATTCTTCTATGCTGGGCGTTTGTTCCGTTTCTCCCCAATTCGTCAGATCAAGCTCTCCCATTGGCGCATCGGCCCAATTTTCTTCAATACTGGGTTCAGCGGGTTCGGCAGCGAGATCAAAGAGGTCGGAAATATCGGGTTCTTCTGTAACGAGTTCTTCACTAACCATTTCTTCCGTGAAGGCTTCTGGACTTTCAACGGTTTCGGTAATGTCGGGTTCTTCTGTGGTCAGGGTCTCACTGATAATTTCTTCAGTAAAAGCCTCAGGCGTTTCAAAGTCTGGGGTTTCAAAGATTTCACCCGTGTCAGTCCAGTTGGCGAGATCGGTTTCGGTTTCGGCGATCGCCGCTGCTTCGGCCACGTCTTCCGCACTTTCTGCCACCGCTCCAAAGGGAGAATCCACCCAGTTATCGTCAGGGTTTTCAAAATCAGGCGTTTCAAAGGGAGATTCTGAGATCAATTCCTCTGGGGTTGCTTCTGGCATGTCAAAGGAAGATTCCGCCACTTGCCAATCATGGGTTTCCGTAATGAGTTCTTCTGTCCCTTCTGTCCCTTCTGTCCCTTCTGTCACCAATTCTTCACTGATAATTTCTTCCGTAAAGGCTTCAGGGGTTTCAAAGTCGGGGGTTTCAAAGGTTTCACCCGTGTCAGTCCAACTTGCGAGATCGGTTTCAGTTTCCGCAAAGGCTTCGGGGGTTTCAGTTTCCGCGATCGCGGCTGCTTCGGCAACGTCTTCGGTACTTTCTGCCACAAATCCAAAGGGAGAATCCACCCAGTTAGCGTCGGGAGTTTCTGCGGGAGTCTCAAACGGGGATTCGGCGATCGCGTCTTCGGCAACGGCTCCTTCCGTAATTTCCTCGGCAACTTCGGGTTGGGATTCTGTCCAACCAGCTAACTCCGCTTCCTGGAGCATAGCCTGCCCCATGGGATCATCGGCCCAGTTTTCTTCAGGGGTTTCAAAGGGAGAGGCGGTTTCTTGCCAATCACCACTGTCTGCAACGGGTTCTTCTGTTACTTCCGGTTGGGATTCTGTCCAGCCCGCCAACTCCGCTTCCTGGCGCATAACCTGTCCCATGGGGTCATCGGCCCAGTTTTCTTCAGGGGATTCCGATGTTTCCGGTGTTTCAGCCGTTGCTTGTTCTTCGTCTTGATGTAAAAAATTCGAGGTTGCCCAACCCGCTAACCCCGCTGCTCCAGCGATCGCCGCTGCTCCAATAGCTGTTCCTCCCCATCCCCCCTGTTTCTCTTCCGTCGGAGTCGAGGAATCAACGGCTTGAATAGGCTGTATCTGTTGTTTTATTGCTTCAAGTTCGTGTTGATGGGCTTCTTGTAATTCTTTAATTTGAGATTGATAGGATTGTTCTACCGCTTCTTTTTCATTTCGATGGGCAGCCTGCAATTCCTGGATTTGAGCTTGGTAGGATTGCTCAATCTGTCTAACTTGGTCTGGGGAGATACCTGACGTTTCTGTGTATCCTTGAGCTTGTTCGAGTTCCTGCAATTGACGCTCATAGGATTGTTCTAAATTACTCAGTTGGGCTTGATAAGAGGCTTCAAGGGATTGAATTTGTTGACGGGCATTTTGGAGTTCCTGGGACTGGGTGATTTGTTGCGATCGCTGAGATTCAACGTCTTCAATAGCTTTATTTGCCCGTTCCAATTTCCGTTCTGCACTGGCAAGTTGACGCTGGAGCTTAGCTACTAAAAGAAAATAAACCAAAGCACCGCCAATCAATAGCCCAATTACGCCAAATATTATAGGTTGCATAAATAAATGTCTCCAGATGTCTCCAAAATGACGATATAGGTAATATGCCCAAAAATGAAAACTAATTTAGCATCAGCAATTTCCTATTTTTCATGATTTATCTAAAATGTCATCAATATTTCACAAAATCATTATTTACCCTTATCGTCTTTTAGAGAAAAAAACAATAATTGTCAATAAAAATTTAGGATCTGATGACATAAATTGACAATTAAATTTTAATCATTATTTAAGATTGGCTTTCTCGATAGGCTGCATAAACGCCTTGAACGTTATACCAATTCAAAAAAATGCGAGCAATCTCTAAGGCAAGTTGAGGTCGTTTCTGGTTGATTAACCACTGCAATAAAGGGGCTAGGGTTCGCTCATTTAAGGTACCGCCCAACGACAATAACCCCCATAAAATACGGTGCAACCAGGTCATTTGGATCATTAATCGCACTTCCCAGGTGGGATGTTTTTGATAAAATAAAACGCCCATGCGACCCCGCTGGATTTCCTGATCAATTAATTTGGGGATTTGCTCTAGGTTAAAGGGAGGATGCCAATGATAACCAACGGCTTCAGGGCATTTCACCAGTTTTAATCCGAGTTTTTTCAACCTAACGCCAAGTTCTAAGTCTTCCCAGCCGTACAGTTGAAATTCGGTATCAAATAAGCCTGCTTCTAATAACCATTTTTTGGCGATCGCGACATTGCCCGTTGCAAAGTAAGCATTGGAAAAATCCGTGATTTTATAGGGTTCACTGGTGGGAGATTCAAAATTACAGGTATTAATCACTGCGCCGTAGGTAAACAGGCGATCGCTGCCCAATTGTTTCTCTTCCTCTGTTAAAGCCGTTGCGTGGGCTTGGAGAAATTGCTCGGTTACAACCAAATCACTGTCAATAAAAATGATGGTGTCGCCCTGGGCTTGCTGAACCCCTAAATTCCTCGCCGCCGACGGGCCTTGATGATCTTGGGAATAGGTGACAACATGGGGAAATTCTGCCCCACACTGGTCTAGCCAAACCAACGTTCCATCCGTAGAACCATCATCCACCACCACCACTTCATAGCCTGAAACGGTCTGATCGGTAAAATTTTGCGTTTCCAAAGCTCTCAGACATTTTTCCAAAATGGGTTTACGGTTATAGGTCGGAATAACAACACTGAAAAACATTGGTAGTTTGAAATTAAAAGGAAATTAGAACTATCTTATCCCTATCATTCCCTTTCAACCACTGGTTTAATAGTTCTAGTAAAATGACAACACGCTAGGGAAAGGCTAACGCTCTAAGCGCGAATTTGTTCTAATAAATGGTGAATAGCGGGCGCATCTTGAGCATTCGGTGACAAATTTAAATAGGTTTCTAAATCGATAATGGCGTGTTCTATATCTTGAATTTGGTAATAGATTAAGCCGCGATCGCGTAATTCCGTTTCAGAATCCGGCAAAAGAATCAAAATCGAATTAATCACTTTCAATGCCCGTTCATAATCATTACTATTAATATAAATAAACTTTAAATTGGTGATCATTCTCGTCAAAATTTGACGGTTTGTAATGGGAGCTAAAAACTCAGGCTCTAGAGTCACGGGCTGCTGATAAACCTGTTGTAATCGGTTTTCACAATCTTCGGGAAAGAGAATTTCTCCTTGATTAAATGCATCAACAAAAATACCTGCTTCGGCAAAATCGGGACGAATTAAAAAATGGCCAGGCATTCCAATTCCCACCATCGGAAAGTCAATCCGTTTAGCAATTTCTAAATACAAAATCGATAAACTAATCGGAATTCCCCACTTATGATCAATCACTTCATTTAAATAGCTATTGCGGGGATCGTAATAATTACGAGTATTGCCTGAAAATCTTAAGGTTTCAAATAAATGATGATTAATCGTTTGAATAACTTTGAGAGGATAAAGGCTTTCAGGTAATTGGGGTTTGATGTCTCCAGCGATCGCGTCCAATTGGGCTAAATAGGAATCCGGGTCTAAATCGGGATATTCCGTCTGAGCAAAATACAAAGCCGCCTTAGCCAAATTAATCTGTGAATCAGGCTGATTAACTTCACTCACAAAGTTTTTCATCGAAAATCCCCTCCTGAGCCATACTTGAAAGCATCTAACCATCGCTGATAGGCATAATGCTGTTGTTGATTGAACTGTTTGCTCCAAGGTTCCGCCCATTTCGCCAAGGGATATAAACCACTATAGAGAGCTAAATTAACATAATGAAAACTCCAATCCATTAAGGGATTTAATCCGACTTGAGGCAATAACGGTAAAACTAATTTGGGATTGACTAAGGGCAAGGTTTTAGACAGCGCAGAAAATTGAATCACATCTTGTAAAAACGGTTTTAAAACCTCATCCCCTAATTGATCCATTACTCGAAAAACCCCACTCATTAAATCATTAATTTGATTCGGTTGCGGAGTTTGATTAATTCCCACACTCATGGTTTTTTGAAATAACCAGGTCACAGAAATATTGGGTTGATAGGGTTGCAATAAGGCTAGATCTTTTGGCTGCAAACTGTCACTATTTAAAGCTTCATCAATCCCTTGGGTTAAACGTTTTAAATGCCGTACCATTGCCCCAAATCCCCCAAAACTGACAGGGGATTGACCGCCTGCACTGTCTCCGATGGCTAATAAACGGGGCCAGGGCATTTTTAAAGGACTTTTTTGATAAGCCGGAAAAAAGCCAAAGAGAAACCGTTCAAATTGTAGTTGTTCTAAATCGCACTGTTGATAGCTCGGCAATAAGCGCAAATATTCTTCCATGAAAAACTCAAGGCTGAAGCGATCGCGGTGAGTATCCACATAGGTAAATAAATAGGTTGTGCGGCCATCCCTAGCAGGAAATGCTTCCCAAAAATATTGGCATTGATTCAAAATCGGCGTAATTGAAGCAATTAAATCTCCCGTTTCATTCTGGGGGTAATTTTGGGCACAACTGCCCACCACTAAACAAACGCCATCGGGTTTTTGTCCGGCACGAAGTTGCTGTACAATCGGAGAAAAATGACCCATTGCATCTACTAATAATCGACCCGTTAACTGTGCTGTTCCTGTCTTAATGCAAACACCGTCAGGATGAATTGTCGCACCCTTAAAAGCCGTATTTTCTAATAATTTACCCCCGGCGGCTAAAAACTTTTGCTTTAGCGTTTCTAATAAGTAAACCGGATCAACGCCGATATTTAAAACATCTTTGACCCATAGTTCATAGCCTTGATGAAAACTAATTCGGGCGGGATTATATTCCGTCGCGATCGCGGTTTCTAATTCTGCTTCGGTTAATAAATCTAAGTCTAAAAAAGCCGTTAATTCCTGCCGAGAAATATTCCATTCCTGGGCACGTCCCCGCAACTGTCCCCGTTCCATCAGGGCAACTTTCCAGCCCTTTTGTTGTAAAGCCGTTGCCAATAAAATCCCCAGAGTGCCGCCGCAAAAAACCATATCAAACTCAAGGTTCTGTAGCCGGTCAGGGGATTGCTGAATTACCGTCTCTGCTTTGAATTCTTCGCAGCGCAATTGATACCAACGGTGATCCAGTTGGCGTAATTGTTCCAAAGAAGAGGGGACTTGCGACAGAAACTGTTCCGTTAAGGTCATGCTCAAAAGGCTTTAAGCGTTGTTAGATTGTTGAGATTAATGAACCTTTACTCATTTATAGCAGTCTCCTGAACTTTCGGATGCAACAGCCCCTAAGTCCCTTCTTTAAAATTGGCAATAATCTAAGGTGTAATGCAAAATTGGCTGATATCTAAGCGCGTTTCGCCATAGCTGGGAATCCAAACGACCCACTGTTCATTCTCTTCTTCACACAATAGCAATGCTTCCTCGGCAGCAAATGGACTAACGGGTTCCTGCGCCAACAATTGTACCCACGTCTGGGATTGGGGCTTAGGGGCTTCTCCTGACCAATTTTCCGGCAGATAACACCATTTTGCTTGAGATTGATAATTTTGATTCGCTAAAACTTGCATAATTGTCCCTCCGTTGATCCCTCAGTGATTGCCCCCCTGTTACGTTCTTCGTAGTTTGAACCAACAAAAAAGCAATATATTCTGTATAAGAAGTTACATAAATATTCATCGGTTCGTCAAGTTAACGTTTCATTACTTAATAATTCATCATTCGTTATACGTCTTGAGATAGATTCCATACCGTAAAGTCCTTATAATAAAATCACAATCTGCTTCCCAAGATTCCGTGAGTAAAAATCGTCTCTTCCGAAAAAGTCCTTTTTTATTTCGGCTGAATAATCAAGTTTCCTTTGGTTTAGTCACGCTCATTGTGGCGATCGCGCTAGGAGGGGTTTTGACTAAAAACGCGAAGCAAGCCCTCGTTATTGGTTCAATTGCGACTGCTGCGGCCTATAGCGGTAATTGGATCAAAGAAAAGCGATATCATCGAAGCCAACAGTTATTTAAAACCGCTTTATCCAAAGAAATCCAAGATTTAGAAACTCGTTTAGAAGATTTAGAGCATTACGAAGGCCAACTGCATCAAGCGATCGCCGCTGCCCAGACCTTTAACCAAATGATGGAAACAGAGGTCAATCAACTCCGCAATGAGCGTTTTTATCTGGTCGATCAAATTTCTACGCTCCACAATCGCCGCCAGGAGTTTTATAGCCTTTTTGCTCAATTACAACCTAAAAAGCAAAAATTAGAGAGTATTTTAACGGATTTATCAGAAAAAATCGAACAAACGACTCATGAAAAAGAAAGTTTAGAAAAACGTTTAGTTGAAACAACCTATAATATGAAGCTCATTGAAAATAGTTGTAGCTTTATTCGAGAGGAATTAACTCAACTCCATGAGGATGTTCTCAAAAAAGTTCAGTATAAAGAAGCCTTAAAACAAGAAATTCAAGACCTAGAGAAAAAGACTTCTATCCGTGCTTTCAATCTCGATAAATTAATGGCTGCCGAAAGTCATCTCCAGTCTGAAATCAAGCTAGTAAGCGATTGCAAGACAGAACTAGAGCAAGCCTATAAACAACTAAAAACCAATGTTACGAGTTTACAAAACCAAGAAAAACAACTCAATCAAACCTTAGCAGAAAAACAAGAAGAAATTAACTCTCTAGAAACCTGTTTAAATTATTTAAAGCACGAATACGACTATCTACAAACCGATGTCTTAGATGCCCATAATCAGGTTTTGATCCTAACCGAAAATCAAGACCTCTCTTCAATGACGGCTCCCGAAAAATCGGCCTAAAACCTTCCTCAATGATCGGGCCCGATAGCAAACGAGGGATAATACAATTAATCAATTGGTATTTTTATCGTGTCTCTCTTCAGAGGGTAAGGGAAAATTAATCATGGCTAATGAGGGGTTAATTCCAGTTGTCGTCAACGGAGCCGCCGGAAAAATGGGGCGAGAGGTGATCAAAGCCGTTGCTAATGCCGAAGATATGATGTTAGTCGGAGCCGTTGATGCCAATCCCAAGCTCCGAGGACAGGATATTGGCGAAGTGATCGGTTTGGGCCCGTTAGAGGTGCCTGTTTTAGATGATCTGCAAAGTGTGTTGGTCTTAGCGACCCAGGAAAAAGTGCAGGGAGTCATGGTGGATTTTACCCATCCCGATGCGGTTTATGAAAATGTGCGGGCCGCGATCGCCTATGGTGTGCGTCCGGTGGTGGGAACAACAGGATTAAGTCCTGAACAAATTAATGATTTATCCGAATTTGCCGATAAAGCCAGTACGGGAGTTTTGATTGCGCCCAATTTTGCGATCGGAGTTCTGTTAATGCAGCAAGCCGCGATCCAGGCTTCCCAATATTTTGACCACGTTGAAATCATTGAGTTGCACCACAACCAAAAAGCTGATGCCCCTAGCGGAACTGCTATTAAAACCGCCGAAATGTTAGCCGAATTAGGCAAAACCTATAATCCGCCTTCCGTTGCCGAAAAAGAAACGATTCCAGGGGCGAGAGGCGGACTCGGCCCAGAAAATATTCCGATTCACAGCATTCGTTTACCGGGGTTACTTGCCCATCAGGAAATTATTTTTGGCTCCCCTGGCCAAATTTATACCTTACGCCATGACACCAGCGATCGCGCTTGCTATATGCCTGGTGTGTTGCTCGGTATTCGGAAAGTGGTTCAGTTAAAGAGTTTGGTATATGGTCTAGAAAAATTATTGTAATCTATTGACTATGTTGATCAGTTTTTCGCCCCCTAACCCCCAAATTTGGGGAAAAATTAGCTGTTACGATGTCTAAAAGTCCGCCAGTATTGGGAGACTTAGGGGGCAATTCCACATCAATAAATTAATTATAGCTTCATTACCTAAATTTGTAACCAAGTCGCCAACGCACCAGGCAACGGCAATAAAATCATAATCAAAATTGCCATTGAAAAGAGTCCGAGGAAATCGCGACGGTTATCTAATTCGGTCACATCATTCAAGGCCGGTTGATCATTGACGGGCATTAGCAGCAAAATAATTGCCCAGAGGAAATAATCTCGCTCAATAAAAGCGAGAACAATCATGGAAATCCGCGCCAATTGACCCACGGCACTCGCCGCCCGTTGACCCAGCATGGCATGGATGATATGGCCCCCATCGAGTTGACCCACCGGCATTAAGTTCAGAGCCGTCACAATTAACCCGATATATCCGGCGATCGCGAGGGGATGTAGATCAATCGCCATCCCTTTCGTCAACAGATCTCCCATCGCTAATTTACTCACGACAGCGAGCAAAAGAGAAAAGCGAGGATCGAGAGCATCAAACTTAAGCATGGTTCCATTTTCTGAAATGGGCACCACGTCAGACTGGGATAACCCCCACCACAGTAACGGCAAGGTCACGATTAATCCCCCCAATGGCCCTGCGATCGCGACATCAAATAAGGCCTTACGATGGGGAATCGGCGATCTCATTTGAATAAATGCCCCAAACGTCCCTAGAAAGAAAGGAATGGGAATGAAATAAGGCAGGGTTGTGCGGATGCGATAATAGACCGCTGTTAGGTAATGGCTTAATTCATGAACCCCTAAAATAGCAATTACCCCCAAACTGTAGGGCAAGCCCTTGAGAATGACCGATCCATCCGTTTGTACCTGTTCTGGGGTAACCCCACTCATTTCTGCTCCCACAATCGTGGTGGTTAAAAGGGTTAAAGCTAACAAAAATAAGGCAAACCAAGGCCGATTAATCTTCTCATTTTGCGTTGCCTGATGTTCTGCGGTTGACGGGTTCGGAATCAGGGCAAAGAAGGGCTGACCCTGTAAGCTTTCTTGAAATAACACCAAAAAGCGATCGCCAAACACGCCTTCAACATTTTTCTTAATACGCTCATAGGCCGTTTCAGGAGCCGTTTGCAGTTTCCCTCGACAAAGAATGGCTTGGGGTCGATAATCTAGCTGTTGTAGGTAATAAACGCCCCAGGGAAAGCAATCCCGTAAGGACTTTTCTTCTGTTGCATTAATCGGACGAACTTTCGTGGGATCTGTTTTTTGTGCCGATTCTTCCGATTTAGTAGCCGTACTGGATGGATTTTCTTCTGCAACCGGAACAACACGACCTTTTTGAACTAGCCAGAAATATAGCCAAGGACAAGCGATAAAAGGGCCGACAATCAAAAACCACGGCAGCGGTTTATCTTTGCCCTGTAGGACAATCCAACTCATCCAAATAAAAGACGGAGCCATTAAAACCGACCATAATAACCAAATGGGCGTTTTAGTTATATGGGCAACGTTCTTCTGGATAACAACGTAAGTAATCAGCCCTAGTAATACAAATAAAGTTATCAGTAACCACATTTTTATCAAGAATACGTTTTGAATGGTTGTCAATGAGAAGCGTCTTTTGGGCTAATTCCCTTCCTTTATGATCTAATGGAGTAGATGACTTATCTCTCCTATTTTTTATGTCCTCTTCTTCCTTAGAACATTCTGTTCCGTCCTCGGTTCCTACTGCTTCCCTTGAGCCGCGATCGCCGAAACGTCCTCGATTAATTTTAGAAGATGTTTATGCTTTTCCGCCGAATCGAGAAATTTTAGGAGGAACGTCTTATTTCATTGTAAATAAAGGCGGCAATATATTGGTGGATTGTCCGGTTTGGGAATCGGGAAATCAACAGTTTTGCACAGAACAAGGCGGAGTCAAGTGGTTATTTTTGACCCATCGAGGGGGGATTAGCCCAGTAATTCAAACTATTCAACAGAATCTGCAATGTGAAGTGATAATTCAAGAGCAAGAGTCCTATTTATTGCCGAATATAACCGTAAATTCTTTTGAGCAAGAATTGGAATTATCGTCAGAAATCCGCTTAATTTGGACATCGGGGCACTCTCCTGGATCGGCCTGTCTCTATTGGCAATCCCAGGGAGGCATTTTGTTTACCGGCCGCCATCTCTTACCCGATCAACAAGGCAATCCTACTCCATTACGGTTATCCAAAACCTTCCATTGGGGGCGGCAATTGGCCAATATCGAGCAAATCTGCGATCGCTTCTCGGCCCAAACGCTAACCTATCTCTGTCCAGGCGCGAATACCGGATTTTTGCGAGGAAAAGGCGTGATTGATAATGCCTATGAACGGCTGACGCAACTAGACTTAATCGCCTTAAAGACGGCCCCCCATTTTTAGAAAAGCCAAGTTGGCAGACGTTGAAAAAGAGGATTTTTGGTAAGATCAAGTTGCTTTCCATTCATGATTGAAAATTATCAGAAAAAAATTATGCGCGTCCTCCATACCATGCTGCGAGTCGGCAATTTAGAAGAATCCTTAAAATTTTATTGTGATGTTTTGGGGATGAAGTTAATTCGTCAAAAAGATTATCCGGGGGGAGAGTTTACCTTAGCTTTTGTGGGTTATGCCGATGAATCGGAACAAGCGGTAATCGAATTAACCTATAACTGGGGGGTGGATCACTACGAATTAGGCAATGCTTATGGCCATATCGCGATCGGGGTGAATGATATTTACGGAACCTGCGACAAAATTAAAGAACGAGGGGGGAAGGTGACGAGAGAACCGGGCCCGATGAAACATGGTTCAACAGAAATTGCCTTTGTCGAAGATCCGAACGGCTACAAAATTGAACTGATCCAAACCAGTAAATAAAAATAAGATAAAACCTTAAAGGATTTAACCAAGTTAAAGTCCTACGAAGACAAGATTTGAATAGGGACATAATAATATTATGTCCTTAACTGTAGAGCCTAAATTTAAAGACAATTTGCTTACGGTAACTCGGCAATTTTTTTAGCCAATTGGGTATGGAGTTTATGGCTGGCTTTGTAGGCAATATAATGGGCTTGGGGAATTTGTCCCAATAAGCTGAGATCACCGATTAAATCTAATAATTTATGACGTACCGGCTCATCAGCAAAGCGTAACGGCGGATTGAGCCATTTTTCATGGTCACACACTAGCGCGTTATCTAGACTTCCCCCTTTAATCAATCCCATTTGTCGTAATTTCTCAATTTGATCGGCGAAGCCAAAGGTTCGAGCAGGCGCGATCGCGTTCGAAAAGTCTTCAATTTGGGGATTCCAGCTATACCACTGTTTACCAATAGGCCCATAGGGATAATCGACCCCATAGGTGAAAAGGGTATGGGGTGCGGGTAAGGCCATCACAAACATATCCCCTTCTTGGTGAACAATCGGTTCAGTAATTGTTTTTGCAGGCTGTTCATCCTCACCAAAAGCTTGCAGGGTAACCGACGCGATCGCCTCTATCCAAACCTTCGCCGAACCATCCAATAGGGGAACTTCTGGCCCATCAATTTCAATACGGGCATCATTCACCCCACTCGCAACCAAGGCTGCCAATAAGTGTTCTACCGTCCGAACCGTTGCTGTTCCTTCCCCCAACTGGGTTGAAAGCATCGCCTCTTGAACAATGGCAAGATTAGCCCTAATTATGGGTTGCGCGGCCAAATCCGTCCGAACAAAATAGCGTCCTTGGCCTGTGGGACTTGGCACGACCCGCACCTGGGTTTCTATCCCAGAATGTAACCCAACGCCTTGAACGGTAAAGCTTTCCTTTAAAGTCTTAGGCATAACTTAGAACTTTTCCCCAATTCCAAAATTGACCCGTGATCCGCCCTGTTCATTAATCCCGTAGTCAATCCGAATCGGCCCAACGGGGGATTGAATTCTTACCCCAATACCATAGCCAAAGCCCGATCCTGGTAATCCTCGAATAATGGAAGGAATCCCCGGTACTGCATCAGATGATCCCAAGGTGGAACCATAGTCAAAGAAAAGCGCGCCACCAACGGCATTGATAATCGGGAAACGGTATTCGGCCGTTGCTTGTAAATAACTGCGTCCATTGCCTAGATCGCCTTCTGCATAACCCCGAACGGAGTTACTTCCCCCAATGACAAAGGCTTCATAGGGAGGTAAATCTCCTAAGACTGTCCCTGCTTGAATATTAAACGCTAAGGCTTGGGGCTGGGTGCTTTCCACAAAACCCCAACTGGTTAAATCTAACCAATTCACGGGAATAAAATGGCTGTAGCTTCCTCGTAAGCGGTTAAAGAGAATACTACCAGAGCCAATGGGAACGGTTTGCTCCATTCCTAACCGTAAAACGGAACCGCTAGTGGGTTGTAGGGGGCTATTTCGGGTATCTTGAGATGCCCCAAACGAGAACGTCCAGAGGTCATCAACCCCACTGGGACTAAAGGCTAATTGTTGAGAGGGATAATCATTCAAGGGAGCAGATAAGGGCGCAATATTGCCATCTCCATCGGTAATTTGAACGTGCTGATAGGAAAATCCCGCCGATAATCGCCACTCAGGAGCGGAGAAAACATTTTCTGCAATGGGACGGAAAAAGGTAACACCTGCCCCTGTCCGAACGACCCTGGGACTATTGAAGGTGTTTAAAGTCCGAATGGATGAAGAATTACCGTCATAGACGAGGGTAATGGTACGACGACGAAAACCATTAACTGAATAGGAGGTTCGATAGGGATCGCCTGCAATCCAGGGATCAGTAAAGTTGACATCGAATAACAATTCCCGTTGCCCGACTTGGAGTTCGGTTCCAATGGTTTGAGCATTACCGCCTAAGTTTTTTTCCTGATAACTTAGGGTGCCAAATAAACCACTGGTGCTACTAAAGCCAGCCCCCGCCGCGATCGATCCCGTATTACCTTCGACCACATCCACATTAACAATAACTTCTCGTGGATCGGTGCCAGGATTAAAGGATAAACGAGCATCTTCAAATAGTCCTAAACCAAAAATTCGTTGTAGATCTCGTTGGGCAACATTACGATTAAAGACATCTCCGGGTTTGAGTTGCATTTCGCGAGTCACGATAAAATCGCGGGTTCTGCCCTCGGCAGGTTCATCTTCTGAGTTAAAGAAGCGGACTTGAATATTTTCGACAATCCCTTCGGCAATAATTAATTTAACGGTTCCATCCTCTCCCACCGTAGGGGAACCCACAACTTGCGCGAGATCGTAGCCGTTGCTGGAATACCACTCATTAATTTTTTTAATGCCTTCTTGTAATTCCCGAAGGTTTAAAATTTTTCCATATTGACCAGAAAAAGTTGAATTAACGACCTCAGCCGGTAAAACCCTTTCTTTTTCTGTTGCCGGAACCGTTTCAATCACAATTTCTTTCAAAATGGGATTGGGCTGAACCTCAAAGGTGACTCGAACCCCCAAGGGCGTATCTTCGGGAGAAACTTTTACATTACTAAAATAGCCTGTCGCATAAATGGCGTTGACATCCTCTTGGAGTTGAGAACGGGTTGCCGCCCGCCCAGGCCGAGTACGAAGGACGTTATATACAAGTTTTTCTAACTCTGGATCCGCACCCCGAACAACGACTTCGCTAATTAAGACCCGTGGTTCTTCCGTCGGCGTTGCTTGGGTAGGTTCAGTGGGCGTTTCACTTCCCGGTGCAGGTGGCTGAAAGGAGGGGATGGGTTGGGAAGGAACGGAGGGATCTGTACTAGGAGGAGTAGGTGTTGCTTGAGCAAGAGGGGAAGGAGATGGGAAATCAATCGGGTTGGTAGGCCAATGATGAATTTCGACTGGCTTGAATTCTGTAGGCATCGAATTGAATGTAGAGGAGGATGCCATAAATTGAGGAGAGTCGAGAATGGTTGCTCCTTTTGCAACAGAGGCGAAGGTTACCAAGCTAGTTGTTGTGAATACCAGACTAAAAAGGGGAGAAATATACACGTTTTTAATGTCGTTGAACACGTCCTAACACCCAATCAAGCAATAAAGTGAGCAAATTAAAGTAAGTTTTTTATAACTGAACGATAACTGTCTAGGATTTATTATTGACTTAATAATTCCGATAAGACAAGCGTGATCAGTGTACAGCCGTTGCCTTGAGTCTTGACTTTTTCTTGAATAGAATGTTCCTGACTTTGAATTAGGCAAATATTTGATTGATTTGGGATAAAACTCGTTGTTGTACCTGTTGATAAGCCGATTCGACTTTTCCGAGATCGCGACGGAAACGATCTTTATCTAAAACCCTGGCTTGTGGATCGGTTTCGGATTGATCCCAAAGACGGCAGGTATCGGGGCTTATCTCATCGGCGAGTAACAGATGTTGCTGAGCATCTAGCCCAAATTCTAGTTTGAAGTCAACTAGGGTAATTTGGCAGTGATTAAAAAAGTCTTGGAGATGACTGTTGATTTTTAAGGCCAATGCCTTTAATTGCTCAAGTTGCTCAGGGGTCGCTACGCCCAAGACTAAAATGCGATCGCGGGTTAAGAGCGGATCACCGAGAGCATCATTTTTTAAGTAAAATTCAACGAGAGGAAAGGGCAGGATTGTTCCTTCTGTTAACCCGGTTTGTTTGCAGAGGCTACCAGCAGCGATATTTCTCACGACAACTTCCAGGGGCAAGATGGTAACCGCTTTAACTCGCATCTGATTCGGCGAGGACTGATCGATAAAATGATGGGGAATACCCAAGGAACCTAGCCATTTAAACAAGGCAGATGAAATGGTACAGTTAATTTCCCCTTTTCCTTGAATTTGTCCCCGTTTTTGGGCGTTAAAGGCCGTTGCATCATCTTTAAAAACGGTTAAAAGAATCTCTGGATCGTCGGTGGGATAGAGAATCTTAGCTTTTCCTTCGTAGCGTTTTTCCATGAGTCCTGCCGAACAAGTTTGTTTGCCTATCTTACCCTACAGGGGGTTACGAAGCGCGATCGCTAGTCCAGCCCGACAACTGACTCTCTTTTTCCTATTGGTTAGTCGCCGAGGTGAGGATCTAGTAAGGCTTGTAATTTATCTTTAGTAATTGCACCTTCATGGCTCACGACGACTTCATCGTTTTTCAAAAGACGAATCGCGGGTACACCTTCCACCTTATATTTACGAGCTGTGATGGGATTGGGATCAACCTCTAACTTAAGGACTTTTAAGCGATCGCCGTATTGGTCAGCCAAGGCTTTGATCGAAGGGGAAACTAAACGGCAAGGGCCACACCAGGGGGCCCAAAAATAAGCTAAAACCGGTTGCTCAGCGTTGGTTAAATGTTGTTCAAATTCTTTGTCGGTGATTTCGTGTAAGCTCATGGGAAAAAAATGCGTTTTTGGGATTTTGGTTAAATTTGAAACGTTATCTTGAGAGACATCACTAAAAATTGCACTCTTTTGACCCCTGATGTATCTAGATCTTAAGCAATTCAGCTTCTTTTCTTAAATACTAAAAAATTGAGGTTGTCATCAGTCAACAACCCCATTTTACCAGTTAAGTTCCCTGGTTTATTCGGCTAAAATTCAGCGATCGCCTATCGCCATCTCTGTTAATGAGGATTCAAAGATCGTTTAATTTACGTCGGAGATCTTCTAGCTCTGCATCAATTACCCCATCGGTGGGAGTTGCCTGAGTCTCTGTTTTAGCGGCTTCTAGTTGGGGGGCGGACTGAGATGGGGGTAAAGCACCACCACTCATTTGAGCTTTAAGCAACGCCAATTCATCATCCACATCACTGCTGGATTCTAATTGGGCAAATTGTTGTTCAATGCCATAGCCCCCTAACTCTCCGATGGCTTGGGAACGGGCTTCCATTTCCAGTACCTTATTTTCCATGCGCTCAAAAGCCCCCATTGCGCTACTGGTATCAATTCCGCCCAGGGTTTTTTGGAGTTCTTCATTAGCCTTAGCTGCTTTCGCTCTGGCTTGCAGCATATTTTTCTTAGTTTTCGCTTCAGCAATCTTGGCTTCTAAGGCTGTTAAATTTTGACGTAGGGATTGAACTTGGGTTGTCTGCTGATCTAATTGGGCTTTGAGGGTTGCAGCCGTATCAGCAAAAGTTTTTTTCCGAACGAGGGCTTCTTTGGCGAGATTTTCATCCCCTTTTGTCAGGGCCAATTTTGCCCGTTGCTCCCACTTTCCGGCTTCAGTGAGATCGCTGTTATAACGTTGTTCTGTTCGCTTCTGTTCGGCAATGGTACGAGCAACGGCCTGGCGTAGTTGAACCAAGTCTTCCTGCATATCGATCACAGCCTGTTCCAGAACTTTTTCTGGATCTTCAGCTTGGCTGACGAGATCGTTTAAGTTAGCACGGACAACTCGGCTAAGGCGATCGAATAATCCCATGATCTTATCTGTCCTTTCAGCAACGTTAAGGGTTAAGGGGCTATTGTTTAGTGTAAACTACACCGGAAAAGAGGTGACGTAACTTTACCGTTTTTTCCTGTTTTAACCAATTAACTTAGGCTTTATTATATCTCGATCTTCAAGCCTGCGATCGCGTCTAATCATACTTAACGCAGCGGAGATAAAAATATCACTAAATATTTATTGGCTTTTTCCGATGTTAGTATGTGATCTGAAACCTCATACATGGGGAGGAAATCGTATGGCAGCGCAGTTAGAATTGAAAAAACTTATCGTGTCAGATCCCAAGATTATGATGGGAAAACCAGTGATTGCTGGAACACGGATTCCTGTTGAATTAATTTGAGAAAAATTATCCGAAGGAGAAACAGTTGAACAGATTTTACAAGCCCATCCTAAATTAACCCTTTCTAGCGTTCAAGTTGCGTTAGCGTTTAGAGGCAGCTAAAATTTTTTTTAATAAGGTAAATCTAAGCTATAATCGGTAGGCTGTACCCTTATAACTTTGAAAATTTATTGTAAAAGTAGTGCCTAGCAAAATGATTATAACCTGGCTCTAACAGAAAAGTTTTTCTGACTCGATCTTTGCTCCCTGTCCCAACCTTCAGTTATTGCGAAACAGAATTAGGAATGAAATCACCAACACAACAACGGTTTGACTACGTTAAGATTGCGATCGCCTCGCCCGAAAGAATTCGTCAATGGGGAGAACGCAGCCTGCCCAACGGTATTGTTGTCGGCGAAGTTACCAAACCCGAAACCATTAACTACCGTACCTTAAAGCCTGAAATGGACGGACTTTTCTGTGAAAAGATTTTCGGGCCCTCTAAGGATTGGGAATGCTGGTGTGGAAAATATAAACGAGTCCGCCATCGAGGGATTGTCTGCGAACGGTGTGGCGTAGAAGTGACCGAATCCCGTGTTCGTCGTCACCGCATGGGTTATATCAAATTAGCGGCTCCTGTTACCCATGTTTGGTATCTCAAAGGTATTCCTAGCTATCTCAGCATTTTGTTAGACATGCCCCTACGGGATGTAGAACAAATTGTTTACTTCAACGCCTATGTCGTTCTCGATCCAGGCAACGCTAGTAACTTGCAATATAAGCAATTGCTGACGGAAGACCAGTGGGTAGAAATTGAAGATCAAATCTATGCCGAAGATTCCGAACTGCAAGGAATTGAAGTGGGAATTGGGGCGGAAGCCATCCAACGCATTTTAGAAGAACTGAATTTAGAAGAAGTTGCAGAAAAACTACGGGAAGAAATTCTCGATAGTAAGGGGCAAAAACGAGCCAAACTCATTAAACGCCTACGGGTGATTGACAACTTTATTGCGACCAATTCCCAGCCGGAATGGATGGTTTTGAGCGCAATTCCCGTGATTCCGCCTGATTTACGCCCAATGGTGCAATTGGATGGGGGACGATTTGCGACCTCTGATTTAAACGATCTCTACCGACGAGTGATCAACCGTAATAATCGTTTAGCCCGTCTTCAAGAAATCCTTGCCCCTGAAATCATTGTCCGTAACGAAAAACGGATGTTACAGGAAGCGGTCGATGCCCTGATTGACAATGGACGACGCGGGCGTACTGTCGTTGGAGCCAATAATCGTCCCTTAAAGTCCCTATCTGACATTATCGAAGGAAAACAAGGGCGTTTCCGTCAAAATCTCTTAGGAAAACGGGTTGACTATTCGGGACGTTCCGTTATTGTGGTCGGGCCAAAACTGAAAATTTATCAATGTGGTTTGCCCCGTGAAATGGCGATCGAACTCTTCCAACCCTTTGTCATTCACCGCTTAATTAAATTAGGTATTGTCAATAACATCAAGGCGGCGAAAAAACAAATTCTTAAAAATGACCCCCAAGTTTGGTCAGTCTTAGAAGAAGTGATTACAGGACACCCCGTTCTCTTAAACCGTGCTCCGACCCTACACCGTTTAGGGATCCAAGCCTTTGAACCGATTTTGGTGAACGGCCGTGCTATCCAATTACATCCCCTAGTTTGTCCGGCCTTTAACGCTGACTTTGATGGGGACCAAATGGCGGTTCACGTTCCCCTTTCTTTGGAAGCTCAAGCAGAAGCCCGCTTGTTAATGTTGGCTTGTCATAATGTGCTGTCTCCGGCGACGGGTAAACCCATTGTTGCGCCTTCCCAGGATATGGTTTTGGGCTGTTACTATCTCACGGCAGAAAATCCCAATGCTCAAAAAGGAGCAGGACGGCACTTTGCGAGTTTAGATGACACGTTAAAAGCCTATGAGCAAGGGAGTGTGGATCTCCATGCCATGATTTGGGTTCGTCACAACGATCCCCGTGTCGTGACCGATAAAGCGGACGATGAAATTCAAAACACTGAAACCTTGGAAGATGGTACGGTGATGAAGTACTACAAACAGCGTAAAGTTCGGGAAACGGCTGACGGAGAATTATTATCGCAATATATTCTCACCACCCCAGGTCGAATTATTTATAATGTCACCATTGAGGAAGCCTTACAAATGGTCTAACTCAGGTGTCCTTTTAGTGAAAACAAAATGCTGGCTAGGGTCTGGAGTGCATCCCTGATTGGGATTGAATCAGTAAAAGTAGGCGTAGAAGTGGATGTATCAGGCGGTTTACCGACGATTACGGTGGTGGGGCTTCCTGATACCGCTGTCCAAGAATCGCGAGAACGGGTGAAAGCGGCTTTAAAAAATGCGGGTTTTGCTTTCCCAGTTCGCAAAATTGTGATTAATCTCACGCCTGCGGATTTACGCAAAGAAGGCCCCAGCTTTGATTTACCCATTAGTGTGGGAATTTTAGCGGCTTCAGAGCAGGTTGATCCCCAATTGTTAGGGGATTTTTTGTTTGTTGGGGAAATGTCCCTCGATGGGAGTTTGCGCCCTGTTCCAGGGGTATTGGCGATCGCGGCTAGAGCAGAACAATTAGGTTTTATGGGAATGGTTGTTCCTGCGGATAATGCCCAAGAAGCTGCTGTAGTAAAGGGAATTTCGGTTTATGGATTCAAACATATTTCGGAAGTAGCGCAATTTTTAGCGGAACCTGAGCGTTATCAACCGGTTCAGTTAGATGCATTGGAAGAGTTTCAGCGATCGCCCCTTTTCGTTCCTGATCTAAAAGACGTAAAGGGTCAAAGCCATGCCCGTCGTGCCCTAGAAATTGCCGCCGCCGGGGGACATAACTTGATCTTTGTGGGGCCGCCTGGGAGCGGAAAAACCATGTTGGCTCGGCGTTTACCAGGAATTTTGCCCCCTTTGGCTTTTGATGAAGCCTTAGAAGTTTCCCAAATTCACTCAGTAGCAGGATTATTAAAGAATAAAGGCTCGTTAATTCGGGAACGTCCGTTTCGCAGTCCTCACCATTCGGCTTCTGGCCCCTCGTTAGTCGGTGGAGGGAGTTTTCCTCGACCTGGTGAAATTTCTCTCGCCCATCGGGGGGTATTGTTTTTGGATGAGTTGACGGAATTTAAACGCAACGTTTTAGAGTTTTTGCGGCAGCCACTAGAAGATGGCTATGTCACGATTTCTCGCACTCGTCAATCCGTGTTGTTCCCTGCCCAATTTACCTTAGTAGCCAGTACCAATCCTTGTCCCTGTGGGTATTTTGGCGATACGATTCAAGCTTGTTCCTGCTCCCCACGACAGCGCGAAATGTATTGGGCGAAATTATCGGGGCCCTTGATGGATCGGATTGATTTACAAGTCACCGTGAGCCGTCTTAAGCCTGAAGAAATGACGCGACAATCAGCTGGCGAAGATTCTCAATCCATCCGCGATCGCGTCAAGCAAGCTCGACAGATAGCTCAGGCAAGATTTATAGAAGAAAAATCGATTAAATCCAATGCAGAAATGCAATCGTCCCATCTGCGTAAATTTTGCCAATTAGATGAGACTAGCCGTAGCTTATTGGAAGGAGCCATCCGTAAATTAGGATTATCCGCTAGGGCAATGGATCGGATTTTAAAAGTTTCTCGAACCATCGCCGATTTAGCAGAATCCGAAAAAATTCAAAGTCATCATGTGGCAGAAGCGATTCAATATCGAACCTTGGATCGCCTCTCATAGTTAGGCAGCAAAAATTAGGCTAAATTAACTTAAAGCACGAATTTATCAGCAATCATCAAAACAGGGTGTGGCTCAATCCATTCCGAAACTCTCCGTAACTGTAAAAATGATTTATGAGAATCCCTATGACAGTTTGTAAATTTTTTGCTAAAAATAATTAAGGTAGATTACGGCAATACTCGCCTAAATCCTTAGCAAGTTGGGTTTTTCTCTCACTTGTGAAATATTAAAAAATATTACAAGCTTGATTAGGATCGTCCTAAACCAAGGCTTGGGAGTATTATTTCTGCGCTGGAAATGGGGATTGGTTTATACTAATCCAGTTTTCAAGGGTCTCATCTTATAAGACAATGGGACTATTAACGCAAAACACAAGAAACTCCATTAAGAAATCTTGCCCTTGATTTTATTTAGTTAAGCAAGAGGATTTGAATCTATGACGATTGCAGTCGGACGCGCCCCAGTAGAACAGGGTTGGTTTGATGCCCTCGATGACTGGTTAAAGCGCGATCGTTTCGTTTTTATCGGTTGGTCAGGGTTACTGTTGTTTCCCTGCGCCTATATGGCCCTCGGTGGTTGGCTGACCGGAACCACCTTTGTTA
>JAYKGY010000011.1:0-10966 GCA_035285545.1 Snowella sp. | reverse complement strand
GAGTCAAGCTAGCAGGGGCACGTTGGAACCGTAATAATGTTTCTCGCATCTTACGTCTTCGATGTGCTTATCTTAACCGCTCTCCTTCTTTAAGTACAAATAAACTATCCTAAATGGGATGCACCCCTTTTTAATCTTTAATCATGGCTTCTTTAAGAATAGCTAATTTGGTTAAACAACAGTCTGTGATCAATCAAATGATTTGGCAACAGGCAAAGACTAACCATCTCATTTTTAACCGCTTACAGTCGGTCTTAAAACTCAATGTGACTGAAGTTCAAGGGATTTGTCGAAAGAATCACTTATCTCCTGCGGACTTACCGAAGCCTTCCCGTGCCGTCTATGCTTGGATGCAGTTTTTAATGGATGACGATAATCTACACCGTCACTGCCAAACGATACAGCGTGCTCTAACCATTGCCGAAGCGATCGCGCCGTCCCGTTCTCAACCCTTACCGCCTTTGTTTATCGAGTTACTTAACTTTTCAGCGATTTATAAAGCAAAAATAACTGCCCAATCTGCCACCATTCAATTAAGCGAAGCCTTTATTCAAGCCGATGATGACATGCTCCGCACGGTTATGCGGGGGATTTTAATTAAGAAAACGCCCGACATTCAAACTCAAATTCGTCATTTTGCCACAACTGAAGCCTATAAAGACGTTTTATTATCGCTAGATTTAATTGCCCAAATTGATTCTGAAAGAGCGCAGGGGAATTATTACGATTTAGAAGAATTATTTATTGCGGTTCGGGATCGCTATTTAGAGCCGTCTTTTGTGAAACCGCGACTCTGTTGGAATTCCCTCCTTACTAAACGCAAATTAGGCCATTACGAAAGTAGCCGCGATCGCGTTGTCTTAAGCCCCACCTTAGATAGCGCAAACGTTCCCCGCTTTGTGGTGGAGTTTGTTTTGTACCATGAGCTATTACATAAACAACACGGTATTCAATGGGTTAATGGCAAACAGCGAGTTCATACCCCTGCATTTCGCCAAAGTGAACGTCAATTCCAATTTTATGAGCAGGCGATCGCATTTTTGAAACAGATGGGAACCGAGGAAAGTTTTTGATCCCAAGCCTTTTTTGAGAAATTGGATGTCCCTTCTAGGAAAAAACGCTTACCAACTGTGCCAGAATTGTTTACACTATTCCTATAATTAGCAGTACACATCTTTGCCAAATTCGCGCCTTTTTGGGGTAACAGAATTTATCAAGGCTTCTGCTAAAATTTTGAAGGCTTTTATCACGTTGATCCATGACAGCAACTCGCGCCAGAATCGCATTAGACGCAATGGGTGGAGACCACGCCCCCGATGAAATTATTGCTGGAGCCATCCGCGCTAGTGAAGAACTTGATGTTGAGGTTCTTTTAGTCGGCGATCGCGCTCAAATTGAATCCTACTTGGAACAACATGCCCCCCGTCGTCCCCAAAATCTTCATATTGTGGATGCCGAAGGTGTGATTTCAATGGAAGAAGAACCCCTGACGGCCCTGCGTCGTAAACCCAAAGCGTCGATTAATGTGGCGATGGAGTTAGTCAAAACTAATCAGGCCGATGCTGTCGTTTCTGCTGGTCATTCAGGAGCCGCGATGGCCGCTGCGTTATTACGTTTAGGTCGGTTAAAAGGCATTGATCGACCCGCGATCGGTACAGTCTTTCCCACCTTATTAGCCAATAAATCAGTGATTGTGTTGGATGTGGGCGCGAACGTGGACTGTAAGCCAAAGTACTTAGAGCAATTTGCCCTGATGGGAACGATTTATAGTAAATACGTTTTAGGAACGGAAAATCCGAAAGTTGGTTTACTCAATATCGGTGAAGAACCCACGAAAGGAAATGATTTAGCTCTCCAAACCTATGAACGGCTAGAAGCGAATCCCCATATTCCCTTTGTTGGCAATGCGGAAGGTCGGGATGTGCTTTCTGGTGATTTTGACGTTATTGTTTGTGACGGCTTTGTGGGAAATATTGTCTTGAAATTTGCGGAAGCGGTCGGTAGTGTTCTCCTCAATATTATTAAGGAAGAATTGCCCCAGGGATGGCGGGGAATGGTTGGTTCTGCCCTTTTAAAACCCAATTTGAAAAAAATTAAGCAACGTATTGATCACGCCGAACATGGTGGGGCCTTATTGTTTGGGGTAGACGGGATCTGTATTATTAGTCATGGGAGTTCCCGCGCACCTTCTATCTTTAATGCGGTTCGTTTGGCAAAAGAGGCGATCGACCACCAAGTCTCTACCCGAATTCAATCTTGGACAGAAGGCGTGATGAACTCAGAGGCCGTTAGCGTCAACAGTGAACGATAATTTTTCACGGAAACGTTAAGCCTTCCATCAGTGCCATCAACAGGAGAAATCAATTGAACAGCGTTGGGACAGGTATTACCATCATTGGAAGTGGTTCAGCAACGGCTAATCAGATCTTGACCAATGATGATCTTAGCCAGATGGTAGAGACGACCGATGAGTGGATTCAAAGCCGCACGGGAATGCGTCAACGCTATGTTTCTTCTCCTGAGCAGTCCCTAGCCGCGATCGCGACCCAAGCCAGTGTTCAAGCCTTGGAAATGGCGGGTTTAGCGGCAACTGATATTGATCTCATTATTTTGGCCACCTCTACTCCTGATGATTTGTTTGGAACAGGGGTAAAAATTCAACACCAACTGGGCGCAACGCGGGCTGTCGCTTTTGATCTAACGGCTGCTTGTTCAGGCTTTGTTTTTGGTTTAATCACGGCTTCTCAATTTATTCGTACAGGGGTTTATAAAAATATTTTGTTAATCGGGGGGGATGTGCTTTCCCGTTGGGTGGATTGGAGCGATCGCGCTACCTGTGTTTTGTTTGGCGATGGCGCAGGGGCCGTTGTTATTCAGGGCAGTGGAGAAAAAGATAATCTGTTGGGCTTTGAAATGTACAGTGATGGCAGCCTCAACCATTGTTTAAATCTCGCCTATCAAGGGCAAACGCAAACCTTAACCGCCGATAAAGCCATTACTCAAGGTAATTATCAACCCATTAGTATGAACGGTCGAGAAGTTTACCGTTTTGCAGTGGCGAAAGTTCCTGAAATTATTGAAAAAGTGTTATTTAAAGCCGATTTAACCCCCGAACAAATAGACTGGTTAATCTTGCATCAAGCTAATCAGCGCATTATGGATGCCGTCAGTGATCGCCTAAATCTTCCCTCAGAAAAAGTGATTAGTAACGTCGCTCAATACGGAAATACCTCCGCTGCCTCTATTCCCATTGCCCTCGATGAAGCCATCCGAGCAGGCAAAATCAAAGCAGGGGATTTAATTATGACCTCTGGCTTTGGGGCTGGGTTAACCTGGGGAGCCGCCGCCTTCCGTTGGGGAAATTAAAATTATTTAGCGGTAACCGCAGGAACTAACTTTTCCTGTTCTTCCCAGAACCAGGCGATGGTTTTCGATAAACCCGTTTTCAAATCGGTTAATCGGGTATCAGGTAATAATTGCCGTAATTTCTCGACCTGTAAACACTTGGATTTTGCGCCGACATAACGGGATGTATCAAATTGAATTTCGTTGAAATCGTAACCTACTTCTTCACAAATTAATTGGGCAAAATGACGAATGGTAAATTCTTCCCCTGCACCGATATTGATTAAATCATTATCAACGGTTTCTGCAAGTTGAATGGCAATATTCGCAAAATCGACCACAAACACTAATTCCCGTGACTGATAACCATCTCCCCAAAGCACCACAGGCTCACCGTAGAGCTTGCCGCGAATAATTTTACGCATCAGGTCAAAAATAAAATGCATCTGCCGTCCATCGGTGTGATAACCTGGCCCATAAAGTGTTGAAGGAACTAAGCAGAGGTATTTCAAGCCATATTGTTTATTCAGTGCCAAAAGCCCCGCATAGAGCATTCGTTTGGTCATGGCATAGGTAAACAGGCTCTCAATGGGCACACCGAGCAAGTAATTTTCTTCCTTTAATGCCACATCGGGATCATAGGCGCAACTGGTTCCCATACAGATGAATTTCGCTTGGGGTTGATGTTGTTGCCACCAGGTCAGCATATTGGTGTTCATTTGCTGATTGATGATCCACTGTTCGCCAGGATGATACAGACAAAAATCGCCTGCCTGTGTCCAAGCGGCTAAATGATAGATCTGATCGTAGGTTTCCCCGTTGAATTGATGAAGGGAATGGGGCTGGGTGAGATCGCAATTTTTAGAATTGATACGGGTGAGTTCATGACCTGCCGCTTCTAATTGGGCACAAAGGGTTGTTCCTAAAAAGCCTGTTCCACCTGTCACCAGAATTTTCATTGTCAATCCTAAAAATTTTTGATTTTCAATCTTGCTATTGTATTACATTCACTCTCATTGCGATCGCGGATGGTTGCGTAAATCCGTTATCATACGATTTGGATGATTTGACAAAATAGAATGCTGTTACAGACGCGCCCGACCGTTAAACAATTTCTTGGCTCAGAAGCAGAAACCCCCTACGAAACTGCTAAAGCGGTAATTGTGCCGATTCCCTACGAAGCCACAACGACCTATCGAAAAGGCTGTGAGCATGGCCCTGATGCGGTTTTAGATGCCTCCGATCAACTGGAAGCCTACGACGAAGAATTACAAAAAGAAACCTGCCATGAGGTGGGAATTTACACGGCTCCATACATTGCCGATACCCGTTCTCGTCCCGATTTGACAGCCGAAGAAATGTTAACGGAAACCACAACCGCGATCGCGCAACTCATCCAAGATCAAAAATTTGTCGTGGGGATTGGGGGAGAACACGCCATTACAACAGGACTGGTGCGAGCCTATCAACAAGCGTTAGCTGAACCCTTTACCGTCGTACAAATCGATGCTCATGGGGATATGCGTTATGAATTTGAAGGTTCTCTGCATAATCATGCCTGCGTGATGCGTCGAGTTTTAGAAATGGGTTTACCCACCTTACCTGTCGGCATTCGGGCGATCTGTAAAGAAGAAGCCGATTTAATCCAGTCCAACCAAATTTCTGTGATCTGGGCGAGAGAAATGGCCTTCGATCCCCAGTGGATTGAAAAAGCGATTAGTCAAATTAAAACCCAAAAAGTATTTATCACCATTGATGTGGACGGCATTGACCCCAGCTTAATTCCAGGAGTGGGAACGCCCGAACCTGGCGGCATGGGCTGGTATGAAACCCTGCGTTTTTTAAGGCGGGTATTTGAAACCCACGAGGTGATCGGTTGTGATGTCATGGAATTAGCCCCCGTTGTTGATTCGGTCGTATCGGAATTTTCAACGGCTAAATTGATTTATAAATTGATTGGTTATCACGCTTTTTGTCGTTCAAATTAAGGGTTATGAAAGATTCAAAAATTGGTGTGGCAGTGGTCGGGACAGGTTTTGGAAAAGCCATTCATATTCCAGGCTTTCAACACCATCCCCGTACAGAATTAGTAGCGGTTTATCACCACGATTTAGGCAAAGCAAAAGCGATCGCGGATACTTATCATATTCCCCATGCCCACAATCAATTAGAGAAATTATTGAAATTACCTGAAGTGGATGCGGTGAGTATTGCAACGCCTCCTTTTTTGCATTATGAAATGGCTAAACAGGTGCTAGAAGCAGGAAAGCATTTGTTACTCGAAAAACCGATGACCCTGACAGCAACAGAAACCCGTGAACTTTATCATTTAGCTAAACAAAAGGGCGTAACCGCGATCGCTGACTTTGAATTTCGTTTTGTTCCTGCCTGGCAACTGTTGGCGGAATATTTAGAACAGGGCTATGTGGGCAATATTCGCTTAATTAAAATTGATTGGTTAGTAACCAGTCGAGCTAATCCTGAACGCCCTTGGAATTGGTATGCTCAACAAGAGAAAGGGGGAGGCGCATTAGGCGCGATCGGCTCCCATGCCTTTGACTACATTAACTGGCTCTTTGGCCCGATTCAACGGTTGTGTGCCCATCTCAGTTGTGCCATTCCCGAACGTCCCAATCCGAATGATAATAATCAGCTTAAACCCGTGACGGCGGATGATACCTGTTTACTCCTGCTGGAATTGGTAAATAATATTCCCTGTCAATTATCCTTGAGTTCTGTCACCTACGAAGGGCGCGGGCATTGGATTGAAGTTTACGGCGATCAAGGAACCCTCGTTTTAGGCAGTGATAACCTCAAGGATTATGTGCATGGATTCCGATTAATGGCGGCTCCTGCGGGTAAATCATTAGCTGAAGTTGAAATCCCCAAACGTTTAGCCTTTCCTCAAGTTTTTACAGATGGTCGTTTAGCCCCCTTCATTCGCGTGATTGATCGCTGGGTAGAAGGTATTGATCAAGGCCAATCGTTGGTTCCATCATTGAAAGAAGGCGTTTACTCCCAATTATTAATGGACTTAACCCACCAATCCCATGAGCAAAAGCAATGGGTTACTGTGCCTAATCTTGAACATTTTCTAAAAGAAACAAACATAAAATAGGGCAAGGCTCCTAAAAAATCATCTAATAAAACTAATGGGTTTTTCGTTAAAACATCGTAATGTAAAAAACTGCGATTAATACTATGATGAACTAATAAATGAAACTTGCCAAAAATATGTTCAAAAGATAGAAAATATTGAAATAAAGCCACCAATTAAAAGTAGCAGGATTGCAACAAAAATTATTTTTAATAAAATCAATAAAAAGATTAATTTGATTCCTCAACATATGTATTAGGTTTAGGAAATCGTAGTATCAGATCAATGTTAAGATTTTATAAAACTTGAGTTAGTTTTACTGAAAGGTTAGACTGAAAAGTTAGATTAAAGAATCAGTAATCCTCTCTAAATAGATGATTTTTGAGCTTGTAAGTTGATACAAAAATGAGGATAAACAAAGATGACTCAATACAATTTGCAACTAAGAACGAGAAAATCTAATATTCTAGACGATGATTTCCTTCCGCTGATTTTTTAGAAGCCCTATAAATCCAAAAACTATTTACCCATGGAGTAACTCACTCACTTGAATTATGTCAAAAGTGTCCGTCAGTAAAACGACGTATGGTGTGCGTCCTTAACTTTTTCTATTTCGATTGACAAGAATCTGATCAGAGCTTATAATCATCCTTCAAAAGTTCTGCAAATCTGCAAAAGAAATCTTGCAAATCTGCAAAAATCATAACATGTTAACAAACGAAAGAGGGCCAGAATGCAACACACCATTACAGCAAGCACTAATACTTTTTTGAAAAAACGTCCTATCCAATCCACCCAACTCAGTGAAAATGAAAAAGTAGCTGTTCCAGCGGGTAAAATCTATCCTGTAGAAGAGTATAAGTTAGTAGAAGATGGACACTTCTGGGTCAAACTCGGATATGGTTCCGGTGAATGGTATATCTATGACTATGAAGAGGACGGCCATTGGGAAACAACCTGGGAAAGCGAGGAAAAAGACGATCCTCCGTCCTCAACAACTAATAGTGCCCCAGTAACATCAGTCATTGCAACGCCAGGCACAATCGATTGGAGTAACGGGAGCCAACTGATCAGTCAATATTTTACGGTAGGCGAAGTGACAAAAAACGATATAAAACGCCGACCCAAATCCAATAGTGCAGAGGAAAAGAATATTCTCGCTTTGGCAAAGGAATTGGATAAAATTCGAGAAGACTGGGGATCTGCTATTGTGGTGACCAGTTGGTTTCGACCGAGCACGCGATTAGGCTATCCCCATGATGTAAACCGTTCTGTGAGGGGAGCTTATGATTCTCAACATATTTATGGTCGTGGTGTAGATATTCAACCTGCTCAAGGTAATATTCATAAACTTCAAGATTGGCTTGATAAAGATTGGTTTGGTGCATTAGGTTACGGGGCTAAAAGAGGGTTTGTTCATCTCGATACTCGCAACGGCAAAGGGTGGAAAACGGGAGGAGTTAAAGGTGTCCGATGGAACTATTAGTTCAAATACTATGGACGGATTTCTGACCTATTAATCTAGAATTGATTGGAAAAACAGAATTGCAAAATTAATTACTCAACGATCAACTCTAGACATTTCGATAATTTTTAAATACCAGGATGTTGAATTTTAAGGCTTTTTACTCATTCAAATCCTGGTTATTAAGTTTTTTAGTTATTGTGACTAACTATGTTATTTGTTTTTTGAATCTATCTTTTAAGAGAGATGTTTTTGTGAAAAAAATATTTTTAAAAATAAGGAAGGCTCGATTAATGTTTTTCAAAATATCCCCAATTATCCCCTTCAAAAAAGTTTTACAAGTTTTGAAACTTGTGTTTTTATCTAGCATTATCTTCTTGTTTTGTGTGTCACCTAGCTTAGGGCAAGAAACTTTTACTTTAGACACAGACAGTGTATCTCGCGGCACGACGCTTATTGTTACTAGCAATCTGCCAATGGATAAACTTTCTCAACCAGAAAATATATTTTTGATGCTGAATGGCAAAAAAGTAGTTTCTGCAAATGCTATTGACAAGGAGTCTAAGTCAGTTGAATTTAATATTCCCAAAAACGTAGAATTAAACAGTTATATTGCAAAAATTGATATCCTTTCTGATCAAACGATAGAAAACGGGCAGTCAATTAGTCAAAACAAAAGATCTATTCCAATTATTATTAAAAACGATTCATCTAAAAAGCTTCAGATAGTAAGTGAAGCAGGGTTCTTATCTCCCAAAATAGATTCTGTATCTAAGATTGTAGCCTTTCCAGAGAATGAAACTTATTCTTTTGATGTCATAGGTAGTGGATTTAGCGAAAAAGGAAAAGATAATAAACTGATAATTTCAACCATAAAAAAAGCTGATAAAACTTTTGCGGAAGGAAAAGAAGTCGAGGTATGTTGGGAAAACGAAAAAGACTGTGAGTCATCCTCTATCAAAGGGCAAGTGCTTAATAGTCGGCAAATTAAATTTAGTAATATTCCAAAGCGGGATTACAACGGCGGTGTCGGGCTTCAAATTCGTGTTGGAGAAACCGAGTCAACACCTTCGTATTTGCTTACTTTATCCCCTGTAGATCGCAACTCTCCGTTCTTGATTACCTTGGGAATTTTTTTAGCTTTAGTAGCAATGATTGTTTTCTTTATTAAAAAGGGTAGTTCTTCTAGTTCTTCTAGTGAGCTTGATTTAAATATTGAGAAAACAAAGTATGGTTTTTGGAGCGCACTCCTTATTGATCAAAAAACAAATACGTATAGCCTGACTCGATTACAATTCTATCTGTGGACAGGCGTTGCTATTTTTAGCTATCTGTATTTAATGTTATCTCGTAGTTTGGTTCAGGGGCAATTGGAATTCATCGATATCCCTGACGGGTTGCCTGGTATTGTTTTGATCAGTGCAACTACAACAGTAGTGTCTGAAGGAATTACAACAACGAAAGGTTCAAAAGGCGGAGGAAATATAAAGCCAGAGTTTTCAAATTTGATCACAACCGGAGGAGTTGTTGCACCTGAAAGATTTCAGTTTTTGCTCTGGACTGTATTAGGTGTACTGGCTTATCTTTTTGTTGTGCTATGGCAGAGTCCTGAGCAAATTAAGGATTTACCTCAAATTCCTTCTGGTTTTTTAGAATTGATGGGGATTAGCTCTGCCGGTTACCTTGGGGGAAAACTTGCGCGTAAACCCGGCCCTTTCATCAATACTATTGAATCTAGTCGTGAGGGAAACTCTCTTGTATTGAAAATTCAAGGCAGTAATCTTTCTTCCGACGGTACTTTCAAGTTAAATCAGAGCAAGCAGATTCCTCTCAGTTCAGTTAAAAGACTGAATGAAATTTCAGAAAACAATCCTAGTGATCTAAGCTTATTTAAATACTTAGAACTTGTTATCGAGGATCCTAAAGCACAAGGTTGGAATGAAAATGCAAAAGATATCAATAAGCTAACTATTTATAATCCTGACTCTCAGTATTCGGAACAGACGTTTGCAAATCCTTTCCTCCCTAGTGACTCTACCGAACAGAAAAATTTTTCTGGAATTACTAATAACAGTGAACAAACAAGCCCTCTTCAAGATGAGGAGTAGAGCAACCCATTAAACATCAAAAGGATTTAATAGGGGTTAAATCCCTACGTAAAAAAGATTATTTGGATAGGGGAAGAAGAATCTGTTTGCAAAGTTTTCTTGTTCTCCCTAAATTCTCTAATATTTAGGAGGCTTTTCAAATATATTCTAATATTTTGTAAAACTTGAGGTAATCTGTGTAAATTCTCAGAAGTTAGTAAGAAAGGGAGATTACTAACTCCTGATGGTGATTAATGCAATTTAGCTATCAGCTTGGGCTAATGCGAAGAAACCGGGGACTTTGCCCGCAACGGCAGAGCCATCTTTCTGAGAAACGATAACGGCACTAATTTGATCGCTCATAATTCCGACTTTCTTTTCGGTCTGCTTGTCGCAGGTTAATTCTAATAATTCGGGAGTCGGCGATCGCATGGCATTGGTGATCTGGGCATAGAGCGCGTCGGCATCGTCTTTTTCTTTACGTTCAACGGAAATGGGCATGGGTGAATACTTTAACGTGACATTAATACTAATCATGGATACTCCGACAATAAAAAACGCGAGCGGCGGTTATCTGGCATCATCAACCGTGATCCCCACCTTTTTAGCCTACAGGTAAAATTTTAGCTTTTGTTAAGAATTAGGGTGGAAACCTTTCGTCATTTCCTTTAATATAGTGTAAGTTAAGAAAAGTAAAGATTTCTCACATTTGGGTTAAACTTCTGCTTCCGAACATTAGGAACCAATTTTTAACTTGATGTGGTAGTTTTACATTCCGTACTTATTATTATTCGGAGATTTGTGCGATGACGATTGCAGTCGGACGCGCCCCAGTAGAACAGGGATGGTTTGATGCCCTCGATGACTGGTTAAAGCGCGATCGTTTCGTTTTTATCGGTTGGTCAGGGTTACTGTTGTTTCCCTGCGCCTATATGGCCCTCGGTGGTTGGCTGACCGGAACCACCTTTGTTA
>JAYKGY010000010.1:0-15580 GCA_035285545.1 Snowella sp. | reverse complement strand
ATCGCTTTTGCCATTCCTTTAAGTTGGTTAAATGGTTGTTTGAGTTTTTTGCTGATGGTCAAGTATTTGAGTTTCCAAAAATTCACGAGTATGGCTTTTTTACACAACTGGTTTAGGATTGCTATAGTCGTTTACTATGCTCTTAGAAATCTGCATAAGCTGAGTACCCCATGACCAAAATTATTGCTCTATTTAATCAAGCTGGCGGGGTTGCCAAATCTACCACGACTTTGAACTTAGGCTATCATCTTTCTCTACGCCACCATCGGATTCTTTTAATCGATATTGATCCTCAAGCTTCCTTAACTAACTTTATTGGCTTAGAACCTGCGGACTTAGATCGAACGCTTTATGATGTCTTAGTTCCTTCTAATGATACAGAATCAGAGAATATCCCGATTCATAAAGATCTTTATGGTATGGATTTAATTCCTGCCAATATCCTACTAGCAAACGCTGAACAAGAACTTATTTTTGCAGAATTACGAGAACTTCGGCTTCAACAAGTTTTAGCCCCTCTCCAAACCGAGTACGACTTTATTTTGATAGATTGTCCTCCCTCATTGGGAATTCTTAGTCAAATTAGTTTAGTTGCTGCTAATTACGTTTTAGTCCCCATACAATGCCAGTTTAAAGCCTTAAAAGGAACCGATTCTCTCCTTAGTACTGTTGCCAGAGTTCGCAAGCGTCTAAATCCCCATTTAAAATTTGCAGGGTTTTTACCGACAATGTTCTCTGTCAGTAATTCTTTAGATAAACGGACTCTTGAATCCTTACAAGAACAATTAACTCAAATCGCGCCTGTCTTCCCCCCCATTCCTCGTGCCACTGCGATCGCTGAAGCCTCGGCCTATGGAAAACCTTTAGCTCTCTGCCCTAATAAGCATTCAATTAGTTTGCAACTTTTTGAAAATCTGGCGATCTCGATGGAACAATTAGCGTGAAAAATATTGACTATATCATTAAGTAAAATTTCTCTCTAGCTTTTATGTCCCAGAAAAAAACGAGCGAATCACTTCAAAATCGTGCTACTTTAAAAAACTTAGCCCTGTTTTCTCAGGATGATTCTGACATTGCAACCGCTACAATCCCATTAAATAAAATTGTTGTATCCAAACATCAGCCCCGACGCTATTTTGATCCTCAAGCAATGGAATCGTTAATAGGGTCGATTAAAGAAAACGGGGTTTTACAACCGATTTTAGTTCGCCCTTTAAAAGGTAAATATGAAATCGTAGCGGGAGAACGACGCTATCGTGCTGCTTTAGAGATTGGATTAAATGACATTCCAGCAATCTCTAAAGAAATGACCGATATTGAAGCCAGCCAATATGCCCTTACAGAAAATCTTCAACGAGAGGATCTTAATCCTGTAGAAGAAACAGAAAGTATTCTTCAGTTATTGGCCCTTAAGTGCAACATAGATACGGAAGAGGTGATTAGCTTACTCAATCAACGGGCAAATGCGAAAAGAGGTTTTACGGACAACGTTGTCCGTAATGATCAAATACAGATTATTGACGCTGTATTCCAATCAATTGGTAGGCTATCTACTGAGTCCTTTAGAACCCACAGATTACCATTACTCAAGCTCCCCGGTGATATTCTTGAAGCTCTTCGCCAAGGGCAAATTGAATATACTAAGGCTAAAGCGATCGCCAAAGTCAAAGAAGAAACTCAAAGGCAAGAACTTTTAAAAGACACTATTGAGAATCGTCTATCTCTTTCCCAAATTAAAGAGAAAATTGCTGCCCTCAAAACACCATTTGATGATAGTTCTCCAAAAAATCAACTCCAGAATCTTACTCGTCGCCTGAATCAATCAAAACTCTGGGAAAAAGACAAAAAAATATGGAAGAAAGTAGAAGGGTTACTCCAAAAAATAGACAGCTTGCTTACCGACGTTGAAATTGAGAATAAAAATATTGATCCTCAAAATGTTCAAAAGTCAGAATTTAGTCCACTTTCAGACGAGGAAATAAAAGCTCAAGAAGAATACTTGGAGATTTTGCATGAAGAACTAGGAATGCAACCAGAAGAAAGCAACAACAATGAAACAAAAATTTCTAACAAACCTACTGCTTAATCCTTAAATATTTTTTCACATTCAAGGATTGAGACATGAGTGTAAAAATTTAAAATATAGCAATCCTAAATGATTCGTGTTGTTGAGAGGCTCGAAACTCTTGCCCAGAGTGGATCGATATTTACAACTGGTTTAGGACTGCTATAGATTCATTCGTGAGGGCAAATAATTTAGGAAATAGCTTAGGATTTAGGAAATATAAAATCTACAATCCTTACACAGTAAGGGCTAAGGTTTTAAATAAAGCATTCGACTATATCATCGAACAAGATATTTTTGTGAAAGCAGAAGAATTAGCAGCCAATGGTCATTGCTTCATCGAAGTCGAGATGGTTTCATTGGATAACCCAAAAAGAATTTGGTAATTTTCATTACCACACTTTAAATGTAAGTTTTTGGCTCATACTGTTTAGTATTAATGTAATCGCCAGTCTTTTGCTCCCTTGATATTGAAAATTGGGTTTTAGCTTAGTTTTAGCTCACCTCACGTATCTATTCAATCTTGATCGCTTTTGGAGAAGTTTAGATGGCCACTCGATTAAATTTTTCTACCGAGCAATTTTCGCTACCAGGGTTAAAGTGTCTGCGCTCATATCAATCCGCGTGGTTGCGGAGAGATACTATCGCAGGGATCACCGTGGCAGCCTATCTGATTCCGCAGTGTATGGCCTACGCGGAACTGGCTGGGGTACAACCGATCGCTGGATTATGGGCGATCCTGCCTCCCATGTTAATTTACGCCCTGCTCGGTTCCTCACCGCAACTCTCCGTCGGGCCAGAATCGACTACGGCTGTCATGACCGCGGCTGCTATCTCGCCGCTCTTGAGAGGAAATGGTGATAACTATGCGAGTTCGTGTAGCCTACTCGCGCTACTCGTAGGGATTGTCTGTTTCGTTGGTGCTTTTGCCCGGTTGGGGTTTCTCGCCGATCTTCTCTCCAAACCGATCCTCGTCGGGTACATGGCAGGAGTAGCAGTCATCATGATTGTCGGCCAGTTAGGAAAAATTAGCGGGATGTCGCTAGAAGCGGAATCACTTTTTGGACAGATTGGCGAATTTGTCGGGCGTTTATCCGATATTCACTTGCTAACCTTGGTTCTCGCTGTCAGTGTTTTAATCTTCTTGTTAGTAGTGCAACGTCGCTTTCCCAACGTGCCCGGCCCTTTACTTGCGGTTTTACTGGCGACATTGGCAGTGTATCTGTTCCATCTAAACGCTCAGGGTATCGCCGTGATCGGGGAAATTCCTGCGGGATTACCGAGTTTAAAACTACCGAGTGGTTTTTCTCCCCAGCAAATCGTCTATTTACTCTCCTCAGCTATCGGCATCGCGCTTGTTGGCTACTCCGATAACGTCTTAACCGCACGGGCGTTCGGTGCGAAAAATAACTATCGTATTGATGCAAATCAGGAATTACTTGCGCTAGGAGCAGTAAATATCGGTAACGGGATGATGCAAGGATTTCCTGTCAGTAGTAGTGGAAGCCGCACGGCGATCGGGGATTCTCTCGGAAGTCGATCACAGGTCTTTTCCCTTGTGGCTTTTATCCTCGTTATTTTGGTACTTCTGTTCTTGCGACCCCTGCTTTCTCTTTTCCCAAAAGCGGCCTTGGGAGCGATCGTGATTTACGCTGCGCTTCGTCTGATCGAGATTTCGGAGTTCAAGCGTCTGCGTCGTTTCAAAACGAGTGAGTTCCGATTGGCAATTGTCACCATGTTCGGCGTGCTAGCTACCGATATACTCGTGGGGGTAGGTGTTGCTGTGGGACTATCCGTGATCGATCTGTTCACGCGGCTGATGCGACCGCACGACGCGGTTTTAGGGAAAGTTCCGAATCTCGCGGGGTTGCACGATATCGAGGATTGGTCAGGTGCGACAACAATCCCCGGATTAGTTCTCTACCGCTACGACGCGCCGCTCTGTTTCGCTAACGCGGAGAATTTTAGAAAACGAGCGATCAAGGCAATCGAGGCCGAGAAAATCCCCGTCGAATGGTTCGTCCTCAACGCTGATGCGGTTTTGGAGATCGATATAACTGCCGTGGATATGTTGAAGGATCTTCATCGCGAATTAATCGCCCGCGGTATTACCCTCGCTATGGCGCGGGTGAAACAAGATCTCTATTTACAATTACGAAAAGCGGGGATTATCGACGCGATAGGTGCGGAAAAAATTTACCCTACTCTCCACGGCGCGATCGAAGCTTTTGCTAATCGTAACCCGACGCGATTATCCGATTATTGGGAGTAATTCTTCAAGACCTCGCACGTCAAACGTTATTACTGTCTCGTCATTAAGATCTCGTCATTAAGAGTCACCTCAATCAGCAGTAACTAAGCTACAGCAGCGAAATACCAAGTTGACGTGCTTGCGATGCAACCTCTTTGGCACCCCAACGGCGTTTGATCTTTCCATTTTCTATTTCAAACCATTCTATTGGGCTTAGTTTTAGCAGCGGAAAAATTTTGGTCTTTTAGCAAGAGACTGAGGAAAACTGTCCCATTTACAATATTCGGCAATTCAGCACTAGAACCTTTAGCAATCCTAAATGATTCGTGTTGTTGAGAGGCTCGAAACCCTTGCCCAGGGTGGATCGATATTTATAACTGGTTTAGGACTGCTATTGAAAAGCCAAAAACTCGTTAATTGGATTTTAAACTGTCCCATAAATGGCCGAAGATGGGACAGTTTAAGATTATCAATATCCAATTAAAATGATATCTAGAAGCTATGTATAGCAAGACTTTTAGCCTTAATGCTCATTTTTCTTGTTGCTAAAACTAAGCCTTATCCGACAATTAGATGAACCAACTACTCAGATCCCTTCTTATGTAAAACCACAGAAGTTTTTTCAAATTTCTCAAGTTAAAGAACACAACGAGGAATAAACCGATATAACATAGTAATTTTTACTCCTATCTTGTTTTTAGCCCATATAACCTCAATCAAAGACACATCATACAAGGGATAAGTTGACTATCCCTCATGCAACTCCTTTAACTAAAACTACTGACATTGGGTGTGACCAATTTTTATTGCCATTAACGCTCCACTGAGCATAGATCCCCTTTTCGGGGTCTACAGCCTCAATCTTTCCTGTTCCCCATGTGAAGTGTTGAACCGTGTCGCCAACCTTAAATTCTCCAGCCTGGTCTACAGTTACATTTTTTGTAGCTGACTTGTGACCAGAATGTAAACCGTCGTAATCCTTATCCCATAAGCATTCCGTACTCTGGTTTACACCGTTTACAGTAGTTTCATCAAAAGCATTTGCTAGTTCATCAAGTCCGTGATGAACTAGTTCTGATGAGACCACTTGTGGGTGCAGCTTGGCTTCTTTCTCTACATTATATTTATGTAACTGTGTAAACTGTGTAAACTGACTATCTGAGACCTCTTCACTCGAAGGATCATACTGGTTTACATCTTGGTTTACACTTTTATTGCTTGTGTAACTAAAAGAATTATTATCACCTGAAACCTTCTCACCGTCATGGTTACACTGGTTTATATCTTCTCCACCTCCTGTGGCTCCAATATCCAAACTGATGTTTGGTATCAGAACACAACGCTTGGTTACCCAGTCTGGTTGTTTTTCTGCTGCCCCACTTAAGAGTAATCGGTTGTAGCTTAAAGTAGTATCTTTGTCTCGGTAGAACTTTTGGACTGAACGTGTATTTCCAAAGTCTTGTTGAATAAGTGATGTAATGGTTTTCAAGTTATAGGGTGGCGAAAAATGTCGTTCAATTGAGGCCCAAACATCATTGAGAACGATCGCGGTATAAGAGTGTCCATTGTGACAAACATTTCTAACGTTCCACTCTCCCAGTTCAGAGCGCGAAAGTAAAATGTGGATTTTCTCGATGAGGTCGGTTAATGAGGCTTTATTGTGTTCAGGGTCGTTTTCAATAGGACATAAATTGTCGATAATCCATTGTTTAGCCTCAAACTTGATGCGTCCTAATTTAGCAATTTCATCAGTATAAAAAGCTAAGATGGCAAAACTCTTAGCGATCCGAGCATGAGCAAATGGCAAATATTGGACAAATTCATTCTCTAATCCATCAATCGTGGCTTTTGGATAACCAAGTCGGATAATGTCCTGTAATGCTGCTGAAGCCGATTGTTGGGCTTTGGTTACATCTGTCCAAGCACTTTTGTTACCGTCTTTTAAGACGGGGAAATGAAGTTGGATCAGTCTGGATTGAGTTGCTGGACTGTTTTCACCACAAGCATGATTGGTTGTGACAATGACACCGCTATGTGGCTCTTGACTGTTTTTTCTGACAACTCGCGGCTTAGCATTGTAAAGTCGCTTTAGTACCTCATCTAACGAAAAATGTTTATTATCCCGTTGCGGATCATCAAAAACGATAGGTAGGCTTCCTGAGAGCTTTAATCGTTCATATAATGCCGATTCGCTACTAGAGCTTAAAGCCCCTTCTTTGGTTAGTCCAAACAGGCTTAGGGCTGATTCGGCTGCAATGCTTTTGAGTCCTCCTGGGTCGCCATAAAGATTGAGGATAGGAAAACAGCCTTCCGTTTTGATGATCGTTTGAAAGTGCGCGATCGCTGCTCCATATCCTAGAGTTAATAAACATTGAGGTAGACTTGAACCTGAAAAACGTCTAAGAGCATCAATTAATCGCGGTAAGGTATCGGAATCGGGTTCGCAGATAGTTGGGCTGGGAATAAATTCATCAACACTGAGTCTGTCGTTGTAAACCCAAAGTGTTTTGGATTCATCTGTCAACTGACCATCGATGGTGAACTGGCAATTTTTAAAGACCCAAGTTCCGTCAGCCTGTTGACCAATACGATCAGCGAGGCGAAAAACTTTGCCTCCTTTTAGGTAGCATTCGTTTTTTTTGGCTTTTAAATAATTTTGAATTTCACTAATGTTTAATGTTGAGGAAACAGGTGTTCCCAAGCCTCTAGACATTGCGGCTTTAAAATCCACAGCTTTATGGGTATCGACATCATTAACAAACACTCTTTGAGTATTTAATTTGCCGTTAATATTACGCCCAACTCGTAAAACACAGCCTCCACCCTCTTGGGACTGTATAACTCGTTCAACATGAAAGATAAAGTCAGCTTTAGGCTCAAATTCCCAAATTCTCCAACCAAAAACTTTCCTGTTTTGTTGTTCGTCATAGCCTCGACGTTTAATGAGATTAGGGCTTTCGGCAACGTAATCATCAGCGTCTTGTTCATTAACAAAAAACTGTTTTGTAGCCTTAAACTCTCCAAGTTCAAAATTATGCTCTTCTAATGTTTTCCAGTGATTATGAGGAATATCGTCATTATCTTGGTTATTTTTGTTTGTTTCCCATGCAGATTTTAATTGTCTTTTGATGTGTTCTGGAACCTGAGTCCTGTCAAGCTTGTAAAGTCGCTTCCAAGAACTTAAATGCTCTCCTGCTAATTGGCACGATGGTTTACAGCTTTCGGCATCAATACCTTTGACAATACGCTCAATTCGAGCCTCGTCAATACCTAAACTTAAGCCGCATTCGTAAATTAAACGTTCAGCATCATCGCTAAAATTGATTCCATTGCTGTTTAAAAAGTTTTGCCAACCCCAGCAATCTTTAATAAAAGCGGTTAGCGATTCGCTTCGATCTTCATATATATCTTTCCCGCTCAGAATATCTCTAGATTTATCAGTTATGCAATCAAATAATTTCACTCCTTCCCCTATTACCTCTTTTTTTGTTTGCCGACTTTGTTTTACGTCTGATGTCTTTTTACTTGGGTGGAGAAAATCAATGATGTCAATTGTCGGTATTGAGTCAGGACAATTAAGATTTTGATAAGGATTCCCAGAGGGGCCTATGGTTGGAGCTAACACCGTAAAACGCCCTTTTCCTAGTATTTCTCCAACATGCCCACTATCTGGTTTTAGCTTAAAATTGGTAAAGTTAGGCGGGTTAGTTATCCGAATACCAATTCTGTATCCCCCACTGTGGGTTCGTTCTAACCAAGCACCGCAAAGTGTTGGATAATCTTCTAACAATGTCTGGAATGCAAGGTCGCAAGCTTCTTGATTGTCAAAATGTTTTGCATCTATGTCGATCCAGTAAACATTATCCCAACCCCCTAAAGTTCCTATTCCATTCTGAGGGTTCGTAAACCATTGTTCTATTTCTTCGTTGGTTGGTAATTCTTCTCGATAATTACTGTGGCTGATCAAATGAGGCTTGCCATTTTTGTCAAGATAACTAGGATTTTTGCCAGTAAATAAACGTTTTGGAGTAATACCGTCTTTTTCATATTCAATTTCTCCATTTTTATTTTTTTTAGGATATTGATAAGGATCTTGAGCAGGTGCGACTGGTAAGGGAGGTAGCCCCTTCTTCCGCAACAGTTCAATTACAGCTTGAATAGCTTTGTTCGTTTCCAGACAAGGCTTAATGAGGATGGACATAACAAAACTTCACTCCTCAAGAGTGTTTTAAAGGGAAGAGTCAGTCGAAAGAGATTGATTATTCAAGGCAATCCGTATCCAGCGAGACACAGTTTTTTGAGGAACTTGGGTAATCTCAGCAATCTGTCGATAGGAACGACCTGCTAACGCTAAATCAATACACTGCTGCTTAATCTCATCGGAATATCGGGGACGACGCAATCGAACCCCAAATTCTTGAATCCAAGTACGCATGGTTGTCGTGCTAACACGAGTGAGCGCAGTAATTTCTTCGTAAGTTTTTCCTGCTTGATACAGTTCGATACAGGATTGTTTAACATCGGAGGAATAACCAAAACCGCGCTGGAAACCTCTTGCCTCATCTATCCACAACTGGATAACGTCTGCTGGAATAGCGGTTTTATCCGAGATCTCAACAATGGTAAGACCTTGATCATAATGAAGAGATAAACATAAATTTTTTTGAGCAGACGAAAAAGTAGCGGCGTGACGAGCTAAGTCTTCCTTTTGAAACCACCCTTTGATGGTTTCAGAAGAAACATTTGTTAACGATGCAATTCTTTCAATACTAAATGATTGAGCGTGGAGACGAAGACATTCAGCCCGCTTTTCAGGAGGATAAGGGGGAATAACCGTTTGAGGAGTCGCTAAACCTGCCTCTATAATCCAGCGGTGAATCGTAGAAGAAGAAAGCCCCATAATACGCGCAACCTTTTCATAACAACGGTGTTCTTGAAAAAGCTCAAAACAACCTTGACGGACTGAATCAGAATGTTTTTTTACATGTCCACGATTAATACCATTCTCAACCGCCCAATTACGGATACGACCGCGCGGCACATCCGTAATCTCCTCAATTTCTTTAGGAGAAAGCCCCTGGCGATAGAGAGCCAGACAATGCTGTTTAGTTTCAGCAGAATATCGAGGTTTTTGGCGAGGAACATCTGATTTCATAATCCAATTGTGAACTGTTCCCTGCTTAATGCCTAAAAGCTGAGCGATGTCCTCATAAGACTTGCCTTCTTGATAAAGTTGAAGGGCAATATCGCGGGTGGAACTCGGATGAGAACGAGCACGGGTCAAACCTTCTTCAGTAGCCCAATGAGAAAGAGTACTTTTAGCAACACCAGTTTCTTCTTCAATTTTTTTTAGAGGAACGCCTAAACGGTATAAATCTAGGCAATATTCTTTAGTCTTAGAAGGGTGAATATTAGAGTGTTTAGGCAAACCCGCTTGTTTAACCCATATTCTGATTGTTGCATAGGAAATATCAAATAATTTCGCGATTTTTTTAGGAGGAGTACCTTGCAGATAGGATTCAATCACTTGCTGTTTTAACGTTTCTGAATAACGAGAAACTTTGCGAGGGGGAGGATTATCTGGTAAAGGGGCTGGAAGTTTACTGATAGACTCGGAAGTCAAAATTTTCTGAACCTTAGAAATCCGAGCTTTAAAATACTCACATTGAAGACATTCCATCCGCGTACCTGGAGTAGAACAGCCGCAAGGAAGAGAAGCATCTTCCGTCATCAGTTCTTCCGCCTTGGATAGACGTTCCCCCGCTTGCAGGAAATTGTCAAAAATGAAATTTGTCATAGTACCTCATCAAAAACGATTAATTAAACTTTTAAATGAACAGAAGTCGCAAATTCATGGGAAATAACGACTTTATTGACTAATTTGTAGTAAATTTGACTCCTTTCTGATTCTGTTAGGGCATACCAAAACGTCAAATTTCGAGCGTAGGGATGGCGAATTATTTGTTGAGCTGTGCCATCTGAAAAAACATTGTTTTTCAGAGATTGGGTCAGAGAGGCAATTTTGTGGCGCAGATCTTCTCTCGCATCCCGTAAAGAAGGCGTTGACTCAAAATCAGGAATCGCTTCTAGACCAAATAATTGGGCTTGAAGCTTCGCTAATTCCTCAGAATTAGAAAAATCTAAAACATTATCTCCCTGCTCATAAAGGAAATGGGCATAACTAAAAATCCGTTGAATTATGGCTTCTTCAATCTCATACAAACTCAGGTTTTTATGATTCGGACAACCTTGTTTGGAGTAGCGACAGCCATAATACTTATACTTCCAGTTATGACTCGTCTTAAAAGTGCATTTATGACCACAATGGGCACAAAAAACTGTATGAGTTAAATAGGAAGTGCGTTTAGGGTTACCTGATTCCTTACGATTAAGGGCAAAAATATCTAAAATTTCTTCTAATTCAGTAGGAGAAATCAATGCCTCTTTAGGATGAGTATTTTTACGAATATCCCACTCTTCTTGAGGTTTAAGAGCGTGATTTTTTGCATATTTGAGATAAGCGGTATGACCTTGAAGAACTGGATTTGTAATCCATTCTTTAAAATGTGTTGTAGAACGAGGTGCGACTAATCCCTCAAAACGACTAGCTTGTTGTCCGGGAATAGGAACAAGTCCATATTTCTCATAAATGTGATTAATTGTTTTTTTTATATACCTTAGAGAAAGTAGAGTCTCGATCATATCTCTCGCCACATCAGCTTTACTTAAACTGGGTAAGCGATTGAGATCAACCTCCTGAGACAGTTCAAGGTAATTATCGGGACGTTCGGCAACTAAACAAATTAGAGGTCTTCGATCTAGCTGATATTTTTCAAGAACATTATTGTAACCAAAGGGAGTATGACTAGCAGCAGCATTACGAGTCCGACGATGTTTATTACCATGAAGAATTCGTTCTCGTAGTTGTCGCCGTTCATTGACAGCCATAATGCTTTGAATGTCTGAGGTGAGTTCTCCATTAGCTGTACTGAGATCTACTATTCCGACATCTAACAGACGTAAAGTCACGCTAGAATTTTTTAAAAGCTTTTTAAGTGCGATATACCCCTCTTCATTACGAGTTAAACGATCCCAACGGGTAGCAATAATTTCATCACCTTCATTGTTAGCAATAAGCTCTAAAAGTTTTTTAAAGTCCTTGCGATCATTTTTGTCTCCAGAGTCAATATCGCACAGAATTTCTGTTGCCCCCTCTTGTTTAAGACGTGCAATTTGTTGCTCAAGAGCATGGGAATTAAAAGCCTGCTCGTCCGTTGAAACCCTTGCATAGCCTATTATTCTCTTCATAGATTTACCTCCTAACAAATCACTTATTGTCAGTTTAACAATAATTTGTGCAACTTGCACTTCAGTGTCGGATGCACAAAAAGCTGGTTTATTGTTATTAATAAAAGACGCATTTTATATATAAGTAAAATATTTTTATAAAAGCTAATATTTTTGTTGATTCTAATTATGTTATCCATAATAAATAAGAAAGTTAGTTACAAATACCAAGCATTAAATGAAGCGAGTAATTAGTTAGTTCTAATGACCGTATCGCCTATGGCATCAACGATAATGCCGCTAAAAAGCAACCAGCGGGGGGTTTACCCCAGCACTTCATGGAGATATGACAATTATTATATTACAATACTAAAAATTGTGTTGGTCTTTTATTTTATGTTTTATCCGTTAGATTCTTTGGGTTTGTTTTTTCAAGGTCTTGTGGTGAATCGTTATCTGGCATCAGGGACAACGGGGCGGTCTCTCCGTGTGGTTCAGACTCGTGATTTGGATGAGCTTTATGTTTCCCTCTCTTTGGATGTTTTTTCGTTAGAGGTTCCTAATCTTTCTCGTTACTCTCTCCAAATAGGTGATGTGGTGATGACGGTACGGGGCAGTTCTCAAAAGGTGTCGGTGGTAAATGGAGGTGTGGTGGGCGCGATCGCTGGTCAGAATTTGGCGGTTTTTCGTCCTTCTTTGACTCCTAAGGATTCTCCTGTTCCTATTAATCCTCTTTTTTTGGCTGTTTTGCTCAGGTCTCAATGGTTTGCTGCTTCGCTGTCTCGTGTTTATCGTCAATCTACTGCGACTCGTAGTTTAAATTTGAAACAGTTACGTCAAATGGAGGTTCCTGTTCCTTCGCTTGAGGTTCAGCAGGATTTGGCAACTCTTTTTCTGGCGACTGAACAGTTTCAATTGGCGACGCTTCAGTCGGTGGTTTCTCGTCAGCGTTTGGCTGAGTTAACGTTATCTAAGGTGTTAGGTGAGGCTCCATGAATCTGTCTTCTCAATCGGCTTTGATTTTGTTGAAGGGGTTGTGTCTTAATTTACTGTCGTTTCTGGATCTGCAAGGGGTTGATAAGAAGAAGGCTTTTCTGCTGCTTTGGCGTTTACTCTTAATTCGCCATTGGGCTGTTTTGGAGCGTCCCCATCAATTGACTACCGCTAGGGATATTGCGTCTTCTCAAGAGATTTGGAAGCAGTGGGAAGGCTGTACGGAAAATGTGGGAGCGGCTATTGCTAAGAGTATGTACGCGCTGGAAAGGGCTAATAATGTCAATGCGGGTTATTTGGCTAATGCGAGTTTTTTTCGTTGGCAAGATTTTCCTGATGAGGTTTTACGGCGTGTCATTTTTGAGATGTCGTTTAATTGCCGTGAAGAAATTAAAATTCTTTCTTTTGAGGATATTGGGAATTTGTTAGATCGGTTGATAGAGGAGCAGTGGCTCAAGCATCCTGATTTGCGGAAGTATTGGTATCCTTCCTCTATTGTTTCTTTGATGGTGATGTTGTTGGAAGCGCAAGGGGATTGGGTTATTTATGATCCGATTTGTGGGGTTGGTCAGCTTCTTAAGGCTGTCTATTCTTTTAATCAGTCTCGGATTGGTGAGCGAGATTTGTTTCGGGCTGATGGGGATGAATGGTCTGTTGAGATTGAGGCGTTGGGTTGTCTTTATATGGCGTTACAGGGGTTTAGTCATGTGCGCTTAAAAAGAGATGCTTCTTTTTCTTTACCTGAGTGGGCGGGTGGTGAATTGGTGGGTCGGGCTGATGGTATTGTTTCTGTTTTTCCTCTCCTCCAAGAGGATTGGAAGCGGATGCTGCCGCTTTTGAATCCAGGACATTATGTTTTTGGTTCTCCTAAGGATACGGAACGCGAGTTTGCTTATCTGAATTCTTTTACCCAAATTTTAAAGTCGGTGAAGCGGGCTGTTGTGGTTATGCCGCCTGGGTTTTTATTTCGAGAGTGGGATTTGAAGATTCGTCGGGATTGGGTTAATGGGGATTTATTGACGGCGGTGATTACTTTGCCGCCTAATCTTTTTCATCACACACCGATGCCGACGGTTCTTTTGGTGTTGGAGACTCAAAAGCCTGTGTCTCGGCGGCAGGAGGTGCTTTTTGTTGATGGGAGTAAGGCGTTTTTAAAGTCGGATAGTTCTCTTGATTATGAGAGGCTTTTTGCTGTTTACCAGGCTTTTGAGACGGTTCCTGCTGTTGCTGAGCGCACTACGATACAACGCATTCAGCAGGAGGATTTTAATTTAACGGTTTCTCGCTATTTAACCGTTGTGTCCACTCCCTATGATTGGGAGCAAGCTTGGAATCAGGAGCTTCAATTTTTCCATGAATGTGAGGAACAACGACAACAAGCTCTTTCTGCTATTGATGACTGTTTGCTTCGTCTTAATATTGAGGAATTCTAAGTAAATTACTAAAATTAAAGATAATTTTATTGAAAATACAGAATAAGCGCGATCTCGGACAACAATTTTACTTTAAGGATTACTTATGACTACTAACGGTAAATTGGAACTAACTATCAAAATCAATGAATTTCCTACTGATGTTGCAGTGGTTGAAAACGGTTGGAAGTCGTTTGACTTGGATGGTGATAGACGAATTTTTACGGTTACGCTTCGTCCCAAAGTTTTTAAGAAACTGGAGGATGCCCACGCTAATTATCCGATGTGGGTGGGGGCGATCGCGGGCAAACTGCGAGACGCGACCGAAAAAGGATTTATTTTGCTTGAGCCGACTGTTCAGGTGTTTGAGAAAAAACCCAAAGAGCCTAAACCTGCCCAAACTGAATCTCCTGCTTAAATTGTTGTGTTTCTATAGGCTTTAGTTAATGCCGATCAAGAAAAAATGGGATTTGAGCGGTATCGCGTTATTGTATCGCAAAAAACAAACACTCAAACATCTCGATATCTAGACACCGAAATGCTAAAATGCTTAGATGTTTAGATTCTCGGATTATGATTATTACAGTGGCATCGTTTAAAGGCGGCGTAGGAAAGTCCACAACAGCCTTACATCTAGCTGCTTATTTCCACCGTAAAGCCCCTACTCTATTAGTAGATGGTGACTTAAATCGTTCAGCTCTCCAGTGGGCTGATCAAAAGAAACTACCTTTTAAGGTCGTCGATGAGAAACAAGCAGTAAAGTTTGCCCGTGATTATGAGCATATTGTTGTGGATACACCAGCACGTCCTGCGCCTGATGAGCTGAAAACTATTGCTGCGGGATGCGATTTACTTGTATTACCGACCTCTCCAGATGCTCTTTCGATGGGAGCAACATTACAAATGATTGGTGAGTTACAATCTCTAACCGCAAATTATAGGCTTTTACTTACTTTAATTCCTCCTTTACCTAGCAAGGTAGGAGAGGAAGCCCGTATCAGTATCACAAATGCAGGTTTGCCGCTTTTTAAAACTGGGATTCGTCGCTATGCCGTGTTCCAAAGAGCAGCTCTTGATGGTCTATCGGTAGATATGGTTAAAGGAGATAGCTATGCAGGAATTGCTTGGCGGTGTTATGAACAAGTGGGTAAGGAGATTTTGCCATGAGTCGATTTGAGGAATTATTCAATGCAAAACGTCCAGATGCTTTAACGTCTGAGCTTCCAAATGTCCAGACATCTAAAAGTAAAGATCCTGCTTATAAACGAACAACTGTTTATTTACCTGCGGATGTTCACCGTAAGTTGAAAGTAAAAGCGGCAGAACAGGAGAGAGAAATGTCTGAAATTATCTCTAAGCTTGTTGTAAATTGGCTTGATCAAGATTCCGATAACGATTGAATGTTTAGATGTCTGAATGTCTATCTTTCTAGTTGGTGAGATTTCGGACTAGCGGGGGGTCGGGTAGGTCGGGAGCGTTACCACTCCCTTCCCCCCTCAGAACCGGACGTGCAACTTTCACTGCATCCGGCTCAAGCAATGTACGGAAAACAGGCATTTTTTATTGATAATG
>JAYKGY010000009.1:0-30929 GCA_035285545.1 Snowella sp. | reverse complement strand
ATAGCGGCTGTGGGCGCGGCTCTCATTGCTGCCACAGCAAGGACACGGATGTGAGAATAAATCCATAACGCAACTGAATTTAGATTGTTGTCAGTACTGATCGCTCTAAATTATATACAGAAAAGGTTTTTCTATCCTATCTGGCGGCACCAGTGCCAAAGAATAAGAGAGCCAAAAAATTACTATCAGTAAATATTGTTGAGATTAGTTAGCGGTTAACTCGACTTGTTTCCCGGAAGCGGCGGGAGCCTCGGTTAATCCTACTAATTTCATGCTTAATTCCCACATCCGTTCGCCTTTGACATCATCGCGGGCTTGGGGTGAAACTTTTTGAACAAAGGATTTACCATCTTTTTTCTGACGATTTCCCCAACTCCAGTAAGCACCCGATTGTTTGTATTCAGGATCAGCTACCACCATTGCGACCCGTTCTCCTGCGAGTTCCTGGGAGACATAACCGCCAGTAATATTTTTCTGGAACCAAGGGAAGATCTTTTGGAATAGGGGATAGTGATTACGGAATAAGGGCGTATCTGCCACACAGCCTGGGTAGAGAGAGGTAAAGGTAATGCCCGTGGATTGGTGATAACGGCGATCGAGTTCACGCATGGTTAGCACGTTGCAAACTTTGCTATCTTTATAGGCTTTAACGGGTTCAAATTCTTTCCCATTGGCCATCGTGATCGGGTTTTTGAATCCTGCTTCAAATCCTTCAAAGTTCCCCAGATCGGGACGGGGGGGAATTTTACCGCCTAATTCGTCAGGATTATGGGTTACGGTTCCTAAAATGATCATTCTACGGTCATGATAGGTGGATTTTTGCAAATCTTCTAATAAAAGGTTACACAACAGAAAATGACCTAAGTGATTGGTGGTCATGGTGAGTTCATACCCTTCGGGACTCCACAGGGGTTCCTTCAGCAAAGGCATATAGATAGCGGCGTTACAGACCAAGGCATCCAGGCTCATGTTACTGATGCGGAAGTTGTTGACAAAGCGGCGCACGCTGTCCAAAGAACCGAGGTCTAGCAGACGAATCGCATAGCTATCTTTAGGGAATTGGAACTGTTCAGCGACATCTTCCATTTTTGCGGTATTACGGCAAGCCATGACGACAAACCATCCGCGATCGATAAGGGCTTTGGCGGCGTATAAACCAACGCCCGATGTAGTTCCTGTAATTACGACGGTTGGCTTTTTCTGTTGCTCCATTGTTCTAATATTAGGTTGATTGTTATGGGTTCTCCTACTATAGATAGATTTTACCCTACTGAGTTCACCCCTTCTGAGTGCAAATTTGGGCTTTTAGGGGGTTTTAGTGCAGGAATAATTATTTTTTTGCTGTTTCTTTGGCGTTAGGGATGGGGTAACGAAACGTAACAAATTAGCCGTTTATTTTTTTACTTGATCGGGGCAGAGGTTAAGGATAGCCTGACGCATTTGTTTGCGAACGTCGGCGAGGTCGGGGGTGTGATCTTTGTTGACTTTGGCGGTTAGGTAATCGTTGGCGGCTTTTTGAGCCTCTTCGGCAGATTGACCGGATTTTAAGGTAGAGCAATAGATTTGGGCTGCTTGTTGAATGTCATTACTACTGATGACCGCATAACTTGGCAGGACAGTCGCGATCGCCATAAGTCCCGCAATACCGATAGCTTTCAGGTTATTCATAAAATTTAAAGAAACCAAATTAATTCATATTCACTATATCATCGGGCTTTTGGCTTCTGGTAAGGCTTTGGACACTTTGCGATCAGCCCTAGCGTTTGGTCTGTCTGGCGGATCGATTTCAAACCACAGCCTTTGATCAACCTTTCTAGAAAGGAGTTGGCTGTTTTAGCTTAAAGACAGGCATTAACTTTTATTGCTCTCTCGCTTTTGAACGGGTTTTAAGGGAAACTGATAGGGGAACGGTTAGGACAGTGAATCGGATGGTAGAGTCTCACATTTCTGTTACCGGCAACGGTCGTAAGTCTTCAGAGCCTTGTATGCTCGCCGCGATCGATATCGGAACCAACTCAGTTCACATGGTCATTGTTCGCATTGATTCAGTTCTAGCGGCTTTTACCATTATTGCTAGGGAAAAAGATACGGTTCGCTTAGGGGAACGAGACCCCAAGACGGGAAACCTGACTCAGGCTGCCATGAATCGCGCGATCGCGGCTTTAAAACGCTGTAAAGACTTAGCCCTCAGTATCAACGTGGATCACATCATTGCCGTTGCTACCAGTGCCACAAGAGAAGCCAATAATGGCTACGAATTTTTAAGCCGCATTGAAGCAGAAGTGGGGATTCAAGTCGATCTCATTTCCGGACAGGAAGAAGCCCGACGCATCTATTTAGGGGTATTATCGGGGATGGATTTCCAAAATCAGCCCCATATTGTTATTGATATTGGCGGTGGCTCAACGGAAATTATCCTAGCCGATAGTCAAGAACCCCGCTTTCTAAGTAGTACCAAAATTGGTGCAGTTCGCCTCACCCGTGACTTTATTACCACCGATCCCATTAGTCAAAACGAATTTATTGCGCTGAGGTCGTATATTCGCGGGATGCTAGAGCGTCCCATTGATGAACTCCGTCATTATCTGAAATTAGGGGAAACCGTCAAACTCGTCGGCACCTCTGGCACCATTGAAACCCTGGCTATTTTAAATGCGCTCAGCCAACAAAGAGAAATCCCCAGCCCCTTACATGGCTATTCATTAACCCGCAAGGAAATTCGAGACTGGGTAAAACGCTTTAGTGGATTAAATTATGAACAACGCTTTGCCTTGCCTGGAATGAATGATAAGCGGGCAGAAATTATTTTAGCCGGGTCGATCATTCTGTTAGAAGCCATGACGATGCTCAATTTGGAAAGCATTACTATTTGTGAGCGGGCCTTACGGGAAGGAGTGATCGTCGATTGGATGTTAACCCACGGCTTGATCGAAAATCGTCTGCGTTTTCAGGGAGAAATTCGGTCTCGGAGTGTGCTTAAAATTGCCCATAAATATCAAGTTGATCTGGCCTACAGTGAACGAATTGCTCAATTTTCCCTATCGTTTTTTGATCAATTGCAAGGTATCTTACACGATTGGGGAAATACGGAACGAGAATGGTTATGGGCCGCTGCGGTTTTGCACAACTGCGGTGTCTATATTAGTCATTCTGCTCATCACAAACATTCCTATTATCTGATCCGTCATGCCGAATTATTAGGCTTTACCGAAATAGAATTAGAAATTATCGCAAATATTGCCCGTTATCACCGACGGAGTAAACCGAAAAAACGCCATGAATATTACATGAAGTTGTCAGAAAATTATCGGTTAGTTGTTCGACAACTCAGTGCAATGTTAAGACTAGCTGTTGCCTTAGACCGCCGCCAAGTTGGTGCAATTCAAGATTTTGATTGTAAGTATGACCCAGAATATCGAAAGTTACATCTGCATCTCATTCCGTCTCAGAGTGATGATGATTGCGCCCTAGAACTCTGGAATTTAGATTACAAAAAAAATGTATTTGAAGAAGAGTTTGGGGTAAAAATTGTTTCAACCTTGTCAATTTTAGTCCCTACCACTTGATTTCTTGATCTCGATTAGCCTCTGCAATTTAAAAATTTAATGCTAGGATCAGGGCAAGACTTAAGGTATAACTTATCTTCTACCCATAAGGAACAGCCCAAATCGGTGATTCAAGAAGATCCTAACCATAAAAATTTGTTTTTGATTACTAGTGACCCTGAGGATCTGATTCCCCCTAAACTTCTCTGGTTGCCGACAATAAAGCGTTTAATGGGCAAATTTTATAAAATGTTTGTTCTTGTTATTTATGTCTTCCTGTCTTAGACATTATTGCCAATTTTGTTTAATGTTTTGTTAATTTCAACAAATTCTCTAGGGGCGTATTGCGTGCCCCCAGAAACCGTTGGTTAGGTCAAAATTCATTATTTAGACATTGGAGTAGAGACTATTCCGCAAAATGGTATAGCCTTTAATCAATTCTCGAATCCCTCGTCCTAGTGGCCATTCTAGCTCAAATCCTGTGCTTAAAATTCGTTGATTCGAGACAATATAATCCCGCTTATCGGGATCTTCTCCGATGGGGGCTTCTAAATAAACGAAATTGGGTAAATATTTTTTAATTTCATCGCACAATTCTATTTTCGATAAATTCGCGTCTTCTAGTCCCACGTTATAGGGCTTGCCTTTCATAGATTCAAAGTTATTTAACCCATGTAAGAACACGTTGGCCACATCTCGAATATGGATATAGTTGCGTTTAAAGTGTCCTTCAAAAATGACAACTGCGCGATCGTGAACGGCTCGATAGACAAAATCATTGACCAATAAATCAATCCGCATTCTAGGTGACATCCCAAAAACCGTTGCTAGGCGAAACGTCATACTATTTTCTCGCTCTAAAATGGCTTTTTCGGCTTCCACTTTGGTTACGCCATAGAGGGAAATCGGACGGAGGGGACTTTCTTCTGTGCAAAATTTACCCGCTTCTCCAATACCATAGCCACTATTGGTGACAGGCATTAAAATTCGTTGGGAGGGACTGGCTAAACGGCATAATAGTTTAATCGCGTCGAGATTAATCGTCTGTGTCCCCACAGCATCACGGTTACACAAAGGCGCACCGACTAGGGCAGCTAAGGGAATAATGACATCGGCATCTTTGAGTAAGGACTGCATGAGGGATTCATCTCTGCAATCTCCGCGCACGATGTCAAAAGTGTCATATTGACAACATTCCGCTAAACTTGCCTGACGGAACATGAAATTATCCAATACCGTGACTTCGTAGCCCTGAGCTAAGAGGGTCGGGGTTAACACAGAGCCAATATATCCTGCTCCACCTGTAATTAAAATTTTCATAATTTACCCTTATTTAAGCTTGTGTTGGGACGGTTTCATGATTTTGAACCGATTGTAAGTAATGGCTAATGGTTTCTTCAGGACTCCCCATAAAGCGAATTTTTCCTCTGTCTAACCAGATGGCTCGCTCGCAGGATTGTTGAATAAATTCCAGCCCATGCGATACTACCAGAATTGTGGTGTGCTGATCCCACAATTTATTGATTCGTTTTTGGCATTTATTTTTAAAGCTTTCATCCCCGACCGATAGCACTTCATCCAAGATCAAAATATCGGGTTGGACATCGGTGGCGATCGCGAACCCTAAACGGGCACTCATCCCTGAAGAAAGAGATTTTACCGGCGCATATCGATAATCTTCTAATTCAGCAAACTCCAGAATCGAAAAAACCCGCTCTTTCATTTCCTGCCGAGAAAATCCCAGCATCACCCCGTAAAGAACAATATTATCCAAAACCGATAGATCGGGGTCAAATCCTGCCCCTAACTCAATCAAAGGCGCAATTTCCCCTTTCACCCGAATGCCACCTTTGGTGGGCTGCAAGATACCACAAATTAATTTTAATAAAGTCGATTTACCAGAACCATTAGACCCGACAATGCCGATCTTTTCACCTGCATTGACAACTAAATCTACCTGGTCAAGAATTAGCTTTTTGGATGGCTTACGGTATTTCCCCTCTAGTACCGATAAAAGGGTTTTCTTGAGATCGTAGGAAAACTCTTCTTGGGTTCTTCGATAAAGAGAAACTTGGTCTAAACGAATAACTTCTGTCATTGAAAAATCTATAGTAAATCCATAAATTGATTTTGCCAGGCTCTAAACACAAACCAACCAAAAGCCAGTAGCACAAGACCGTTTAATAAAGCGTGTAGGAGTAGCCCCCAGGGTAAAACACCTGACAAGGAAATTTGACGAATACTTTCAATGATCGGATAGAGGGGATTAAGCACTAAAAAGGTGCGAACTTGGGGCGGCACAATCTCAACCGGATAGAAAATGGGCGACCCCATCCAGAGGGTAAAACAGACTAACTCATAAAAATAAGGTAAATCTCGAAAGAAAACGTACAGGGCACTGACAAAGAACCCCACGCCCGTACACACTAAGGCCAAGGCAATTAGCGGAATGACTAATAAAATAACGTGGAGAGGATTATGGCTTTTAATTAAGGTGACGATCGCGAGTAAGGGGAACGGGCCGACGACAAACTGAAAAACATTGGCCAAAATCATGGACAAAGGAAAAACACTGATGGGAAGACGAATCTTATTCATCAATCCCCCACTGCCCACCACACTGGCTAACGCCTGATTAGTCGATGAGGAAAAAAAGTTAATGACAATTAACCCGGTAAAGGCGGCCAAGACATAATTAATTAGCGAACCACCGAAATAACTTTTAAAGGCAGCACCAAAAATGGCCGTATAGAGTCCCGTCATCAATAAGGGGCTGAAGAGCGACCAATAAACCCCTAAAATCGAACCTCGATAGCGTCCTTTTAAATTTCGCTCAACCAATATATGGAGTAGCTCTACATATCGCTGTAAAGGCGACCATTTGAGGCGATTTGTTAAAGACAAGGACATAAACAACAGGGGTTAGGCTATGAATCATAAGCTAAGGTGCCATTGTATCATAGCGAACTCCCCTAGCGAACACCGTATCGATAACGGGATTTTGATAAGCAAACGACTGGAAAGGAACAAATTCCGTTACACTGAGGATTGGTTTATTCGTATTAATCACAATATTTCGGCATGGAAATCGGTCAAAAGGTTAAAGTTTATCGGTTGAGAGACCGAGTATCCCAGGACATCGTGGGCAAACTCGGCAAAGTGGGCACTGTTCAAGACTTCAAAATGACGGATGGTAGCGGCATTGGGGCTGTCGTCGCATTTGAGGATAAAACCGCTACGTGGTTTTTTGAGGATGAACTGCAAGCCCTAAAGTAAGATTGCTAGGATTACAGCAGGAACCTTTTTGTTAGCAGATTGACGATGACTCTAATTATTACTTTTTTGGGTAAAGGCGGTACGGGTCGGACAACAACAGCGATCGCGGTTGCCAAAAAGTTAGCCCGTTTAGGATCGCGGGTTCTTTTAATGGGACAGGATCTTTCCTTGGGATTTCTTTTAGGAACGAGCTTAACCAGCACAGCCACTGAAGTTGAACCGAATTTATCCGCCGTCCAGTTGTCTTCCACCGCATTGTTGGAGCAAGGCTGGGAACAAATTAAGGAATTAGAGTCTAAATATCTGCGATCGCCGACCTTGAAAAATGTTTACGGACAAGAGTTAGGGGTTATTCCAGGCATGGATGAAATCCTGACCCTCAATGCCTTCCGTGAGTATTCGCAAAGTGGGCGTTATGATGTCATTCTTTATGACGGGGCAGGCAATTTAAATAGCTTACGAATGTTGGGAGTCCCGGAAATTGGCAGTTGGTACTGGCGACGTTTTCGGCAAGTATTACAGGATTCTGATGTCGTTAAAACCGTGATGCCCTTTTTGCAACCCATTGCTTCTGCTGTTTTAAACGTCTCTTGGAACTTTGACCAACTTTCTCAAGAACCCCAAAATCCCGAAAATCTACTCAGTGAAGGAATTAAAGCCTTAACCGATCCCAACCGTTTTGCAGCCTACCTCGTTACCACTACCGATCCCGCTGCTATTTTAGTCGCCAAATCCCTCTGGGGCGGAGCGCAACAAGTGGGGTTAAGCGTTAGAGGTGTCATTGCTAATACGAAGGGGATTGCCGCCGAATTTAGTCCAGAATTTAATCCTTTAATCACAACAACGCTTCCCAACTTTTCAGGGGACAATTGGGATGAGTTAATCAACGCTGTTCCCGATGTTCGTTCAACCTCGAACGTCCCGCAACCCTTAACCATTGATATTGCTGCGCGACAAGTACAGGTTTTCTTGCCAGGATTTGATAAAAAACAAGTTAAATTAACCCAATACGGCCCCGAAATTACTATTGAAGCCGGAGATCAACGCCGCAATATTGCCTTACCCTCTCCCTTAAGTGGTCAGCCTGTCAAAGGCGCAAAATTTCAAAATGGCTATTTAATAATTTCCTTTTAGAAATTTAAGTTAAGTCGCTTTTTAGAATTGCTGAAGTCTTATTACAAAAGTTCTCCACTGTAAGGAATTTTATCGTTATTTTCCCTAACGCTTTTGTTGGGAACCTTTGGAAAGCCAGCATTTGCATTAAACAAGTCTAACCTTTCCCCTATAATAGTTTTAGCCGTTTTCTTGAAAATCTTTATGACCGCAACAGCCGTTAAGACTGACTACGAAGCGATTATTGGGTTAGAAACCCATTGCCAACTCAACACTGCAAGTAAAATTTTCTGTACTTGTTCGACTCGTTTCGATAGTCCGCCGAATACTAATGTGTGTCCTGTTTGTTTGGGCTACCCAGGGGTTTTGCCTGTGCTCAATCAAGAAGTCTTAGCGGCCGCTGTCAAGCTCGGTTTAGCGATTAATGGCCAGATTGCTCCCTACAGTAAATTTGACCGTAAACAATATTTTTATCCTGATCTCCCGAAAAATTATCAAGTTTCCCAGTTTGATCTGCCCATTGTGGAGCATGGTTCCCTGGAAATTGAATTGGTTGACAAGAAAACGAAAGAAATCAGCCGTAAAACCATTGGCATTACCCGTCTGCACATGGAAGAGGATGCGGGCAAGTTAGTCCATGCGGGAAGTGACCGTTTAGCCGGATCAACCCATTCTTTAGTGGATTTTAATCGGACAGGGGTTCCCTTATTGGAAATTGTTTCGGAACCGGATTTACGCACAGGGCAAGAAGCGGCTGAATATGCTCAAGAGCTACGCCGTTTAGTCCGTTATTTGGGAATCAGCGACGGCAATATGCAGGAAGGTTCCCTGCGGTGTGATGTCAATATTTCAGTCCGTCCTGTCGGTCAAGAGAAATTTGGAACTAAGGTTGAGATCAAAAATATGAACTCCTTTAGTGCCATCCAAAAAGCCATTGAATATGAGATTGAACGGCAAATTGAAGCCTTAGAAAATAACGAACCGATTGTTCAAGAAACACGGCTTTGGGAAGAAGGAACCCAACGGACGATTAGTATGCGTTCCAAGGAAGGATCGAGTGATTATCGCTATTTCCCTGAACCGGACTTACCCCCCCTTGAAGTTTCAGAAACCCAAAAAGAAGAATGGCGCAAAACCTTACCCGAACTCCCTGCGGCTCGGCGATCGCGTTATGAAAAAGAATTAGAACTTTCGGCCTACGATGCGAGGGTGTTAACCGATGATCGGGAAGTTTCCGATTACTTTGAGACAGCCGTTAAAGCAGGGGGCAACGCGAAATTAGTGGCCAACTGGGTAACGCAAGATTTAGCCGCCTATTTAAACAATAATAAGTTAAGCATTACGGAAATTCCCTTGAAACCCCAAGCCTTAGCCGAATTAGTGGAACTTATTGAAAAAGGAACCATTAGCGGCAAGATTGCCAAGGAAATTCTGCCCGAACTCTTAGAAAAAGGGGGGTCACCCAAGAAACTCATCGAATCTAAAGGCATGACCCAAATTTCCGATCCCGTGGAGTTGGGTAAAATTGTCGATGCGATTATCGCGGCAAACCCGAAAGAGTTGGAAAAATTCCGCAGTGGCAAAGGCAATATGAAAGGCTTCTTTGTCGGTCAAGTGATGAAGCAAACGGGCGGACGAGCGGATCCTAAGTTAACCAATCAATTAGTGGAACAAAAATTGGCAGAATAACAATTTGTCTAGGCACTCAAAATTCAATGACCTATTTAGAAACAACCGCCCAGTTTTATAGCGATGTAGCCCAAGTCCCGGAAGTCGGTTTGTGCTGCGTCCAAAGTTCCCCCTTGCAACTTCCCGGACTGACGATCCCGCAACCGATGCAGGATATGAATTATGGCTGTGGAACAACGGTTTATCCAACGGAATTAATCAATAGTCCTACGGTGTTATATGTGGGGGTTGGGGGTGGTTTAGAAGCCTTACAATTTGCCTACTTTTCCCGTCGTCCTGGTGCCGTGATTGCAATTGATCCCGTTCCTGCCATGCGAGAAGCGGCTCGACGGAATCTTGAGTTAGCAGCCTTAGAAAATGACTGGTTTCATCCCAGTTTTGTTGAACTGCGCGAAGGAGATGCGTTTTCCTTGCCTGTAGCCGATGCTTCTGTCGATGTGGTTGCCCAAAATTGTCTGTTCAATATTTTTAAACCGGCTGATCTCGCCTTGGCGTTAAAAGAAGTGTTTCGCGTGCTGAAACCCAATGGGCGTTTACTAATGAGTGATCCGATCGCCACTCGTCCCATGCCTGAGCATTTACAAGCAGATGAACGGTTGCGGGCTATGTGTTTGTCAGGAGCCTTGACCTATGAGGACTATATTGAGCATTTAATCAGTGTGGGGTTTGGACAAATTGAGATTCGTGCCCGTCGTCCCTATCGGTTACTCAATCGTCAGACCTATGGGTTAGAGGAGCATCTGTTATTAGAGAGTCTTGACTCTGTAGCCTTTAAGGTTGCCATTCCTGACGATGGAGCTTGTATTTTTACGGGAAAAACGGCTATTTATACCGGCAAGAATGCCTATTTTGATGATAAGGCGGGCCATATTCTTCAGCAGGGAGTTCCAACGGCTGTTTGTGATAAAACCGCGACCAAATTAGCTCAGCTTTTCTCGACGGAGATTCTCATTACCGATTCGACTTGGTACTATAACGGTGGGGGTTGCTGTTAGGGGCAGTTGCAATTGTCGGTTAATCATCTATGTTGAACGCATTACGTCAATATTTATATGTATGGTTTGTTCAAGAGCGTAGATGCTTTCAATCCCGATGCTTAGGGTTATTTTTCTTGAGTTTGGTTTTAATCTTTGCGGATTCTCCGGCTTTCGCTCAGGATTTTTCGACTACTTTAGATTTCAATCCCCAAACTTTATTACGGGACGCTTTGAGGTGGGTAGAGGGTTTAGGGGTGATTGGCGCGATCGCTTTTATGGGGCTTTATATCGTTGCAACGGTCGTACTGATACCGAGTTCGATTTTAACCTTGGGGGCAGGAGCCGTTTTTGGGGTAGTGCTGGGGTCACTCTATGTATTTTTTGGGGCTACGCTGGGCGCGATCGCGGCGTTTTTAGTGGGTCGTTATCTGGCACGGGGATGGGTCATCCGAAAAATAGCAGGCAACCCCAAATTTCAAGCGATTGATAAAGCCGTCGGAAAAGAAGGGTTTAAAATTGTTTTATTAACGCGCCTTTCTCCTGTTTTTCCGTTTATTTTTCTGAATTATGCCTATGGGGTAACCGGAGTTTCCCTCAAAGATTACGCGATCGCCTCAGTGGGAATCATTCCTGGAACCATTCTGTACGTCTATATCGGCTCTTTAGCCGGCAGTCTTGCGACCTTGGGAAGTCAAACCCCAACGGTCAACCCCGTCGCCCAATGGGCTATCCGAATCATCGGGTTAATCGCCACGGTTGCTGTGACGCTTTATGTCACTAAAATTGCCCGTAAAGCCTTAAATCAATCCGTTTTAGACCCCAAAGAGCCACAATAATACTCTGGGATTCTGGTTGGTCTTGGTTCATCCATTCCCCCTTGTGCGAATGGTTTTAGGGATTGGGTCAACGTTATACTCCAGAGATAACACCTTAACTTTACCTACAACATTTGTTCTAGTTCCCATGACCAAAGCCACTGTAAACTCTACCACTGCGAAAAAAGCTGTTCCTCGCCTAACCTCCGCTTTTCAGCAATTGATGTCTCTCCATTGGATCATGTCCTGGGGTTACTTTATCCTATTCGCGACTGGCTATATCATGACAAACTGGATTCCTGAAAAAGCCACGTTTCGGGGAAGTGCCTATGGATTTCATAAAGGATTAGGGGCATTGGTGCTCGCCTTAATCACCTGGCGCGTTTTTTTACTACTGCGAGTATGGTGGAAAAAATATAGCCGTCGTCTGCCGAAGTTTTCGGCTGAGTGGTGGTCCAAAACCGCTCTCCATACCCTGCTTTATGTTTTTATGTGGGCAGTCCCATTGACGGGTTTCTTCTTGTCGAATTCTTTTAAGGCCAATAATGTAAAAATTATGGGAATTGTTTTGCCCGATCTTTTTCCTGAAAATAAGGCGTTAGTTGATGTTGCCGGCAATATGCACTTTTGGTTTTCCTACGCCTTTTTAGCCTTTGTGATCGTCCACATGGTTCATCAACGTAAGGTTGTCAAAGCGATTAGTCGTCGCTGGCTGCAAGCCCTTTCCCCCCGTTAGCCGAATGGGTTTCAGGACAGGAAAAAACTTGTAATCCGATGACTTAAGGGAGTATAATCAAAAAGCGTTTAGGGCAACTGGCGGAATTGGTAGACGCACCACACTCAAAATGTGGCGGCTTCGGTCGTGAGAGTTCGAGTCTCTCGTTGCCCATTAGAATATTTAGAAGATAGATCTATTTTATTAACCTGTGTTTTGCTGTTAATCCAGAGCTGGGATTTAAACACTCGATTGTCATGGCCAAATTAGGTTTAGGAACCCGCCTTTTCCTCTCTCACTTCATTGTTATGTTGGTGGGATTAGGCAGTTTTGTGGCCCTAGCGAAACTTTCTTCGCCGCGGATGTTTGTCCTACGGTTAGAGCAACTAGAGCATCAAGGCTTTATTACCGTGCGATCGGCTCGGACGTATTTAATTCGGGGGTTTGAAACCGCTTGGAATAGTAGCGCAGTGTGGTCAATTATTTTTGGGGCCAGTGCGGCAGGGGGATTGAGTTATTTAGCGGCGGAACGGATTATGAAGCCTTTAAATCAAATGAAATCGATTACCCAAAAATTTGCGGCTGGGGATTTAGACGAACGGATGCCCGAAAGCGGGATTCCAGAGTTAAATCAACTGGGTCATAGTTTTAATCGCATGGCTAGCAGTTTAGAAGGGGTCGAACAACGTAGGCGGGATCTGATGAGTGATTTAACCCATGAATTACGCACGCCTTTAACTGTGGTCAGGGGGTACTTAGAAGAATTGGCCGATGGTCGCATTGAGCCGACATCCGAACTTTATTTTCGCTTAGTGAAAGAAACTCGTCGTTTAGAACGGTTAACCAGTGATCTTCAGGAGCTTTCTAAGGCGGAGGCAGGTTATTTATCCATTAATGTACAACCGATTAACTTGCTCCCATTATTAACGGCTTTAGTAGAAAAATTTACCGACCAATTATTAGAAGATGGCCCCATCCTAAAATTAAACTATCCTGATGATTTACCGTTAGTCATGGCAGATTTAGACCGAACAGAACAGATTTTAGTGAATCTTTTAGGCAATGCCATTCGCTATACGGAAAAAGGAGAAATAATCCTCAAAGCTTGGCGGGATAAACACCAGGTTTGGATTGCAGTTATTGATACGGGGATTGGCATCCGAGAGGAGGATTTACCGTTTATTTTTGAGCGTTTTTGGCGGGCTGATAAATCGCGGTCACGCTATTCGGGGGGAACAGGTATTGGTCTCGCGATCGCCCGTCGCTTAGTGGAATTACAGGGCGGAACCCTTGAAGTACAAAGTGAATTGGGAAAAGGCAGCGAATTTCGGTTTTGTCTACCGATTGCTTGAGGATGAATTATCCCGCAATGAACAAGAATAGGGGATGGTCGCAAGGGAATCTTGAATTAATTGGGTTGCGGCGGCGGCGGCTAACGGTTTAGCAAATAAATAGCCTTGGCCAAACTCACAACCTAACGCCTTTAACGTATCTCGTTCCAATACCGTTTCAATGCCTTCGGCAATCACATCCATTTTCAAATTATGGGCTAAGGTAATAATGGCATTCACGATACTTTCTCCCTCTGCTTCGGAATGAATGCGATTCACAAAAGATCGATCAATTTTTAAGGTATCAATGGGAAAACGATGCAAACGACTTAAGGAGGAATAGCCCGTCCCAAAATCATCTAGAGATAACTTAATATTGAGATTTTTAAGCTCTTGTAAAACCTTGATTTGCACTAAGGTATCAATTAAGGAATTCTCCGTAATTTCTAACTTTAAATACCACTGTTTGAAGTGATAACGACGAATAATATTGGTCACAATTTCGACAATATTGCGCTGCATTAATTCGATTGGAGAAAAATTCACGCTCATCATGAAGGAATGGGGGCTAGAGCGGGGAAATTGCAGTTGCCATTGGTGCATTTGCTCACAGGCGGCTTGTAATGCCCATAAATCTAAGGCTTTAATTAAGCCAATTTCTTCGGCTAAAGGAATAAATTCGCCTGGGCTAATTAATCCATGTACCGGATGTTGCCAGCGAATCAAGGCTTCAAAACCTGCTAATTGTCCGGTTGCCAAACAAATAATGGGTTGATAAAACAAGCAAAATTCTTCATTTTTGAGGGCATCCCGTAATTCATGCTCAAGTTTAAATCGCTGAATAGCCGTCACCTGCATGGCGGTCGTCATGATTTGATAGCGTCCTTTATCACTCTGTTTTGCTGAATACATGGCAATATCCGCGTCCCGCAACACTTCTTCGGGTTGGGAATAGCCCATGGTACTGATGGTGATGCCGATGCTGGTACTCGAAAAAATTTGGTGATGTTCTAGGGTAAAAGGATGGTTGAGTTGGGTGAGGATGCGTTGAGCAATTTTGATGACATCGGCAATATTGTTAATATTTTCGACGAGAATGACAAATTCATCTCCCCCAAAACGGGCCACACAATCGGAGGGGCGGACACAGGTGCCTAAACGATGACTGACTTGCTTGAGCAGTTCGTCTCCCACTAAATGCCCTAAGCTATCATTAACGACCTTAAAATCATCCAGATCGAGGAAAAATAAGGCAAAAATGGGATAGGGGTAGGTTTGCGATCGCGTTAAAGCCTCCCGCAAGCGTTTCATCAATTGGACACGATTGGGTAAGCCGGTTAAGTGATCATGAAGCGTTTTAAACTCTAGCTCACGGAAAACCTGTTTTAATTTGGTGGCCATTTGATTAAAAGAATTGGCCAAATCCCCAATTTCATTTTTATAGCCCAGATTGACCTGTTGATCGAGTTTCCCCTCCGCGATCGCCTTACTGGCTTGATTAATTTCGATAATGGGATCGGTAATCCACTGAGCCGTAATAATTCCCACCATAATGGCAATAAAAAGGGCCAAAATGGCAATTAATAAGGTTAAACGACTATTGGCCCAAATGGGTTCCATAAAGTCCGCTTCTGGGATGACAACGCAAATTAACCAATTAAGACCGCGATGATCATTAAACGGAACCACGCGCACAAATTGACGGTGATCCTGATTTTGGAAAGAAAAACTGAGGGGCGATTTAACCTTACTTAACCCCCCAAATTCATTGATTAAATAAGTTGCCGTTTTTTGGATGACTTCTACCGTGCTGTGTTGAGCATCTAAGATGTTTAACGAAGCATTCGGGGTTTGAAAAAGCGGATCAAAATGGGAGCTAGCAACAATCTTGCCCGTGTGATCCAAGATAAAACTTTGGCCCCCTGGACTAATTTGGAGTTGACGTAAAAACTGGCTAATATTCGACAGGGGGATGGGGGTATCAATCACCCCTAACGTTTGCCCTTGAGTATCCTGAACGGGGAGAACGGCATCGATCGCAATTTTAGACCCATCAAACCACACATAAACCGGACTCCAAGTCGCCCCTTTAGCGGCGATCGCTGTTCTATACCAGGGACGCAAACGGGGGTCATAGCGAGGAAAGGTTTTCACTAATTTTCCTAAGCTGCCATCGGGTTTTAATTCGTAAGTTCGATACTGGCCTTGGGTGGCAGGGCTAACCATTTCGAGATGATAACGTTGATCCGGTGTTCTCAATATGCCGATGTAATCCCCTGCGTTGCTTCCCCAAGCGGTATAGGGAACCGATTCAAAAGATCGCATTTGCTGGTATAGCAACGATTTGATTTGAGATAAATCATTCAAGGCTTTATTTTGAACCAAACTTTTCTTACTAATTTGATTCATTAATTGGGCCGTATTTAAGTAATCCGCAACATAACTTTCAATGCGATTACTAATCTCTCCCCGCCATTTTTCTGCAACATCATGAATGGCCGTCTGACTGTGTTTATAGGATAAAAAGCCAATAAATCCCACAGCAGCAAAAACTTCAAATGCAAAAGAAAAAATAAGCACCTGACGGATCGGTAATTTCATTACACCTAAAAGAATAGAAGGGTTGTTAGGTCATTAAAAAAGAGACTTATCCGGTAATTTAAAACCGCATTTACTAAAAAAATGGCTCTGTAATCCGCTCCTTAATCTGGATTATTATCATTCAAGCTGATGGTTTCAAAGATTGTCAAATAACGTTTGGGTGAGTGAATCAGACGAGGGAGGGAAGCGGCGATCGCATCAGTCTGATCAGAAAGGAAAATCTGAAAAAAATTCTGTTAATAAAATTACAAAAACTCAAACAAACGATGAATAAATGGGCAGCGTATCTCTGAGAGTTTACTCCTAAATTGTAATTATTGTAATTGAATTGTTATTAAATTTAAGCCATTGAGTGGCTCGGTGCATAACGAACTAAAACCTGGGTGGCTTGCGTAATTTCGTCTGCCAGCGATCGCAAACGTTCTCGACTGACACTTTTTAAAACCTGTACAGGATAGGCAATCGGGTCCGCTAATGTATGATTTCCCCGTCCGGCGAGTTCCCGTTTAAGCGGTTTTGGGCGAGTGGGGGTATTTAATTGGATCTCATCTGGATGTAGCGCGTGGATGAAAGTTAAATAGCGTTCCATCATCGCAGACGACCAAGGCGATAAGACCATTGTTTGCAGCGAAAGTTTGCCTAAAAATTCTTTTTTAAAGGCTTTAATGCCTTCCATCGTTTGCTTTAGGGTAATTCCATCTTCAGGTCGATTAATTCCTCGAAATAAAGACTCCGAGATTCCGTCTAGTTTCACTGACACATTATCCGCCCAAGCTAATTCCCGACGTACCTGAGAATCATAGAGCAAGGTGGCATTCGTGAGAACCAGCGTGGGTTTATGGGTTAATCGTTTAATTTCCTGTAAGATTTCTCCCAAATTGAGGGCTAAGGTTGGTTCGCCACTCCCGCTGAGGGTAATTATATCCACTTCCCACGGGGCAAATGTTTGGAGATCCGCTAGGATTTGATGGGTCGGAATCCATAAACGGCGATCGCGAGTTAGGTTTTCAATTTCCCCTAATTGGCAATAGACACAATTAAACGAACAGGTTGAAATTTGGCCGATCGGATCAATGCCCAAGGAAGTCCCATAACGCCAAGAACAGACAGGCCCATAAACCGATGAAAAAACCTCCTTACAATCCCTGTTTACCATATTTTTCACCTGGGATCACGATCAAAACTATCCCTAGTAACCCCAGTGTAGTTCAAGGCTATGGTAATGGGGATTAAATCTCTCTTTACAATGCTGGGAGAATGCTTGGCTCCATCAATCCCACAAAGCGATCAATTTAACCTTTTGCTCTAATTTTCCAGCTTTCCAGAAAAGGTTTCAAGTCGTTTGATCGGCTAACCATTCAATGACTTTTTCGCCTAATCTTACATTTTCTAGGCGATCGATTTCTCGAATTCCCGTCGGGCTGGTGACATTCACTTCTGTTAAATATCCCCCAATGACATCAATGCCCACAAAATAAAGACCAGCTTTTTGCAGTTTTGGCCCAACTACTGTGCAAATTTCCCGTTCTCGTTCCGTAATCTCCGTTTTTGCAACCCGTCCGCCGACTGCCATATTGCCTCGAAATTCTTTGCCGGTGGGAATGCGATTGACTGCTCCAATGGGTTCGCCATTCAGTAAAATAATACGTTTATCGCCGTCTTTGGCTTCGGGTAAAAAGCGTTGCACCATGACGGGTTCTTGGCCTTGTTGGGTACTTACTTCGATGATGGAGTTAAAATTGCGATCGCCAGGTTCTAAAAATAAAATTCCCTCCCCTGCTTTTCCCCCTAGCGGTTTCAAAACCGCTTGTTGATGCTTTTCCACAAATGCCCGAATCAAGGCTTTATCCTGACTCACCATCGTTTCCGGCATCACCGAGGTAAATTGAAAGGTGTACATTTTTTCGTTGGCACTGCGTAATCCTGGCGGCGAATTAATCACCAACGTTTTAGCCGGATCAATTAAATCCAAAATATAGGTGGTATAGAGATAACGCACCGTCACCGGCGGATCTTTCCGCATAAAAACGGCATCCATCTCCTCCAAATTTCGCACCACTGCTTCAGAAACCTGATACCAATCCGTCGGAACCTTCCACAGTCCCGCTACTAATTCCACCGGCGTTAACTGTACCTGTCGTAAAGCAGCATAGGCTTTGCCATTCATCACACTCAACTGATGGGTTTCCGTTACCCACACTTCATGACCGAGTAGTTGGGCAGCTTCCATAATAGCGACACTAGTATCATGGGTCGGGTCAAGACGAGCTAGGGGATCGATAATAAAAGCAAGTTTCATAAACAGTCGCAGTTGTTAGGATTTAAAGGCAGCCGATCCTTACTTTATCAAGATACGCTCAAGAAAATTTAGGGTTGCTCAAATTATCAATATTATGGACAAAGTTGTTCAAACATAGAACCGTCGTAAATTAAACAGATATGTCAAAATTGGTGGATAGGCTAGATTATCTCCCCAAAGAAGCTGATATGCCTCTAGCAGTCCAATTTCGTTGGCCCTAATAGTAGTTTACATTTTGAACTGTTTAAACATACCAGAGGCGAGCATAATCAAGAATGGCGTAAATATTTCATTGGAATTGATTGATTTATTTGAGAAATCAAATATTAAGGACAAAATAGAGAGATTTTAGTATATAAAAGTAGCTCTTGGTTTTTATTTCTAACTGATGAATTCAAAAAACTCAGTAAGTTCATATACAGCACTTTACTTAATCACAGCGTACAAATAAAAACTTGAAATACTTATGAAGCAGGGCTTTTAGAGGAACAACCATGTATCAAGATCTCGGTCAGTGCTGTATTAGTTCTTCTGGGTTTATGGAATTTTAAATTAATAATCATACTTAAATCAATTAATCCTTAAAATTCAACAATAATTTAGCTTATGTCTATAACATCCCGTGAAAAACTCCATCAACAAATTGATCAATTACCCGATCGCGTCGTTGAACAAATCGCCAACTTTACCGCATCTATCATCGCTCAGCAAAATGATATACCAGCCTATAGTGACTGGGAAGATAAAGACTGGCAAGAATTTTCATTACAACAATTTTTCCGTGAAGAAGATGACATTGAATACTCCCTAGAAGATGCTCAAGAAATCTATAAACCATGAAATCAGGCGATATCGTCTTAATTCGTTTTCCTCAAACTGACTTAAAACCAGGAAAACTCCGTCCTGCTCTAGGGATTGCCATTTCACCGAGCCGTTATCCCGACCTAATTACTGGCTTTAATTTCTTCTCGTCTCTATCAAGCAACGCCAGACTTTGACGAGATTATTAAGCCATCAGACTCCGACTATATCAGCACAGGTTTAAAAGTTGCTTCCGTCATTCGGTTAGGACGATTAACCAGCGTCGAATCATCCGTGATTAATGCTCGTCTAGGGAGTATTGCACCTGAACGATTAACACGAATTATTGAAAGATTAATCTGCTTTCTCCAATGTCAAAAAGCAAATCATTAGAACTTAAAGCTAGTCCGAATTGCCCCAATCCACAGAGGATCGCGATTATTCGCAGGACTAATGCCTACCCATAGCCCAGGGGTAATCGAAATATTGTTACTGATTTGATAAACATAGAAGGTTTCGGCAAACCAAGGAGCCGTAGTCGTCGAAGGGGTAATATCCGCTAAATTATTTTTGTTGCTGATATAGGCAGCATAGGGCGGTTGGCCCACTGACAAAACGCCAATATTGCCTTCTTTAAAGAGATCAGGGAAAGCAAAACTGACTTTCCAGTTCCAAATATCCGCATTGTCGCCGCCTCGTTCTCCCCCATTGGCATAGGCACTGGTATACATTCCCCAACCTTCTAGGCTAAACCATTCCGCAATCCGCCAAGTCCAGAGTAGGGCCACACTATCGGAAGAGGTGGCATTGCCATCGCCATAATTTTCGCGATCTTCAAAGCTAAAGGGATTATCAGCGTTAGCTAACCCCGTAAAACCGAGGACGGAAAAGCTATCAAATTGATTTTGGGGGATATATTGATGGAGATAGGCAATACCGATTCCGGTGTCGGCAGAAGGAAGATAGGTTAACTGGGCACCGGCAGAATGTTGGCCATTAAACAAGCCATAGCCAGATTCGGTTATATTTCCGTAACCGGCAGAGTAAAACGCGCCTAAACTGAGTTCTTTGGTGAAATTATAGGATGCTCCAAACCCTGGCCCAATATTATCCGCCGTTAGATAAAGGGGAGCGATCGCGCCAAAAAAGGAGAGTGCCCCCTCCGTGAAGGAATTGGTGAAAGGCGCAAGGGGATCGGCAATATCATCCAGGGTCATCTTGGCACCACTGAGCCAAACTGTTGCCTTTTCTCCCACGGGGAAACGATATTGCAGTTTATTAATCTGGGGAACGTTGCGATCGCTGGCTACACTAAAGTTAAAGTCTGTGAGGTTACTGCCTGCTCTTGCTAGGTAAAAATTGGCGGTTTGGATTCGCACCCGCAGTAAGTCATCACCCGTAAAACTGGTATCGAAATTCATCCGCGATCGATAGTTCATTGTAAATTGGCCATTTTGGATGGGTTCACCAGGCGGGCCGTCGGCTTGTTCGGAACCCCAAACCCCAGAATAGGCAAAAATTACATCCCCATTTAACTTGGTGGTGGTCGAAAACTGGTGATCTTCGAGGTAGGCCGTCCGAGCTTCCAGATTATCCACCCTGGTTCCTAAAGCGGCTAATTCCTGCTCAAATTGTTGGGCCAATTGCTTCAGCTTGTCGATATCTTCCCGTAAAACGGTGACATTTTCCTGTAGCAACCGTTCCATCGTATTTAAGCAAGCATTTAAGCCCGCCGCAAACTCCCAACGGCTCAGGGCCCGATTCCCGCGAAAAGTGCGATCGGGATAGCCCACAATACAGCCGTAACGCTCGACTAAGCTTTTTAAGGCTTCGTAGGCCCACTCATTGGGCTGCACATCCCGTAACTCAGACACATTGGTAACTTGATTCAACCCAGGCGCGCTTAAGGCCGAAACCCGGTTAATTTCTCCCATGCTGTTGTTAAAACTACTATCTTGGAAGGTTTTAAGCTGGAGATTTTGACGCTTTTTGACGATTTCCAAGGAGGATGGCGGTTGAAACGGGGTAACGGGTTTCTCATTGGCGATCGCCGGAAAAGCCGATCCCATTCCGAGACTAATTACACCAAGACTCCCGGCCTTAACTAAACGATTAAACATGATTAAACTCCTCACACTAAAATCACAAAATTTAAAAAGAAAGAACTTACTAGGCTGAAGCCGCTCTTTTTTTAGCCTGTCCTACGGGATCCATATAGATTTCTAGCCATTTAAAGGCCACGGAAGAGAGTGTGGTTAAAACGAGATAGACCAGGGCAACCGCAATATAGACCTCAAAGGCTTTGTAGGTTGTGGCTACCACTAATTGCCCTTCCCGGAATAGCTCACTAAAACCAATTACTGCCGTTAAACTCGTATCTTTAATGAGGGTGATAAATTCATTGCCTAAAGGGGGTAAAATGCGGCGAAACGCTTGGGGAAAAATGACTTCTTTCATGGTCTGGAAAGGACTCATGCCCAAGGATTGGCAGGCTTCCCACTGCCCTTGATCAATGGATTGAATCCCCCCGCGAATAATTTCGGCTAAATAGGCCGCCACATTCAGGCTCAGGGCAATTACCGCCGCCGGAAAGCGATCTAAGCTCCATTCCAACCCAATTTCCTTAAATAGCCCTGGCAAACCGAAATAAATAATAAACAGTTGCACCAGCATGGGGGTTCCTCGGAAGAATTCCACATAGATGCGGAAAATCCATTGGAGGATATTGAAATGGGAGATTAGACCCAACGCAACCAAGGTTCCGCCAATTAAACCAAAGAAAACAGCAAAAACCGTTAATAGGACGGTCACCCCTGCACCACGAATGAGATTACGGAAGAGGAGGATAAAAAAGGATTCTTTGGCCGCCGTTTCGGTTGTCGCCAACTGATCCACTTTGCCAATCACCGCCGGAGCAACGAGGGGCAAAAAGGGCGGATCGACAGCAAACCACTTTTGATAGAGGGCGTTATAGGTGCCGGCTTGAATGACCTTAAAGAGGCCATAGTTAACCCGTTGTTGGACTTCATTCAGTTGGCCGGGCCTCGCTTGCGGGATGGCAATACCATAAAATTCTTCGGTTCCAATCAGTCCGGCAATTTTAATGCCTTTTAATCCGGCTTGTTTAATGGCATAAAGGGTTACTGGCCCATCATTGACCACAGCGTCTACTTTGCCGTTAACCAGTTCCTGAAGAGCAAGGGGAGCGGAGTCAAAACTGGTGATTTCGGTTTGGGCAATTTTGGTGGCTTCCATTGCACCCGTTGTGCCAATTTGAACGGCAATGCGTTTGCCGACTAAATCTTCAGCACTCTTGATCGTGTCATTGTCCTCTCGAACCGCGATCGCTAAGCCCGCCTTAAAATAGGGACTGGAAAAAGCAATGGACTGGGCCCGTTCTGCGGTAATGGTAATGCCACTAATGGCAGCTTGAATGGTTCCCGATTGTAGCGCAGGGATAATGCCATCAAAGGGTAAACTTTCAATTTGTAAATTTAAGTCCGCTTCTTTCGCCACGGCCCGAATTAAATCAATATCAAACCCCGTCAGTTCCCCTGTGCTTTCATCCGTCATCTCAAAAGGCGGAAAGGAGGGTTCTGTTGCCACGACAAATGTTTTATTAACATCTTGGGAAACGGCTGGAATCGAAGGAAATCCCGTCACTAACAAGACTCCTAAAAATAAAAGGAGTAGGTAACGAAATTTTCCTAGCCATTTAAAATTTAACATTATTTTAAGCTTTTCCTCCTTTCCCTATTTTTGAAAAACGTTAAGGACTTTCAATCTCTCAAATAGTATTTATCCTCTAATCTAATGAGAGTGTGATTTATCATACAATTAAGCGGAAAAGCTTTAGATATTTTGATGAAAACCTTATCAATTAACCCAGGAAATTGATTATGACAGCCGCCATGCCCATTGTTGTCTGCGAAAACCTTCAAAAAAACTTTGGATCGCTACAGGTATTAAAAGGCGTAGATGGGTCGATGTATCCTGGCGATGTGATTTCTATCATTGGCCCATCCGGCTGTGGAAAAAGTACTTTTTTGCGGTGTTTGAATCGCCTTGAAACCATTAGTGGGGGCAAATTAACGGTGGCAGGTGTGGACTTATCTGAGCCGAAAGTTAGTCAGGAAGAATTACGCAAATTACGCATTCGGGTGGGGATGGTGTTTCAACATTTCAATTTATTTCCCCACCTTACTGTGTTACAAAATTTAATTTTAGCCCCTCAAAAAGTCCTGAAATTATCCTTAACCGAATCCAAAGAACGGGCTTTAACCTATCTAGAAAAAGTGGGGTTAGGGGCCAAAGCTGATGTCTATCCTGAACAATTATCCGGCGGACAAAAACAGCGGGTCGCGATCGCGCGGGGATTGTGCATGAAACCCGAAGTTTTGCTCTTTGATGAACCGACCAGTGCCCTCGATCCCGAATTAGTGGGAGAGGTCTTAAATGTCATGAAACAATTGGCCGAAGAAGGCATGACCATGGCCGTTGTTACCCACGAAATGCAATTTGCCCGTGAAGTTTCCAATAAGGTGCTGTTTTTCAATCAAGGGATTGTCGAAGAAGCGGGCCCGCCGGATGAGGTTTTTACCAACCCTAACAGCGATCGCCTCAAAGCCTTTTTGAGCCGTATTAATTAAAAATTATCCAAAATCATCAAAAAAGGACGCATGGTTACGTCCCTGTTTAAGGATCCATTTATTAAGGTTAAATATCCAAACGTTGATAAATTTGATCCAGATTTTTAAGGTGATGTTGCGGATCAAAGCAACTGGCGATTTCTTCCGTTGAGAGGACTTGCGTGACCTGGGGATCTTGGGAAATTAAGGCTTGGAAATTCCCCTCAGGCGTATTCCAGGCTTGATGGGCGCAACCCTGGACAATGCGATAGGCTTCTTCTCGATTCAGTCCCTTTTCCACTAAGGTCAACAACACCCGTTGACTGAAGATTACGCCACCATAGACATTCATGTTGCGTTGCATATTTTCGGGATAAACCAGCAGATTTTTGACTAAATCCGTCATTTCCTTCAACATGAAGTGGGTCAAAATACAGCAATCAGGAAAGGCAACCCGCTCAACGGAACTGTGGGAAATATCCCGTTCATGCCATAGTGCAACGTTTTCCAAGGCTGCGACAGCGTGACCACGGACAATGCGGGCCATTCCGGTTAAGCGTTCTGAACGGATAGGATTACGCTTGTGGGGCATGGCAGAAGAGCCTTTTTGCCCTTTGGAAAAATATTCTTCCACTTCTAAGACATCGGTACGTTGGAGGTTACGGATTTCAACCGCAAACCGTTCCAAGGATGCTCCCAACAGGGCCAGTTGTTGAATGTATTCGGCATGACGATCGCGGGAAATCACCTGAGTTGAGGCGGTATCAGGCTTGAGTCCCAATTTTTGGCAGGCGATCGCTTCCACTTTCGGATCAATATTGGCATAGGTTCCCACGGCCCCTGAGATCTTGCCAACAGAAATCGTCTCCCGTAACCGAATCAGGCGATCGCGTCCTCGCAATACTTCCGCCAACCAACCGGCCAATTTAAACCCAAAAGTAATGGGTTCGGCATGAATTCCGTGAGAACGACCCACCATGACCGTATATCGATGTTGCTGGGCCTGGTAACGGATCGCTTGAATCAGATCCTCTAATCGTCCCAAGATCAGATCCAGACTAGCAACTAACTGTAACGCCAACGCCGTATCTAGCACATCGGAACTGGTTAACCCCAAATGAATGTAGCGGCCTGCATCGCCTACGTATTCATTGACATTGGTGAGAAACGCGATGACATCATGACGAACTTCCGCTTCAATCTCTAAGACTCGCTGCGGATCAAAACTCGCTTTTTCTTTAATTTCTTCTACTGCATCGCTGGGAATATAGCCCAACTCAGCCTGGGCCTCACAGACTGCTATTTCCACATCCAACCAAGTCTTTAGCTTATAGGCATCTGTCCAGAGTGCGCCCATCTCAGGCAGGGTATAACGTTCTATCACGGTTCATGGATCAATACAACCTTTTCATTTTACTATTGACGCGACCTTACTCTTACGCTGTAAATATTTGATACATTCCCGTTAGCCAAATCCATTACAGTCTTCAATTTCCCTTTCCTTTATTTTTTGAGGAGAGCTTTAAGAGTATGATTGTCTGCGGATAAGAGAATTTATGTTGCTGTCAACGTCGTATTTTTGCTTGGAATTGTCTATTTATTGAAATTATGACCAAATCAGCCAATTTAAATCGCTACAACTTCCTGAGTATTGGTCAACGGGGCGTTGGTAAAACCGTTTTTTTAGCGTCTTGTTATTTAGAATGTCACCAAGACAAGGCCCAGCAGCGATTATTGTGGTTTGATTGTGAAAATCCAGAGGTTCGCCAACTGATTGACCATATTTTAAGCTATGTTGCCAAAACCGGCGACTATCCCCCTGCAACCTTAAAAGTCACCAATTTTGGATTCGACCTCAAACAACGCCATCAACGGGGCAGTAAAACGGTGGGACGGGTGCAATGGTGGGATACGCCAGGGGAAATGTGCGATTCCCTCAATGCGTCTTTGAAAACCCTACTGGCTAATGCCGATGGGTGCTGCTTGTTTCTTGAGGCTCCGGCGTTGGTCAAAGCGTCTGATAGTCCTCTTGCTCTCATGAAGTTGTTGCGTCCTTTAGAAGCCGTAATTGAGTTGCTCCATCAAGACGGCATCGATCTGCCCTTAGCGGTGATTGTGACCAAGTGTGATTATTTGTCCCCCCATCCGCTCCAATGGCAATGCTTAAAAAAAGCTCTGACCCCGCTATTCCAGAAGTTAAAAGCGCAACAAGCCCCTTATCAAGTGTTTTATTCGGAAATTCCGATTACGGTTATTGATGGGATTCCGACACTCCAATTAATTCGGGTGGGGACTCCCATTTACTGGTTATTTGCCGAAATTCATAAACGGCGATCGCCCGATTACGATCCCCAACTTGCGCCATCAGAGTATTACATCCCCACGCCCCCTCCCAAAGTATTAACGCCATTTTTAGGCAACCGTCATAACTTTCATCAACTGAATCAAATTCCGAAACGGCAACTATTGTTAGGATTAATGAGTTTGATGGGATTAATTACCTTGGGATTGGCACTCATTTTGCAATACAGTTTTAAACCAGAAGCACCGATTCCCCCGAAGCCTTCCCCACCCCTGCTCAATAACTAACCTAAGTTAGGTCAATTGGGGAACCATTTTACGCACAGAGATTGATTTAAGAACGATTGATTAATGCCTAAAAATTGAGGTAAGCCAAATAAATGAGGAATTGTCATCAATAAATCTCATTTAACCGAACCTGGATTCCTTCCCCATTTTCTGGGCAGGCTATTATAGGAAGATAAATCATTATGCCTCTATCCATTGAATGATGAAACGACTCGCTCAACGGCAGCCTCACTCTCCCTTTTTCTCTAAGTCTTCCTTTGCTCAAATTGTGGCAGGTTGGGCTTTAGTCCAATCTTTGGTGGCGGCGACTCCCACCCTCGCGCAATCCAAACCGAATACCCCTGATAGTGCAACGCTGACCTATGGGCAACTCTACAAAGATATTAAAAGTGGCAAAGTGAGTCAGGTAGAAATCGATCCCCTCAACCAAAAAGCCAAAGTCGTTCTCAAGGGTCAATCTGCGGATGCCCCCAAGACCGTTAGATTGTTTAAAGCCAACCCAGAGTTAATTGACACCTTAAAAAACAGTCAGGTGAATTGGGGAATTCGTCGATCTTCGGATCATTCGGCCTTAGTTAGCTTATTAAGCCATCTCTTAATTGTGGGGGTATTAATTGGGTTTTTGATTATTATTGTTCGTCGTTCTACCCAGGCATCGGGTCAGGCCATGAGTTTTGGTAAGTCTCGCGCTCGTTTTCAAATGGAGGCTAAAACGGGGGTCGGATTTGACAATGTGGCCGGCATTGATGAAGCCAAGGAAGAACTCCAGGAAGTGGTGACATTCCTAAAACAGCCTGAAAAGTTTACGGCCATTGGAGCCAAGATTCCACGGGGGGTTTTGTTAGTGGGGCCTCCAGGGACAGGAAAGACCTTATTAGCGAAGGCGATCGCGGGAGAAGCGGGAGTTCCCTTTTTCAGCATTTCAGGTTCAGAATTTGTGGAAATGTTTGTGGGGGTCGGTGCATCACGGGTACGAGATTTATTTAAAAAAGCCAAAGAAAACGCCCCTTGTTTGATTTTTATCGATGAAATTGATGCCGTTGGCCGTCAACGGGGAGTGGGTTACGGCGGCGGAAATGATGAGCGCGAACAAACCCTAAACCAGCTTTTAACCGAAATGGATGGCTTTGAAGGGAATACAGGGATTATCGTGATTGCAGCAACCAATCGCCCCGATGTTCTGGATTCGGCCCTATTACGTCCTGGACGGTTTGATCGGCAAGTAACGGTAGATTATCCCGATCTCAACGGTCGTCACAAAATTCTGGAGATCCATTCCCAAAATAAACAGATTGCCCCCGAAGTCAACTTAGAAGCGATCGCGAAACGGACACCCGGTTTTACAGGAGCTGATTTAGCCAACCTGATGAACGAAGCGGCAATTTTCACGGCCCGCCGCCGTAAAGAGGCGATTACGATGGATGAAATTAACGATGCCATTGATCGGGTGGTTGCCGGGATGGAAGGCACGCCTCTTGTCGATAGCAAGAGTAAACGGTTGATTGCTTACCATGAAGTGGGCCATGCGTTGGTGGGAACCCTCTCGCCTGGCCATGATCCCGTTGAGAAGGTCACCCTTATTCCCAGGGGACAAGCCCAAGGGTTAACCTGGTTTACCCCCGATGAAGAACAGGGGCTGATGACGCGATCGCAAATTTTAGCCCGTATTGCAGGACTATTAGGCGGACGAGTGGCCGAAGAAGTCATCTTTGGAGATGCAGAAATTACGACAGGGGCCGGAAATGATATCGAAAAAATCACCTACCTCGCTCGACAAATGGTGACCAAACTGGGCATGTCGGAAATGGGGCTAGTCGCCTTAGAAAATGAAAATGAAACCTTTGTTGGGGGAGATTGGGGTAAACGCTCCGAATATTCTGAACTAATTGCGGCGAAAGTCGATAAAGAAATTCAATCCATTATCCAGGCCGCCCACCAGCAAGCCCACCAAATTATCCAAGACAATCGGGCCCTAATGGATCAAGCCGTTGATCTCTTAATTGAACAAGAAACCATCGATGGAAACCAGTTTCGGCAACTCGTAGACCAATATCAGAAGAAACAGGACAAAGTATTAGTGATGCAAAGTTAGGGGAACTCCTTCAGTTAATTTTCAATCATTCCCATGCCTCCCGCTGAAATTTAAACTCAGGGAGGATTTTTTTATTTTCTTCAAGGCAAGCTCCTGAAGTTAGACAACTTAGACAGGAAGTTAGACATTAACGTAGATCCCAGACCGCCATACTAAAAAATAATCTCATGAGTGATAAAACCTACGTCAGAGGTAAGTTACAATGCACAACCCGATTAACCAAAAACTTTTGGGCATTCTTTTACGAGAAGCGCATCTTATCTCTGATTTTCAATTTCAAATCGCATTGGTTGACCAGAAAGCCTATGGAATGGCACTAGGCGATATTTTGGTTCTTCACGGCTGGATTCAGCCACAAACCATTGACTTTTTCCTGTATCGCTGGAACCAATTGCTCGAAAAAAGTTGGGAGTATTCCTTGGCTTCTTGTCTTTATTCGGCGGGCTTACTCGATGAGCAGCAAATCCAAGCGATTTGGCAGGAACAAGCGCAGAGCAATCTTAGTTTTGATCGGATTGTCATTCAAAAGAAATGGCTTCATCCTTATACGGTGGAGTTCTTCCAAGCCGCACTGAGTCAAAACCAGTTAATGGCCTCTTAAAACAATAAACAATCCAGACTCGCTTAAGCCCATTGAATTTAATTGATTGAAACACTTTCGGGATTTTACAATTCAAGAATTTTGCTCGTTATCAATCCCCACTAACTCTCAATAAGCAACAACTATTCATTGCAAAAACAACGGGTTAGAGCCATTTTAATGAAGCTTTGTTAAGCAAGTTTAACAACTGTCCTTGATGATTCAGTCTCATTCTCCCATCTGAATATAATAAGGGTAGAACAGCAAGAAACTTTATAAATTTTCTCCAGTCCTAACGACAAGGACTAACGTAGGGAAAGAGGTAGGTGGATTTATGAACAATGTAATTAATCAAAAGCTCCTGGGGGTTCTTCTACAGGATGCCCATCTTATCTCGGATGTTCAAATTCAAATTGCCTTGATTGATCAACAGGCCTATGGAATGCGATTAGGAGATGTATTGGTTCTTCATGGTTGGTTGAAGCAACAGACGATTGATTTTTTTATTACTCGGTGGAATCAATTGCTAGCGCAGGGGCGTGAGTATTCTCTCGAATATTGTCTACAGGAAGCCGGTTTATTAAGCGATCAACAAATTGAACTGATTCGGCAGGAACAAATTAGAAGCAAACGGAGTTTTGGAAATATCGCGGTTCAACAACGGTGGGTTAAGCCTCAGACGATAGATTTCTTTGAATCGGCTCTGAATCACCGTCAGTTAGCTTCCTAGATTAGATTAACGGTCAGAAATTAATTTTTGCTCAGTTTGGTTAGCCACTGCTCCAGATTTTTGTGTAATTCTGGAGATAGCCAATCGTAGTATTGGGGATAAATGGGTAAACGCGGCACGAATTGCCAATCGTGTTCGGTCAAAACGGTAGTTAAGTAATCCATCTTTAAATGAGGATAATCTGGATTGACTTCATCAATGGGACTGATGCCGCCCAGATCCCTTGCTCCTGCACTCAGGCACGCCAATAAGCTGTGGGGATCGGAGATTAAATTCGGGGGAATTTGTAGGGTAAGGGTATCGGGGAGAATTTCCCTCGCTTTGGTAATGATTTGGGGTAATTGACTGCTGGAAAATTGGGGATTTTTCAGGGATTGTTGGGTTCCTGGAGAGTGGGGCTGAAGAATGACTTCTTGAATGTGCCCGTATTGCTGATGGATTTCGGCGATCGCCTGTAAACTCTGCCACCAATCCTGTTCCGTTTCCCCAATGCCCAATAGGATCCCTGTGGTAAAAGGAATTTTCAACTCTCCTGCCCAGATCAATTGCTGTAATCGGACTTCCGGGCGTTTACTGGGGGCATAGCGATGAACAGTGGCTAAGAGATTCGGCGTGATTTGCTCTAGCATTAACCCCATCGAAACATTAACTTGTTTGAGGCGTTCCATCTCACTAAAACTTAACGGCCCGGCATTGGTATGGGGCAAAAAACCGAGGGATAAGGCCAGTTCACACAGTTGATAAATTAAGGTAAACCAAGCCTGACGACGAGAGGATTGGGGATGGACTTCGCCGCTCAAAATGAGAATTTCGCAAATGCCGTGCGGTTGTAACGACGTTAAAGTGCTTCGAGCTTGGCCAAGGGTCATCCAGATGTCTTGCTGCGGATCAACCCGAAAGTTGCAATACTCACAGCGATTAAAACATTCATAGGTCGGAACTAGGGTATAGGCAGGACTATAGGTAATTTGTCGAGACATAGGCAGCATTAACGGTTTATTGACGGCTGATTAACCCCCAGTCTTAGAACCTATCCGAAAAATGTGAGAAGTTTGCGGCCGATGATCAAACAAGCAGCAATCTGAATAAAGCCCAAGTAGGATTGAGAAGATTTGGCCCATCGAATAAGGATGCCTCGGAAACGATTA
>JAYKGY010000008.1:0-17271 GCA_035285545.1 Snowella sp. | reverse complement strand
TCTCTATGCGATTTCGCGGCAGTTATTTATTACCGTGATTCGTCAATTTATTCTTGAACGCTATACTCCTTCTCTTTTAACCTGATGACTGCATATTTTGTTCTTTTTAACAATGCGTAAGTCCTATTATGTTTAATTTATTAAGTTTTTATTACATTTTATTAAGATTATTGACAAAAACATTCTCTTGTGCAGGAGCGCGTTCACCAGTTTCTCAGGTCAGTACCCAGCAGAGGATAGACAATCTTTTGTCGAGTACTGGTCGTTAGCAAACTTAAAGCCTAATTAACGTCCAAAGCTATCAGCAATCTTCCTAAGTATTAATACTCAAGATACTCTCAGTGTTAGTACAGCCCCATCGGATAGCTGATCCTTGACTGAGTGTTGAACCGAGCCACTTATAGGTTATCTCCCACGAACGTTGGGGTGGGTGTTTTGCGGCTAAAAACAGTTCATTATTCACCCTATTCCCCATCACGTTAGCCCAGATTTTTGTTGCTATTTCTGGTAGCAATTAGCTCTTTTGCCCACATTTTTTGTCCTAAATTTATCTTTTGACAATGATTTCATCGCCAATTTTTCCCTTTTTAGACCGTTTTTTTGCGCTTTTGATTAACGATTTTTTTCACCTTTTTCCTTTCAAGCCCTTATTTAACAAGGGTTTAAAACAACTCTTTGATTGGGCGAACATTGATAGTCAATCAAGCCAGGCAGCGTTTCATCCCGCATTCAACATCATGAGTGCGGACGAATTAAAAATTCGGTCAGATTTATATGAAGCTCTAGCCCGTCAGCAATTTTCCTTACACTATCAACCTCAAATTGAAGTTGCAACAGGTCATTTTTTAGGCGTAGAATCCTTAATTCGCTGGCAACATCCTAAATTAGGCTGGATTTCTCCCGCTCAATTTATTCCCATTGCGGAACAAACGGGACTGATTATTAATATTGGTTATTGGGTTTTAACCCAGGCCTGCACTCAATACCAAAACTGGATGCGCCAAGGGATTCCTCCTTTTAAACTTTCGGTTAATCTTTCTGCTCGACAATTACAACAACCCGATTTAGTTGAGCGGATTCGGCAGATTTTACTGGCAACAGGAATGGAACCCCGCTATTTAGAATTGGAAATTACGGAAAGTTACAAATTATTTGATCTCAATACGGCGATCGCGACACTAAAGAACTTACATCAGCTTGGTATCAAAATCGCGATCGATGACTTTGGAATTGGCTATTCTTCCCTGTCATTTTTAAAAACCTTTCCCGTCAATACCTTAAAAATTGACAAGTCATTTTTAGAAGATTTAATCACAACCAGTAAAAGCTGGATAGTGTTACAAAACATTATTGAGTTGGGGCATAAACTCAACTTGAAAATTGTTGCGGAAGGGGTTGAAAATGATGAACAATTTAACACGCTCAAAAAAATGAAATGTGATTGCATACAAGGTTATTTCATCAGTCGCCCTTTAAATCTAGAAGAAATTACTCAGTTTTTCCACCAAAAACAGAAAGTTTTCCAAAATGCGATTGCGATTTCTTGATAGCACTTTGTTTTTTAACTTCCAAGAATATCTTTGAATAGCTTTCCCTGGTTGGGTTTCACCGGAGTGCTAATTTTACTGAATTTCATTTTTCTTAAAGCTCATTATTAAATTAACCATTAATCCATTTTCTTTCAAAATCTTGATTTTCCATTTTTCCGATTTATTTATTGCTAGGAAAGACTATGAATACCACTGCTGTGAATGAAACTTCTTATTTGCCTAATACCCCTATCCAAGAAATGCCCTACAAAGTTCTTCAAAAATTTGTTGAAGATAAAGTTTCTGGTAAGTTAATTATTCAAAACCCTTTTGATGAATATGTCAGATGGCAAGTCTATTTAGGAAATGGTAAAATTCATGTCGCCAATAGTGGGGTTGGTTCGTCGGAAAGATTAAATTATTTACTGGGTAATCATTTGAATAATCGCGATATTACCCTGCCGCCTCAACTTACAGATGATTATCAATACATTTGTAATCTCTGGAAAAAAGAAATTTTTTCTTTCCAGCAAACTCGTTCTATTTTAACTCAATGTACCCAAGAAGCACTGATCCAAGTGTTATCTTTACCGAAAACCAGATGTTATTTGGACACGAAAGATAAGTTAGATCAACTTTTTTTAAATCTCGATTTTGAACAAATTACTTCCCCGATTCAGCATAAAATCCGTTATTGGTGGCAACTCCGTTCTGAAATTAATTCGCCCTTTCAGCGTCCTTTAGTAGAGAATTGGGGGAAGTTACAAAAAGTCTTAGCCAAAAACTATTTTGAAGGAAAAAATGGTTTCACGCAATTAAGTCAAGGGCTAGAAAATCTCCATTGTCTTTATAAAATTGGTAATTTAACGGGCTTAAGTACCTTACAGTTGGCACTCATGCTGCGTCCTCTGATTAAATCAGGGGATATTAAAATGCTTTCTTATCAGGATATTGAAGAAGATACTCGTCCTTCTGTCCTTTACATTGGCGATCGCCCACCGATGCAGCGAATGATTAATTTCACCCTAGAAAAAAGCGGATTTAAAGCGTTAAACATTGCCGACCCCTTGAAAGCCTTAGCCGTTATGCTCAGTCAGCAACCCGATATGGTATTGATTGATGCAGAGATGCCCGATATTAACGGTTATCAACTTTGTTCCCTCTGCCGTAAAACCGATGCAATGAAAAATTTACCCATTATCTTGCTTGGGGATGAAGATAGCTTGGTGTATCGCATTAAGGCAAAATTATCAGGTGCTTCAGATTATATTAAAAAGCCATTTTTACCTCAAGAATTGGTTAAAATCATTAAATCTCATCTTGTTGGCAACACTTTGGCGTTAAAAGCCTCTTAAAAATTGAAGGATGAAATTAGACCTTCTTCTTTTGAATCAACAATCGTGAAGCTTGACAGCATTTTTTATCGCAGAGTAATGGGGGCGATCGCGCAGGTCACAAACCGCAAACCGTACTCAATGCCTTCTACCACTGCTTGATAGGAGGCATCCAAAATATTGCCCGAAACCCCAATGGTTGTCCAGCGTTTTTTCCCATTACTGGATTCCACCAACGTCCGCGTTTTGGCCGAAGTCCCCGATCCACTATCCAAAATCCGCACTTTATAATCCGTCAGATGAAAGTCGGCAATTTGGGGATAAAACCGCATTAATGCTTTCCGTAACGCCTTGTCTAATGCCGATACGGGGCCATTTCCTTCAGCGACTTCTAACATATCTTCCCCATTAACCGTCACCTTCACCGTCGCGATCGCGTTACTGTAGGGAGTACTATCCCCTTGCAACAAATTACAATGTACCTGAAAGCCTTTGAGGAGAAAAAGCGGTTCCCGTTCGCCCATCGCCTCGCGCATCAATAGTTCAAAACTGGCTTCTGCGGCTTCAAATTGATAGCCTTCTTGCTCTAAGACTTTTAGGCGATCGAGAATTTGACGGCAAGCAGGATGCTCCTTATCCAGATTTAGCCCATAAAGCTTCGCTTTCGACAAAATATTACTTAAACCTGCCTGTTCAGACACCACAATACGGCGTTCATTGCCCACCGCTTCCGGTTGAATATGTTCATAGGTCAACGGATTGCGTTGCACGGCTGAAACGTGAATTCCCCCCTTATGGGCAAAGGCAGAGCGACCAATAAACGGGGCGTGGGCATCTGGGGCGAGGTTGACAATTTCACTAATCAAACGACTGGTTTCCGTCAGATGGGTTAATTGTTCAGAGTGGATGCACTCATAACCCATTTTTAGTTGAAGATTAGGAATAATAGTGCAAAGATTCGCATTCCCGCAGCGTTCTCCATAACCGTTAATGGTTCCCTGGATCATGGTTACTCCTTCGATGACCGCATTTAAGGAATTAGCAACCGCCGTTCCCCCATCATTATGGGCATGGATACCGAGTTGAATTTGGTCAGCATCTTCCCAGGTTTTAATCCTTTGCACCACCTCCCGCACAATTTGGCTAATTTCTTGGGGTAAGGTTCCCCCATTGGTGTCACAAAATACCAACCATTCTGCTCCCGCTTCCTGAGCCGTTTTGAGGGTTAAAAGGGCGTATTCGGAATTATGTTTATAGCCATCAAACCAGTGTTCTGCATCATAAATGACCCGTCTGCCCTGACTGCGGAGATAGGTAATGGTATCTCGAATCATGGCTAAATTTTCTTCCAGGGTTGTCTTTAATCCTTCGGTAACGTGTAAATCCCAGGACTTGCCAAAAATCGTGACCCAATGGGTTCCTGCGGACAAAATTGCCTGAAGCATCCGGTCTTCTTCGGCTTTACGATTCGGGCGACGGGTTGAACAAAAGGCTACCACTTCGGCTTGGGTTAAGGGTTGTTCTTTCAGTTGCCAAAAAAATTGGACATCTTTTGGATTCGCGCCTGGCCATCCCCCTTCAATAAAGGGAATCCCCATTTGATCCAATTTACGAGCAATTTTTAATTTATCTTCCAATGATAAAGAAATCCCTTCCCTTTGTGCTCCGTCTCGAAGGGTTGTGTCGTAAATGCAAATGGGTTTGGTCATGATTAGGAAGGAAAAACGCAAGAATTCAGGGGAATTTTTGAACCCTATTTAAATTGTAGAGTTGATTCAGAGCAGGGTTTCTAAATGCACTAAATTATTTTACTAACAGCGCGATCGCGGCTAGAGATTTGACTTGCTCTTTGATGCGTTCTCGTTGATTGATCAAATAAATACTCATTAAAGTCAAGCTAACGCCAATCCATTGTAAATGGCTTAATTCTTCTCCTAACAGCAGATTGCCAAAAGTCAGGGCAAAAACTGGGGTCAGAAAGGTTAAGGCACTTAAGCTGGTTAAATTACCTTGAGAGGCTAAAAAGAAAAAGATCCCGTAGGCGATCGCGCTCCCAAAAATCGTGGCATAGGCCAAATTTAATCCATCATTCACGGTAATTGCTTGCCATTGTTGGGATTCCCAGGCATTAGATAGGATAAACAACGGTAATCCCCCTAAAATCATGTGCCATCCCGTAGCAACCACCGGATCAGCATGACGACTAACAAACCGAATCAAAATTGTACCGACCGCCATCGACAGGGATGCTAACAACATCAGCCATTCCCCACTATTAAACAAATTTTGCCAACTCCATTCAATCGATAAGCTTTGCGTTTCCCAGAGCGAGAAAAACCATTCATCGGGCAAGCCAATTAAACTAATGCCCAAAATGCCCAAGGCTAAACCTAAACCGCCCCACAAGCCAATGGTTTCTCCAAATAGCCAACTGGACATGAGGGCAACGGCCAAGGGTTGGGAATCAATAATGACGGAACCTAAGCCCGCCCCTGTACGGTTTAACCCTTCTGCTAAAAATCCTTGAAACAAAGTGGCATCCACTAGGGCAAACCCCCCGATCCATAACCAGGCTTTTAAACTGGTGGGTTGAGGAAGACCCCGAATCGCAGCAAAGAGTAAGATTAATATTCCCGCTGGCACCAGACGAATTCCCCCGACAAAAAGAGGCGTTGTATCGGGTAAAACCCCTTTCATCGCGACCATCGCGGTTCCCCAGAGAAAAAACGGAGCAATCAACAATATTGAAGAACCAAGCGCAAGAGGATTTTTAAGCGGGATAGTCATGAATGCGGTAGTCAGCCCGAAAGAATAATATTAAGTTATCTTAACGTAGCTGCTCCGAGTGGCAAAGGTCGGTTTTTCCTATGGGCTTAAACGTTGCGGTTTGAGTTGTTGCGTTACAGGATCGACTTGCCAACGTAATAAGGTTGCGGTTTGTCCAACTGATAGACCTGATAATTTAATGGCACGACGGGGGGCTTCGGTGGCTAATGCGATCGCAGATTCCGTTGAACAAATACCCCAGCTTAATAAATTGACTACACCCTCTAATTGGGGCAAAGTGGTTCCCGATAAGGTTCCATCGGCTAAACGGGCGGTTCCTTGCTTAACTTCCATTTGTCGATCATCCCAGGGATAAATACCATCGGATAAACCCAAGGGGGCAAGGGCATCACTCACTAAAAAAGCTCCTTTTTCGTAATAACTCGCTCTGAGTAAAATATCTAACATCGTCGGCGAAACGTGTTGACCATCAGCAATAAAACCGCAGTAAACATCGGGATTACAAATCGCGGCTCCTAACAAACCTGGGTGACGGTGATGGAGCGGTGGCATGGCATTAAAAGCGTGAGTCACCATTGAGGCACCTAATTCAAAGGCTTTTTGGGCTTGGGCTTCGGTGGCTTGGGAATGGCCTAAACTGACGGTAATGCCCAAGGAGGTGAGATAGGGGATGAGGGTGTTGCTGGGATCTAATTCGGGCGCGAGGGTAATGATTTTAACGCGATCGCCGTAGGAACCCAAGACTTGATTAACGGTTTTTAAGGTAGGTTGCAAAAGTTCTTCAATGGGATGGGCACCCCGTTTTTCTGGATTCAAAAAAGGCCCTTCGAGGTGAACGCCTAAAATTTTTGCCCCTGATTCTGGATGCTTTTGTTGCCATTTAATAAATGAATCAATAATCGCCAGCGATCGCTGAATTTTTTTAATGGAAGTCGTAACAATCGTGGGCAAATAGGCATCAACCCCTTGCTCCCAGAGAAACTGGCTAATTTTTTGCAATAAAGGGAAATCAGATGCTTCTAAATCAGGAAAAGCTAACCCCAAAGCCCCATTAATTTGTAAATCCACACCCCCTAATGACAACCAATCTCCGGCTAAATCGAGAACCTGCTCAGTAGATTGACCAGAAACATCGACTTGTTGCGGAATAATGAACTCAATTTGTCCTTGAGCATTAATGTATAGTTGCTGAAGGTCAGGCGTATTCGGTAAACGAACATTAATTAATTGAATATTGTTAAGCATTAATGATGAATAAAATGAAGTTTGATTCTTAAAGCATTAAGTATAAATCTCAAAGTTTATCGTCACCAAAATCATATCTTGTTCTACCTGTAATGATTTTGATTGAGGTTTGGCGAAATTGACAATTGAGTTTGAAAATGAATAGTTTAGTAAGGAATAAACCGTAATTAGGCATTGCTATTGGTTCAGGGTCAGTCGAATCAATGATTAAAAAAATAGGAGCCAGAGTCAAACTGGTAGGTGCTCAGTGGAAGAAAGAGAACATTCCACAGATTTTACACTTACGATGTGCTTATCTTAATGATGATAGCTTCCTGAGTATTGCTACTTAGTTCAAAACTGGGATGCTCCCCCTATTGCTCCATTAATAGATTTTTGGGAACGCACCATCCACATTTATTGAAGCTGTATTCCTTGGTGGGAGAGGTAGATTGAGGAAGATGGTATGATCCAAATTAGATAGCAACACCAGATGCTTAATATGTCCCTTATCGAACTTCTGCCAACGGTTAGTCAACTAACGCATCAAGACAAGCTTAGGCTTATTCACTATCTTTTGCTTGCAGTAACCAAAGAGGAAGGATGTAGCCTAGACACTGCAAGTAATGAGCATCATGAAAATATACTGATAAAGCAACTAGCGGTTACTAACGCGGTTGTCTGGTCGCCTCAAGCAGATCATCAAGCCGTTCACGCTTTGTCTGAGCTTTTGGTGTCGGTGAAGGAAGCATCAAATGCTTGACGGTCATCGCTTTTCTTTTACAGAACGGACTGACAGTTCTGGTCGGTCTAACATCTTTCCATACTTGCCGTTAACCTTAACTAATGGAAAACAGTCAATAGAGGTTATGGCTTTATTGGATACGGGTGCTAGTGTTAATGTCTTACCCTACGAAATCGGATTACAGTTGGGGGCGATCTGGGAAAGTCAAACTGTTCAAACAACTTAGATTGAATTACAATTTGCCAATTACTGATTTTTAAATTCTATGCAATACGGTCTGGCGTTACATACCACGAGTTCCCAATTAGGGTTAGCTATCAGTAATTTTTCAGGCGATCATCACGCTCAAACCTGGGATTTAGGACGGGATTTATCTAATCTATTACATCAATATTTAGCCGATTTTATTCAACCCCAATCTTGGGACGCGATCGCGTTTATTGCGGTTGCTAATGGGCCTGGTAGTTTTACCAGTACCCGCATTGGTATGGTCACAGCCCGTACTTTGGGGCAACAACTCAATATTCCTGTGTTTTCCCTATCGAGTTTAGCGGTTTTTGTCTGGTCACTGCGATCGCCAGAAATTATCAATCAACCGATTCCACTCCAACTCAAAGCAACCCAAGATCAAGTTTACGGCGCAATTTATCAGATCACCGAACAAGAGCAATTATTAACCTTGATGCCCGATACATTGTTAGAGCCTGAGCAATGGCAGGAAAAATTAACTTACTTTGCCCCGAATCATTCTCCCATAATTGTTTCCGATCAATTAGGAAATACCGCGTCGGATTTATTAGATTTAGCTCATCGAGAATGGCAAGCAGGAAAACGCCCCGTCTGGACTGAAGCTTTACCGTTTTACGGTTGAATTATTAATTATTAGTAAAATTGGAATTATACCCTCGGCGATCACGTCTTTTCATCCCATAATGTTCCATGCTTACTCTGGATCTCCGCCCTAATTTAGAAATCACTGATCAAGTTTTTGAACAAATTTGTCAAAATAATCCCGATTTACGCTTAGAACGCACCGCACAAGGAGAATTAATTGCGATGGCTCCATCGGGGAGTGAAACAGGTCGTCAAAATTTAGGACTCAGTGCCCAATTGTGGCTCTGGAATCAAAGCACTCAATTGGGTGAAGCCTTTGACTCCTCCGCAGGTTTTACCCTACCCAACGGTGCTATCCGTTCTCCTGATGCAGCTTGGATTGAAAAGTCTCGGTGGCAAGCAATCCCACAATCCCAACGCCGTAAATTTGCCCCCATTTGTCCTGATTTTGTCATTGAACTCAAATCGCCGAGTGATGATTTATCCGTTTTACAAGCCAAGTTAAGAGAATTTATCGACAATGGAACTCAGCTAGGTTGGTTAATTGATCCTGAAACTCGCCAAGTTTTTTGTTATCGTCCCCAGCGATTCCCCGAAGTGTTTAATAATCCTTCTAAGCTATCGGGAGAAAATATTCTGTCGGGCTTTATCTTAGATTTAACTGTTATTTGGGAAAATTGCTAAAAGCTTAGTAACACAACAAAAAACCCACCAAAGCGGCGGGTTAAACGTTAAATTCCTTAAAATTAATTACAAAGCTTAAGACTTAGTAGCGGCCTTGACCTTGGTTGGGTTTGTGAACGATAAAGCTAACGGTTTGGCACTGTTTGATGTTGTCAAAACCGATAACACGAATGTAGGAATTCGCATATTCAGAACGGCATTCCCGAACTTCAGCTAAAACTTCCTGAGGGTTGGTCGCGCTGAACAAAGGTAATTTCCACATTGTCCAGAAGTGATCCATCGGTTGGGGATTTTCTTCAAATTCAACCGCAGGAATATAACCTTGATCTAACAAAAATTGGATTTGTTTAGAAATTTGTTGATCGGTTAAGGGGGGTAAGTAGGAAAGGGTTTCGTAATGACGCTCTTTAGCTAAAGTTTTCATGTTCTGTATTACCTGTTGAATAACAAACTACGGTTCGGGTGAATCATTCAGATCAAATTCTGAATCAGCGGTCTCAGGATGAAGGGGAGTCTCTGAGGAAGATTGGGTGAGCCGTTCCAGCAAACGTTTTTGGTGTTCAATGTTGGCCTGACTAATCCCTGTTCGCACCATTTCGGGCAAAAAATCTAATACATTGTCTGCTAGATGTTCTCGCACTTTGAGGATACGAAGCACCAATTCCTTGCTATCGGTCATTAATTCGTTTAAAAACGCTTCCCCATCTTGAATATTATGGTTGGCAACGTAATGACTCAGCCAGATAGCTTGCGGGGGGTTGGTTTCGGATAATTCGTCGATGATGGTACGAATCGCTTGATAGGTCAAGTAACTTTGGAGTACCTTCGCCGTTGCTTGGGCCACTTGTTTGGGCTGCATGAACACTCCCCAATCTCAATAGTGATTAGTTAATAGTTAATAGTAAGGATTAGTAGGATTAGTTACCAGTTTTTTAAGGTTATAACTGTTCACTATCAACTATTCACTTTTCCTGATCAACTACCAACTACCAACTATTTAGAGGGTATCCATTGCTTCAAACTCGAACTTGATTTCTTTCCACAGTTCACAAGCAGCGGCCAATTCAGGAGACCAACGGCAAGCTTCACGGATAACGTCGTTACCTTCACGAGCCAGGTTACGGCCTTCGTTACGGGCTTGAACGCAAGCTTCGAGAGCAACACGGTTAGCGGTTGCACCAGGCGCGTTACCCCAGGGATGGCCTAAAGTACCACCACCGAACTGTAAGCAGGAGTCGTCACCAAAGATTTCAACCAGCGCAGGCATGTGCCATACGTGGATACCACCAGACGCAACGGGTAGGGTTCCGGGTAAGGAAGCATAATCTTGGGTGAAGAAAATACCACGAGCGCGGTCTTCTTCAACATAGTCTTCCCGCATGAGGTCAACGAAGCCCATCGTGATACCACGTTCCCCTTCCAACTTACCAACAACGGTTCCAGAGTGGAGGTGGTCACCACCAGAGAGACGTAAGCATTTTGCTAAAACACGGAAGTGAATACCGTGATTTTTTTGACGGTCGATAACCGCGTGCATTGCTCGGTGGATGTGGAGCAATAGGCCATTGTCACGACAGAACTTCGCTAAGGAGGTATTAATGGTAAAACCACCCGTTAAGAAGTCATGCATGATGATGGGGGTTTTGATTTCAGCAGCAAAAGCAGCCCGTTTGAGTGCTTCTTCAGCGGTTGCGGCGGTAACGTTTAAGTAGTGACCTTTAACTTCGTTGGTTTCGGCTTGGGCTTTTTCAATAGCTTCTTGAACAAATAAGAAGCGATCGCGCCAACGCATGAAGGGCTGAGAGTTAATGTTTTCGTCGTCTTTGGTGAAATCTAAACCACCCCGGAGGACTTCATAAACCGCACGACCGTAGTTTTTAGCTGACAGACCGAGTTTGGGTTTGATGGTACAACCGAGTAAAGGACGACCATATTTGTTTAATTTATCGCGCTCAACGGAGATACCGTGAGGAGGCCCTTGGAAGGTTTTGATTAACGCAACAGGAACGCGGATATCTTCTAAACGTAACGCACGCAGAGCTTTAAATCCGAAAACGTTACCCACTAAGGACGTTAAAATATTGGTTACGGAACCTTCTTCAAATAAATCTAAAGGATAGGCAATAAAAGCAAAATATTGATTATCTTCGTTAGGAACGGTTTCGAGATCATAACAACGACCTTTATAACGATCTAAGTCAGTTAATCCGTCCGTCCAAACCGTTGTCCAAGTTCCGGTGGAAGACTCAGCCGCAACAGCCGCAGCCGCTTCTTCAGGAGGAACACCCGGTTGGGGAGAAAAACGGAAACAGGCCAAAAGATCGGTGTCTTTGGGGGTGTAGTCGGGAGTGTAGTAGGTTAGGCGGTAATCTTGTACACCAGCCTTAAAGCCTGCTGATTTAGCTTGTACCATTGAGTCATTCCTCCATAAATTGGCATTTAGAGTTCTCTTTTTGTTATCGGCATAGCAACTGAGCATGGCCCAGGCTGACCACAGAGAAACGGTTATTTTAGTAAATTAATTCGTTTGCCAGAAGCCTTTTAAGCGCACTGTCAATTCGACTTATCTGCTTTTCGAGTTAACATCTTATCACGCAGAGGAATCCTTTATGACACCTATTCGCTTCTATCAATGGATTTTTCGATTACAATTTTGAGACTATCTGATTAATTTTTCTGATAGATGCTTGGGGACTTCACAGCGTTGCTTCAAAAACTTACACCGCAAGGATTATCACGTTTTATGCCACCTAGCTCAAAGGGGGAGAAAGGCAAGTCATCAGGGGATTTCATAATTGTGCATGATAATTGTTAATGATAAAATTTAAGAAGCAAAGATAACAGAAGATTTTTAAAGCAACATCAGTCACCCTAGAAGACATTTGCCTATTTCCTAGCCTTCCAAGTCGTATTACCTATGGAACCCTTAGAATCCATTTTGAAGGATCTACGCGATCGCTACCAAAGCGAAACCCCTCCTCCAAACCCAGAGGCGAAGACGACTCCGCCATCAACAACGAATCGGCTAACTTCCCTAGATGCGTTATTGCAAGAACTCGGTAGTAATTTATCAACCCAATCACCAAATCTGTCGAAGAAACCAGCGACACAACCCCAATCCTTAAATTCAGACCTACAGCATTTTGCACAGGAACAACAGGCTAAACGCCAACAAGCGATCGCCGAAAAAGCCCAAGCCTGGTTAGATTCTCTGGATCTACTCTCAGGGGAAGGGCTATGGTTTGAAGATTTTGCCCAAAAATACCCCTCCCGTCTAGCGGCGGCAATTGACTTTTTAGCCTGTTCCTCCCATTCAGACATCCATTAATCGGGATAAAACTGCTCAGTTGCGTCTTCCCCTTTATTTGGAATTTTGCCTATTCCATTACAAAACGTACAAGTCTCTTCTCGTTGCACTTCTCCTGAACAATCTCGTAATTCAATAAATCCCTTCCCCTCACAATGAAGGCAGGTTGAAGAGAGTACGCAATCGCTGGGTTTAAAATTTGGTTGCAGCATTTTCGAGAACAGGATGGAAGAAGAAGGCAAGACCCAAAATGGTATAAGTGGCTAAGAGGAGAGTTCCCTCTAACCAGTTGGAACGGCCATCGTTACTAATGGAATTGACGATCAAAACCGCCACTACAACGGCAACCAATTCAAAGGGATTGAAATCGAGATCCATCGGTTGACCCATAAACCAACCCGCAATTACCAAAACAGGCGCGACAAAAAAGGCAATCTGTAGGCTCGATCCCATTACCACGGATACCGATAAATCCATTTTGTTTTTCATGGCAACGGTAATTGCAGTGGCGTGTTCTGCGGCGTTACCAATAATGGGTAATAAAATAACCCCTGTAAACAAAGAGCTTAACCCCAGGCTTTCGGTAGCGACTTCCAAGGATTCGACTAATAATTCAGAGGCGATCGCGACCCCCAGGGTTACCACCAGCAACACAATCACCCAGAGCCATAAATTCGGTTTAGCGTGTTCCGGTTCTGCTTCAGAAGATTCCGTCTCATTTCCTTCCAACTCAGCAACACCCACATCGTAGAGATAGGCATGGGTTTTCATCGAAAAGAGTAAGGACAACCCATAAACGACGATTAAAACGATCGCGACTGCAACGGATAATTTTTGAATACTGTCTTCTCCAATTCCGGTTGAAGTATATTCTACAGCCGTCGGTAAAAGGATAGAGATAACGGCTAAATTCATCACTGAAGCATTCATTCTCGACGCTGCCGGTTGAAACTCCTGCTCTTTGTAGCGTAATCCTCCTAAGAGCATGGCAAACCCCATAACTAACAGCAAATTACCAATAATTGAACCAGTTAACGTCGCTTTGACCACATCAATTAAACCGGCTTTTAGGGCAACCAGCGCGATAATTAATTCTGTCGCATTACCAAAAGTGGCATTTAACAACCCTCCTAAATTTGGGCCAACCACAACCGCAATTTCTTCTGTGGCCAATCCCATAAAAGCGGCTAAAGGAATGATCGCTAAAGCGGCGGTAATAAAAACCAAGGTTTCTCCCCAGGCCAAATAGTGGGCAGCGATCGCGATGGGAAGAAAGACCAATAGAATTAAAAAAATGGTATTTTTATTGAACATGAAATTCGGGATAAAGCGTCTATTGGATTAAATCATGAAATAACAAAATCGGTTTGAGTCTTAAGAGAAATAACCGTTTTAGCTCAAGCTTTAAGAAAAGATGCTTGCTATTATCAGCGTTGCTTCCCTAATTGACAACTGAATGATGACGTTATTCACCTAATTCATCAATAGTAGGACGGACTTAATCCAATTCATTATTCCCAAACAGCCTATTCCTTCAAACAATCATTTAAAATACGATGATCATTGGCACTGAGGTGTTGAATCGCATGATAACCGTCTAAATTGATGGTGCCGACATTGGGCGTATTGCTAGCGATGGGATCGGAGGGGCTAAGGGCGATCGCGTAGGGAGAGACAGTATTATCATAGGGGTCACGAACCAACAAATTCAAACGATTAGCCGTTAATTCTCCCGAAAAGCAGCTATATTCAGAGCGGGGTAAATAAAAAGCTCCCCTGACGTTACCCGACTCTACTTTAAACACTAGATATTCCTGACCAATTTGCTCCGCTTGGGGAGATTGTCCGTAGAGATAGGTTCCATCTTTGAAGGGAAAGGTTTTTGGCAATTGCGCCAGAGCAACGGAAGAGGCGGCAGGGATTGAAGAACTGAGACGAGCTGGAGTGGCGGCTACCATGTTAACGTTTAGCACACTCAAATCCGCGATCGCTGCCCATAGCACTAATGAAGATTGCAAAAACTTAGCAGAGGCGGAAAAAGGAAAAAACATGGACTTTTAGCCAATAGGCTTTTTAATGAGGCTTATTTTGAAAATAACAGAACCGGCGATCGATTAGGGTCACCCAATAGGGTGAAATCATCCAGTTAAAAAAAACCGCCCCGAAGGACGGCCCAATCGATTTTTCGTGTGCGAGGAGAAAATCGCATTAAGTTCTGCTTATTTCGTACCTCACTCTAAATTAAATTTTAAACTGAAATTTCCCAATCTTGGTTCACCTGTTTGAGTGAATTGATCAAGAACAGATCATTTAAAGGATCACGGATCCGAGTCAGGATGAGTTGAGTTGAAGCGTTTGACCCAGTTTTCCAAAGGAGAAAACGGAGCATATTAAATATTAGATTATCCCAAGCGTTAGTCACGTCTGTTGTGATAAGTTAGGGGTTACGTATTGATTAAGATTAAAGTACAAGAGTAGCAGAGAATCTAAAGCAGCAAATCAATTGTCAAGTGCAATTGTAATCAGCAACCATTACTTTAAATAAATCGCCAAGTTATAATAAATTGCTTGTTTTATCCCTTTTCAGAAATAATTGCGAATCGCGAGTGAGCTAACGGTCGATTGTAAGAAAACTTAACAGAAAGTTCTTAAGTAATTATAAAATTAAACCAAACGCTCATTTAACCACAATCAACGCATGGGTAAGCAAAGAATTCTCTCTGGGGTGCAACCGACTGGTAACTTACATTTAGGCAATTATTTAGGCGCAATTCGCAATTGGGTTGACAATCAACAGGATTATGATAATTTCTTTTGTGTTGTAGACCTACACGCCATCACCGTTCCCCACAATCCCCAAACCCTTGCCCAAGATACCTACGCGATCGCGGCTTTGTATTTAGCCTGTGGTATCGACTTGCAGTATTCCACCATCTTTGTACAATCCCATGTCTCAGCCCACAGTGAACTGGCTTGGTTACTCAACTGTATTACCCCCTTGAACTGGCTGGAACGGATGACCCAATATAAGGAAAAAGCCATCAAACAAGGAGAAAACGTGAGTGTGGGCTTGCTCGATTATCCCGTCCTCATGGCAGCCGATATTTTGCTTTATGATGCCGATAAAGTACCTGTGGGGGAAGATCAAAAGCAACATTTAGAATTAACGCGAGATATTGTTATTCGGATTAATGACAAATTTGGCAGTAAGGAAAAACCCGTTTTAAAATTGCCTGATCCTTTGATTCGGAAAGAAGGGGCACGGGTGATGAGTTTGACCGATGGCACCAAAAAAATGTCAAAATCCGACGAATCGGAACTGAGCCGCATTAACCTCCTCGATCCGCCCGATGCCATTCAGAAAAAGATCAAAAAGTGTAAAACCGATCCCATTAAAGGTTTGGTCTTTGACGATCCAGAACGCCCTGAATGCAATAACCTCTTGACGTTGTATAGCATCCTGTCTAACAAAACTAAAGCTGAGGTTGCCGCCGAATGCCAAGACATGGGCTGGGGACAATTTAAACCCCTGTTAACCGATACCGTTATTGAATCCTTAAAACCGATTCAGGATAAATACCAGTCCATCATGGATGATAAAGGCTATTTGCAATCCGTTTTACGAGACGGTCAACACAAAGCCGAGACAGTGGCTAATCAAACCTTACTCAGGGTTAAAGATGCGTTAGGGTATTTACCCAAAATGTAACCCTGTCGCCCCCCTCCGACTATAATAGCGAGCAATTTAATGTCAATTCCAGTGCAAACATGCTAACCAAATTTCGTCAGGCGATCGCGGCTCAAGAGTTTTTAATCACAGCAGAAGTCACACCTCCTAAAGGTGGCAATCCTCAACGGATGTTAGCGGTTTCACAAGGTCTTAAAGGACGGGTGCATGCGGTGAATGTTACCGATGGTAGCCGTGCTGTTTTGCGGATGTCGTCGTTGGCTGCCTGTTTAATTTTGAAAAATGATGGCATAGAGCCAATCTGTCAGGTAACTTGCCGCGATCGCAACTTAATTGCCTTGCAAGCGGATCTGATGGGAGCCTACGCCCTGGGAATTGGCAATATTTTGGCGTTAACAGGCGATCCCATTAAAGCGGGAGATCATCTTAAGGCGAAACCTGTTTTTGACTTAGAATCGGTGCGTTTGCTGCAACTTATTCAAAAGCTGAATTCAGGACTTGACTATAATGATAAATCTTTAACCGATGAACCCTTAGATTTGTTTGCAGGGGCGGCGGTTGATCCGCAATCCGATAGTTGGTCAGGTTTACAAAGTCGTTTTGAACGAAAAGTGAATGCCGGAGCGCAATTTTTCCAAAGTCAATTAATTACCGATTTTGAACGACTCGATAAATTCATGACCCAGATCGCCGCAGGGTGCAATAAACCCGTTTTGGCGGGAATTTTCTTGTTAAAGTCGGCTAAAAATGCTCAATTTATTAATAAAAATGTTCCTGGGGTTCATATTCCTGATGAGATTATCAACCGTTTAGCGGCTGCCTCTGATCCGCTTCAAGAAGGGGTGAAAATTGCGGCGGAACAGGTGGTTATGGCAAAAGATCTTTGTCAGGGCGTGCATTTAATGGCCATTAAAACGGAAGAGTTGATTCCCAAAATTTTGGATTTAGCAGGAATCCCAGCAATTAGTTAATAGTTAATAGTTAATAGTTAATAGTTAATAGTTAATAGTTAATATAGCGTTTCTTTAATCTATGAGGTACAGTAACAACAATGAGTATACCAACTATGAATATCTTGTTGAGTAACCTCTAACATAGCCGATGTCACTCCATCAATTAGCTCTTTATAGGTTCTCGCT
>JAYKGY010000007.1:0-4013 GCA_035285545.1 Snowella sp. | reverse complement strand
GCAGAATGGGCCGTCAATACGCGACTATGACACACCGTATCAAATCGTTTATCCAAATCAAAATACGCCATCCATTTATGTTGATAACTCTTATCACCATCAGCCGCTAACTGCTTCGCTTCCCTTGCTAATCGTTCCTTTTGAGCCTTTCTCGCCTGCTCACCCTTCGGCGTTAAAACATGAAGTTCTAACATCTTTCCATTCTCTCCCCGACTGGGCAGCGTGTAATATTCAAAGGACTCACTGAGATCCCAACATAATGTTGGTTCTTCAATAATGGTAAATTCCATGCGGTTATCTCCTGCGATCGCCCATTGGCTCATTCCTTCAATCTGCGCTCGTCGTTGAATCGGTCTTTTAGCAATGACGCGATCGCCCATGATATAGGGAGCGACATCTGCCCCAAACAATGCCTGCCGAATTTCTTGATTAATCCGATCCACTTGGCGATTTGTCCAAGTAATCACTCGACAATAATCAGGATCTTCCCAGACCTCATCCCTTTGGAAATAAGCGATCACTTGGTTAAACCATTGAGCATAATTGAGAACTTCAATCGTGCCATCGGTTGCTTTCGTAAAATGATATCTTTTTTGACGATATTGGGGTTCTGAGCGAATAATGTCCGCAACTCTAGCAATTTCTCCCGCATAACGTACCACTTCGGTCAGAGTAGCAGTCGGCATTTCCACTTGAGCAACGGGACTCAAAGATTCTTTAACAGGAGGTAGTTGGGCGGGATCTCCCACAAAGATCACTTTGGTCGGTGCTTTTCTAATTTCTGCCCCAATTTGTTCAAACGTATCTTGGGAAATCATACTGAATTCATCAATGATGCAAAGATCAAAATCCTTGAGACTCGCAGGTTTCTGATTGGTAAAAACTTCTTTCCCTCTTTCATAATCAATTTCAGGCTGTAATCCTAGTAATTGAGCCAGGGTATAGGCTTGATAATGTTGCTCTCGTACTAGCCCCATCTGGGTAAGCATCTCAACGAGGTTTTTAACGGCTTTATGGGTCGGAGCCGCCACACAAAAGCGGATCTTAATTTCAACTAAATAACCAATGAAATAACTGGAAACAAAGCTTTTTCCCGTTCCTGCATAGCCTGTTAATTTGAAATAACGCCCCCAAGTGCATAGGAATTTCTTCATCTGCTCAAAGGCTAGATATTGAGAAGGGGTAAGCCCATTGTTTTGAACGAACTGAGAAAGCAATGCTCGGTATCCTGAGATAAAGGAAAGAATCAAACAATGAATAATTGTTCATCTTACCAATCAATAATCGTCATTGACTGGGGTAGCTCTATTACCTGAACAAAATAAAATTAAATTCCATAATTGCTATAGAGCTTATAGAAAACCAAAGCAATGTTAAAAGGAAAAACTATTTCTGCTCATGTTGCTGAGGCAACTATCCAAAAAATTGATCAACTTGCCCAGTTGGAAAATCGTACTCGTTCTCAATTAACAGGAACTTTTGTCGAATTAGCGGGAGATTTACCTCATGAGGCTTGGGCAACCTCTAATCCAAAGCCATTGACATCAGCAGGGCGAGTAGCAACAACCCAATATTCAATGAGGTTTTGTGGAACAATACATAAATTTTGCCCACTGTTTTTTAAAGTTCTGATTGCGATTAAAGCGTCCTGATGTTGGGGATTATTTGTTTGTCTCAAACGTAACAGGATATTTGTATCTAATAGATAAGCCACTATTAATCGTCCTCTCGGCTATAAAGGCTCTCTCTGCTAATGGCAGCATCGGTAAGGGGAAGGGCGTTAGGAGGTAAAGGATTATTAATAAATTGAGAAAGCAAGTTTTCCCAGCTTTCTTGTTCTGACTGAATGAGAGGTGCTTGAGAGGCAGATTTTTGTTGGAGAAATTGTACAAAATTCAAAACTTCATATTGTTTATCTAGCGGTAATTTTTGGATCTCTGTTAAAAGAGTTTGTTGAAGTTGAATCATATAAAATTAGTTGTAGTAATCAATAGAAAAATTATTAAGTCTAAAAAGCCTGCCGCATATAATTTTCAAAGCTGGATATCTATAATTTTAACCTCGTCGCTGTTTATTCATATAAAAGATAATTTAAGCCCCAATTTACGAATTTACGCTTTTTCAAAATTGTAATCTTTTTTAAAGCTAAATTGATTCGTAATATTCCCAAGAATTTAACAGCGATCTCTAATTTTAAAGTAGTTTCGATAGAATAAGGCTAAAAGCATTACTCAATCACGATGAACAGTAGCTTATTTACGATTCAACCCTATTGGCTAGGGCATACTTGGGTTTTTGATGCCCTAGAAGTTGGTTTAATAGCTGATGCCACTTCTAACAGCGATCGCGGCTGGTTATGCCCGACCACACTCACATAAAAGCGGCGGAATCGTGTTCTGATCATAGGTGACTAGGGTTAACTGAGCCTCTGTTGCGGCTTGCAAAATTCTATCGTCCGTCAAACCTAAATATCGACCTTCCTGCCAAGTAATCAATGGAAAGATAATGATTTCTGGACGTTTATCACGAATCTGTTCGGCAATAGTTGGCGAAATATGTTCATCCAATAAGAAAGATAGCATTTGGCTAATTAATTCATTTTTAGTCCATTTTCTAATTTATTTGCTATCTCATTCAACAGTAATGATTTCCAGTTGGGGTAAAAGTCTTTGGAGTGTGGTTTCATTAATCGCTTTGGCATCACTAATCGCCGTTTGGATTTCTTCGGGATAGGCGGTCGCATACAATAAAGCCGATCTTACCCATTCAAGCGATCGCTGAAAATGCTCGGCCGTTTGTTTCTCATCCAATTCGTAATCCTGAGCAATTTGAATAACTTCCCATACCGCTAAACTAGAATTTTTGAGATAGGCTTGCCGTCCCAAAGCAGAATGACGAAATTCAATATAGGGAAACTCACACTCTCTGAGGGATTCTTCAATCAAAATTGCACTGGTTTCACTGGGTGTTTTTCCTATACGACGGGCAAAGCGTTTGAGGCGTTCGGCAGTTTGATCGGGTAAGCGGGTACTGACAACTTGGGACATGACGATTTAAATCCAATTTTTTAAAGTTACTATGCTTACAATGTAACTAAGTAATGCAAATTTGTATGTTGGGCTTATGGGATGTATGTATTGACCGAATTTTTTATGCTTAAGCCATTTTGACAAAAAATTGAGCGTTTTACTACGTTTCCGACTCAAGCCTTTCAACCGCCTCTTTAGCCTCTTTTAGTCCTGTTTGCTGAATAGAACGATAGAGTTTAATGGCCTCAATCTTTTCACCCTGTTGTAATAAGCTAAAAATTCTGGCTCGATCTCCTAGTGTTAAATCCTGTGAAGCATTTCGATAGACAACCTTCTCTGTTCGTTTAGACGGTGCGGTTTGACGACCTACCAAAAAGCCCAGGGCAAAAGCAAAAGCCATTGAGAAAAATACAGTAATTGAGTTCATGCTGAATTGCCAGCGATCGCTGACTTATCCCTGAGTAAAGTTTTATGGTATTAATTGTGAGAGAAAAGCATAGTAAACGAATGGCCCAAACATAATCCCAATGCCAACAAAGATAAAGTCTTTCATAAAGCCTTCATTGGATATGATTCCCATCAGAATAAAGATTATTCCTACCGTGTATAGGTAAATATCAGAAAAATCCATAACTGTTTCCCTCCTCTTCTTTTTCTAGGGTAGTTTATCAAGGTTAGACCGCCATGTTTCTCAAGATGAGCCAGATGTTGAATCTCAACTGATTTTTGACACTGAACATGATCACTATCAGCAAGTTGATTTAGGTTGGCAAGGTTTGAAGCGCGTTCATGCTTGCTATATTCATCTAGATATTAAGGATGAAAAAATTTGGATTCAATACAATGGCACTGAATTTGATAAGTAGGTCAACCAAATAAAGCGTAAAATAGTAAGAGGAAAGAAAAAAGTCGAGAAAGTAAATGCCTGCTCCCCTCAAAATTAGTTTAACTAAGGAAGAAGAAATAACCCTCCGCGAACTAAGC
>JAYKGY010000006.1:0-36406 GCA_035285545.1 Snowella sp. | reverse complement strand
GGACTCATTTGAGAGATAGTTATCCGAGCATTTGCTAGGGAAATAACCGTCCACCTAGCTAGTGAAGTTAGCGTTCGCTAAAATGTACCAATTTCGTTCCTATTGACTTTTCGGATAGGCTCTAAATACTCAAGTATTAAGAAAAACTTGGCTAGCTTTGGATTTACCTTATTTACCTGATGATTTCAGTTGGGAACGGGTTGCTAAACGGTATCTTAAAAAGGTTAAAGCTATTATTCAAGATTCGGATAAATTACGCCCAATTTTTGCTGCACAAATTCAAGATGCAATTGCAGAAGATGTTAAAAATTTAGCAGGAATTGCACCTGATTATAATTTGGGAAAATATGCAGAAGGAATACGGGAAACTTACGGAAATTTACGCTTAGAGTCGTTAAATACAACTGGGGTTTATTACAATGAGTGGAAGTTATGGAAAATTTTTGTGCCGCAAAATGTACGAGAATGTCAAGAGTTTTTACCCCAAGTTTATGAACTCCCCAAGGAGCATATTAAACGGTTACAGGAAGCGGGAGAAGATGTTGAAATTCTCTTGGAAGAGGAGTTAGAGCAGCAACGTCAGCGTTATATTAATCAGCAAAGTCGATTAATTTGGGAAATTATTGGTAATCCAACGGCTGAACCGTCAAAAAGTCCGATTCAACATACAGTAATTTTGGGTGATCCAGGTTCTGGAAAATCAAGCTTATTGCAATATTTAGCCTTAACTTGGGCACAACGACCGATTAGAGAATTATCCTTATATCCACTTCCTTTATTAATTGAATTGCGACTTTATGGACGGGATAAACAGGAGAAAAAATGTCAGGATTTATTGTCGTTTATTCATGGGGGAAATGTAACGTGTCGTTTGAATCAGCAGCAACTCCATGAAAAATTAAAGTCGGGTTCAGTTATTGCTTTGTTTGATGGCATTGATGAAATTTTTGATCCTAATTTACGCGATGAAGTGGTAACGGATATTCACCGTTTTAGTAATGATTACCCCCAAGTGCAAATTATTACAACGTCTCGTTGGTTGGGATACAAAGGGGAACGATTACGAAATGCGGGTTTTCGGCATTTTATGTTACAGGATTTGGAGATTGAGCAAATTGAAGATTTTATTGAGCGTTGGCATAATCTCACGTTTAAGGATGAGGCGGATAAGTTACGGAAAAAGGAACGGTTAATTAAGGCAATTCAGGATTCTAAGTCTATTCGAGAGTTGGCGGGGAATCCGTTGTTATTGACGATGATGGCGATTTTGAACCGTAATCAGGAGTTGCCAAGGGATAGACCAGAACTTTATAACCAGGCTTCGCGGGTGTTGTTGCATCAGTGGGATGTGGAACGGGCGTTAATTGAAGATGCGCGGCTTGATCCAAAAACCATTGATTATCGAGATAAGCAGGCAATGTTACGCAAAGTTGCCTATTTTATGCAGTCGAGTGAGAAGGGGTTAGCAGGTAATGTCATTAGTGCAAAGGATTTAGAAAATATTCTGACTGATCATCTGAAAACGATGGAAATTGATCAGGCGAGAACGGTAGCACGGTTATTGATTAATCAGTTACGGACTCGGAATTTTATTTTGTGTTATTTAGGGGCAGATTCCTATGGCTTTGTGCATCGGACATTTTTAGAGTATTTCTGTGCTTGGGAATTTGTTTGGCGGTTTAAAGAAACCCAAGAATTAACAATTGATGAATTAATTAATGACGCTTTTGGCAAGCATTGGCAGGATGAAAGTTGGCATGAGGTTTTGCGATTGATTTGTGGGATGATTGAGCCAAAATTTGTGGCGGAAATTATCGATTTTCTTTTAGAACAAAAAAATGATAAAAGTCAATTTTTAGATCAGTCTTATCGTTTAAAAAAAGAAGGATTAAATAATCTTATTTTGGCAGCTAACTGCTTAATAGAAATAAGAAACAGAAATGCTATTATTTCCAAAACTGATAACTTACTGAAAATTTTAAAATATGAAGTTAAACAAAAGTCTCCTCCTCAGTTAAACTACGAAACTGTAAATATTCTTTGTTCTTTGATTGCGATCATTGGTCAGGATCGATCTGAAATATTACTTTGGTTTAAAAATTGTCTAGAACTTAATTCATCTTTGTATGTACCAGAGTTAGCTGTCAAAGCGGTTGCACAAGGCTGGAAAAATGATCCTGATACTCTTCCTTGGCTAGAAGATCTTGTATTAAGTAATGAAAAAGGTTTTATTCGACAAACTGCGATAAAAATGCTCGCTAGAGGATGGAAAAATGTGCCTAATATTCTAACCTTGATTAGTCGCGCTGCTCTACAGGATGAACATGAATTTGTTCGACGTATCGCAGTTGAAGTAATAGCTAAAGAATTGCCCAAAAAAACAAATATACTATCTTTACTCAAAAATATCGCTGAAAAGGACAAAGATAGATATGTTAGGGGAGCCGCAATGGAAGCAATTGCAAAAGGATGGAAAGACGAGCTAACTGTTTTAGACTTTCTTCGTAATCTTGCTTTACAAGATAAAAATCACTATATTAGATCTAAGGCAATAAAACTAATTACTGAAGGATTTAAAGAAGATTCTCAATTATTAGAATTTTTGTGTGATCGAGCTTTAAATGATTTTTTTAAACGCGAAAGTAATTATCTAAGAAACCCTCGTAAAATTGCCGTAGAATGTCTGCTTGAAAATTTTGGCAACAATCCTAAAACCCTAGAAATTTTAAATCAGGTTGCCCTTAATGATACTGATGAACAACTACGAAAATTTGCCCAAGAAAAAAGGGATCAACTCAACTTAAACCACACTAAATAAAATCACTTAATTAACATTATGACTGCCAAAGAACGATTACTAAAAGAAATTGAAAAATGCCCAGAGCCTTTGCTAGAAGAAGTTCTTAATTTTTTATTATCAACACGATCAGCAAACTATCCAGAAACGCGTAAACCAATCTGGCAGATTGCTCAAGAAATTATGGCCGATGTTCCACCAGAAATAATTGATCAACTCCCCACCGATGGAGCCGAACAACACGACCATTATATTTACGGCACACCAAAACGCGAAGAATGAGAATAATTTTTGCTGATACCTTTTACTGGATCGCCTTGCTAAACCCTAAAGATACTTGGCATTCTAGAGTAATCGAATGGAGCCAATCTAACCCTGATCAATCCCTCGTAATTACAGACGGTATCATTGATGAAATTTTTGCCCATTTCTCCAAACAGGGCGACATCATGCGCCGCAAGGTTATAGAACTTTATCAAAATATTCTTGATGATCCCAGTATTCAACTCATTTCTTATAATCAAGAACTACGACAAGCAGGTATGGAACTTTATAAAAAACGCCCTGATAAAGGATATAGCTTAACTGATTGTATTTCAATGGTTGTGATGAAAAAGCTTAATATTTCTGAAGTCTTAACCAATGATAAACATTTTAGTCAAGAGGGATTTTTAATTATTTTTTTTAAATAATTAATTCAAATAAAAAGCAGAAAAAATTATAAGTCTTAATCAAATTAAGCTAGATTAGAAACTTTACATCCAGTAACTTGAGTCTTTACTTTATTGCTTAAAGCTCAAAAATATCCGCTAAAATTTCATGGGTTCCGATCAAACGTTTGGGATCGGGCGAATCATAAACCACTAATAACGAAGGCTTTCCAGACATCGCCGTAAATTGAGTAATACCCTCCGCGTGATCGACCCCATCCCCGTAGGGAAGATCCATCATTACTTTCGGTTTGGAAAGGGTATTGTCACCGATATGGATACCATTTTCTAAACGAAACAGTTTGACGGGGCCATCGAGGGACATGGTAGGGCCAGCCAGAATGATTAAATCATCTCCTTCAATGGATAATTCTCGAATCCCTAAGCCTTGAAGATTGACAAATAACTTTTTATAACGTCGTCCGTCATCGCCAATTTTCTTGAGTTTTAAAAGACCATCACCGCTATCTTCCACTTGAACTTCTAAAATAATCGCCCAACCCCGCAATACTGGGCCGCGTAAGCCTAAAAAGATACGATCATGGAGAACGGCCAATCCTTCAATATCAAAACCATTATCTTTAGAAGGAAGTTGAGACCGGACAAAGGCCCCTAAGTGGGGATCATTCTCTAAGGCTTGAGTTAACAAATTGCCATCACAAGTCGCTTCGAGCCTAGCAGCCGTTAAAATTTTCTCTGGATTTTTTGGGTCGGGATGGGATTGATACAGTTCACCGTTAATCATCGGAATTCGAGCAAGTAAATAACGATTGGCTTCAGCTTCAATGGTTGCTAAACGTTCAATATTTTTTGCTGTCGATTTATCAGATTTAGGGGCTTTTCGTTTCCAACTGTGAGAGCCGACTAACCATAAGTAATCATCAGATTCTGCTAATCCTTCAATATCAATTTCAGTTTCATCGTTAGCGGGTAAATCCACATAATTCTGTACCAAAAACCGTTTGTGATTACCAAAGAGATCTTTTGTTTCTGAATTGAGTAGGTTTAGGCGTTCTAAATTTGCTCCCTCATCACAACCTAACCACAGATACCCAGCATCGGATAGGTGAGCGGCTGATAGATCCTCTCTCAGTTGTGGGGTATCGCCCTGAAATTGGAGTCGAATTTGTTGTAATAATTGACTTTTTTTCATAATTTTTACTCCTAAAATTGTGGTTTTTGAATTATACTAATCAAGGATTTTTATTGAAGAATTTGAATTCATTTTTCAGTATTGTCTTTTATGTTATAAAGCTGAGTTAATTTTGGTTACGATCTTGCCAGAATTATGTTTGTTAATCTTTAGCGAATCACGTTTTTTGGTTGATTTTTCATGAATTTACCCAATACCATTACTTTTTCTCGTTTGTTGGGTTTACCGCTTATTTTTGGGTTACTCATTGATCCGACTGTTTCCCATCGATGGTGGGCTATGGGCATTTTCGCGATCGCGGCGGCAACGGATTGGCTAGATGGTTATTTAGCGCGGAAGTTAAACCAAATCACCGATCTGGGCAAATTTTTAGATCCCTTGGTAGATAAATTATTGGTATTAGGGCCTTTATTGATTTTAATTCAATGGCAAGCGATTCCTGCCTGGGCTGTTTTTTTGATTTTAGCCAGAGAATTGGCGATCGCGGGTTGGCGGGTCAGTGGCAGTAAACCCATTTCAGGCGCAAACCTCTGGGGCAAGTTGAAAACCGTTTCCCAAATTGTAGCGATCGCGTTACTTTTAGCTCCTCTATCAACAGATTGGCAGATCCCCGCTTTAACTGTTTTTTGGATTTCGGTGGCGTTAACCCTGATTTCAGGACTAATTTACGTGTTACCAACCCCCAATAGTCAAGAACCTGTGAACTTAAAATAGCGTATAAATAAAGGGCGCGATCGCGGAACCTTGGGTAAAGACAATTAAAGCTCCGAGTAATACCAAAGTAATAATGAGAGGTAATAACCAAAATTTTTGTCGCGCTTTCAAAAAACCCCAGACATCTTTGATTAAATCAATAAATCCGTCCATTTCAGTCTTTTCCTGATAATTATTTTGTAGATTTGAAGGGCTTTTAATACGGTTTTTCCATCGTTGATCGAGGATGCAAATTGCTAGGAACTCGATAGGTTTCTGCTTGTAAATCAAACCCCCTAGCCATCGTATCGCGTTTAATCACCTTCATCATCAATGCCATTGGCGTTAAAATAACAAAAAAAACAAATGATAAAATAATACGATTATTTAACCAACCTAAAACAAAGCCAATTTTCATCCAAATTTGATAAATAGGCTCCAAGGATTTCGGTAATAAGAAGGCAAGAATGATAAAAATACCCGCAATAATCCAAGGTAAAGCAGGTAAAGAATGCGCCCTCAATAGGGGAATAATCACCCCAAAAAGAACGGCAATAAACCCCGCCATTAATAACCCAAATTCCCGTAATTCTTTTGTGGTTAATTTTTTCTGTTCACTCATTATCTATACCATTATTAACTATTAACTATTAACTATTAACTATTAATTATTTAATTATGTTTAGTCTAATTCAAATTCCTGTTTCCAACTCTCATCTTTTTGCCATTGGGGTTGATCGGTTTTTGCTAAAACATAATTTTCTAACACTAAATAATCCATTTCTGTCCGCATAAAACAGCGATAGGCATCTTCAGGCGTACATACAATCGGTTCTCCCCGCACATTAAAAGACGTATTCACCAACACCCCACAACCTGTTAAAGATTCAAATTCTTTGATTAACTGATAATAACGAGGATTGGTTTCAGGGTGAACGGTTTGCACACGAGCGGAATAATCCACATGGGTAATGGCAGGTAACTGCGATCGCGGTACATTCAATTTTTCAATGCCAAATAACTGCTGCTGTTCTTCCGTCATTTCAATTCTTAAATCTTTTTTGACATCGGCAACTAATAACATATAGGGGCTTTCGTGGGCTAATTCAAAATAATCGGCAACCCGTTCTGCTAAAACCGAAGGGGCAAAAGGCCGAAAAGATTCTCGATATTTGATTTTTAAATTCATCACCGATTGCATTTTTTCATTGCGGGGATCACCGATAATTGAGCGATCGCCTAACGCACGGGGGCCAAACTCCATGCGACCCTGAAACCAACCCACCACATTGCCTTGGGCTAAAATTTTCGCTACTTCGCTAAATAAATTAGATTCATCAAAACGATGATAAACCGCCCGCACATCATCCAAATATTGCTGAATTGCTGCTGGGCTAAATTGTGGGCCCAAATACGATCCCCGCATCCCATCCTTGTCATTGATGTAACGAGGATTCCCTAAATGCTGATACCAAGCCGATAAAGCTGCTCCAATCGCGCCCCCTGCATCCCCTGCGGCGGGTTGAATCCAAATATCCTTAAACTTGCCTTCCCGCAATAAGCGACCATTAGCGACACAATTGAGGGCAACCCCACCCGCTAAACAAAGATTATCAACGCCTAATTCTCGGTGAGCCGTATTCGCCAAACGTAAAACAATCTCTTCGGTAACTTGCTGAATCGAAGCCGCAATATCCATTTCCCGTTGGGTTAGTTCACCTTCAGGTTTACGGGGAGGCGCACCAAACAGGCGATCAAAAGCCCCATTGGTCATAGTTAACCCCGTTGTGTAGTTAAAATATTTCATATTGAGGCGAAACGTACCGTCATCCTTGAGATCCAACAAATTATTGAGAATGACATCGACATATTTCGGTTCACCGTAGGGAGCCAAGCCCATGAGCTTGTATTCGCCCGAATTGACCTTAAAGCCTGTGTAATAGGTAAAAGCCGAATAGAGCAGTCCCAACGAATGGGGAAAGTCGATTTCCCATTGAGGCGTTAACTGATTTCCTTCACCGAACCAAAGCGAAGTAGTCGCCCACTCTCCCACTCCATCCATGCACAAGACGGCTGAACGCTCAAACGGACTAGGGAAAAAAGCAGAGGCCGCGTGGGATTGGTGGTGTTCTCCAAACAGTAAGGGGGGAAGGTTTTTAGGGCGACATTTGCCCAGATCCGCTAAGGCTTTTTTAATCACCGTTTTGAGATACAGTTTTTCCTGTAACCAGACAGACATGGCAGAAATAAAAGACTGTAAACCTCTAGGGGCGTAGGCTAAATAGGTTTCGAGTAGGCGATCAAAGGTTAATAGGGGTTTTTCATAGAAAACGATGTAGTCTAGCTTTCTCAGAGAAATACCGGCTTCTTTTAGCGTGTAGAGAATGGCATTTTTCGGGAAACGGGCATCGTGCTTTTTACGAGTGAAGCGTTCCTCTTGGGCTGCTGCCACGATTTGACCATCACAGATAAGGGCTGCCGCACTGTCGTGGTAATACGCAGAAATTCCCAAAATATAGCTCACCGTAACCAAGCCTCCCCTGCCATCATGAAATATTGACAGGATAACATAACCCGTAAACGATGAGTTTTTCCTGACAAGGTTAAGATTTTTTAGCCGCCGCTGACGGGAGGAATGAAAACAACTTCATCCCCATCTTGTAAGCGGGTATCGGCCTCGACAAATTGAAGATTGACTCCGAAACGGGTCAGCGATCGCCACTTTTCTAATTCAGGATGTTCTGTTAGTAAAATATTGAGAACATCAGAAACAGAGGTAGAAACAGGAAGCGATCGCGTTAATTCCCCCGATCCATAGGCTTCTTGATAGGCCGCAAAAAGTTTAATCGTGATGCTAATTTCCGATGACATGAGGAATCGACGAGTGAGTTAAACCGTCGTTGCCGACGCACTTTCTACATTAGCCTCTTCTTGATCGTTGAGTTCCAGACAATAACCCGCACCGTAAACCGTTTTGATATAGCGGGGACGACGGGGTTCTGGCTCTAATTTGGTTCTTAAATGGCGGATATGTACCCGAATGGTTTCAATATCATCATCCGGTTCGTAACCCCACACCTCCTTGAGAATATCGCTGGGAGAAACGGTTTGGCCATGCCGTTGTAATAGGCAATGCAATAACTCAAACTCCAAGTGGGTTAACTTAATGCTTTTTCCAAACCAAATTGCCTCAAATCGTTCAGGAATGAGGGTTAATGGCCCTTGGCTAAGAATTTCTGAATGTTTAGCCGCCTGGGGAATGCGATCTGTTCGTCGTAATAGGGCACGTACTCGTAGCAGCATTTCCTCGACATCAAAAGGCTTAGTCAGATAATCATCGGCTCCTGCGTTAAATCCTTCGATTTTGTCTTGTATTTGCCCTAATGCAGTCAACATTAATACGGGAATATCGGCAGTACGGGGATCGCGGCGTAATCGCTGACAAACGGTAAAACCATCTACCTTGGGAAGCATCAGATCCAGCATGATCAAATCGGGCTGAAATTGGACGGCAAGAGCTTGTCCTTTAACCCCGTCTTCCGCTTGGTTTACGTCATAACCAGCCATTTCCAAGTTAATGGATACTAATTCAGAAATCGTCGGGTCATCGTCAATTATGAGTATTCGAGGCATCACTAAAGGTCAAATCAATTAATGTTTAGAATTGTAAAGAATTGTTAAGGGTGTGAATCGAGGAAATTTCTTTACTGATTATAAGGATTTTTGCAGTTTTTGACAGCAAAAGCTTTGATATCTCTGGTTTAAGAAACGTTTACCTCCTGAACAATTAAGATCATTTTAAAATTTATTAAAAACTAAAATTGTTACTGATCACCATGTCTAGAGAAATTAGACATACTCTGACACAAATTCAGTTTTTCAGCACGTAATGATTTCTTACTCTATAGCTAGTGTCAAGGATTGTATCGAAAACTTTACGATTAAACATAATTCAGGTCAGTAATTTTGCACAAATGTAGCGAAAATAACAACACGGATAAACAACTAACATACATTTGATCCATAGGATAATATCCACATTTAGGGTATTATTTGGATTCATGACACTACATCTGTGGTACAACCAAGCGTTAACTATGCAACCGACAGCGACACTCCCTCAAAAAAACCAACAAGCATCTGTTTCTTCTCCCCATAAGGGTTCGTCTGCACCTGTTCGCTCCCATCGCATTCAGGTGATTCGGCGGGATGGTTCCTGGACGAATTTGGACATTGGCAGGATTCGGGCGGTTGTGGCGTGGTCGTGTGTTCGGCTTAATGTTAATTCCATTGCCCTAGAAGCAGGTTTAACGACTCGATTAAAGCATGGGATTACCACGCGGGAAATTCAGGATAATTTGGTTAATTGCGCCCTAGAAATGTGCAGTCCTGAAGAACCGGATTGGCGTTATGTGGCGGGGCGACTCCATATCTGGAGTTTGTGGAAAGATATTTTGGTCAGTCGGGGTTATCAGTACGGGCAGTACGCGATCGCGGTTCAGGAGAAGTTAGCGTCAGGGCAGTATGATGAACGGATGTCGGCCTATTCGGTAGCGGAATTAGAAGAAGCCGGGTCTTGGATTAACGCCGATTGGGATTTAGATTACGATTACGCAGGGGCAGTTTTATTAACCAGTCGTTATCTCCTCAAAGACGAATTACCCCAGGAAGCCTTTTTAACCTGTGCTTTGCTGTTAGCGTTACCAGAGCAGCCAGAGAACCGCTTAAAAACTGCCAGAGAATTTTATGAAGCGATCGCGAAACGGAAAATTAGTTTAGCCACGCCCATCTTGGCGAATTTACGGGTTCCCAACGGCAGTTTAACCAGTTGCTTCATCATTGCGATGGAAGACAATTTAGAGAGCATTTTTAGAGAAATTACTAATACTGCCAGAATTTCTAAAAATGGCGGTGGTGTCGGGGTCAATGTCAGCCGCATTCGAGCCACAGGTTCGGCGGTGATGGGCAAACCCAATGCGTCGGGGGGCGTGATTCCTTGGATTAAATTACTCAATGACACCGCGATCGCTGTTAATCAGGGGGGCAGAAGAGCAGGAGCCGTCACCGTTGGAGTGGATATCTGGCACATGGATGTCCCTGAATTTTTGGAAATGCAGACGGAAAACGGAGATCAACGCCGTAAAGCCTATGATGTCTTTCCTCAATTGATTATTCCTGATGAATTCATGCGTCGGGTGATGAATAAAGGAGACTGGACATTGGTTGATCCCTATGAAGTCCGCGAAGCCTTGGGAATCGAGTTAGCAGAAGCTTGGGGAGAAAAATTTGAGCAAGCTTATCAGTTAATCGAAAGTCAGTTAGACCAAAAAATTAAGCTCTACAAGCGCGTTAATGCCCGTGAGTTGTTTAAAGAAATCATGCGATCGCAGCTAGAAACGGGAATGCCCTATTTAGCGTTTAAAGATACAATCAATCGCGCTAATCCGAATAAGCATGTGGGTTATATTCCAGGCATTAACCTCTGCTGTGAATCTTTTTCTAACGTTGCCCCAGGTCAAGAAGCCCACTGCTGTAATTTAGTTAGTCTCAATCTCGCCAACATCGAAGAAGTCGAACTCGCTGATTATTGTCAAACGGCAGTCCGAATTTTGGATAACACCATTGAGATCACCCATCCGCCTTTTGAAGATGCTCAAAATCACAATAACCGTTATCGCACGATTGGCGTAGGGGCAATGGGGTTGGCCGACTGGCTGGCAAAAAATCGGTTAAATTATGAATCTTTAGGCAAAATTAGCAATTTATTTGAAGAAATTGGTTATTGGTGTACCTACGCATCGATGGAATTAGCCAAGGAACGGGGAGCCTATGCCGCTTTTGCGGGCAGTGATTGGAGTAAGGGACATTTAATTAATTCTCGTCCTGTAGATTGGTTCCAAAGTAATGCCAGTCAGCCTGATCGTTGGGTTCAGTTATCCGAGGACATCAAAACCTACGGCATTCGTAATTCCATGATCACCGCGATCGCGCCCAATACCTCTTCATCTTTGGTGCAAGGGTGTACTGCCAGCATTCTTCCGGTTTATAGCCGCTTCTTCTACGACAAATGGGCTAAAGGAACCGTCCCCATCGCGCCACCGTTTATCAATGATTGTTTCTGGTTCTATCCTGAAAATAAAAGCCTGAATCAAGACAAGGTAATCAAAGCCGTTGCCACCATGCAGCAGTGGATTGATACGGGAATTTCAATGGAATTACTGTTTAATTTGAATCAAGGCGTTTATTTTGCCGATCAACCTGAACGCGGCTTAACGGCTAAAGATATTTTTGAAACCTTAGTATTAGCTTGGCAAGAAGGTTGTAAGGCGGTTTATTATGTCCGAACGGTACAAAAGGATGATTTTAAAGAGTCTGATGGCGGCTGTTCTAGTTGTGCTAATTAAGTTTTTTAATCAAGGAATAAAGTGTTGAATTCATCTTATTCCTTGAGTTCAATCATATTTCTTAATTGTAGTTTTCGTTTTAGGAAAGGCTATTTCTTTTTAATCATATAAACACAGCAATCCATAACAGCAGCTTGGATCAAGAGTTCCTAGAATACCTCTATTTCTATAAAAAAGAAATTTTGGATAAAGCTTATCATCTAGGTTGAAAACAAAGATTTTGAGAAAATAGTAGTCGTCGTAGCAAGAGGTGATATTTACCAAAATTTTGATAACTATTGTTCGCTGATATTGATTATTTTGTTTTTAAGCTTTGCAATTCTTGTTACTTAAATTGATTATTTTCTAAACAGAGAGATATAATTATGTCTAACGGGTCAGATGAGAAAGCAATACCCCTTAGTAAAGATAATACTAGAGTTAGTATTTTTTATCAAGAAAGGCTACGACAAGCAAAATTAAGTTTTAATTTTACGATCATCATAATGATTATACAGATAGTGGTTGCATCAAGCGGATCTTTAATGATTGTTTCAGGAAATGTTCAAGGTGGCAGTGCAGCAATGAGTACTGCGCTATTCTTTGAAAACATTAGAAAAAAATGGATACAATCAGCAAAAGATGCCAACGATAGGCTTGATAAAACTACAGAATCCTAACAAAAACTATAGCTGCCTTATTATCATTCTTTTGTAGGCTAAAACACACATTTTCAGAAAAGTAATTTTGGGTTCAGATTCAAAAAATTAAGATTGTAGCTGACTCTATCCTTAATAGAAGCTTACTAGACCGATCTGGACTAAGCTTCTTGATTTCTTAGGTTTGATTTTTATGGCTAACTGGTTTAAGCTGATTAATACTTATCGTTTAATCCTTTTTCTGGTTAGTCTTGGTCAATGTTAGCTAATTGCATAGAATCTGGCAAACAAATGCCCGTTACCCCGATTTTTAATCCCAGTGGGGATGACGCGATCGCCAACCGTACCATTTGGTTTGGTAATACGACAAACTTGATGCAACTCAATGATGTTCGATACACTTGGGCAGTCGGTTTGTATCAACAGATGAGAGAAAATTTTTGGATTCCGCAGCGGCTGGATTTGACCCAAGATGTTACCGATTATTGGAATTTAACCGACGAAGAACGACAAGCTTTTGATGGGATTTTAGCCTATTTAACCTTTTTAGATTCTGTCCAAACTTGTAATATTCCCCATATTAAAAGTAGTGTTACTGCACCTGAAATTAGCCTTTGTATGGCAGAACAAATTTCTCAAGAAGGAATGCACAATCAGAGTTATCAATACATGATTGAAACCATTATTCCTTCCGATAAACGCAGTGCAGTTTATGAATTTTGGCGGACAGATAGGGTTCTAAAAGAACGGTGTGAATTTATTGCAGGGCTTTATCAAAAATATGTCGATAATCCGACTCAGGAGAATTATTTTATTGCTTTAATGGCAGATTTCTTGTTAGAAGGAATTTATTTTTATAACGGGTTTATTTACTTTTATAACCTTGCTTCGCGGATGTTGATGCCAGGATCGGCTGATATTTTTAAAATGATTAATCGGGATGAATTGAGCCATGTGCGTCTGTATCAAAAAATCATTCCTGAAGCAATGGAAGTTTTCACCCATTCTAAGGATCAAATCTATGAAATGTTTGATACCGCCGTTAATTACGAAATGCGTTGGACAAATCATATTGTCGGTAATAATATTTTAGGGATTACGGAATATAGTACAGAGCAATATACAAAATATTTAGCCAATATGCGCTTACGTTCGATTGGTTTAGAAAGCTTGTATAAAGATTCTAGATTTGATAAGAGTCCCTACACCCATTTAGAACGTTTTTCGGATACTAAAAAAGAAGCTCATACTAAAGCCAATTTCTTTGAAGCAACGGTGACTAGTTACGTCATGTCTTCAGGCATTTCGGGCTGGGATGAAATCTGACGTAGATTGTTTGCAACTCTTTTTAGAGCGAGTTACGTTGTCCTGAATAGTTTCTACTACATAAATGGGTCGTATTTTTCCCTGTTTTCGAGCGTGATCATGCAGCGATCGCGTTCTATTGAACTATTGAGAATTAAACGGAAACTCGCCTAATTGGGGTTGAGGAACCTGAAATCCTGTCACTTCATTGGTTTCAAAAATCATTTGGCATTGATTCGGGATAACTTGGAAATTACAGAAATAGGAGACTAAACATTTTTGTTGTTGATTTAAGACCCTCAAATTATATTGATTTTCTCGCGCAACGGTTCCAAATTTATTTACAAATCGATATCGTTCCAAATAGTTTAACTGCGACCACAGTTGACGATTAACGATAATATCAATATTTTTCTGTTCGGGATTGGCAACCCAATTCGTCACTAAACGACCGTCAAAAAAATCAAACTGTTCTTTGGCCCACCACAAGCTCGGCGGCAGGTTAGAGGCTTCATTTAAATCTGCTTGGGAAATTAAGGTTTGAGTATTTAGGGGATCGGGTTCGGAGATATCAGAAGAAGCCGACTGGCAACTGAAGGATTCACTCGTTGGTTGGCCCATGGCAGCAGTAGGAAAACCGATTAACAACCCTAGATAAAAGCTGAGAAGAGTAATGACAGACTGAAAAAAATTAGCTTTCATAGATCATCAAATCATTGTTAAGTTTCCCAGAGACGACGACGGGGCGAACCATTAAGACGCTGATGGGTATCCCGTAGAAGGGTGGGAATATCCAACTTTTCGGGGCAGCGAGGTAAGCATTCCCCACAGTCGGTACAGCGATCGCCTTTTTGACCTGGAAACCAATGACCGGCATTTTCAAACATTCGATAACGATATTGGCCAAAGTCTGTCATATTGTACGCGATCGCCAAATTGCGTAAACGCAATACTTCAGGAATCTGGATGGCTTCAGGACAGGGTAAACATTGATAACATTGACGACAGCGATCGCTCTCCAAGGTTTCCGCTTGGTGTTTTTCTAGCTGTTCAAAAATTTTCCGCTCTTCTGCTGTTAGGGAATAATCCTGATCGGCAACGGCTAAGGGTTCGATTAATTCCGAGGCATTCGCAGGGCCCACACTCAAGGTTGTAATGCGGCGATCGCTGAGTAAAAACCGATAATTTAAAGCCAATGGGGTAAACGGTTCACAGAGTTTTTGAAGTTGCTCGGATGGAGTATAAAGTTGTCCGCCCTTATCCGCAGGGGAGATGATAAAAACGCCCAGATCTTTTTTTTGAGCCAAATTAATTGCTTCGTTGTGACGTTGAAAAAAGTAGTAATAATGTAAATTAATAAACTCAAATAAGTTAGTTTTAATTGTTTTTAAAATGAGTTCTAAAGATCCATGAGTTGAAAACCCTAAATGACGAATTTTTCCTTGATTTAGTAGCTTTTCAATTTCTTTTAAACAACTATTCGGCCCAGTAATCAGCTTGAAATGATCTTCGGTATTAATGCCATGAAGGGCTAAACAATCGAGATAATCAACTTGTAATCGTCGTAAAGAGTCTTCAATTTGTTCTCGCAGTTGGGTCGGGTTATCGGTGGGACAAATTTTACTGGTTAAATAATAGTTTTCTCGGTCAATATTTTGTAAAACTTTTCCTAAATAAACTTCGCTATTGCCGTATCCTCTCGCGGTTTCAATATGATTAATTCCTAACGTGATCGCTTGATGGACGGTTTCAGCCATAACGGATTCAGAGGCAAGACACCGCATCGTTCCTAAGGAGAAAACAGATAAATTTAAGTTGGTTTTCCCAAAACGACGATAGTGCATTTTAATTAACAATTAATAATTAATAATTAATAATTAAAAGTGAGTAGTGAATAGTGAATAGTGAATAGTGAGATGAATTTAATTGTCTTCTTTGGGGTCTTCGGAAAAACTGGCTCGTTGGATTAAGTCCCCAGGGCGGAGATTGGCGACAAAATTGCGAAAGGCTTGGCGTTCTTCTTCGTCGGCATCTCGATCAACCGGAATCGAGGCTTCGGCAATGACTTCTTCCATGACCCAAATACGGGTTCCTAATCGAATCGCGATCGCGATCGCATCACTGGGACGACAATCAATTTCTTTTTTCACTTCACCTTGAGTCACGCACAGCACGGCATAAAAGGTATTATCTTGCAGGGAATGAATAATAATGCGATCAACCACCACATCCAAGGTGGTCAACATATTCACCATCAGATCGTGGGTCAATGGGCGAGGCGGCTTTTGATTTTCCAAGGCAGCCATAATTGCCCTCGCTTGATCCTGTCCAATATAAATAGGAAGTGCGCGCCGTTCTGAACCATCTTTGAGTAATACAATCGGACTACGGGTAACTGCATCTAGGGCAATCCCAGCAATTCTCATCTCTATCATTTGCTTTGTCCTCTTTTAGGCAACAGGGGCGCAACGGTGCGATTTCTCTATCTCTATTTTAGGGAGTGGAGAGACTTTGCGTATCGCGTTTAGCCCGAAACAATTATGTATGATGATAGAGTATGTCGCCACTCAATGAATAGGGCAAACCCTGATAAATTCAGCCGTTTGGAGGATGCGGAGAAGGTTAGACTCTGGCGATCGCCCAAGAGCTTATTATCATGTTTTAGCAGTGAAGAGTCGCGGTTATTGGGAATAAAATTTTGATCGTTTATGAGTTGTAGCCAAGCGATAGAAGCTCGAATCGAAGGGGGAGGAGTCGCTTAGCGGTACAGAAAAGTCCTGAACTCCTTAAGCGTAACTTTAAACAGTTAAAGGGACTAGCGCAAGCCCAAGCCTGATGACTAATCCCTTCATTAAATTCCCGCAATTTCTTAAAATTTTTATCCTAAAGGATGGAAAAGAAGATCGGGGTAAAAACGATTGAATTCAATTAAAATGCCAGCCGTAAAGGTTAATAAGGCCATGATTAACACAGGGGCAGTAGATAAGAACTTAGGCAATCCGTCCATGAATGAGTCTCCAAAATAAAAGTAATTAAACAAAAAAAGGGTTTAATATTCGCCCTAACGCGGAGAGGTCGGAATTTCAGAATCTTTAACAATCAGTTTACCGGAAGTAAATTCTCCTACTGCTGCTAAAGGCCAGAGGAAACCACCCAGCATTTTGGAAATAGCTAAGGGCACATCAATGACAACTTCTTTGAGTTCGGGATCTTTTCCTTTTTTGATTTCAATGAGGTAAGCGCGACCAACCCAGCCGATCCAACCTGCAATATAAAGGAAGAGAATGCTAGGAATGAGGAAATCTCCCATGTGACTAAAACGGCCATCGACGATCAGGTGAGGATAGCCTTCCGGGCCGCAGAGGGCTTGAGCATAACGTTCTGCCCGAATTTTGCCCGAATTAGGATCGCTGGTGGTATTGAGAAAGTTTTTCGCTTTTGCTAAATAAGCGGGATTTTCGCTACAGGGTGTTAAATTAGCGAAGTCATCCGCTGAAGCAGCAGGTGAAAAGTTAAACCAAAGGGTTAAGGCCAGAAGAAAAGCCAACAATTGTTTCATAAGAATTGTTTCCTTTTGTTACAAAAGGCTAAGTTTTTTGTACAAAACGTGACAGGATCAGTAAGTACCTTGAAGTGATCTTACTCTGACCCGTCAATAGAGTAAAGATTCGGTTATAAAAAGTAGTCTTTGAGCTTCCCAACAACAGAATGGCAACCATTTTAGCAATAGAAACAAGCTGTGATGAAACTGCCGTCGCAATTGTAAAGAATCGTAACGTTTGTAGTAATATTGTTGCTTCCCAAATTCCTATTCATCAGGTCTATGGTGGGGTGGTGCCAGAGGTGGCTTCTCGTCAACATTTAGCGTTAATTAATCCGGGGATTGAACAAGCTTTAAGAGAAAGTGGATTAACGTGGAACGAGATTGACGCGATCGCTGCGACCGTTGCGCCCGGATTAGTGGGAGCCTTAATGGTCGGAATTACGGCTGCTAAGACCTTGGCAATGGTACATCAGAAAAAGTTTATAGGCGTTCACCATTTAGAAGGGCATATTTACGCCAGTTATTTAAGTCAGCCCGATTTAGAACCGCCGTTTTTATGTTTATTAGTTTCGGGGGGACATACGAGTTTAATTCATGTCAAAAATTGCGGTGATTATGAACAATTGGGGACAACCCGTGATGATGCGGCAGGAGAGGCGTTTGATAAGGTGGCCCGTTTATTAAAGTTGGGTTATCCAGGTGGCCCAGCCATTGATAAGGCGGCGAAAGAAGGGAATGGGAATGCCTTTAATTTGCCGGAAGGACGGATTTCTTTGCCCAATGGGGGTTATCATCCCTACGATTCCAGTTTTAGTGGTTTAAAAACCGCCGTGTTGCGATTGGTTCAGCAGTTGGAAAAAGAAGACAAACCCTTGGCGATCGCCGATCTTGCGGCCAGCTTTCAAGAGACCGTTGCTAAATCCTTAACCCGTCGAACGGTGCAATGCGCCTTAGATTACGGCATTAAAACCATCGCCATTGGGGGAGGAGTCGCGGCCAATAGTCGTTTGAGACATCATTTACAGCAAGCTGCTCAAGAAAAAGACCTTCAGGTTTATTTTCCCCTTCTTAAATTTTGTACCGATAATGCGGCCATGATTGCCTGTGCAGCATCTGACCATTGCGATCGCGGTCATTTTTCGTCGTTAAATCTGGGGGTGCGATCGCGTTTACCCATTACCGAGGTGATGGAACTTTATCAATCAGAAGAATAGGGGGTTAAGGGGTGAAAATGACACTAAAAATAATGCCGTCATCTTGCCAACTATTTCCTTTAATGTAAGGAATTTTTCCTAATCGTTTACCCCAATCAATACGAGCACTAAAATTTTTGCCATGTTGCCACTGTAAGCCTAACCCAACCGAAGCTAAGGTATTAATATCCGGATCGGGGGTTTGATGATTCCAGCCGGTTCCCCAATTGACAAAGGGGATTAGTTGTAAAACGGCTTTTTCTTCTGGAATGCGATAAAGCGGAACCCTCAGTTCTACCGCAGCAAAGGCCCCATTATCGGTTAAAAGGGTATTTTGACGATAACCGACCACACTCCCTAAACCGCCTAAAGCAAATTGTTCTAAAGAGGGCAAAGTGCTATTGGCGACTTGCAGATTAAATCGAGTGAGGAAAAGAAAATCTGGGCCGAGTAAATGCACCCATTGTCCCTGACCTCGCCAAAGAAAATAGTTGGAGTTAGGCGTATCAAGATTATAGGGGGCATCAAAGGGAACGGTTGTATTAAAGGCATTAATACCGAGATCAAATTCAGAACGCAATGCCAAAACATCGGTTTCACTGCGTTGTAGCCATTCTTGGGAAAAACTCAAGGTGGAAAGGCGAATATTTCCTTCAATATCCGTTCCCCGTGAGGGAAAGGGAGAGCCGAGTAAGGTCGTGGAACTGGTTTGATGAGAAAAGGCTAACCCCAGCACAAATTCATGGTAGGGGGTTTGCCAGAGGGGATGGCGGACACCAATTGTGTATTTTTGGTAATCGGAATGGAGATCCAGCAGACTAAAGGGATATTCGATAATTTCTGAGGTAATATTGCGAAAACTTAAATTAATCGTTGTATTTTGAGGCGTGATCGGTAAACTATAACCCAGATCAATTTCGTCGCTACCGTCGGTATTGAGATAGGTTCCTGTCAGCCGATCCCCATTACCTGAAAGATTAATTTCTTCTAGGGTTCCGCCTCGCCGAAAACTTCCCACCTGGGGATTGCGACCATTATCCAAAATAATACTGGGATAAAAGGAACGGGCGGCTTGCACAGATACATCGAGAATACTTTGCCCTGGTTCGGTACTGGCAGCAAGTTGGGCCGAAATATTGTCAATGATGGGATTGAGTTGAAGTAACTGGAGAGCTTCTAGGAGTCGGGGAATATTTAAGGGAGTCGTTCCGGCTAACCACAGGCGATCGCTGACGTAATTAGGGTTTAATTTGCCGTCAACTGTGACGTTAATGGCTTCTAGACTGCCTTCGATGATTTGGATGACCACAATGCCGTTTTCTAGGGTTTGGGGCGGAATATAGGCTCCAGAGGTGACGTAACCCCGATCAACATAAAACTGGGTAATGGCAGAACGGGCTTGCAATAATTCCTCAAAGGTCAGCGATCGCTGCGTAAACGATTGAACTACAGCGGCCAATTCTTCTTGGCTAAAAACCGTATTTCCTTCAAATTGAAAGGCTTGAACCGTGATTTTTTCCGAACTCTCTTCTAAGGACGGCTGAATATCGGTCGGCTCAGGCGGCGCGATCGGAGCTTGGGGAATTAACAAATCTTCAGGTGGCGGAATGGGAAGCGGTTGGGGCGTTGGGGTTTGAACAGGCGGCGGTGGGGGTGGGCCAAGCCGAATTTGAGTTAAACCCACACGGGAACTACCGAGCCACAGGAGTCCGACTAGCAAACACTGTCGAAGAAAGGATCGGGAAACTGGACAAATCATGGCAAGTAGGGGAATTCAACCCCGACGTATTGGACTTGCCAGCCTTCGCCTGAGCCGTTAACACAATATTGCCGTGAGGATCTTTGCGCCATCCTTGAGCTTCAATAATAGATTTTGTTTTGAGTGTACTCGATTTTGAGGGCGGAGGAGTAAATTGAGGATTTTTGGGGAAAGAATCAGCCGGTGGCTTGATGTTAGTGTTAGGATACCCTAAATCGGTTAATCCTGTATGGGTTTCTAAACTTTGTTGGGGATTGGGGGGTAAACCGCCTCTTCCGGTAATATAAAAAGTCCCTCGACTAAAATCTCCCCCTTGGCCACAGGCTTGAACAATCAAATTGCGGGGATCAATCACTTCCATGGGTAGATTCAATAGACTACTTTGGGGATCGACATCAATACGATTGATCGAAATAACCCCAAACTGGCCGAAGGTGGAACTGGCCGTAATATCACTTAACGGAGTAGTATTTGCCCTGGGTTCGATGCCAAAAATTCCCAAAGCATTAATCTGAATATTGCCTCCCTGTCCGGTAAAAGCATTGGCAATGATATCGCTATTTTCTGGCGGAAAACCAACGACAAATTGAGAATTAATCTCGATGTTTCCCCCATTGCCTCCCCCTCCTGCCGTACCTGCGGTGGCTGAAATCAAACTATTATTGCGTAGGCGTAAAATACCGGTTAGGTCGAGATTGATATTTCCCCCTTCTCCGGTGGCCGTCTCGGCGATGAGTTGGCTTTGATGATCTAAAACGATATCTTCAGCTTGAATGCTTAGATTACCTGCGTTGCCCGTACCGGAACTACTGACGGTAATTTTAGCGGCGTTATCTAATCGCACTTGATCCGACCAAAGGGTTAAATTTCCTGCCTGTCCCTGGGCTTCACTATTGGCTAATAATTTTCCCCCTCGCTGTAATTCAATTTGATTGGCATTAATCGTAATATTTCCCCCATTTCCGGTCTGTAAACTACTCGCTGCAATTTCTGCTTGGTCGGATACGGTTAATCGGGGGGTCGCGATCGCTAAATTTCCGGCTTGACCGCTTCCCTGGCTGGTCACAATTAAGGTACTCGGCGAGGAAAAAAAGCTGGGTATCCCATTAGCGTCAAAGAAAAGGTCAATGCCTTGACCCCTTAAAATAATGCCTTGAGAGGCGACGATATTTAAATTTCCGCCCTGACCTGAGGCTAAAGTTTGAGCCGAAATTTTACCGCCATCGAGCAGGGTTAACGTTCCTGTTATGAGATTAATATTGCCCGCTTGGCCTGGTGTTTGGGTCAGCGCAAGTAAGGCACTAGCTCCTACCGCCGGAGAACTCCCTGACAACGTAATCGAATCTGAAGCCCGAATCGTGATATTGCCACTACTCCCCAAGGGATTAGGGTTAAAATCCGGAATAATCGCAGAACGAGTACTAATCCCAGCCCCATCTTTCACCATTAAACGTTGGGTTGTTAGCTCAATATCTCCCCCTTGTCCATTCCCCACCGTAATGGTGCCGATGCCACTAGAACTGACATCGCCGGATTGGGAAGTTACAAGTTTACCTGTGCCTAAAAGCTGAATCGATTCAGTTGCTGAAATCGTGATCGGTTGGCCCACTTTTTCGCCTAAATTGGCAGAGGCAATGCTCGATCCATCCGTTAATTTAATTTCTCGCCCAAAAGCTTGAACCGATCCACTCCCAATTTCTTCGCTGCCAAACAACGGCGAAAGATCGGTAACATCGACGAAGGCCCCATTCATTAAGTGAATATTTTGAAAATTTTCTACATTGCCGTAGCCTAAGCGGTAGCCTTGTCCATTGCTTTGAATGCTGACCTCACTATTCGCTCCCACACTCCCTAATTCAACCCTACCGCCAAAAATGGAGATGTTACTGCGGTTTAACAATAATTCTCCCCCGACTAAGCCAAGGGTTTGACCAGGTGGCAAAAGCAGGTTACTTTGCTGGACTTGAATGCTATTGGCCTGATTTCCAAATTGCAACCCCACAGGAACACTCATGCTAAGTAATGGCTTCTGGGAGCTAGGGGATGTACTAAAGATTTGACCGTCAGCAAAACGGATTCCTTGGGCGGTAGTGGCTAAAAAAGACCCTGCAATATTGAGGGAAGCATTCGGCCCGAACAGAATTCCGTTGGGATTAAGAAAGAAAACGTTAGCCGGCCCAGATGTAGCTAAGCTGCCATCAATGAAAGAACGTTGATTGCCCGTTACTCGACTGATGACGTTACTGATTTCAGGGGAAAAAACAAAAGCAGCCGATCCATTGGTGGGGATAGAAAATGTCCGGAAACTATGAAACAAATTCCCGCCGACAGGGGTTCCATTGGTAATGGTGAAGTTCAGATTATCAGGACTGTTGACGCTGCTGGGATGGGTTAGGGTTCCATCACTGCTGATTTGAGCGCGGATCGAGGAGGCGTAGAGAATCACGCTAAACCATAGGACGATTGAACTTAGTTTCCCAAAAGAAGTTTTCATGAAACGATTGGGCGGATTAAAGGGGCTTAATGGCTGTTAATTCTAACATTTTTCTAATCCGTAAGACTGGCTGATGAAGTTTGATGGGATTTTTGGCATAAAAAAATCTAGAAGAATAACGGCTAAGTTGGCTTCTAGATGGGATTTAAAGTCAGAAAAGTAAGAAGAGATAGGCTTAAGTCGATGGTTAATTAACGTAGAGGTTAAAACCAACTCTAACTTCATCAACAAGCCTTGACTACGGTTTAAGAACGACTTTAATGCAGTTATCCCGTTTATGTTTAAAGATTTCGTAGGCGTGGGGGGCTTCTTCTAGGGGTAAACGGTGAGTAATCACGAAAGTTGGATCAATATCCCCGTTTTGAATGCGCTCTAGGAGGGGTCGAAGATAGCGATGGACATGGGTTTGCCCAGATTTGAGGGTGAGTCCTTTATTGACGACGGCTCCGATGGGAACTTTATCAATAAAGCCGCCATACACCCCAGGGATAGAAACGGTTCCTCCTTTACGACAGGCAACGATCGCTTGCCGTAAGACCATTGGTCGGTCGGTTTCCATGCGGAAGGTTTGCTTAATTTGATCATAGAGCGCGATCGCGTCGGTTCCGTGAGCTTCCATGCCGACGGCATCCATACAGGCATCGGGGCCCATTCCCCCCGTCATTTCTTTGAGGGCAATTCCGGCATCCATTTCTTCGTAGTTAATGATCTCTGCACCTGCTTGGCGGGCTAAGGCTAAACGTTCAGGAAAACGATCAATCGCAATTACCCGTTCTGCCCCTAACATAAACGCACTACGAATGCCGAACTGACCAACCGGCCCACATCCCCAGACCGCAACCGTATCACCCTGTTGAATATTGCAGTTTTCGGCAGCCATGTAACCTGTGGGGAAAATATCCGTTAAAAATAACACCTGTTCATCACTTAATCCATCAGGAATTTCCAATAATCCCACATCGGCATGGGGAACCCGCGCATATTCGGCCTGCCCGCCAGCGTAGCCACCCATCATGTGAGAGTAACCAAATAGCCCACTAGGGGAATGGCCATAGAGTTTTTCGACCATCCAGGCATTGGGGTTGGTGTTATCGCAAAGTGACCAGAGATCTCGCTGACAGAAGAAACAGTTACCACAAGCGATCGTAAAAGGTACAACCACCCGTTGCCCCACCTTGATTCGCTTCACTTCTGAACCAATTTCTACCACTTCTCCCATAAATTCATGGCCGAGAATATCCCCCGATTGCATGGTGGGAATATAGCCGTCATAGAGGTGGAGATCGGAACCACAGATCGCGGTTGATGTGACTTTGATAATGGCATCACGGGGATTGAGGATTTTGGGATCGGGGGCATTGTCTACGCGGACATCATTGGCTCCGTGCCAACAGACTGCTTTCATGATTAACTCCTAATAATTTGCGTCGGGATGGGTCGTATCTTCAATAGGGAGATTCCCTTTGATTTGGTCGATTACTTTTTTGGCGCTTTCGGGCCGAGGTTCATGGAGATTCAGCTTTTCTACAAGCGTTTCAGTAAAAGTTTCGGGTTCTTCTTTGGCTTTTGCAGAAGAGCTTTTCTGGGATTGTTGAGTATGAGACTTTTTAAAGTTTTTCCGATTCAAGTAATAAGGTTTAGATGAGGAAGGATTGTCTTGAATTAAGTAATAAGGCTTTGATGAGGCATCATCGGCGATCGCGGGTACATAATTCCCAAAAAATAACCCTAAAATCAAGACAATTTGAAGCAAAAGAACGGATAAAAAACGGGTTAAAAAAGGTTTTATTAACGTCAGCATGACTAACTCCTCTCAGCCTTAAGCACAACGGCTTTGCCCTTCAATGGTGGCAATTTCTCCCGCTTCCATTAATTGTTTAAAGCGGCTCAGGTCATCTCCAATCTGCTGTTCCGGGGATTCCCCGAAAATTTTGGAAATTAAATTGGCGATCGCGCCGCCTGGTGGCAGATACTCCATGACGACTTTGACTTCTGTTCCCCGTCCCCCCGTGGCATTTTGAAAGCGAATAAAGCCCGAATGATTAATTTCTGCCCCTTCAACCGAAGTCCAGGCAATCAAATGATGGGGTTCATCCTTAATGATCTCTGCATCCCATTCCACATTTTGTAAGGGAGCTGTGGCAATCCAATGCGATCGCGTCTCGTTATAAACTTTGACGAATTGCAGATGTTCCATAAAAGTGGGTAAATTTTCAAAATTGCGCCAGAAGTTATAAAGATCTTCGGCTGGCCGACGAATGGTAACGGTTTTCTCCACCTTGATTGCCTGATCAACTCCCAGAGCTTCTTTAGCTTGTTCAATGGTGCTTTGGTTGGTAATGCCCTGGTAGATTAATCCTCCCCCAGCGATCGTTGTCAGGATGCCCCGTAATGATCTCTGTTGGATTCCCATCAGTATCAAGGCACCACCACCAATCAGCGAAGCCCACCGTTCAATTTCTGATGGATCATTACTTCTGGGCGATGAGGTAATCTCCGATGGATTTGTTGTGACTTGTTCCATGATTTTTACCTTTAAATAAGGCTAAGCTTCTTGATTTTTGACAATGGTTTTTATCAAGGACTGTAATCAAACAGTAATCAAAATGTGCTGCTTTATACGCCTTCCCTAAGAGGGATTAAATATCATTGACCAGAGAGAAATCAGAAGAAAGATCTGGATGCTTATAGATGAGTTTGAGAAGCTGATTGAATTGATTGATAGGATAAACTTTTTATTTTAATCAATTATTTCAAAAAATATAAATTTCAAAAATAATTAATTGAGTAAATATTTTGGTTACTCTATAAAAAGGAATAGGAAAATTTACTAATGGGATCTGCTGAATTTTAAAAAGCTCTATCTTAAAAAATCAGTTTCAAGGCTTATTGAATACACTTTTAATGGCTGAGTTTGCTTTAAAAAATCTTTAGGTTAACCCCAAAAAACAAGCATCTTTCAACTAGCTGTTCCGAAAGAAAGGCAACGATGAAAACAGATTTCTAGCTGAAGAGTGATTTAGTCAGAATCAACAATGAGTAACGTGGTGAGTAACTCAATCTGTAAACAGGAATGATCAGCATGAAACTTTCTAAATATTCCCAAATTGCAGGGGCTGGAATCGCTGCTTTTAGTTTAGCGAATTTAATTTCCGTCGTTCCCGCTTCTGCTCAAACTGGCACAGACATCCCCAATAATACGGGCACCACGACGATTCCTAACACCGGAACGGGAACCACTGCCTATGGCTATCGGGATGATGGATTTGATTGGGGCTGGCTAGGATTAATTGGTTTAGCAGGCTTAGCAGGATTAACCGGCAAAAATCGCCAAGAGCATAGCAGCACCTATAGAGATCCCAATATTCGTTAAAACCCTATTAATGAATGATCGCTTTTGATGATTGGACAAATAAGGATTAACACTTTCTGAAAAACAGATAAAATTAACCTGCAAGCTCAAGGCTTGCCATTTTTTATGATAAGAGTCTTTTTAAAAGAAGGTCAAATAATTCTTCCCCCAGAAGCAAGAGCGATCTTATCAAGTCCTATCAAAAAGTAGATGAAGCTAGGGGCTTTTTTATGTCATGTTAGTTTTACAAACACTTTAATAAGTTCATAAAAATCAACATCTAGAATCAAGAGGGAGAACATTTTTTATGGTGTCTACATTAACCAATGAAAAACGATTGGCAACGGCAGAAAAGCTAGCCGATATGAAAGCGGTTCAAGATCTCTTAATTACAAACGAGCAGGAATTTCTTCAGCAAAGCAATGATCGGGATATCCGCGATCGCTTTCAAAAAATGTTAGAAGATGACCGAAAAAATCTCGGTATCTTGGAAACCGTTATTGTTCAATATGGGATTCAATCCGAACCCCGTTCAACCGTTATCGAGATGACAGACAAAGTGCGGGAATTGATGCACAGTTCTGATCTCAGCTTTTACGAAAAAGTGGCTCAACACGAATTACTGAAACATGGTCAAGTCATGTCTGGCCTATTAATTCACAAAGCCGGTCAAATCGTCGGTTCGGATGTGGAAGCGGCGGTTACGCCTTTAAATACGGTTAATTTTGAAAACCGTGCCCATCAAGAACAACTCAAAGGGGTCTTAGAAGTTTTAGGAACCCGCGAATTGACGGGTCAAGATCCCGATCAGGGGGTTTGGGGACGGGTACAGGATGCCTTAGCCGCATTAACCGGTGTTTTTGGTAGCGCGGTCACCCAAGGTTCCGACAAATCGGATATGAATATCCAAGATATTCTACGGATGGATCACAACAAAACCAATATGTTGATCAACAATATTATGCAGTCCAATGATTCTCAAAAAATCCAGGAATATTTTGGACAACTCTATATGGATCTATTGGTTCATGCAGAAGCGGAAGAACAGGTTGTTTATCCCACCGTTCGTTCTTTCTATGGAGAGGAAAATACCCAGGAACTCTACGATGAACAGGCTGAACAAAAGCAACTGCTCGAACAGTTAAAATCCTCAAGCCCGACTTCTTCGGAATTTAAGTCCATTCTCCAAGATTTGGCAGATGTTACCCAGGATCACATCCGTCAGGAAGAAAGCACGATGTTTGCCGCTATCCGTAATAACTGTTCCAGTGACGAAAGTGAACAATTGGCAACCCGATTCAAAGAAGCGAAGCGGCAACTCCAAAGCGAAATGGCTCGGTCGATTCAATAATCAATTGATAGGGATTTCATAATCTACCTTTAGCGTTGTGGTAGTGTCCTCTTACCGAATTGGGGTGGGGGGACACTTTTTATGATGCGCGATCGCGGGTTAGTGGATTAGTGGGTTAGTGGGTTAGTGGGTTAGACGAGAATTGATCAATTTCGCTGATGAGGTAACTCCCCATTGCAAAGTTAGTTTAAACTGAAAACGATTTGCTCTTTACTTTGAATCCTCACTGGTTATGTCTACAGGCCCTTTTAAATCTGCTTTACGCAAGCTCAATGCTGAGAAGCGCAAATGGGGCGTAACGGTGAGCCAGCATACCCCAAAGCGGGTCAATCGATGGTTTAAATGGTTAGTCCCAGGGCTATTTGTCAAACGTTGGTTACTGATTAGCTCCCTGGGCATTAGCTTTCTGATATTAGGGTTAGCCATTTGGGTAAAGTTAACCCCCATTTACCGTCTGGGCGAATTTGTTTCCCAAACCATTGAGAAACTCACGCAGGTCTTTCCCAGCTATATTTCAGGGCCTGTCCTCTTTTTTTGTGGCTTATTTTTTGTGCTTTGGGGCCAAAGTCGAACGGTTAATTCGATCACAGAAGTTTTACAACCGGATGGCAATAAGGAAGAATTAGTCGATGTTTTACTCGCGCACCGTCGTTTAAATCGGGGGCCTAAAATTGTGGTGGTGGGGGGAGGCACAGGACTTTCGACCCTATTAAGAGGATTAAAGCAATATAGCGCGAATATTACTGCCATTGTGACAGTGGCGGATGATGGGGGATCTTCCGGTCGATTGCGGCGGGAAATTGGGGTATTACCCCCAGGCGATATCCGAAACTGTATTTCGGCCTTGGCAGATGAGGAAAAGTTATTAACGGAATTATTTCAATATCGATTTGAAGCGGGTGGAGGGTTAGTCGGTCATAGTTTTGGCAATTTATTTTTAACGGCGATGACCGAGATTACAGGGGATTTGGAGCAAGCGATCGCCGCCAGTTCTAAAGTATTAGCGATCCGAGGTAAAGTCCTCCCTGCGACCTTAACCGATGTGAATCTCTGGGCCAGATTAAAAGATGGTCGTTTGATACAGGGGGAATCGAATATTACCGAAGCCGGTGGCCAAATCGAAGAAATCGGCTGCTATCCCGAAAATCCTAACGCCTTACCCGCCGCGATTCGTGCTATTGAGGAAGCAGAGTATATCGTCATTGGGCCAGGCAGTCTTTACACCAGCGTCATTCCCAATTTGTTAGTGCCCGATATCCGAGCCGCGATCGCCGGAGCCGATGTTCCCCGCATTTATGTGTGCAATATCATGACCCAACCAGGGGAAACCGATGGTTACACGGTGTCGGATCACTTAAACGCGATCGATCAAATTTCCGAATATCGCCTCTTTGATGCCGTTCTAGTGCAACGGACTCCCCCGTCTCCCCAATCCTTGAAACGCTACGCCGCCGAAAATTGCCATCCCGTCTTTTTAGACCGAGAAACCGTTGCCAGTATGGGGTGTCGCATTGTGATCGCCAATGTGATGGATGAAAATGAAACCACCAATAAAGTGCGTCATGATCCGCATCGTCTCGCACGGGTCTTATTACGTTGGTATGGGGGGCAATAAAACAGAAAAGATTCGCTCAGTCCCTTATTCTTCCTAAATAATCGTTAATTATTCGTGAATAAGCAGAGAAATTAACTAAAATTAACTGGGATTAACTTTTAAGACAAAATTACACTTTCAAAACATCTCATCGGCGATAAAATATGGTTTAATCTGTTCCCCAACTCTATGAATTTTTGGCGACCGAAGAATAGAAATTTCCAAGTTCTTACCATTGGGATCATTGCGTTGGGCTATTTGGGTCTGGCAGAAATTTCTCGACGATTAGCCTCCACGCCGCAATCGGTAACGCCGGTCTGGCCTCCCGATGGTTTAGCCTCCGCTTCGGTACTGCTTTTGGGTAATTGGGTTTTACCTGGTGTCTTTATCGGTTCTTTTCTCTCCAATATTGGGGCTTTTTTAAAAGCGGGTAATCATTTTTATATTCTGAATTCCGTATTACAAGTCGCAGGTATTGCGATCGGCACCACCGCCGGTACCTGGTTAGGCGTTTATTTACTACGGCGACAAATTCCCCAGGGAAATCCCTTCGAGCGTTTATCCTCTCTGCTTGGGTTTTTGGGCTATGGGGCCTTAACGGGGCCGTTAGTTAATGCAACGGTTGGTGTTGGGGCTTTGGCTTTAGGCGGAACCGTTCCCTGGGCCATTTATGCTCCCGTGTGGTTAACCTGGTGGATTTCTAACGTGGCCGGTATTTTGATTTTTACGCCCGCCCTATTTAGTTGGGGACAATTTTTACGCCAAAAATCTCGATATAAATTTTCAAAAGGGCGAATTTGGCCGATTTTAGAATCCAGTCTTTTATTAACGTTAGTCTTAGCCATTAGTAGTCAGGTTTTTGAGCATAAAGCTTTAATTGCTTACCTCTTTATGCCCTGCTTGATTTGGGCTTGTTTTCGCTTTCGGCAATTGGGCGCGACGACGTTAATTGTGGTGATTGCTTCGATCGCGGTGGTCAGTACGGTGAAGGGGTTCGGGATCTTTGCAGGCAATGATTTAAATCGGTCTTTATTGGAGCTACAATGTTTTATCTCCGTAACAGTCATTACGACCTTAATTTTAAATGCGGCTCTCCTCGAAAGACAGGAAACCCTCCGCAAACTCCAGCGATCGCAAACGGAATTAGAAATCAAATCCCAGGAATTAGAACAAAGCCAAGTTCAATTAACGGCTCAAAACTTAATTTTGCAAGATGCCAAGCAAATGGCTGAGGATGCAAACCAGGCAAAGAGTGAATTTTTGGCCAATATGAGCCATGAAATTCGGACTCCTTTAAATGCCGTTCTCGGATTTTCTGAATTGTTAGACCGATCCCTCACAGAACCTAAAGCCAAAACCTATTTAGAAGCGATTCAAAGTAGCGGCAAAACCTTATTAGCGTTAATTAACGATATTCTCGATCTCTCTAAAATTGAAGCGGGAAAATTACAAGCCCATTACGAGCCGATGGATCTGCCAAACGTCATTGATGATATGGAAAAAATCTTTTCCTACAATCTTCAAGACAAATCCTTAACCCTGATCACCCAGGTGGCCGAAAATGTCCCTAGAATCATTCAATTTGACGAAGTAAGATTACGACAAATTTTATTTAATGTCATTGGCAATGCGATTAAATTTACGGCTGAAGGCTATGTCAAGGTTACTCTAGAAGCGGAATTGATCACTCCTCAGAAAGCCAATTTATTTTTAATAGTAGAAGATACGGGAATTGGCATTGAAAAAAGCAAGCAAAATCTCATTTTTCAACCCTTTCAACAAATTGATGGGAGTCGCACCCGTCAATACGGCGGAACTGGTCTAGGGTTAGCGATTACGAAACGCTTAACGGAAATTTTAGGCGGGTCAATTCAACTCAACAGTGAACTCAATCAAGGGAGTTGTTTTCGGTTCATTTTTTATGATGTGGAAGTTCTTTCTCACCCCCATCCTGCCCTATTCCCAACGGATTTTTCTGCGAATTTAAATCAATTTTCGCCCCTGAGTATTTTAATCGTGGATGATTCCCTTGTTAATTGCCAATTACTCAAGGATTATTTTATTAACACGCATCATCATATTGTGACTACGACAGAAGGCGGGGAGGCGATCGCGCTGATCCATACCTTTCAACCCGATTTAATCCTGTTAGATTTATTCATGCCCGATCTCGATGGTTGGCAAATTTTAGAACGCTTAAAACAAAATCCCTTAACCCAAGACATTGCGATCATTATTTTAACGACCACCTATCCTGAGAACATTCATCTTTTACAAACCTACTGCCAAGGCATTTTATTAAAACCGATTAATACTCAGGATATTTTTACGGTCATGAAAACCATTTTTCCTGTCCAGACGACTTCAGACGCTTTCGATGCGAACTCTTTTCCCGACAAGCAAAATAATCCCTCTCAGACCGATCCCGAAGCGATCGCCAATTTACAGCCCTTGTTAACCAAATTAACGGCTTATCAAGCCTCTCGCTGGGAACCTTTATTGGTAACGATGAAAGATCGAGATATTAACCATTTTACGCAGGATCTAAAAGAATTAGGCAACGAGTATTGCTGTCAATTATTGGTGGATTATGCCAATCAACTCGAATATTTTTTATCAGAAATTGATTTAGTCGCCCTATCCCGTACCTTAAAGCAATATCCCACGCTCTTAGACACCTTGAAAGAGAAAGAGGGCATATAGGAATTGAGGGATTATACGATGGCCGAAAACTGATTCCGCCCATTGGCCTTGGCTTGGTACAGGGCTTTATCACTTTGGGTAATGAGTTGCTCGAAGGTTGTATCGATCGCGGGAATTTGGCAACTGATCCCCATACTGACCGTAATCCATTCGGCAACGCCGTAGGCATGGGGAATTTTTAAGGCAGAGACTGCCTGTTGAACCTGTTCGGCAATGTGAACGGCTCCTTCCATTCCGGTTGCTGGCAAGAGCACCACAAATTCTTCTCCCCCATACCGAGCGACTAAATCAGAAGAACGCTTCACCACTCCCGCGATCGCCTGGGCAATTTGTCTTAGGCAACTATCCCCAGCTTGATGACCATAGTGATCGTTATATTTTTTGAAATGATCCACATCGCACAAAATCAGCGAAATCGGTAAGTTCTTGCGTTTTAAGCGTTGCCACTCCTTACTGATAGATTGATCAAATTGACGGCGGTTGGCGATTTGCGTCAGGCTATCGAGATTAACCAGTTTTTCCAACTCTTGATTGGCCTGTTGGAGTTCTTGGTACAGTTCCGACTGGTGGATGGCGATCGCCGTTTGCTGGGTTAATTGAATGAGGGGATTGAGTTCTTCTTCTCGCCAATGGTGGGGATATTGACAATAATCGACAATCATTAAGCCCCAGAGCTTATCCAGATGACTCAACGGTAAAACCGCCTCCGATTTCACTTTCCAATGGGCAAAATAATCGGATTGCAAGGGGGTTAGGGTACTTTTATTGACATCTTCAATCAGTTGCAGACAATGATCCGCCGTATGGATAGAGAGCGCATTATTTTCCTTCAACCACTGCCCATTGATCAAAATTTCTCCCAGACGCGACGGGAATCCCTCTCGAATGGATTCAGCAATAATGACAGTTGCTTCTGGTTGCAAAGAACGACAAATGGCGACCCGATCCGCTTCCAGGAGGTCACGAATTCCTTTCACGGTGTAGTCTAAAATATCCTGTAGATCGCTATAGCTGAGAATATTGCTCGTAATCTCTTTCATTAATCGCTCTTGGGTCACTTGCCGCTTAAGGCGATCGCGATATTGCTTTAACTCTAAATGGGTTTTGATGCGGGCCAATAACTCAAACTTTTGGAATGGCTTAATAATGTAATCAACCGCCCCTAGCTCAAAGGCACGAACTAAATGGTGTTGTTCCTGACTTGCCGTCAGAAAAATGATGGGAATATCTTGATAAAGGGGATTTTGATACAATCGCTCACAAACTTGTAACCCATCGATATCGGGCATCATTAAATCGAGCAAAATGAGATCGGGTTTGATGCGCTCAACCCGTTCTAAGGTCTGGAGTCCATTAATCGCAAAGGTCAACTCATACCCAATCGGTTCCAAAATTCCCCGCAACACCTTAAGATTCGTGGGGATATCATCCACCGCCAAAATCAAGAAATCATGAGGATTAATAATAGAACGCATTAGCTACGAAGATGGGGAAGAGAGTTCCTTATTATCTTAAAGGATTCAACGGTTTTGGGAATATGGGGTCAATCATCACGATTTCAGCAGCGTAGGTGATGCCCCGGATCCCAAGATGACTGACATTGATCAGGTTTCCCCCAGTTCCGCCAATAATTGACATCAGCTTGAATTTTCCTTGGGGATAGCTTTTTTCTAAATGCTCAAGTTAACCGCTATTGGGATTCCTTAGCTTAGATTTTGGAATACTCAGCGTAAGTTTTGGCTTTTTGGGTTTGGTAATAGTCAATCATTTCTTTAATAAATCCTGTACAAGGAACGGCAATGAGAATTCCTAAAAATCCTGCGATTTTTACGCCAATGATTAAGGATAATAAGACCCAAACGGGATGAACTCCTGTAAATTTTCCCAGTAATCTCGGCGCGATCGCGTTTTCAATTAACTGATCGACGAGGGTGGCGATCGCTAAGACCTTAAACCCTAACCAAAAACTATTTAAACTGGCAATCAAACTGATAATCACAATGCTTAATCCCCCGCCAAAGGGAAACAGAGCCATAACACCAATAATCACCCCAAACAACAAACCAAAGGGAATTTGAAAGACCAGAAATGCCAAAATTAGACTAACACCTAACCAAGTCGCGACCGTTAATTGTCCAATATAGTAGTTTTGAAAACTCCGGCGTAAACCCTGACGAATCGGCGATCGCCAAGACGGAGGAAACCATTGAAAAATCCCATGCCAAAAGCTATCTCCTTTGAGCAATAAATACACCATAATAATTAACGTTAAACCCGTCTCAAATAATCCTCCGGCGGTTCCCAGCATGAAATTAATGAGTTGAAGCATCAAAGATTGCAATTGTTCTGGCAGTTTATCCGATAACTTATTAGCCAGTTGACTAAAATTGGTTGGCAACTTCCATTCTATTGACCAATTTTGCAACACCTGTAATTGCTGACTGCCAGACTCTCCCCAACGGGGTAAAATTTGTAATAATTGATTAATTTGCTCGGCTAGAACAGGAATTAATAATAGGGCTAAAAGACTGATCAAAAGGACGGCAATAGATAAAACAATAATAACCGCCTGTAAACGTTGAATTCGAGGATAACGCTGCAACCAACTTACGGGATAACCCAAAATAAAGGCGAGTAAATTAGCAATAATAAAGATGCGAATAGGAGATTGAAAATAATCTAAAACCAGTATTAAAGCCCAGCCATTTAAGACCAGCAAGGGTAAGGCCATTCCCAAAAATAACCAACGGGGCAATGGAGGCGAAGGGCGGTTAAATTTCATTCGTTAGCTAGATGATTGATGCCGTCGAGAGAGTCTAATGATCTGTTGAATACTTACTATTATTATCATTTCCGTTGTGAATTACGATATTTCACCCTGCGCTCTGGTAAAGGGTTTTCTTGAATTACAATTAATCCTATCCATTGTTCAGCTTTTCGCTTTATCCCCAAAAGCATTCATGTCAGGAGATTAATGATGAAATCTCGTTGTTTTATACTGGTTGCCAGTTTAAGTTTGATTGTGAGCTTGTTGGGCTGTACCAGCAGCATAGCAACCCAGCAATCGGGATCGAACGCCATGAGCGAAAGTCCTAAGTCCAACGATCCTGTTACTAATTCGTCCTCTTCCCAAACCGCTCAATCATCCCAGGTATCGGTGCTGCGTTCCGGCAAATTTGTTGATGGAGAGCATCCCACCCAAGGAAGCGTTCGGATTATAGAGCAGAATAACCAGCGTCTTCTGGAACTGGATCAAACTTTTACGACTTCCACTTCTGGCCCTGATCTAGTTGTGATTTTACATCGTTTAGCCGATGTCATTGGGTCTACTACCCCACCGGCTTATCCCATCAAGGAAGGCGATTATGTCCTGTTGGCACCGCTAAAAAGTTATAGCGGGACTCAGCGTTACCTTATTCCAGCAAACCTCAATTTAGATGACTTCAAATCTGCGGCAATCTGGTGTCGTCGCTTTAACGCAACATTTGGTGCTGCTACCCTGAAACCATAGAGACAGGCTGTTATGTATAAAGTTAATGATATTTTGCAAGAGTGGCAATGTAATATACAACAATTTCCCAAGAAAAAAAGAGGTTTTCATGTTACAAAATATCCAGAAGATTTACATTTAAGACTATGTATAATTCATGGAGGGCAGGATATTAGGGATAAACTAAGACAATTATTATCTCCTTAATTAAAAGAGAAATTCTATAGCAAAAGTAAATATTTATTATGATCCAATAGGGAATACCCTAACCGTTTGGTTTGGCGATCGCTCCTCAGAATATCTCTGTGAAGAAACAGGAGACGAAGTTATTTTAATGAAAAATCAACAAGGCGAAGTTATTGGTTTTGAAAAACTTAACTATACAATTTCCACGAACACAAACCTTAAAATTTCCCTAGAAACCGCGATCGCAACTTAAAAATTTAGAACGCGATCGCTAACTTGCATTCGGTTCTATTATTAAAACAAGCAAAACAGGAAGTTGAAGCCATGATTTTAGGTGAAGACTAAAAGCCCATTTAATCCTAAAAACCGTTAAACTCAAAAGGAAAAATCTAATGCAAACTATCACAAAAGAAACCCTTAAACAAGAACTAGAGCGTCTTAACGATCAACAACTTAAACAAATTGCAGATTTTATTGCCTTTATTAAATTTCAATCAAAACTATCCCAACCTAAACCCGATCTCAATCAATTTGCTCACCTTTATCAAGAATTTGCTAACGAAGATCGTGAACTAGCCGAAATAGGAATTTCTGAATATGCCGAATCCTTAGATCATGACGATAAAGCAGAGTTATCGCAAACACAAACCTTAAATATTGACATTCAAAAACTAGAATGAATTATGAAAGAAATTCGTTTAAGTGATCACGCTAAACAAAAAATAGAAATTCTAGCTAACCATGAAATCGCCCTAGACCTTAACTTTATTATTGAAACTGTCCGCTCTCCTGATGTCCTAGAAACAGGAGAAGAAAATAAACTTATCGCTCAAAAATACTTAAATGAAAAACTAGTGCTTCGAGTTGTCTATCGAGAATTTACCGCCTTTATTCTCATTATTACCCTTTATCCTGGTAAGAGGTCTAGATATGAAAAAAATTAGCTATAGCAAAGATGTTGACGCTCTGTTAATTGAACTCTCTAACGAGGCGATCGCCTATGCCGAAAACGAAGGAGATGTTATTTTGCACTACTCCCA
>JAYKGY010000005.1:0-62540 GCA_035285545.1 Snowella sp. | reverse complement strand
AAATCTTTTACAGGAAGACAAAGCCAGCGAAATTATTGATCCCACGACGAATAAAACCCGTAGTGAACAAATCAAGGAATTATTCGAGAAAGCCCTCAATAAACCAGGGGTCAACATTCGCACCGAGGCTCTGAAATCCGATAATCCCCAGGGAACTCCTCCTGCGATGATTCTGTTACCTGAAGCGATGCGTCGTATGCAGGAAATGACGGCGATGATGACTCAACAAAGTATGGCTTTCCCTGAGCAACATATTTTGATGATCAATACGAATCATCCTCTCATTCAGAATATAATGGAACTCAATCAAAGCAGTATTGTGCAAACGAGTGGTGGGGATTCACCTTCGGGAGAATTGGCTAAAAATCTTTGTCAATATGTTTATGATTTGGCGGTGATGGCTCAAAAAGGGTTTGATGCAGAAGGCATGAAGGGCTTTATTGAACGCTCGAATTCTGTTCTAACTCGTTTGACTAAACACTAATTTTTAAATTTGCTGATGTCATTGAGGCAGGGAGTTTTCCTTGTCTCTTTTTTATAAAAATAAGGCTTAATTAATTGCATCGCAACTTCATCGTACTTTAGAATTTTTATCAGAAAAAATTAGTGATCTCGTTCATGCACTTTCTATGATAATAGTTGCATCTCTTATTTTAATTTCTTCTTTAGGAGGTCTTAGAAATTCCTTCTTTAAAGGAGAAGTTTCAATCATTAGTGTATGTAATTCAGCAAGAGGATTTGTCAAGGTAATGTTTTCAGTAAAAAGCCTCAATAGCTGATACCAATTTCCCCAAGCGGCTCTTGAATCCAGGGTTCCAACGGCAGAAAAATGAGAAGCATTTCGTCCAATAACAAATACCCGAAATTCATTTGCCCTTTCTATATCCTGCTTATCAAATCCACACATTTTACAGATTTCGGAAATACTGTTTACAGCTAACCAGTGATTAACACGATCAACCCATTGATTGCTGGTTTTTTGAAAATTTCTCTTTCTGCTTTCTCGCTCTCGCATAGAATTTCCAAAAATATCCTGCCACTTTAACTGAAATATTCCTACAATTCCTGTCGCCCTATCAAAAATTAGAGCATCAATATAGGTTAAAATTAAGCCACCAATTTTTATTTTTACATTCGCATCTAACTTTAAAAATCTAGACTCTTTAAATAGCGCATAGATGTCATTTCTAAAAATATTTTCTCTCTGATTAACAGCCATATCCCAATCGAATCTATATTTTCTCTTAAGTTCGTTAAGCATAAAAAGGAATGGATGACTGGTACATCCCCAAACAGGAGAAAGAACTCTTCCTTGACCAACTTTAATAAAAGCAGGCGCGATAAAAATTCCTGCTGAACAGTGGACATTTTTACTTTCATAAGTAAGAGTTAAAATTTCTAATAAATGCCTTGCAGTATCAAAATCTATATCTAAAACATAAGTTAAAAACAATATTTTATTCTCAAAATGTTGTGGAACTGTAATTATATTTGCAAAATCAATAGATGGAGACTTTTTAAGTAATTGTGTACAAAAACTTGCGTGTTTGAGTCCCCATCCCGTTAGTGTTTCAACTGTTGCTCTATACAAACTAAAGTCATATCCACCAAATTTTGCATCTGATGGAAACTCATCTTGACCAAACATTCTTTCGGAACGTAGTATTCCATATTCTTTATAAAACTGATCAACTTCTGGATGTGCTTCATACTGAATGAAATTATCTTGCCAAGTATTTACTAAATTTGACATAATATTCCAAATTTCACGTTGTCTTTCTTCTAGTTCTTTTAACTTATTTTCCTGATTTTTGGCAATAAATTCAATTCTCCAATTAAAATCATCTTTTTCAAAAGACTCTAATCCTATCGGTTCGGTATCGGAAAATTGAAAGCGATAAATATAATCCGATTCTTTCTTGAGTTTGCTTAATCCGATCCGATTAGTTTCTAAAAAATACTCGCATAAACCTAAGCGTCCACAATGTATTAGCACTGAATCAGCCCAGTCTTTAGATTCTTTACTTGACATTGCAAGAGGAAAACTTGGAAAACTACATGAACCATCCAAAAATAAATGGACTGCCTTATTGAGTCCAAACGTAATCAGTTGTGATAATTGCCTAACTTGCTCAGAATATTCAACAATTCCCGCATCAATATTTATCCAAAAAAGATCCATAGATCTCGAAATTTCCATTAATCCAAGGCGGCGTTCTAATGGAAAGCTCTCAAGAATACGTTTCTCTTCACTCCTAATCAGCGAATGAAGTTCCTTTGCAGGATCAATTTCTGATAACTTCTTCATTTTATTCTTAAATACTCATTTTAAAGTTGACAAAAAACTAAATTATAACAAGTTACCGAATATCCTAGTATGATCGCGGCTCATGTTGTTCAGCTTATTGAAAGAAAACTTGAATATTGCTCAAGGCGATCGCGTTTGTTCAAGTTGGAATGAGGGGATGCGATCGCGCTTTTGATTTAGAGTTAAGGTTTAAAGGGCGATCACTTTGATTAAAATTGAAATGAGGAGACGCGATCGCCACCAATTGGATCAACCAACAACTCTAAACCTTAAATATTCAAGTTTAAAAGGAAAAAATTATGCAAACAGTCACCAAAGACACCAAAGAAACCCTTAAACAAGAACTAGATCGTCTTAATGATGAACAGTTAAAACAAATTTTAGATTTTATTGCCTTTATTAAATTTCAATCAAAATTAAAACCAACTTAGGAAAAGCAGTCTCATAAAATGAAACTTACTAACGGTGATCAAGCCCTTTTAGGAGACAAACTTGAACGCTATTGCCTTAATCCTGAACATTCAAAAGGAAAACATAAAGCCCGTCTTTTTGAAAAACGACTAGGAATCACCCTAACCAACAAAAATATTCTAGAAAATGCCCTAAAAAAAGTGGCAATAGAAGGCGAAGCCCAACTTTATAAAACTGATCAATATGGCACTCATTATGATCTCGTATTTACATTGCAAACCGAACTTGGAAAATCTCGCATTTTAAGCTGTTGGATTATCAGAAATACCGAAAACTTTCCTCGTCTTACAAATACTTACCCCATCGATTAACTAACTATGACTACTATTCAAGAATACGATTTAGTTGCCCTAACTGAAGATGTCATGACTACCCATAAAACAACTCATCAGCCAATTTTATTGCGTCGTGGGCAAATGGGAACTGTTTTAATGTCCTTCGATCACGAAGCTTTTTTAATTGATTTTACTGATCAACAAGGTAACACTTTTGCAATGGAAACGGTTGAATCTGTTAAACTTCTACGGCTTATTACTGAGCCTGAATTAGTTTGTACTTGAATTTATAATCTTCTAATGTTTGTGGCTTGCTCTTTAGCAAAATTATAATACAACAAATATACTGCATAGCCTATTAGATCGACGACTACATGGTAAATTTAAAATTAACACAGCTTAACGATCAGGATATAAAACGCCTATTTATTGTAGGAATTATTGTTACTTTAATTATTTTCTTAATTAAGTTTTGTTTGACAGGATTTGGCGTTTTCGGGGATGGAATTGGGTATTACGCGCCGATGCGATCGCTGCTATTTGATGGCAATTTAAAAGTCATTAATGAACATGAATTTTATTCCAAATCTGCGTCCTGGTTAGGGGGAGCCGTTCGTTCTAGCGGGCCTGCCGTTGAATATAGTAAATATACTCTGGGCTTAGGATTAATTCTCTTACCGTTTTTTGCCATTGGTCATTTTGTGGCGTTAGTTTTAAGTGCGCTCGGTGTTCCTGTCGAAGTCAACGGTTTAAGTTGGCCCTATGAATTATTCTATTGTTTGGGCAGTATCGGATTTGGTGTTGCGGGATTATGGTTGAGTTATCGTACCGCAATTCGTTTTTTCAGTAAAACAGCAGCAGCGATCGCGGTCGGGGGAATTTGGTTTGCCTCACCTTTGACTTATTACCTTTTAATTGAGGTATCCATGTCCCATGCAGTTTCTCAATTTTTAATCTCCTTATTTCTCTACCTTTGTATTACAAATTCTTGGCAAAAAAGTTGGCGATCGCAGGTATTATTAGGCATGGTTTTAGGGCTAGCAGCGTTGGTTCGTCCCCAGGATATTTTATTTATGATTGTGCCTGTTTTAATGGGTTGGTTAGGAATTGAAGAAAACTTAGATTCAACACCGAAAAACTTATTAAAACATATCAAATTTAAAGCTTTATTCAATAAAAACTATTTACAAGCGATCGCGATTATTTTTCTAGTAACTTTATTAATGCAATTACCCCAGATTTTAATTTATATTTGGCAATATGGCGGATTAGATAAAATTCCCTATTTAGAAGAAGGAAAAGCACGGGGTTATGGAGGAAGTTTCCATTGGTTCAAACCTGAGATTTTTAACGTTCTTTTTTCAGGATATCGCGGTTTATTTACTTGGCATCCCTTGGTCTTTTTAGGCACGATTGGTTTAGGTTTAACCTTTAAAAAATCACCTCGATTAATCAGCATTTTATTGATTGCTTTTGTGCTGCAAGTTTATTTAATTAGTGCTTGGTGGTGTTGGTGGCAGGGGGCGAGTATGGGCGGAAGAATGTTTGCCAATTGTACTTTAATTTTTATCTTAGGCTTAGCGGCTTTCTGGGATTATCAAGCAACTAGAAAATGGAAAAAATGGGCGGTTAGTATCACAAGTTTCTTTATTTTCTGGAATATCTTAATGATGCTGCAATACCAATCAGGGATGATTCCTCCCGAAGATCCTGTCACCTTAACCCAACTATTGCAAAATCAATTTAAAATTATTCCCTTTTTTATTCAACGAGTTTTCAACAAATTTACTTGATCCTTTGATTAACCCAGTAACCAATTAAATTTACCAATCCCAAAGGCAAAATAAGCCACCGTCGCCACGATAAATAAAATTATAAAAAACGCGATCGCACCGTAATCAAGTGGTGTTAATAAAGACTCATGGAGGTAGGTGCGTTGAGAACTGCCGGAAAAGGCTTTGGATTGTAAAACCACTTCCAGTTTTTGGGATTTGGTCATCGCATTTAAAATTAAAGGAACTGCAATCGTTGCATAAACCTTACCCCGCCTTAACCAGTTCATTTTTTCAATGGCTAATCCCCGTAACCGTTGAGCCTCAATAATAGATTGAATTTCTTCGAGTAATAGGGGGAGAAATCGCAGGGTTGAGGAAAAAATAAATACAATTTTATAAGGTATTTTAGCCCGAACCATTCCTACGACCATTTGATCAATATTGGTGGTAAAAATTCCTAAGGGAATCACCAACACCATCGTTAAAGTTTTAAAAATAATATTTAAGCCATATAATGTCCCCTCCTGACTCATCGTTGCTCCGCCAATTAACCACCAATTAGACGGTAAAACAAACAAGGGCGTTAATATTTCTTTTCCCATTAAAGATTTAACCTGAGCCACATTAAAAAATCCCATTGTAATTAAGAGAAATAAATAAAATGGAATCATCACTTTAATAATGCTTCCTAAATAATTTAATTTGACTCCCGCTAACAGGCAAGCCAACGCGATCGCGAGAGTTAAACAACCCCCGGCAATGGGACTTTCCCAAGTAAAGGCAATGGTTGTAATGACAATAATCATGACTAATTTAGTGCGAAAATCTAAGCGAGTAAAGATCGAATTACGATTAACCGTCTGGAATTTCATCATTGCCGTGATTGCTGAATTTTAATAACGTTTTTAAGCTAAATTAACTGAAACAATGGGCTAATTCTTGCGGTGTTAAAACGGGATAGGATTCATTTTGAAGATGGCTGAGTTCTTGGGCGAGTAACACCGTTTGGGGTGGGGTCAGATAGGTGGATTGTAGTAACTCGGTTTGGTGGTAGGCCTGCCGTATCGGGGCATCTAATAAAACCGTTCCTTGACCCATGACAATCACCCGTTCTGCATAATCGGGCATGAGATATAAATGGTGGGTAATGACGATTACTGTTTTGCCGAGTTGGTGTAATTGACGGGTTACGTCCAGAATCGAACTGGCTCCTTGAAAATCCTGTCCTGTGGTCGGCTCATCGAAAATGATGATGTCAGGTTGCATGGCTAAAATGGCTGCAATCACGATTCGGGCGCGATCGCCTTTGGGTAAAGACAGAGGATGGGACTGGGGATCGGTTAAGTTCATCGCCGCGAGACTTTTAGAAACCCGTTCTTGAATGAGTTTGGCGGGATAGCCCAAGTTAGTCAGAGCAAAGGAAACTTCTTTTTCTACGGTTGTATTAAAAATTTGATTATCAGGGTTTTGGCCGACATAACCAATAGATCGGGCTAAATCACTCACAGATAGGGTTTTAATCTCTTGCTCACGGAGTTTAACGCTGCCCTGGGTCGGTTGGAGTAAATTCAAGAAATGCTTAACCAGGGTGCTTTTCCCCGCGCCATTTTGGCCCACGATTAAAACATATTCCCCTTCATAGACCTCTAAGGAAATATTCTGTAAAGCCTCGGTTCCATCCGCATAAACGTGTTTTAAATTCTTGACCGAAATTAAAGGAAACTTGTTTTTACGAGGATGATTTGGTTGCGCCGATAATGTAGGCGGAGTGAGGGTTACAGTTTGGGATAAATCGGTTAATTTTTGCAAGCCGTCGGGTAAAGTAACCGGAATTTTGGGAACTGTTACACCTCGTTGCTGAATATCGTAAAAGGTACGGGCAACTTGGGGAGGGCGTAAATCGTTAGTGGTTAATTGTTGGATGTCTGCATAAATTTGATTAGGCGAGCCGATCGCGATCGTTTCTCCTTGGGACAGTAAAACTAACCGATCCGTAAATTCGGCCATTTCTTCGGCTGCGTGGGATACCATCACCACCGTAATCCCTAAATCTCGATTTAATTCCCGAACGGTAGCAAAGACTTCCTGGGAGCCAATAGGATCGAGTTGAGACGTGGGTTCATCCAGCACTAACAAAGTCGGTTGCACCGCCAGAGCCGCCGCGATCGCTAAGCGTTGTTTTTGTCCGCCGGATAATTCTTGAGGATGCTTTTTCTCCGTTCCTTCTAGCCGTACCATTTCCAAAACACGCGGAATACGGGCTAAAATTTCTTCCCGTTCTAAACACAAATTTTCTAGGGCAAAGGCAATTTCATTTTCCACCGAGGTCGTTACCAATTGGGTTTCCGGATCTTCAAAGACGGTTCCTACATAGCGGGCTAGGGTACTGACGGGATAACTGAGGCTGTCTAATTCGGCGATGGAAAGATGGCCAAAAAAACGCCCTCCATAAAATTGCGGCACAATGCCATTGAGCGCTAAACATAGGGTAGTTTTTCCGGCTCCCGTTGGCCCGATAATTCCCAGAAATTCCCCTTCTTGAATGGCCCAGGAGATATTTTTCAGCGCAAATTCCGAGGTATTGGGATACTGATAGGAGACTTTATCTAGTAGCGCGATCGATTTCAGCACGGGGGTTTATCTGACTGATGATACAGATTACGATACAATAAAAACTTTGTCGTTGACTACAACAAAGCTATGGGCAGCACCTTTGGGCATTTATTTCGGATAACCACTTTTGGCGAATCTCACGGAGGTGGGGTTGGGGTCGTCATTGATGGATGCCCGCCACGAGTCGAAATCACAGAAGCAGAAATTCAAGTTGAATTAGACCGTCGCCGCCCTGGCCAGAGCAAAATTACAACGCCCCGCAAAGAAAGTGATACCTGCGAGATTTTATCAGGGGTCTTTGAAGGCAAAACCCTGGGAACACCCATTGCGATTTTGGTAAGGAATCAGGATGCCCGTTCTCAGGATTACGATGAAATGTCGGTGAAGTATCGTCCTTCCCATGCGGATGCAACCTACGATGCGAAGTATGGTATCCGCAATTGGAAAGGGGGCGGTCGTTCTTCTGCGAGAGAAACCATTGGACGAGTCGCCGCCGGCGCGATCGCGAAAAAAATACTTTATCAATACGCAGGGGTTGAGATCATCGGCTATGTCAAACGCATTAAGGATTTAGAAGGGACGGTGAATCCTGATACGGTGACCCTAGAGCAAGTCGAAAGTAATATTGTCCGTTGTCCTGATGCAGCTTGTGCGGAAAAAATGATTGAATTAATTGATCAAATCCGACGGAATAAGGATTCAATCGGGGGAGTTGTAGAATGTGTCGCTCGTCAAGTGCCGAGAGGATTGGGTGAGCCGGTTTTTGATAAATTAGAAGCGGATTTAGCCAAAGCGGTGATGTCTCTCCCTGCGAGTAAGGGGTTTGAAATTGGTTCAGGATTTGAGGGAACCTTATTAACGGGGAGTGAACATAACGACGAATTTTATTTGGATGAAGCGGGCCAATTACGGACACGAACCAACCGTTCTGGCGGTGTCCAAGGCGGCATTAGTAACGGGGAAAATATTTTGATTCGGGTAGCCTTTAAACCTACGGCAACCATTGGCAAAGAACAAAATACGGTCAGCAATGCGGGTGAAGAAACCACCTTAGCCGCGAAAGGTCGCCATGATCCCTGTGTTTTACCCCGTGCGGTTCCGATGGTTGAGGCGATGGTTGCCTTGGTGTTATGCGATCATCTGCTCCGTTTTCAGGGGCAATGCAAAACCCTGGCTTAATGTTGATTGGATTAACGAAAAAACAGCGATCGCTGAATTGGGAATAGGAAAAAACGAGGCCTTAGGACTGTAAACTTTTAAAGAAGGGGGACAGGACTAAAATCGCTCATGCCCTATTCCCGAATGACAAAAACCCATTAGGATAGACTGAAGCACCGCTAATCTCTGGATTTTTGTTTTTTACCAGTTTTTTTGATACTATATATCAATACTGAGATTTTTAAAGATTTTTTAAAGAGTTCTTAAAGACCTTTTAAAGTGTTTCCCCAGGGCGTTAGGAGAACTTGGCACATCGTGCTATTAACCCATTCAACCCTGCTGTCAGACTAAATAACCATATCGGAATTCACGGGTCTAGGGAGCCTATTCCAAGGTTTACTTTATAAAGCAAGAATTGTCAGTTTTATGAAAACGTCACGAAAAGACCAATCAAGTAAGCCTGAATCAAAATATCAACGACACAGTATTCATCAATATTTATCAATAGTTTGGGTATCAATCATTAATTAACCTCCTATGCTGGACATGAATCCATCAAGTACTTCACGATCGCTAGAGGCGGCTATTGTTCGGAATCCGTTGGTCATGTCTCCCCAGAAAACAGTGACGGAAGCCATTATCGCCATGAGTCAGATGCGATCGCAGTGTAATACCCGTAAAACCAACATCAACCTATTGGAAGAATTACACCTAGAAGCCCGTTCCAGTTGTGTCCTCATTGTTGAAAACGAAAAATTGCTTGGTATTCTGACAGAAAGGGATATTGTTTGTCTGTGTACTCAGCGGCGATCGCTCAATACCCTGGCACTACAAGAAGTCATGACCGCATCGATTATTGCGATCCAAGAATCAGAATTTGTTGATTTATTTGCCACAATCAACCTTTTTCAAGACCATCAGATTCGCCATTTACCCGTTTTAGATCAGGACAAGCGGTTGGTTGGCCTAGTAACCCATGAAACCCTCCGCCATGTTTCGCTCCCCATCGATCTGCTGCGCTTACGATTAGCCAAAGAAGTCATGATTCAGGATGTCGTCTGTGCATCCCGTGACACCTCAATGTTAGCGATCGCCCATCGTCTGGTCAAACATCGAGTTAGCTCCATTATCATCGTTGACTATCTCGATCTGGGTAATAGGACTGAGCGAATTCCCATCGGCATTATTACTGAACGGGATATTGTTCAATTACAAGCATTAGGGCTGGATTTGGAAAATTATCTTGCCGAATCCATCATGAGCACGCCCGTTTTTACCATTAGTCCCGAACAATCCCTCCTAGACGTTCAACAATTGATGGAGCAATATTTAATTCGCCGTGTGGTTGTCACGGGGGAACAGGGAACATTATTAGGAATTATTACGCAGACCACCGTACTGCAAATCCTCAACCCGATAGAAATTTATAAACTCGTTAATCTCCTAGAGCAAAAAGTGATCGCCCTTGAACGGGAAAAGCTATTGCTACTTGAAAATCAAACCCATGACCTACAACAACAAATAGAAGCCCAAAGCGTTGAGCTACGGAAAAGTGAAGATCGCTATGCAAAACTGACGGCTGAACAGGAAGCCCAATTCCAAAAATTAGCCATGACTCTGCCGGGGATGTTGTATGTTTTTGTCCAAAGACCTGATGGGTCTATTACGTTTAACTATATCAACTCCAAAGTAACGAAAATTTTGGAATTAGAAGTCGATGCCGTTTTAGCCGATTCTAGTTTGGTTTTTAATCTTTTTCACCCTGATGATGTAGAAGGCTATGACACTGCGGTCGCTCAAAGTCTGGCGACAGGGGAACCGTTTCATCATGAATGGCGTATGATCACGCCTTCCGGTAAAGTGAAATGGTTGGAGGCAAATTCAACTCCCGAAATATTCCCCAATAGCGATATCCTCTGGTTTGGGGTGGCGTTAGATGTTACCCAGCGAAAACAAGCCGAGTTGTCTTTAGAACGCTTGAATACCGAATTAGAAATCAGGGTTGCCCAACGAACGGCTGAGTTAATCAAAGCGAATCAAAATATACAGGCAATGCTGGATGCTTTTCCCGATTTGCTCTTTTATCTGAATGCAGATGGTGAAATTTTAGATTATAAAACTGGAAATGAGAATTTACTCTATTTGCCCCCTTCAGCCTTTATCGGGCGTAATTTTCAAAGCGTTTTACCAGAAGAACTCAGCCAACGGATGTATCAAGCCTTCCAGCAAGCCCTGTCTTCCGGTACGACCGTGAGTGTGGAGTATGTATTGCCGGTTAGAGAGGAAAGCCGCTATTTTGAAGCCCGTATGATTGCGAAAGATCGCAACAATATTATTGTGGTGACTCGTGATATTACCGCCCGTAAGCAAGCTGAACTAGAAAAGCATTTGTTAAAAGAACGCTTAGAATTTTTGTTGGAAAGGAATCCAGCCGTTCTTTATAGTTGCCATACGAAACCGCCCTATTCTCCTACGTTTATTTCTCCGAATATTGAAGGGATTTTAGGCTATTCAGCCCAACAGGTTTTACAAACTGAAAGTTTTTGGTTTGAGCGTATTCATCCCGATGATTACCAACAAATTGCGCCGAGTTTAGCAACTTTAGGTGAGAATGGAAAGCGGATCTCGGAATACCGATTTTTACACCAACAGGGTTATTACGTTTGGTTGCGGGATGAAGTGCGTCTGGTGCAGGATGAACGGGGAAATCCCCTCGAATTTATTGGCTATATCATCAATATTAGCGATCGCAAACTGGCCGAAGAAAACCGAAAACGGCAAATGGCAGCCATTGAAGCCGCGATCGATGGGATTGGAATTTTACAAGATGGAAAATATATCTATGTCAATGAAGCCCATGTCAAAATGTTTGGCTACGAAGAGCCGGAAGAACTGTTGGGGGAAAGTTGGCATAAACTCTATTCCCCGTCAGAAATTACCCGAATTGAGGAAACGGTTTTTCCCGTACTCACCAGAGATCATCATTGGCAAGGGGAAATGATCGCCACCCGCAAGAATGGTTCTAGGTTTGATGAAGGGCTATCGCTTACCATCACAGACGATGGTTTACTCATTTGTGTCTGTCGGGATATCAGCGATCGCAAAGAAGCCGAAGCCCAACTCCAACGAACTAATCAGCAACTGATTCGAGCAACTCGCCTAAAGGATGAATTTTTGGCCAATATGAGCCATGAATTACGAACCCCCTTAAACGCCATTTTAGGCATGACCGAAGGCTTAAAAGAACAGGTTTTTGGAGAACTGAACGAAAAACAACACAAATCTTTAAATACAATTGAAAATAGTGCGAATCATTTACTATCCCTGATTAACGATATTCTCGATGTTGCCAAAATCGAGTCGGGGCAGATTGAGTTAGAGTCTTGTCCGGTCGCGATTTCCTCTCTGTGTGCTTCCAGTTTAGCTTTTATCAAACAACAAGCCTTTAAAAAACAGATTCAGGTAGAAACCCAAATTCCCGATAATTTGCCCAATTTAATCCTGGATGAGCGGCGGATTCGGCAAGTTTTAATTAATTTATTAACCAATGCGGTTAAATTTACCCCAGAGGGAGGACAAATTACGATGACAGCCGCCCTCGTTCCCCATACCGTCGCAGACACTCAGCAAATTTTTCTGCATATTGCCATTACGGACACGGGAATTGGCATTGCTTCTGAAAATCTTGATCGTTTATTTAAGCCGTTTGTCCAGATCGATAGTGCCCTCAATCGCCAATATACGGGGACAGGATTAGGATTAGCTCTCGTTAAACAAATTGTAGAATTGCATGGGGGGCAGGTGCAGGTGACCAGTCAATTGGGTCATGGCAGTTGCTTTACGGTGGAACTCCCCTGTGTCGCATCCCGCAGTGATTATTTTTCATCCAATCTCGATTCTGTTACCTCCCAAATGTCCAGCACCGCAGCGACTCCGTTCCCCAACTTCTCGCCCCTGGTCTTATTAGCGGAGGATAATCAGGCCAATACGGCAATGGTTACAGACTATTTAGAAACGAAGGGTTATCGTCTTCTGTTTGCCAATAACGGACGAGAGGCGATCGCGGTTGCCCAGTCCCAGCAGCCTGATATTATCCTGATGGATATTCAAATGCCTGAAATGGACGGACTCGAAGCCATTAAGTATATTCGTCAAGACCCTGATTTAACCCAAATTCCCATTATCGCCCTGACTGCCTTGGCAATGGATGGCGATCGCGATCGATGCCTTGCCGCTGGAGCCAATGAATATTTATCTAAACCCGTCAGACTGAAGCAATTAGACATAACCATTAGAAGATTATTAAACAATCTTTAACATCGCCATCCTTTCTCCCTCATCTCTAATTTCTAGTGCTTTTGCCTTCTTTTTTGTCAGCGGAATGGGGGAGCATCATGTCGCCCGATTAGTACATTTGTTCAAACATTAACTTCACAGATAGCGTTTTCCATCGTCTTAGTTTATAGAAGGTTAACAGCGGTTTTTGATCACACAGTTACGAAACCCGTTAAGTCGATCAACTCAATCAAACATAAAATCTTTTTGAGCGTTATTCCCCCCGTCTCCCTTATTAAGGAGGAGCCGATAGGCGGGGGATTTTATAAAAAATACGGTTGACTTACTTATCAAGAATATTATCCCGTGATGTGACGACTGATCGTTTAACCCTTACGCTGATCCCCCTTCTGAAGGTAAAACCTCGCTAAGCTTTGTTTAGAGAAATTCTATTTTTTATCCTGATAATGCGAAATTACTATGATTACCAATGATTTGAGCAAGTACAATCTCAAGCTTCCTCCCCATACCGGAATAATGCTGTTGAGCGCAGCGATCGCGCTATTACTGCTGAAAATTTTCCTGAGAACCTTAATCATTGTGCCAACAGGAGAAGTCGGCGTGATCGAAACACCAGAAAAATTATTAACCCAACCTTTATTACCAGGGGTTTATTGGGTAAATCCCCTAGAAACCGTCATCAAATTTTCGACTCGCGCTAAAACACTAAATGAAACGATTGGGTTAACGTCTAAAGAAGGAATTAATTTTAAGATTGATGTTAGCCTAAGCTATCATATTAATCCTCAAAAGTCTGGTTACTTTTATCAAACTATTGGTGATAACGAAAAGGGCGTTTTGCTGACAGCATTAGCGGCTTCCCTGCGATCAATCATTGCTAACTACCATTTAAAATCGATTTACAGCAATCAAAATGATGTCATTACTGAGAGAATTTTAACGTTAGTCAATCAAACTTTAAATACTCAAGGGTTGGTGGTTGACAAAATTGCCCTTACTCAAGTTAACCTTCCTGAACCCATTGAAGCCAGCATTAAAGAGCGATTCATTGCGGAACAACAGGCAGAAAAACGGAAAACAGAAGCCAAAGGTTTAGCGGATGCGATTAAAAACTTTCAGGGTTTGTTAACGCCCCAAAATGTTATTAATGTAGCGGCTGATGATAGCGTTCTTCATGTCAAAGATCCCAAATAAATTCAACCGATCCATTGGGTGTTATTCAGTCTAGCGATGAATCCGTTGGTTGAGATTGAAATAGCCTGATGAATGTGCCCAAAAAGGTTGATAGAACGGTAAAGTGATTGTTGGTGATTGATCGCCCCTATTGCCAAGCCGATTTAAATAGCAATTTTTATGACTGAGCTTGCTCTTCTTTCTGCCCCACAATCCGAAATTCGTCAACATTTTCCAGGACTTAACAACAAAGTTTACTTTAACTACGGGGGTCAGGGGATTCTGCCCCAGGATTCTTTAGCTGCAATTCTCCAGGTCTATCAATTTTTAGAAGAAAATGGCCCCTTTTCCTTGAAAGGGAATGCTTATTTTCAAGCCAAAACAGAAACATTACGCCAAACCCTAGCGACAGAATTTAACGTTGCTCCCGAAACCCTGACTATTACGGATAATGTCACGACGGGCTGTAATATCGTGCTGTGGGGATTGGATTGGCAAGCCGGCGATCATGTGTTAATGACCGATTGTGAGCATCCTGGGGTCATTGGCATTGTTGAGGCCCTACGCGATCGCTTTGGTATTACCTATTCTACTTGTCCCATTGAAGCGACTTTAAACAACGGCGATCCGACAGAAGTGATTCGCGCCCATTTAACCCCGAAAACCCGCTTAGTCGTGCTGAGCCATTTACTGTGGAATACGGGTCAAGTCCTCCCCTTAGCGGAGATTATGCAGGTTTGTCGAAATCATCAAGGCGATTATCCTGTAGAAGTGTTAGTGGATGCGGCGCAGTCGGCGGGATCGTTAGCGGTCGATTTGAGCACGTTAGACGTAGATTACTATGCGTTTACGGGTCATAAATGGTTTTGTGGCCCCGCAGGTGTGGGTGCTTTATATATCAATCCCCAGCGATCGCCGAATTTATGGCCGACCTATGTGGGCTGGCGGAGTTTGGAATATGGGAAACAGGGAGAAATTAAGGGCTGGAAAAAAACAGGCGGAAAATTTGAAATAGCCACTTCCGCTTTTCCCCAATTTGAAGGTTTACGGGCTGCCCTTACTCTCCATCGCCAAATGGGAACGGCCCAGCAACGCTATCAACAAATTTGTCGAACCAGTCATTATCTATGGGAAGGACTGCAACGAATTCCTAAAATTACCTGTTTAAAACAAACTCCTCCGCAAGCGGGCCTAGTTTCCTTTCAAATTGACAGCCACCTATCCCACGCAGAATGGGTTCAACAATTAGAAACAGCGGGCTTTTTCCTGCGTACCATTGCCTCCCCTAACTGTATCCGTGCCTGTTGCCATTATTTTACAAGCTTAGAAGAAGTGGATCGCTTACTAGAAGGGATGGAAAAATTGCTCTAAACTGGTCTAGAGAATTGGCTACGTGAGGAAAGAAAAGGATGATAAGTCAAGGGCTATCAACATTGATCCGTAAGACTGTTGCTGCATCGGCGATCGCGCTAGGGGTGAGTGGTTGCATTATCTCCTCCGTTTCTGCCCAATCTGCCCCAAAATCTGCTGTGCAATGGTACAACCAGGGGGTCGATCAATTAGCGGCGAGTGACTATAGTGCAGCCGTTACCAGCTTTTCTGAGTCCATTCGTTTAAATGATAAAGATGCGGATGCGTTTTATAATCGGGGCTATGCCAAGCATATTTTAGGCAACTATAACGAAGCCATTCAAGATTACAATCAAGCCTTAACCCTCAATCCTAAGTTTGTCTATGCCTTTGGCAATCGCTGTTATGCGTTTTATTTGATCAAAGAATATCAAAAGGCGATCGCCGATTGTTCCAATGCCATTAAACTCAACGCCAAGTATGCAGACTTTTATATCTATCGGGGAAATGCCCAGGATGATTTAGGTAACCGTAAAGCGGCTTTAGCGGATTACAATACCGCCATTAAGGTCAATGGCAAAAGTGCCAATGCCTATTACAACCGAGGCGTAACCTATAACCGTTTGGGTAATCACGATAAGGCCCTAGCTGATTACACAAAGAGCGTTGAATTAAATCCCCAGTTGGCTGATGCCCTATTTAATCGGGGTTTAACCTATTACAAATTGAAAAATAAGAATAAAGCGATCGCCGATTTACAAGCAGCCGCGAAACTGTTTAAAGACCAAGGCAAAACGGACAATGAAACCAAGGCCTTAGACACAATCAAAGAGATTCAAGCCAGCAAGTAAATTCAATTATTAAAGAAGATTTTATCGAAATAAAAATTATGGCTTAAAAGTTTAGGAAAGCCATGATAAGTCAGTCAACCTTATTTTTTATCAAATCTCCCGCCTATCGTCTCCTCCCTTAGTAAGGGGGCAGGGGGGATAAAGCTCAAAAAAAGTGTACTTTTCTCAGTATTTTTGGTTCGTGATTCCTAGAATTAACGACTCATTTTTTGGTGTTTTTCCGTATTTCCCCTCAGCGCAAAATTAAAATTCAAGATTAGGATGGGCGTATTGTTGATCTTTTGAGCTTCCTGCTAAATCATGAAAAGCATTGAAGATATCGGTGAGTTTTGCTTCATGCTTTTGGGTGAAGGCATTAAGAAAACAGAAAAACTATAGATCAAATAGATTAACGTGTTAATAATTTTTTGGGATTTGCTCAATCTCAAAAGGAGTTTTTGTATGACGAATACTGTGAATTTTTCGGTCTTAAGTAACTGGGGAACGGGTTTCCAAGGAGAGATTACGCTAACCAATGGTGGCGATTTATTAGTCTCTAATTGGACACTTGAATTTACCAGTAGTTTTGCGATCACCAGTATTTGGAATGCGGAAATTGTGAGCCGTGTCGGCGATCGCTATGTCATTCGTTATGCCAATTGGCAACCCAATTTAGAGCCAGGGCAAAGTGTGACTATTGGCTTTATCGGAACGCCCGTCAATGGAACCGTACCACCACCAACGAATTATCTTCTCAATGGGGTTGCGGTCAGTTCAGGCGGTAGTACTCCCGTTTTACCCTCAATTACGCTAAATGATGCCAGCATTGTGGAAGGCAATTCGGGAATTCGCTATCTGGTCTATACGGTGTCCTTGAGTGCAGCAAGTACCCAAACAGTGACGGTTAACTACGGAACCAGCAACGGAACAGCCAAAGCGGGAGAAGACTATACCGCTTTAACGGGAACCTTAACCTTTGCCCCAGGAGAAACCAGTAAAACCCTTCAAATTGCGATTCAAGGGGATACCCTGGTGGAAGCCAACGAGACATTATATTTAAATCTGTCTAATGCGGTGGGAGCCGCGATCGCGAAAACGCAAGCCATCGGAACCATTACCAACGATGACCAAGCCCCTGCCCCGACCAACGGCAATATTGCAGTCGCCTTTAAAGTTGATAGTCAATGGAGTTCCGGTTTTACAGGAACCATTACCATTACCAATCAGGGAACAACAGCGATTAATAACTGGAAATTAGCGTTTGATAGTTTGTTTTCCATTACCTCTCTTTGGAATGCCCAACAACTTCCGGGGGCTAATGGCCGCTATGAAGTCACCAACTTGAGTTGGAATGCCCAAATTCCGGTTAATGGTTCCGTTTCTTTTGGTTTTAATGGTACTTTTACCGGAAGCCAAGTTCCTGCCCCGACAAATTATCAATTCAACGGTCAATTACTCTCCAGCCTACCGAGTTTATCGGTTAACGATGTCCAACTTACAGAAGGGAACACCGGCTCATTCAATGCGGTTTTTACCGTTAGCTTAAATGCCGCTAGCTCCAATCCGGTAACCGTTAGCTACACCACTGCCGATGGAACCGCTAAATCCCTTTCTGACTACACAGCGATCGCGGGAACCCTAACCTTTAATCCTGGGGAAACCGTCAAAACCGTGACCGTAGCGGTGAAAGGAGATACGCTCTACGAAGGAAATGAAAATTTCTTTTTGAATTTAAGTAATCCGACACAAGCGATCATTACCGATGGTCAGGGAATTGCAACCATTGTGGATAATGATCCTGCCCCCCTAAATTTGCGAATTAATGATGTCACGATAACTGAAGGTAATGCTGGCTTAACCAATGCGGTTTTTACTGTGAGTTTATCCGCCGTCAGTAGCAATATTATTACCGTGAACTATGCCACCCAAAATGGAACGGCGATCGCGGGTTCTGATTATGTCAGTAAAACAGGCACTTTAACGTTTAGTCCTGGGCAACTCAGCCAAACTATTACCGTATCCATCAACGGTGACACTAGTTTTGAAAGCAATGAAACCTTCAACGTCAATCTTTCTAATCCGACCAATGCCATTATTAACGATGCTTTAGGCGTTGCAACGATTAGTAATGATGACCCCAATCCCCAAAAATATGTCGTAGCGGCTTACTATCCTGAATGGGCTATCTATGACCGCAACTTTCAGGTAAAAGACATTCCTGCGAATAACCTGACCCATATTTTCTACGCCTTTGCCAAGATTGACAATAACGGAGAAGTGGCCATTTTTGATCCCTGGGCAGCCACCCAAATCACCTTTAATGGCAAATATACTTGGGATCAATCGACTGCCAATCAAGCCGGTAACTTTGCGGAATTAAGAGCATTAAAAACTGAAAATCCCCATTTAACCAATATGCTTTCCATTGGTGGCTGGACATTATCAAGCCCCTTTTCAGATGTGGCCTTAACCGATACCTCACGGAAAAAATTTGCGACCTCTGCGGTGAATTTTATTGTCAAATATGGATTTGATGGCATTGATTTAGACTGGGAATACCCTGTCGGCGGTGGCTTAGACGGCAACGTGAATCGTCCTGAAGATAAACAGAATTACACGCTATTAGTGGCAGAACTCCGGCAACAGCTAAACTTACAACAAGCTAAAGACGGAAAGACCTATCAACTCACCATTGCTTCCCCTGCGGGCTTTGATAAAATTGCCAATTTCGATCTTGGACAAATGGCTCCCTATTTAGACTTTTTCAACGTCATGACCTATGACTATCATGGCGCATGGGAAAAGACGACTAATCATCAAGCTGCCCTGTATAGTAACCCCAACGATCCCTCTACCTACAAAGCTCAATATAATATTGCGTCAACCATTCAACAATATAAAAATGCAGGGGTAAAAGCAGAAGATCTTGTTCTCGGTGTGCCGCTCTATGGAAGGTCTTGGACTGGGGTTCCCAATATCAATGATGGCTTATTCCAATCGGCTACCGGCGCGGGGCCTGGTACCTGGGAAGCAGGAAATTTTGACTATAAGGATCTTCATCAAAAAATTAACACAGCCAATAGTGGTTATGTTCGTTATTGGGACGATGTGGCCAAAGTTCCCTATATTTACAACAAATCCTTAGGGGTCTTTAGTACTTACGAAGATAAGCAATCCTTGGGAGCCAAAATGGATTACCTCAAAACTCAAGGATTAGGCGGAATGTTCTTCTGGGAAGCCTCTGGGGATTTAGTCAGCACGCACCCCGATTCGTTGATCAGTTTAGCTGCTAACCAATTAGGCGTAACGGTTTAGAGCCTTTTTAATTATTCCAATTTCTTCTGTAATTGTTTCACTGTCTGATAAATTTCAGGCAGTTTTTTATAAATGGCTGAGGCTTTTAAGTAAATTTTATGGGGAACAGCAGGGCTACTGGAGACAATTTCCCCTGGAGCGACATCATTGTGAATTCCGGTTTGAGCAGACGCGATCGCGCCATCACCAATTTTTGCCTGATTCGCTACCCCGACTTGACCCGCTAAAATGACCCGATTACCGATCTGTACGCCCCCCGCTAGCCCTACTTGGGCCGCCATTGCACAGTTTTGTCCCACCTGACATCCGTGAGCAATATGCACCAAGTTATCTAATTTGGTATTTTTGCCAATGCGCGTTTCCCCCACTGCGGGACGGTCAATGGTGCTATTACAGCCAATTTCTACCCCATCTTCCAGAACAACGTAACCCGATTGTTCCATTTTTAGCCAACCCTCTGCCGTCGGCACAAATCCAAATCCTTCTGCTCCTATCACGGCTCCACTGTGGATCACACAATCCTGCCCCATCTGTACCCGTTCATGAATCGTGCAGTTGGCGTGTAACGTGCTGCGATCGCCGATGGTTACGCCTGGATAAATAACCACATTGGGATGAATGCACACTTGATTACCCACTTTTACGCCGGCTTGAATGACCACATGGGGGCCAATATAGACATCTTGACCAATCGTGGCGGAGGGATCAATTACCGCAGTGGGGTGAATACTCGGTGCAGGATGAAAGGGTTGGTAAAACAAACGAATCGCCTGAGCAAACAGTAAACGGGGATCAGGCGTGGCAATCCAAGCAATCCCTTGTTCTTGTGCTTGGGTTTGTAAAGATTCATCCAAGGGTAATATCAGGGCACTCGCCGCCGTTTTTGTTATCATACTGGCAAATTTGGAACCTTCAATGTAGCTTAACTGATGACGGGTTGCCTCATCGACAGCCGCGACCCCTTGAATATGGGGGTTACCTTCAGGATTAGCCGTCAGACTACTGGCCTTCACAAAAGGGCTTAATTTTTCAACCAGTTCATTAAACTGCATGGGAATTCCTTAATTTGTCCTGTTTTCTTTCTCAAATTATAGGATTACGGATTCCGCTTTAAGTCAACTTCCTTCATGAAATTCGATGAATTGGCTACAGCGTTAGGTTAAGGGAGAGATTAAGGTATTTAGCTTTTGGTAATCGGAGCAACTAAGGGATGAAAAAGTTTAATTAAGTCATCGCGACTGGTATACAAGCAGGGAAAGGGGCGATCGCCGTAATTATGCCCCACCGTTAACGGGAAAATAGAATCTTGATTGAGAGAAATAAAACTGCCTCCTGCGGCTTTGAGAATGGGCCAGACTGCGGCAATGTCCCAAATCTTGGGGATTTTTTCCACTCCCCCCAAGGCAGTTCCAGAAGCTACCAGTAATACGTTATAACTGGCTACGCCTAAAAGACGGGCTTTACAGGGAAAAGGCTGGGTCAGAATCTCCGTACTCCGGGCACAAAAGGTAAAGAGATGGTTTTGGCTGGGGTTATCGGAACTGGTTTGGATGCGATCGCCGTTTAAAAATGCCCCACTTGTTCCGGTTAATCCCGAACCTTCTAGCCAGTAACCCCAAAAGGAATCATTTAATAAGGGAAAATGGACAAACCCAAAAACCGGCGTTCCTTTATAGAGTAACCCCAAGGCAATGCCCCAAATGGGAATACCCCGTGTAAAGTTGGTCGTGCCATCGATAGGGTCAACAATCCAACACCAATCATTATCGGGAAAAATATGTTCCGTTTCTTCTGTCAGAACCCCATGACTCGGAAAGTGTTTCGCCAGGCGATCGCGGATTTCCTGATCTGTCCATTGATCCGCTTGCGTTACCAGACTTCCATCTTGTTTACGAATGGCCGGTAATTTTGCAAACTGGGTTACCAACTCTTCCGCCAATGCTTTTGTGGTCGTCTGACAAAACGCCAGTACCTCTGTCCAAAATCTCTCCATGTCAACTTCTTGGTATAGTGAATTAACAGCCCCTAGCGAGCAATTATAGGATTAAAAGTCATCATCATAGACATAGGAAATTACCGTGACCCAGGTTTTTTCGAGTGGGAAACGTCTTCCCAAACCGTTGCCCAAACTTGCCCTTTCTCGTCTATCCCAACCGCTCATTTACGCTTTATCTCGTCCCGAAGTTTATAAATGGGGGCGTTGGACTGTCGCTTCCTTTGGGTTAACGGTCATGTTGTCCTGGGATTGGAAATTAGTGGTGGCAACAGGAATGGGGATCGGGGGCATGGGTCTAGTGTACCTAGCCTTGGGAGAAAATTGGCAGAAACATTGGTTAGTTTGGCGCAATTTATTAAAAGGGTCTCAGGGAAAGTTAACCTTAGCCGTAGGGAGTGGGGGCGTTGCAGCCTTTAGTACCTATCTGGCAGCCGCTATCTGGGCAGAATCCGACAATCGTTGGTTAGCGACGGGAACAATTTTAGAAGGCGTAGGAACGCTATTAACCTTGGGATTGTTGGGATGGCATCTTTTGAGTGAGCAGAATCAACAAACGGCAACCCAGTTAGACAAGTTGCTGAATCAATTAACCGAACCCGATCCCCTCAAACGCTTAATTGCTATCAGACAGTTGGGTAAATTAATCGAACAAAACCAGATATCGAGTCGCGATCGCCACCAAATCGAAGACTATTTTCGCCTATTGTTAAGCCAAGAAACCGAACCCTTAATTCAAAAAGCCATCTTAGAACAGTTACACCTAGAAAAAAATCAAACTGTTCGGACTTCCCTTAATCCGCCCCTGAATGTCCCCCTGAATCTGCAACCGCTATTAAAACGCCTAGAGAAAATTTAGTCCCAATGATGTTCTCAAAAGACAGTTTATTTGCGCTTTCCCTGTTTCCCTATCTGGGATTTTTGTGGTTTATCACCCGTTCCGGTCAAATGCCCCGTTTAGCGTTAATTGGCTTTTATTTCTTACTAGTTTTTGTGGCTATAACCATTCCTGCGGGGATTTATGCCCAGGTTCACTACGGCGAGCAGTTAGCCAATATCGATTGGCTTCATGGTAGTGCAGAGTCTTTCTTGACGATTTCTAATATTTTGGTGGTCTTGGGTTTCTATCAGGCGATCGCGACGCGGCAAAAACAGCCTTAACCTGCCTTGTCTTGTAATGAGTCAACCGTAAGGAATTGACTGTTAGCTTTCATTCCCAACTTAATAGACGGTATGCCGAACGCCGTAGGCGGTTTTCACGACCCTCTTTTATTGTCAAGACTGTTGACACAAATCTTAACATTGCGTTACATTTATTTACATAAAGTTAAGTGCTCTCCCAAAGGATTAATAAAATGGCTGCTAATACTCGTGGATTTAAACTCGATTCTGATAATCGCCTCAATAACTTCGCGATCGAACCCCAAGTTTACGTTGATGAAACCGTTCAAGCGGGTTGGACAGAATACGCCGAAAAACTCAATGGTCGTTTTGCCATGATTGGTTTCGTTTCTCTCTTAGCAATGGAAGTAATTACGGGTCACGGCATTATCGGTTGGTTAACCAGTCTTTAATTCCCTTGGCGTTGTGCAGCAGAAATGACGCTCAATAACTGACAATTTTAAACAATTTCCCAAACTGTTCAACGCCCCCTTTTTCTTCTGAAATATAGCAAACTTTACAAATATTTAAGCCAACGGAGGTTGGAAATTATGAACGCTGATTACGATATCTACACGAATAAAGATTTATTTGCTCCCGTTATTTTCCGCTCAGATTTTAATAATTTTGAAGCTATCAATACGAATCAAGCTTGGTCATTATTTTTCACTGCTGGTCACGAAGATAAGGAATTAGGCGTTAATACTGAATTAGGTAAGTTTTTCACCAATATTCTCATTGCTTCCGGCGTTACAGGTATTCTTTGGGCTAGCTTCTTTACCCAATTTCCGTTAAGCTAATCAACTTTTTTTACTCACTTTTCAACAATGAACTTTTAGGAACTCTTCTTCAATTGGGGAAGAGTTTTTTTGTTGAGTGAATACTGAATCGTATTACTGAATTCAATAAAGTGTAGGGCAGTTAAGCATTTTAAAAAACGATTTCCTAAGCAGGGTTTAGATTGAGTTGGGCTAAATGCCAATCAGGTCTGAGATTTTGGGCTTGGCGTAGGTAGGAATGGTGAATTTCAATCTGGGGTTTAGGGGTGTTGACATGGATTAGGACGCGAATACAACGCTCTAAGCTGCCTTCTACGTGCATTTGTTGAACATCCAGTAGCGGCACATTATTCCAGTAGGGTCTTTCTCTGGCGATCGCGGCGGGAAAAATGGCATCTAGATCGCGGGTTGCCGTGAAAATAACACTAACAATTTCTTCTGGGTCAAGTTGATTGTGGGTTTCAATCGCGTCTAACAATTCAGTGACCGCATCTCGGATAGCGGGGATCGTATTCTCTGAAACGGTTGTTGCCCCCCGAATTGCTCGCACTTTCCACTCCACAGCCATTTGCCTCCGATCAGCATATCGAAATTCATTCTAAAGCATATCACCGCTAGGCGAGGGACAGATAGCAATCCCCTAGAAATATTGGATTTTTTTAACCTTTAGGATCGGTCGCGATCGCGTTAATTAGGCAGATCTAGCAGGAAGTCGCGCAGGAATGAGGGTAAGAATACGATTGAGGTCTTCCCGTGATTCAAATTCTTCTAAGCGTTGGATGAGTTGGCCTTGATCGAACAGGAGCAATGTGGGTAAATTTTTGAGGCGATAGGTATTGGCTAATCTAAAATTGCTGTCAGCATTAATATTGACGACCTTAAGCGATCCCATCCGCTCGGCTTGCAATTTTTGCAAAATAGGATTGACAAAACGACATAGTCCGCACCACGGGGTCCAAAAATAGACAAGAACGGGGGTAGAAGAATCTAAAACAGTTTCTTTAAATGTTTTTTCATTAACAGACAACATCTTGCTTAGTCTCGATTAAGCCGCCTAGAATTATGCTACAACTAATCGGGATCAAGTGGGATAGATATTGTTTATAATTCAAAAAATAATTTTCAAGGGTTACAAATACGCTAAAAAAGCATCTTTTTGATGACAAAAAAGAATAATGTTACAACATTAATTGATGGCCCGATCCCTGTACCTAGCTGAAGTTAGATCTTTGAGATAGTTTGTCGCCAAAAGCGGTGAACCTGACGAGGAAGAAGGTAATTATAACGGTGCTTTAGCGGTAATTTGCATTAACCAGGGATGCCCCCACCAGAGCAAGAGAATGAATCCGGTTACGCCTAAATAGGCAGGGCGCAGAAATTCTTGCCATTTTAGTTGTTGACGACCATCAAAAACGGCTTTAAAGGGGATAATTGAGGTTCTTTCCTTCAGTTTTAAAAAGGCATCGCCATATTTTTTTTGCCAACGGCGATCGCCATGCCAGACCGCAAAGCCATGGTGGGCAATTAATCCCAGGGAAGTTAACAAAGTAAAAGTGGTACCGAGCCACAGGGTATGGGCAATGCACCAAATCACTTGACCGACCATTTGAGGATGGCGACAGATGCGAATGATCCCCGTTTCGTAGAGATGGATTTCGGGTTTCGCGATCGCGGCAATTTCCAATAAATTAAAGGTCGCGGGATACAAAAAGAAAAAGGAAATGGCCGACAAACTCCAAACAATGGGTTTAATCCCAGTCACGCCCTGCACCTGCCATAACTGCAAACCGTCATAACGGTGATTGAAAAAGTAAGTAATTAAAACCACGGCTAACGGAATACTAACTAGGGCAAAAAGAACTCGATAGGCCCTCGCACCAATTTTGCTTTCTCCCCAAGCCCGCAACGCCGCTAATCCACTATGGGCAATGGCAAACACAACCAATAACCCTACCATCACGCCATGACTAGGGGTTAACCAAGCAAACTCAAACATAAAAAAAAATTAAGAGAACGAAGAATCAGCGACTTTTTATTTTAATCTGAATTCCGAATCCTAACGTTTTGTGAAGTGCATGGCCGAGTTTTTCTTCCCCTTGGTACGTGCCCGATCAATCAGGATTCGCGAAACTACTGGGGAATTAGTCCGCTAGCCCCTAACCTTACATATACAAATAATAAATAGAGGTTTTAATCTATGGCTTATAAAGATGATGATGGACGCTTGAATAATTTTGCGAGGGAACCCGAAGTTTATCAGGCTCAACCCTTAAATTCCGCAGAAAAACGTAATAACTTAATCGTTTTAGTAGTTGGTGCATTATTAGTGGGTGGACTGATTACCGTTGCTTACTATGCGTCCAGTACGGCGGTTAGCTAAACTTTTGATTACTTTTCTATCTTTCTTTTAAGCCATTGGATTGAAGCTGATGGCTTCTTTTTTCGTTAAAATTAGGACATTCTTTTTGTAAATAGAAATTATCTATCGGATCTTTGTCTTTCTATTGTTAACGGTTAGTTGATTACACTTATGTCAGTTTTAGCGGCGATCGCGGTTTTAGCAGTTTTAATTTTTGTGCATGAATTGGGTCACTTTGCAGCAGCAAGATTGCAGGGAATTTATGCCAATCGATTTTCTTTGGGATTTGGGCCCGTTTTATTAAAATACCAAGGCTCGGAAACAGAGTATGCCATTCGGGCCATTCCTTTAGGCGGATTTGTGGGTTTTCCCGATGAAGACCCCGATAGTCAAATTCCTGCGGATGATCCCAACTTGATGCGAAACCGTCCCGTTTTGGATCGCGCCATTGTTATTAGTGCAGGGGTAATTGCTAATCTCATTTTTGCCTATTTTCTCCTCGTCGGTCAGGTCGCCACTGTGGGCATTCAAGATATTCAACCGGGCCTGGTAATCCCCAAAGTTGATCCCAATTCGGCAGCCATGATTGCAGGGATTCAGCCAGGGGATATTATCCTCAGTGTTGATAGCCAACCGCTACAGGTTTATCCCGATGCCACCACAGGTTTTATTGATAAAGTCCAATCCTCTCCCAATCAGCCTATTCCCTTAGTCATTCAACGGGGATCGGAAAAAATTGATGTCACCATTAAGGCGATCGCGGGTGAAGACGGCAAAGGAAAAATAGGAGTCGCCCTCTTACCCAACGTTAAACTCAAAAAAGCGCAAAATATTGGTGAAGCGTTTACCTACAGTGCTAATGCCTTCCAACGAATTGTTACCTTAACTGTTCAAGGATTTTGGCAACTTATTAGTCATTTTTCAGAGAACGCTCAACAGGTGGCAGGGCCGATCAAAATCGTCGAATACGGAGCCAATATTGCTAAAAATGATGTCGGCAATCTCTTTCAATTCGGGGCTTTAATTAGCATTAACCTCGCGGTTATTAACATTCTGCCCTTACCGGCACTCGATGGTGGTCAATTAGTGTTCCTGATTATTGAAGGTTTGTTAGGCAAGCCCTTACCCAACAAAATTCAAGAAAATGTCATGCAAACGGGTTTAGTTTTATTGCTTGGTTTAGGGGTTTTCTTAATCGTCCGCGATACCCTAAATTTGACTTTTTTACAAGAATTACTCCATCAGGAATTGCGGTAAATACCGAGCATGGCCAGCATTACCCGTAAATTAGCCAGTAAAAAGCAACGCACCCTAGAAATTCTCATTGTTCTCAAACGTCTGTATCCTGATGCTACCTGTAGCCTGACCTATGAAACGCCGGTGCAGTTATTGGTGGCGACCATTCTATCGGCTCAATGTACGGATGAACGGGTAAATAAGGTTACACCAGCTTTATTTGCTCGTTTTCCCGATGCTCAGGCTTTAGCTTACTGCGATCGCGAAGAATTAGAAAGCTTAATTCATTCAACAGGGTTTTATCGCAATAAAGCCAAAAATATTCAAGGAGCTTGCCAAAAAATTCTTCAAGACTTTGACGGAAAAGTGCCGCAACAGATGGAGGAATTATTAACCTTACCCGGAGTCGCCCGTAAAACGGCCAATGTGGTTTCAGCCCATGCCTTTGGGATTAATCAAGGGGTAACGGTTGATACCCACGTCAAACGGTTGAGCCAGCGTCTAGGATTAACCAAAGAAACTAATCCCGTCAAAATTGAGCGAGATCTCATGAAGCTTTTACCCCAAGCCGAGTGGGAAAACTTTTCCATTTCAATGATTTATCACGGTCGAGCAATTTGTTCAGCCCGTAAGCCCTTGTGTTCAGCCTGCGATCTAGCCCCTATTTGTCCCTCAGCCCCATCTTAAAAAATTCAGTTTACTGGTTGAAGTTGTAGTAAGGAATGAGATACTAGCTATACTAGGGAATCACAAGTTATATTCTCTTGAAAACTGTTACTACAAATATTTATTTCCTAGCAACCTTCATCGCTTCTTTTGTGCCAGCCAGTGACTATTCAATCTCCTCCTCTTGTTGAACATAACGGTGCGACTGCATCTGATTCTGTACCTGAACAACTTAATCGCCAAATTATCGTTATTTTAGATTTCGGCTCTCAATATTCGGAATTAATTGCTCGTCGGATTCGAGAAACCCAAGTTTATTCTGAAGTTCTTTCCTATCGCACTACAGCGGAACAATTACGGGAAATAAATCCGAAAGGCATTATTCTCTCTGGTGGGCCTAGCTCGGTTTATGACGAGGGTGCGCCCCAATGTTCTCCTGAAATTTGGCAGTTAGGGATTCCGGTTTTAGGGGTTTGCTATGGAATGCAACTGATGGTCAAACAGTTAGGCGGAACCGTAGAACGGGCCAAACGGGGGGAATACGGTAAAGCCTCTTTGTTAATTGATGATCCGACGGATTTGCTGACCAATGTGGAAGAAGGCTCGACCATGTGGATGAGTCATGGAGATTCCTGTACCCAATTACCAGCAGGGTTTGAAATTCTGGCCCATACGGAGAATACCCCCTGTGCCGCGATCGCGAATCACGAAAAACATCTCTTTGGGGTACAGTTCCATCCTGAAGTGGTGCATTCTGTTGGCGGAATTGCCCTGATTCGTAACTTTGTCTATCACATTTGTCAGTGTGAACCGACCTGGACAACGGAAGCTTTTGTCGATGAGTCTATTCGGGATATCCGTGCCAAAATTGGCGATAAACGAGTTTTATTAGCCCTATCGGGGGGGGTTGATTCTTCTACCTTAGCTTTCTTACTCCACAAAGCGATTGGGGATCAACTGACTTGTATGTTTATCGATCAAGGCTTTATGCGGAAAGGGGAACCAGAACGCTTAGTTGAGCTTTTTGATAAGCAGTTTCATATTCCTGTGCAATACGTCAATGCCCGCGATCGCTTCTTAGAAAAACTCAAAGGCGTGACCGATCCCGAAGAAAAACGTCGTCGCATTGGCCATGAATTTATCGAAGTTTTTGAAGAAGAATCGAAACGGCTGGGGCCTTTTGATTATCTTGCTCAAGGAACCTTGTACCCTGACGTAATCGAATCAGCCGATACTAATGTGGATCCCAAAACGGGCGAACGGGTTGCGGTCAAAATCAAAAGCCATCACAATGTCGGTGGTTTACCCAAAGACCTACGCTTTAAATTAGTCGAACCCCTACGAAAACTCTTTAAGGATGAGGTTCGTAAATTAGGCCGTTCGATTGGTTTACCTGAAGAAATTGTGCGTCGCCATCCTTTCCCCGGCCCTGGTTTGGCTATCCGTATTATTGGGGAAGTGACCTCCGAGCGGTTAAATATTTTGCGAGATGCGGACTTTATCGTTCGAGATGAAATTTCTAAACAGGGAATGTACCACGACTTTTGGCAAGCCTTTGCGGTTTTACTGCCTATCCGTAGTGTGGGCGTGATGGGGGATCAACGTACCTATGCTCACCCGATTGTGTTGCGTTTGATCACCAGTGAAGATGGCATGACGGCAGATTGGGCTAAAGTTCCCTACGAGCTTTTGGAAATCATTTCTAATCGCATTGTTAATGAAGTCAAAGGCGTTAATCGGGTGGTTTATGATATTACCTCGAAGCCGCCTGGAACTATTGAGTGGGAATAAATAAAATTTCCAAAAAGTTAATTAAAATCAAATTAGGGTAAGTACATTTTAAGAAAAATCTTAAACGTATTTACTCTATTTTTTAGCGTTTTCAGCTTCCCAGAAATCAATATTAAGCAGATCTGCTAGCGATTGGCTAAATGGCCAGCGATCAGGAAATTGGGTATTTGTATATTCAGGTCGAAGTTTTTTCAGACATTGTTGATAAACGCGATCCAGAACTTCAGGAAAATCATTCTGTAAACTGGGCGAAGTCTCTAACAAATCTTCAATTTCAGGACGAATATTGCGAATCGTTCTTTCCCAGCCATGATATTCCAAGGGCATCTTCACATAACAACGTTTCAAAATATGCTCAACTAAAGCGCGAATTTGACCTTTAAAGGCGTTTTTCTGTGCTTTTCCCAAGGAATCAATCTCTTCAATTACGTTAACAATATCAAGTTGCTTAAAGTTGCCATTCTGTAATTGCGCGATCGTTGCTTGCGTCCATAACAAAAAGTCTTGATCGTACAATAAGGATTTGGAAATTAGGGTTTGGCTCACCGTGTAATTTCTCCTGACTCATCTTTTGAATCTAACGGATTTACAATTTTTTGAAGACTTTAGTTTTTAAATAAATCTAACGGAAAGTAACCATAGGTTCCCGTAATATTATCGTCTTCACTTTGGCAGGAAATTAAAACGCCTCGATACTGACCATCATAACCATCAAGATAATGACTCATTCTTTGAGTATTAAATTTGAGATAGATCGGGTTTTCTTGAGATGGTAATGCATTCTGATCTAGCTGAGCTTCATAACCTAATGCGTTTAAATACTGATTTAAGGCTTGTCGAGCAATTTCGGAAGAATCAGCACAAATTCCTAAATTTTCGTATTCGGATAAACTAACAATCTGTTTAATGGCTTGTTGTAATTCGACTTTTTCGGCTTCAGAGTGAACCAATTTGGGTTCTAAACAACTATAACTTTTTAAAAGTTTGAGAGATTGATAGACTGTTGGTGAAGTACTGATAGACATAATTTTAAAATCAATAATGAAGGCTTAAATAAGTTTTCCGAGTATATAGATGAATGAATTACACTTGATTTACCTTAGCATTAAATTTCCTATTCCCTTAACATTTGGCAGGGATTTTCACCATCCTCAAGTTATAGCGCACTGGTGAAAAGTTGGCAGTTTTTACCATAGATTATTCTCATTAGATAATTTTCAAGGTTCTCGTTAATCTGGAATGCTTCTGGTTAACAAAAAGTCGTAAAATACAGTAAAAAGCCCATTATTAAATTAAAAATTCCTTCATCCTAACCGTGACCACAACACCATTAACGCCTGTTACTGCCCAATATCCCGATGCCTTTGGTCGTTTTGGCCGCTATGGAGGCAAATACGTTCCTGAAACCTTAATGCCTGCCTTAAGTGAACTGGAGACTGCCTATAGTCAATACAAAGATGATCCAGACTTTCAAACAGAACTCCAAGGTTTGTTGAAGGATTATGTCGGTAGACCTAGCCCTCTTTACTTTGCAGAACGGCTAACAGCCTATTACGCCCGACCTGATGGTAGTGGCCCGCAAATTTACCTGAAACGCGAAGATCTCAACCATACAGGGGCCCATAAAATCAATAATGCCTTGGGACAGGTTCTTTTGGCTAAACGCATGGGAAAACAGCGTATTATTGCCGAAACAGGTGCGGGCCAACATGGTGTGGCAACGGCAACCGTTTGTGCCCGTTTTGGGTTGGAATGTATTATTTACATGGGCGTTCAGGACATCGAACGTCAAAAACTGAATGTTTTCCGCATGAATCTGTTGGGGGCAAAAGTGCATCCCGTAGAAGCGGGAACGGGAACTTTAAAAGATGCAACTTCAGAAGCCATTCGCGATTGGGTCACGAATGTGGAAACGACCCACTACATTTTAGGATCGGTTGCGGGGCCCCATCCCTATCCCATGATGGTACGGGACTTTCATCGGGTTATTGGGCAAGAAACCCGTGAGCAATGCCAAGAAAAATGGGGAAGTTTACCGGATATTCTGATGGCTTGTGTTGGTGGTGGCTCGAATGCAATGGGGTTATTTTATGATTTTTTACAAGACCCTTCTGTTCGCATTATTGGTATTGAAGCCGCTGGAGAAAGTATTATCTCTGGCAAACACGCAGCCACTTTAACTAAAGGAAAACCAGGGGTTTTACATGGGGCAATGAGTTATTTATTACAAGATGAGGAAGGCCAAGTTGTAGAAGCCCATTCTATTAGCGCGGGTTTAGATTATCCTGGTGTTGGCCCTGAACACAGTTTTTTGAAAGATAGTGGTCGTGCTGAGTATTACAGTATTACCGATGACGAAGCGATCGCTGCCTTACAACGACTCTCCCAACTAGAGGGAATTATTCCTGCCCTAGAAACCTCCCATGCTTTTGCCTATTTAGAAACCCTTTGTCCTCAATTGACGGACAGCCCTCGGATCATCATCAATTGTTCTGGACGGGGCGATAAGGATGTCCAAACCGTTGCAAAATATTTAGGCATGACAATTTAATCGGGATGGAATGGCGTGTCGAATTCCACGAAGCCTTCATGCTGGAGTTTGCTGAACTGCCAGAGGATGTGCAGGACGAATTATTAGCTAATTCCCGATTATTAGAAGTCTTTGGTGCTCAGTTGGGCCGTCCTCATGTGGACACCTTAAAAGGCTCAACTTATCCTAATATGAAAGAATTAAGGTTCAACACAAGGGATGGTGTTTGGCGTGTAGCGTTTGCTTTCGATCCTAAACGGTGTGCCATACTATTAGTAGCCGGCGATAAATCAGGTGGCAGTCAGCAACAATTTTATAAACGACTAATTAGAAAAGCTGATCAGCGTTTTCGAGAGCATTTAGAAAATCTCTAAGACTTATCTTTTTCCTACTATGTCCAAAAATTTAACTGACATATTACAAAATTTACCAATCGAGAGACGCAAAAAAATTGCTGAGCGTAGTGCTGACTTAGTTTATGAAACATTAAAAAATAATAATTATTTTCAAGAAGATACCATAAATTCAGATCAAACCACAGAATTAAGTTCTCAGCGTAAAAATTCTCAGACTAAAAAACTAACATTTTATACTTTTCGAGCAATTCATCGCTATCTTAAAATATTATCTGCAATACAAGCAAAAAATATGGCGGAAATCATGAAAAATGCCATTTCGCTCTATTTAGCTTATAGACATACTTTAGGCGAAACAAACATTGATTCTACGCAACAAGATACTTTGTTAAAGACATCGAAGATGATTAAAGTAACAATATATTTACCAGATTCTTTATTTGAAGAGCTTACAAATTTTACAGGGAATGACAATGAATTAATTTCATGGTTTATTTATAATGCTGTTGAATTTTATAGTAGTAGATTAACTGAAAAGATACAAAATATAGATGATGATGAAAATTATATTAATGATACTCAGTTAAATCAATCAGATCTGGACAATCTTGAGAAAACTTTGATATTAATTTAAATAAAAGTTTTATTGCATTAATAAAAATCAAAATAAAAAGCGGCTTTTAAGATAATCTTGATTAAGATTAAATTTATTTAACATAAATTATGGAATTTACAACTTATACTCAGTGGTCGGCCTATGCCACGATCGCGGCCTTGGTTTTGACGATCCTTGCCTTTATCTTTAAATGGGGAGTCCGTTTTCGTTTTGTGGGCATTACGGGATTTATGGCTGTTCTGACCATTGGGCTGTTTGGCTTAAGCTTGGGGCTGTTTAGCCGTACCGAAATTCCGGGGGCTGTGCGAGCATTGCGTGTTTACGATAATGGAGCCAATCAGGTCGTGATTTCAGTTCCTCCTACGATTACGGAAACGGAGTTAAGAGCAACCTTGTTACAGGCTTCTAACGATTATTTTTCTTACGGTCGCGGGGCCCAGGGGGGAGATAATAAATTCACGATTCGGGCCAGAACGATGTTGCATCCCAAACAGGGTATTTCTCAGCCGATTTACTTAGGTCTAGCTCAAAATGTTTTAGGAACAGAACCGACGCAAGAAAATGTAAATATTCAAGTATTTAAAAAAAATTTAGCTCAATTGAAGGCTAGCTCTCCCCAAAAATGAGGCTTCTCAATGGATGAAGCGATCGCAATAAATAGAATCAATCAACCCTTAGAAAGCTTGGGGATAACGGTATTACTTTAACGGGAACAATCTGTTGTCTAAAAATTAGCTAAAATCATCTTATTCATAGAAAAAACTAATGGCTTGGGGCGAATTGCCCCTTTCTCTCCCTTGAGATAGATCCCTCTTCTCTGACCTGAGCGTTAAACTGCGATCGCGGCTTCTATCTAGTAGGGCAATATTTAATTCAAAAAATCTAGAAATCTCCACAATTGAGTCTTTATTTAATTTAAACTGGCATATTGACTGATAATCAAGAAACATGCAAGCGGATAAACCGGTTATTTTAAACAATCGTAACGGTAAGCATTCAGAACCGATACTACCCGAAACTATCCGCAAAGGAACCCTGCTTTTCTTGGCTGATGGTAGTCTTTTAGCACAAGATCCTGAAGCAGAATCCATTCTTGGCACATCACCAGAACAAATCACAGATTGGTTTAATTTAACGCCAAATTGGAAGGCAATTCATCAAAATGGTTTCCCATTTACCGCCGATGAGCATCCTGCCCGTTTAACCCTTCAAGATGGGCGATCGCGAGAAAAGGTGATGATGGGAATTGAGCAACCCAACGGTAATCTTGTATGGCTTTCCATCGATACTCGTCCCTTATTTCAGGGAAAAACCACTCATCCCTATGCCGTTACCCTACTCCTGTCAGAATTAGGAGGACACCCAAAGTCTTCCAATGCTTTACAGGATAGTAACGTCGTTTTTAATACCCTCGACGAATCGACGACCGTATTAATTTTTGCGAAAGATCTACAGGGACGGCTCCTCAAAGTTAATGCGGCAACTTTACGTTTACTGGGTTTTAACGAAGAAGAGTTGCTTGGCAAAACCGAGTTTGAATATATTCCGAATCCTGAGTATGCAGAGCAAATCCGGGTTAATGATCGGTACGTCATGGATACGGGACAGATATTGGTCTGTGAAGAATTTGTCGAAGATTCAGAAAATGGAGATAAGCGCGCCTATTTGTCTATTAAAATGCCCTACCGCGATGGAAAAGGAGATATTGTTGGACTAGTCGGTGTTGCTGCTGATATTACGGAACGGCGGCAGCTTGAGCAGCAATTACAGGAAACGAATGATCGCTTGACAACCATTCTTGACGGAATGACAGATGCGTTCATTACCCTTGACCAAGATTGGCGAATCACCTACGCCAACCAAGAGACGGCAAGATTAAATGATGTGACGGTTGACCATATTATTGGTAAAAAACTTGGAGAAATGTGGCCGTGGTCAATCGGGAGTATCGTCGAGCGCAATTACCAAAAAGCACAACAGGAGAAACAACCCGTTCATTTCGAGTTTTTGTATGATCCGTTGGATATGTGGTTAGAGGTTCATGCCTATCCGTCTGAAAGTGGTTTGGGAATTTTCTTTCGAGATATCACCGAACGCAAGCATGTGGAGCAAGCCCTCAAACAGAGCGAAGAAAAGTTTCGCTGTATGGCCGAAGCCATTCCCGATGTTTTTTGGATGACGGATGTGGTTCGTTCTCAAATTATTTATGTTAGTCCTGCTTACGAAAAAGTTTGGGGCCGCTCAGCAGCAAATTTACAGGGGAATACTAATATTTGGCTAGAAAGCATTCATCCCGATGATCGACCGATTGTTAAGGCTGCCACTGGGAAATGTCTAGATCATGGCTACAATATCGTTGAGTATCGAATCATTCGTCCTGATGGCTCCGTTCGTTGGATTCGCGATCGCGGCTATGCTATCCGAGAAGCTGACGGTCAAACGCACCGAATCGCCGGAATTGCCGAAGATATCACCGAACGAAAACAGGAAGAACAAGGCGCACGGGAACAGCAATCTCTCTTAAAATTAGCCTTGACTGCTGCGGGTGCAGGCGCATGGAGTTGGGAACCCTCCACCAACAAAGTGATTTGGTCAGAGGAATATTATCCGCTCTATGGGCTTGATCCCAAAACCGTGACTCCTAGTTATGACAATTGGCTCCATTGTATTGATCCTAGAGATCGCGCGATCGCGGATCAGCAGGCCCAAGAAGCCTTACACACTGGAGAAATTAATGTTCGTTTCCGGGTTCTCCATCCCCAGGGTCAACGCTGGTTCCAAACGAAAGGGCAAATCCTGTACGATGACGATGGGCAACCATTACGGATGGTCGGAATTGCTCAGGATATTACGGATCGGAAATCAGCAGAAGAACACCTACGAGAAACCGCCGACAGTTTAGCCCTCTCTCTATCGGCGGCCAAAATGGGCTATTGGAGTTGGGATGCCCATACGGATAGCGTTATTTTTTCAGAACGGGGATCAGAGATTTTCGGAATTTTGCCGAATCAGGAGACGACCTGGACAGCCATACTCCAACAACTGAATCCCGTTGATCGGCAGCAAGCCAAAATTGCCGTAGAGCAATCCCTCCGCGATCGCTGTGATTATGATATTGAATATCGCGTTATTCGTTTGAGTGACAGCCAGGAATATTGGGTATCCGCGAAGGGACGGGCTAGGTATGACGATAGGGGACAGGCAACGGGAATGATTGGTGTCGTTCATGATATTACCGATCGCAAACAAGCAGAAGCCCAACTCCAGCAGCAAGCCCGTGACCTAGAACAGTTAAACCACACCCTCAAAGAAGCAACCAATCTTTTAACCCAACGAAATCAAGAACTAGACTGCTTTGTTTATGCCGTATCCCACGACCTCAAGGCTCCTCTCAGAGCAATTATCAATCTCTCGGAATGGCTCGAAGAAGACCTCGGCGATCGCCTAAACCCGGACAATCAACGCCAGATGAATCTACTGCGCGGTCGGGTCTATAAAATGGTTCACCTCATCGATGGATTATTAGAGTATTCTCGCATCGGACGCTGGGAAACCACCCCTGAACCAATCGCCATCCAAGACTTACTCGGAGAAATTGTTGACTCTATCGCTCCCCCCTCCACTTTTACGATCTCGATTGGGGAGGACATGCCCACCTTGCTGACGAAACGTTTACCCTTAACCCAAGTTTTTACCAACCTGATTAGTAATGCCATTAAGCATCACCATCGTGCTGACGGACATATTAATATTAGGGCCCAAGATTTGGGTCAATATTATGAATTCAGCGTTCAAGATGATGGGCCAGGCATTTCTCCCCAACACCATGAGCGAATTTTTAAGATTTTTCAAACCCTTAAAGCTAGCGATAACCCTACCAGTACGGGAATCGGTCTAACCATTGTTAAGAAAATTCTAGAAACTGAAGGCGGTACGATTTCTGTCGCATCAGAAGTTGGAAAAGGCTCTACTTTTCGGTTTACCTGGTTAGTCAATCGGGATGACAGGATTTGAACCTGCGGCCCCTTCGTCCCGAACGAAGTGCGCTACCAAGCTGCGCTACATCCCGTAAAAATAGCTTATCTATCCTAACATATCTGGATGAATTGGCGGAAAATTGTTTAAGGAATCAAAAATTGATCCCATTTCTTAAATAGCTAAGACAACAAAAACTTTTGAATCGCGATCGCGACCCCATCGGCTTCAACATCATCCGTGACCCAATCCGCAACCTGTTTAACGTCTTCGGGGGCATTGCCCATGGCCACGCCAATTTGGGCATAACGTAACATTTCCACATCATTGAAATTATCCCCAATGGCCATCACTTGCTGAGATGTTAAACCCAGGATTTCTTCTGTGAGATAGCGGACTGCTGACCCTTTATTGGCGAGAGGATGGGTGAGTTCTAGATAGATTTCAGTCGATTGGGTAATATGGAGGTCGTCTTTGCTAAAGCGATCGCCGAGATCGAGCATCAAGTGTTGAATCAAATCCGTTTCTGGGGTAATCACCAAAAGCTTAATACTGGATAATTCGGCAATGGCGCGTAAATCAGGAACAACGAGGGGAATCGCACCGGAGCGGGCAATATAGCGTTGGGTTTCTGCGGTAATTTCCCGAACATACAATTGATCGTTGTAATAACAGTGAACCTCTAAGCGGGGGCGTAGATCCGGGGTTTCTAAATAGTCCAACAGCGCGATCGCGATCTCAGGGGCAACGCAGAATTCCTGATAGGTTTTGTCCGATTGGGGATCTTTAATGACCGCGCCATTGTAGGCAATCAACGGAAGGAAAGAATCCACACTGCGATAATAGGGCAGAGCCGAACAGTACATGCGCCCCGTCGCTAGGGCAACTTGAATTCCTTGGGATTGGACTTCTCGAATCGCCGCTTTGATAGGGTCACGAACCGCATTGCTTTTCCCTGCCGTTGTGCCATCGATATCCAGGACGAGTAAGCGAATATCCAAAATGAACCCCTATCAACTCAACGAACACGGAGGGATTCGAACCCCCGACCCTCAGGACCGGAACCTGATGCTCTATCCACTGAGCTACGTGTCCACAAACCATTCATAGCATAACACTTATTTTTATCAATCCGTCAAAAACTTTGCCCCCCGTGCCTGTAGGCTTTGTTGCAGTTCTTCCGTCATTCCCGCATTCTGACTAAAGGTTGTTTGGGCCACGGTTGCCCCACTGAAGTTGGCATGGGTAATGGTCGTCTGACATAAATTGGCATGACATAAATCCGTACTAATCAGATTCGTCAGGGCTAAACTTCCTTTGTGAAAATCGGCATAGCGTAAATTTGCACTTTCTAAGTAGGCACCACTGAGATCGGCACCGCTGAAATTGGTATAGCTGAGATTGGCTTCGCTCAGATCCGCATCAGTGAGAATGGCTCCTCGAAAGTTGGTATGGGCTAAGTTCGCGTTATTTAACTCCACTCCACTTAAATTAGCACCTAAAAAATTGCCTCCAGCTAAATCGGTTTTAGGATTTAAATTGGCTATTTGGGCTAATTCTGCGAGGTTTTGGCTGTCAGCCTGATAAATGGTTTCAATGAGATCGCCAAGGGCGGCTAGACTTTCTGGATTGGGTTCTGGCGATCGCGCTAAAGGTTGAGTTTCTTGCAAGGGAGAATCGCCCAGGGCTAATTGAATGGCACTAATCGGTTGTAGGTATTGTTGCACCAAAAAACGGGCTAAGACACGCTCCAAAATGCCGTATTTAATGGGAGTCAGATCGTGCCGCCATAGACCTTCTGCATCCGTAATGACCAGATCGGCAACGTTAATCTCCCATCTGCCTTTTAAATAACCAGGGGACTGGCCCAAGCTCAAAGATCCTAAGGGAAATTCTTGATTGTTGAGGGTTAACAACGATTGACCCAACGGGGCAGTGAACTTCCAGCACACTTCCTGATGATGAATACTGATCAACTCATAGGGATCGCTATCGGTCAGATTGTGAGGGACAAACTCTCCCCCCTGAATTTTTACCCGAAACCAACCGGCGCGGATTCCAAATTTAACCCGTCCTGCTAGCAGCGTTTTCCATTGTTCCTGACAACTCAGGGTAAGAGACAGCGCGATCGCTGAACCAGAGGAATCAAGCATTCCATTGAGATTGAGGGAAACACAATCAGGATAAGGATTTTGCAGTTCTAGCAGGTGAATAGAGGACATGGTAAAGCGGTTAAAGGCCCAATCTGCTCATGATTAGGGTGGTCAATAACTTTAATAATGACCTGGTTTTTAACCTCCTGTCTAGCCCTCCTCCGTTCCTGGGGAAACTCAAGGATCGGCAATCGAAGTAAATTCAGACTCCCACTAAAGATTAAAACATCCGTAAATAAAGTGACAGAAAATCGACATTGTGTATAATCATGATACAGAAATGGCAAATTGCCCTTCCGCCCTATCCTTTAGACGTTAATGGATCAGTCCCTTACCCAAGATAAACCCCTAACGGCCGTTTTCCGCCGCCTCGGCAACTCATCTTTTCCGCCCGTTGTTGAAAGTTTTGATCGCAGTAAAACGATTTTCTTTCCGGGTGATCCTGCTGAAAGAGTCTATTTTTTACTGAAAGGAGCCGTGAAGCTTTCCCGTGTTTATGAAGCGGGGGAAGAAATTACGGTAGCATTGTTACGAGAAAACAGCGTTTTTGGTGTTCTTTCGCTGATTACAGGTCAACGCTCTGATCGCTTCTACCATGCGGTGGCCTTTACCCCCGTTGAATTACTCTCCGCGCCCATTGAACAGGTAGAACAAGCTCTCAAAGAACATCCTGATTTAGCTATGCTAATGTTACAGGGGTTATCTTCTCGGATTCTGCAAACGGAAATGATGATCGAAACCTTGGCCCATCGAGATATGGGATCACGGTTAGTCAGTTTTCTGTTAATTCTATGTCGGGATTTTGGCGTTCCGACTCCAGAAGGGATTCGCATTGATTTAAAACTTTCCCATCAGGCGATCGCCGAAGCGATTGGTTCAACACGAGTCACCGTGACCCGTTTGTTGGGGGATCTCCGAGAAGGGAATATGATTTCTATTCACAAGAAAAAGATTACCGTTCATAATCCCGTTGCGCTCAGCCAACAATTTACCTAGACCTCAAATATGACGAGTGCGTATATCCTGATTTTCGCCGTGTTAATCTTGGGGGGGTTAATCGCGGCCCTGGGAGATCACCTGGGAAGCAAAGTCGGGAAAGCCAAATTGCGGCTATTTGATCTCCGTCCTCGGCAAACGGCCATTGTTTTAACTGTTTTAACGGGAACTTTGATCGCGGCTTCGACCTTAGGCGTTTTATTTACCTTTAGTAAGTCCTTACGAGAGGGAATTTTTAGACTAGATGATATCTTGAAACAGTCCAGGCTCGCCCAATCTGATTTAGAAAAAGCCAGAACCGAGAAAGCCGAAATTGAAGAAAAGTTAAAAAAAGCCAGAATTCAAGAAAGAGAGTCACAAATTAAGCAAGCAGCGATCCAAAAGCGGAGTAAGCAAATTAATGATAACTACAATCGTGCCTTGGCAAAATTAAAGCAAGCTTCGGTACAAGCCCAAAAGCTCCAATCTGACGTTTCCCTTTTGTTAAAAGAACGGGGGGAATTAGTGGCTCAACGGCAACGCTTGGCTCAAGAAACCACAACCCTACAAAATCAAGTGCGACTTAGGGACGAAGAATTGAAGAAACGAGAGGCAAGAATTGAGGCTCAGGATAAAATTTTGGCCCAACGTCAAGTCCGTTTACAGGATTTGGAAAAACGTTTCCAAGCGTTAGAATCCCAACGTAAAACCCTAGAATCCCAACGGCAAAAGTTACAGGCTGAAATTAATGCACGGGATAGTCGGATTGATGAACTGGATTTGGCGATCGCACTCAAAGATGACAATCTAAGGGTTCGAGAAACGAAACTCAAAGACTTAGAAAATCAATTAAATTACCTCAGCCGAGAAGTTCAGATCTTAGAACAGTACTATCAAAACTATCAAGATCTCCGAGAGCGTAGAATTGCCCTGATTCGAGGTCAGGTGTTGGCTTTTGCGGCGTTACGGGTGGTTGATCCCCAAGGAATTAGCGAAGCGATCGATGAACTCTTACGACAAGCCAATAAAGTCGCCATTCAATCGGTTCTGCCCCCCAATAGCCCGATCCCTCAACAGCCACTGGTAAAAATCACCAAGGCTCAAGTGGAACAACTCGGTAACCAATTACAAAACGGGGAAGACTTCGTGGTGCGGATTATTTCGGCTGGCAACTACGTCCAAGGAGAAACGGAAATTCGGGTTTTTGCCGATGTCGCCCCTAATAAGTTAATTTTTCCCGAAAATACAACAATAGCGACTATTTCAATGGATAATTCCAATTTTAGTGAAGAGGACATTCAAAAACGTTTAGATTTAATTCTGTCCGCCGCCCAATTCCGTGCCCGTCGAGAAGGGGTTTTAGGCGGGGTTCAAGTGGAGGATGGCCGCATTAAAACGCTGATTAAATTTATTGAAGAGATCAGCACAACCGATAATCGACCGGATGAGATTCGGCTGGTTGCCGCCTCGGATAGCTACACAGTGGGGCCTTTAAAATTGCGATTAATTGCCCTGAAACAGGGAGAGATTATTTTTGGCAATTAAGATGAATTCAATCGTCATGAACTAGGAGGTGTAGATCATGTGTTTTTTAGGTTTTGATCCGGGTCGAGATAAATGCGGTTTAGCAGTGGTCGGTAAAAATTCCCAGTTGCATTACCATGAAGTGATGGCATCAGATACGGTGCTGAAGGAGATAACCTTATTGTGTCAAAAGTTTGCCATTCAACAGATCATTATGGGGAATCAAACCACTGCGAAACAATGGAAAGCGGAACTTGAGACGGTGTTACCCCATTCTATTCCCATTGCGATGGTTGATGAACGCAATAGTTCCGTTGAAGCCCGCGATCGCTATTGGCAAATGTACCCGCCCAAAGGCTTAACTCGCTTAATTCCGCAAGGTTTACGGGTGCCCCCTCGACCGGTAGATGATATCGTGGCGATTCTATTAATTGAACGCTATTTGGCCCTAACTTAAAGGATCAAAATTTTATTTTAATCCCCTATTCTTGTTAATTATTCATTATCAATTATTCACTATTAATTATTTATGGATTGGTGGCAAAAACTTCAGGAAAATTCCCTTGCTCGGTTTGGGGCAATTTTATTATTAATTTTTTATTTAAGCGTCATTGTGGCAGATTTTATTGCGCCCTATGATCCCTATGCTTCCCAAGCGGATGGTTCTTTATTACCCCCAACTACCATTTATTGGCGATCGCCAGAAGGTCAATGGATTGGCCCCCATGTCTACCCTACGACCCAAAGCCCCACCAATTTAGAAACCGGCGATCGGGAACTCAATGTGAATTTTCAAGAGCCGTCTCCCCTTCGATTTTTTGTTAAAGGCGCGCCCTATAACCTATTTCAAATAAAAATCCCGCTTCCTCCCACCTTTGAAGAAAAGGAACTTTTTCCAGGTATCCCCTTTGATCGCCATTTATTTGGAACCGAAGGCAAGGGCTATATTAACCTACTAGGAACAGATGAACAGGGCAGAGATCAATTTAGTCGTCTGCTATTTGGTGGTCGTATTAGCTTATTTATCGGCTTAGTAGGCATTGTAATTTCCTTTCCCTTAGGAATGATTATCGGGGGAATATCGGGGTATTTTGGCGGTTGGATTGATGCGTTTTTAATGCGCTTTGTCGAAGTTTTAATGACGATTCCGGGAATTTATCTCTTAGTAGCCCTCGCCGCCGTTCTCCCCCCTGGGTTAACCAGTGCCCAGCGATTTCTTCTCATTGTTTTAATTACTTCTTTTATCGGTTGGTCTGGCTTAGCCAGGGTCATTCGAGGTCAAGTTTTAGCAATAAAACAACAGGAATTTGTTCAAGCCGCCGAAGCAATGGGAGCGACTGCCTGGCGCATTATTATTCATCATATTTTGCCCCAAACCGCAACTTATATTATTATTTCTGCCACCTTAGCCGTTCCGGGTTTTATTGTGTCTGAATCCGTTTTAAGCTTGATTGGATTAGGTATCCAGCAGCCCGATCCGAGTTGGGGAAATCTTTTATCTTTAGCAACAAATGCCTCAATTTTAGTTTTACAGCCTTGGTTAATTTGGCCACCAGCTTTATTGATTATTTTGACCGTACTCTGCTTTAATTTATTAGGAGATGGTTTACGAGATGCCCTTGATCCCCGTAGCTTACAAGAGTAAGTATTATTCCGTCTGGGGCGGAAAATTTATTCACACTTACAGGATTGTTTCGGTTGCTTGTTTAACGTTAAAAAATAAATTGCTAAGAATTTTAACTTAATTCTATTGTCAACTTTTTTAAATATTTTATGTGGGAAAAACTAAAGAAATCAATTATAAAAATTCATGTTATTTTTAATGATCATAAATTCCTTGAAATTCTTCATTTTTTTGAAAATGTTATTTCTAAACTGCTTTCTATTTTTTTGATTGTTGTTATCTTTTTTTCACTTATTGACTTAACACGCTATTTGTATGATGCGATCGCCTCTTATTTATCAGGAACTTTTGGCGCAACCCTAACAGCAATATTTGGCCTATTTTTAAATATCTTAATTGCGATGGAACTGCTTGAAAATATTAGCGGCTATCTAAAAAAAAATGTTGTGCAAGTTGAACTCGTCATTGTAACATCGATTATTGCAGTTGCGCGTAAAATCATTATTTTTGATTTTGGTAAGTATGGTAGTACCGAATTAGCGACATTGGTGATTGCAACGCTCGGATTGTCGGGCAGTTATTGGATACTGAAAAAAAATAATCCGTCCTGTAAATAAAGGATTTTAATCACTAAACGATTCCGCCCAGAAGCAATTCAAAATGCCAGAAATTCCAGAAATGTCCTTCTCTGACTGAAGACTAGCCACAAGTCACGGAAAAATATACAATTTGAGATAACTTTGTTAAACCCGAAACCGATTACCAATCTTGACTAGGTGGTAATTTTTTACGCTCTTTTCATCAAAAATTCCTGTCTAGGAGGAAAAAACTTACATGAAAACTCTATCTCGTTTTTTGGTTGTTGTCGCTCTGATTGCGGGGTGTCTCGGTTTTCTCGGCCAACTACCCGCTCAAGCCCTTGGTTTACCTTCTTCTTCAATGGTGGTTGCTGAAACTTTAGTTAATAAAGTCGATGCTAAATTGAGCACCGAATATGGCCAAAAAATTGATTTAAATAATAGCGATATTCGTGATTTTCGTGATTTACGCGGTTTTTACCCCAACTTAGCTGGCAAAATCATCAAAAATGCTCCTTATGATAACGTTGATGATGTTTTAGACATTCCTGGCTTGAGTGATGGGCAAAAAGATAAATTACAAGCGAATTTAGATAAATTTACAGTAACCGAACCGGCTCAAGAGTTAATTGAAGGGGACGACCGTTTTAATATTGGTGTTTACTAAACTTGAATGGCAATAGGCGATCGCTGAACTATCGGCTAAGAGCAAACCCTTTCCGGGACTCAATCGATTAATTCAATGAAAGCTCGATAAAACTTCAGGGGCCAGCAATGACCCCTATTTTTATCATTTTTTGCACTTATTTTTCATCTGTGTTATCAATGTTAGTCGGGTTTAGGGAACGGAAACCACCGATTGATTATCCATCAGAGGCGGCTTAGTGCCCACAATCGATTCTGCCCACCAAACATTGTCCCCCTGCTGAGGATTTTGGCCATATTGAGGGATAATTCCATAAATTGTTCCTTCAGGATGACCTAAAGCCGTACTAATGCGAGTATAAACCTCAGTTAAATTTAAGCCTCTAGGGTCACAGTGATCGCCAATGACTTTACCCAATCCCTGATCCAACCAATAGTGGGTCACAACTTCAGGGAAACGCCCAGAATGGAGTGCGGCTTGCAAATACAAATTTGCTAAGGCTTCGTATTGACTTTCCGTATAAACCTCTCCATTTTCATTGATTAACGGAATCGCCCGATTTTCAGGAATGGTGATCGCACCGTTGAAGCCATTGTAAGTTCTCACTTGGGCATCGGTAGTAAAGCAATCCGATCCGCGTTTTTGAACCAGTTCCACATTTACGGAAGTCGCAACCCGAGTTCGATACTCTTGGAGCACGGGCGCAACTTTTTGGCAAGTTTGGAGGAGTTGCTTGGCATGATTCGGAGATTGGGCCAAACTGTTTACCAAATTTGGTTCTGTAACCACATTGCTACAAAGCTGGCCAATTGCCCAAATGGCAGTCGTTTTAGCTCCATCCAAAGAACTCATATTTTTCCGTTGCCACGCATCAAATGCGCTATCAGAAGAGGAATTCAGCCACAGGGCAGCCCGATTCGTAAAGGTCACCAAGCTGGGATCGATCGCCGCGATCGCGTTCTGTAAATGGGTTTGTCGGGAGGAAAGATTCAGCGTATGCCAAACCGTTCTCAGAGAGCGACTGCGCTCAGCTTCAGGCATCAGATCAAAGGCCCGTTCATAGGCTGTTCCTGTCGGGCGATTGGGGGTAAAAAAGACCGAACGAGTCATAATGCTTTCGCCCTGTTTCGGAACATAAGCTGCGATCCCATCTCCCAATGGGCCACGATTATATTCTTTTTGTGCTTCTAAAGTGGCATTATCCAGTTCTCCTGCCGTGTCATGTACGATAAACAGGGGAGGACGACCCGGCACAAAACCAAACGGGGTAGTAGAGGGTTTTCCCAAAATTAATAAAATTCGTTCCCGTTCCCGCTCCGTCAGCAATCGCCCCACAGGATTTTTATCTTTATCGACAAAATCCTCAAACTTAGCCGGTAAAGGCGGAATCGATGGCTCCTCTTCTGCAACGCTAAAAATTTTATCCCAGGGTAACCCTTGTAAAAACAGCACATCCAGACTCAGTGCCATAAAAACTGTGCCGCAAGCAACCCCCATCACACGACGCTTTGAAGGCTTCCGTTGCTCATCAAAATAGTCCCGTATTTTCTGCCAATCTTTAAAATCAAAATTAAATGCCATTTTTCTAAGAAGTTATTAAATAGGTCTGCAAAAAAGGGGGAAAGGGCCCGATATCACTTTGACTTTAGCCAGAATTTGCCACTACTGTTTAAAAATTTGCTCTTTTTGTAACACAAATGGTAGACAAAATCCACCCTGTTTGTCCTCTGAACTTGACAATATTTGGCTATTTAGTCCAGAATGTGAGACGAATTTATCATTACTGCCGATAAAATCAAAAATTTCTCTCCGAATCGCAGCGAATCTAGGACGAGACAACAGCAAACATTTTTGAAGCTATTTCTTCAAAAAATTGAATCAATTAAAACAGAAATTCATCAACTTAAGATTGATTCCCCCTCTCCCCATCTTTATCGTTAAGGCTCTTTTTGGCTTGATCCCCACGTCTTTATTGAACAAATGCGCTCGCTCCAACTTAAAACCTTAACTGAAAAAATAGCAATCTCTTCAATAATCATGTCGTTTTGTAAAAAGATTATTAAAACAAACTAAAGAGAAAAAGGCGTGGGGATCGCCGAATCTCTTGCGTAGGGCTACTTATACGAGAATCCAGCAAAATAGAGAATCAGGCAAAATAGAAATTAATCGTTAAATCAATAGCTTGAGATTGCTCAATCCAAGCTTTTAACAAACTTTTATGAAAACTTCTCACTTTACCACATCGTCGTGTCGGCACTGTAGATACTACCAAGCAGAAGGTAGAAGAGGAGGAATGTGCCATCAATTAAGCGTCCCAGTCCAAGGGGATTGGTCGGCTTGCACTTTGGCTGCTCGCCCATTTAATAATGCATGGGAAAGTTTGGAAGAAGTTGTCCGTTTAGAGCATTCTCTGCAATTAACTTATCAAAACGAGGAAAGTGACCCAAAAGTTCCCGCCCCTATGTCCCTCAGTAATAATCATGACAAATTAACTGCTTGATTCGGGGACTAGCGCATTTTAATCTAGTTTTAAGTCATTTCATCCCAATTGATTTGATTAACGTACCCATAAGCTTTTCAATATTATCCCCCTCGTCCTCTGACCAAGAAGGAAAACTGTAAGTAGGGGGATTTCTCAATGCAATAGTTTTTATTTAATGGCGGATCAAATTTACTCCATTCCTAAATTTCCGCATTAATTCCAGCAGAATTAACGGTAATTGATGTATTTAACGATTCGGGATTTAAGGTCGCCAGGGGTATTGACGAAAATCGGGGGAACGTTTTTCTAAAAAGGCTTGTTTTCCCTCCGTTCCTTCTTCGGTCATGTAATACAGCAACGTTGCATTGCCGGCCAGTTCTTGTAAGCCAGCTTGTCCATCACAATCAGCATTAAAGGCTGCTTTGAGGCAGCGGATTGCTAAGGGACTTTTTTCAAGGATTTCTTGGGCCCAACGGATGCCTTCTGCTTCTAAATCTTCAACGGGAACTACCGTATTGACTAAGCCCATATCAAGAGCTTGTTCCGCGTTATATTGACGGCACAAAAACCAGATTTCCCGTGCTTTTTTTTGCCCAACAATTCGGGCGAGATAACTGGCTCCAAATCCGCCATCAAAGCTGCCTACTTTTGGCCCCGTTTGTCCGAAAATGGCATTATCTGCGGCGATCGTTAAGTCACAAACCAAATGCAGTACATGGCCCCCGCCGATCGCGTAACCCGAAACTAAAGCAATGACGACTTTTGGCATAGAGCGAATCAGCCGCTGTAAATCCAGAACATTTAAACGGGGAACGCCATCTTCGCCGATATAGCCCGCTTCTCCCCGCACCGATTGATCCCCACCGGAACAAAACGCATATTTTCCGTCGGTATGGGGCCCTGCGCCGGTTAATAGCACAACGCCAATTTGGGGATCTTCACGGGCATCACAAAAGGCATCATAGAGTTCAAAAACGGTTTTGGGGCGAAAAGCATTGCGTTTATGGGGTCGATTAATGGTAATTTTAGCGATTCCCTCCCATTTATGATAAAAAATATCTTCATAGGTTTTAGCCACTTGCCAATTCTCTTGCATAAGCCCAAATTTTTTAAAATACTCGATCCATCATACCAGTTTTCTGAAAACCTCTCTCTGGCAGCGATCGCGGCAAGACACAAACAGGAAAATTTTTGAAAAAGTGAAGTGAGGTATCCATCGTACTTACACAAAGCCTTCAAAAATATTAATTATTTATTAAGAAAATTCTGTCTTTTCTCAAAAAACGATATGATTAGGGACTCTCTTTGTGATTATTTAAATCAATCAAATTCATCAAATAAATAACTTAAAGAAAAATTAAATTACCTCATGGAAATTGATTCTTAAGCCATAATAAAGGGGTGGGGATCAAGAAAAACTTTTAAGGGAGCGAGTTAATCTGACTACAGATAGATTTCGCAAAAAAGTTGGCAATTTTTTATTAACCCCAGAATACAATAGTAAAAGATTAATTAATTTGTTAAAAACTTTACAGTTTTTTTAATAAAAAAGCGAGTTAATACAGACTAATTTTAAAGGAGACAAAAATGACTAGTATACAAACCATTCGATGTCCTAATTGTGGAAACCATGCTCAACGGCAATATTTTGCCCAATTGCAAGTCATGGAAACCTCCTGTCCAGTTTGTGATTATTTATTGGTTAATTGTTCTCGTACAGGGAATGTTTTAGAGTCCTATGCCCCAGGATTAAAAGTTTTGTCTCACTGACCTCGTTTTTAACTTTTCTTAAAATTGATTATTTATTTATTGCAAAAATTGTTTTTGTTTCCCATTACTGCTTAAGCATCTTTCTCACACAGTTATTCTACTAATTTAAAATTTACCTAAAATTTTGTTCGCAATTTATCCCCCAATGCCCCCGGATATTTTAGCGAAATTGTAGGATGAATCGGAGAAAGATGTTTGTTAGTTTACAGTTATGACTGTTTATGAAAAATCAAGCGACTCATCCGATTCAAGTCCTGTGGGAAACAGAACGACTCATCATTCGAGAATGGAATCCAGCTTTGGATGCGGCAGAGGCTTTTTGGATTTATGGCGATCGCGAAGTAATGCACTTTATTCGGGAACCTGAGCCTGATCAAGCGGCAGTCCAAAAAAATTTAGAAGATCGAGTGAAAAAATATCGCCCCCTGAATAACGGAACAGGGTGTTGGGCTATAGTAGAAAAAGCGACACAAATTCCCATTGGAACGATTTTGTTGGTTCAACTGCCTGATAGTCATGGGCATCTTACCCAGGATTATGAAATTGGATGGCATCTACGACGCGATCGCTGGGAAAAAGGCTATGCAACTGAAGCCGCTCGAAAAATTCTAGACTATGGTTTTCAGACCTTAAAGCTACCGATTATTTATGCTGTGGTGCGTCCCGATAACGCTGCTTCCATTCGGGTAACCCAACGCTTAGGTATGGAACCTGTCGGGTTAACCTCAAAATATTATGGTCTTGAACTCGCTCTATTTCAGCTTTCTAATCCCCAATCATAAATTACTTGATAAGATTTTAACTACTCGATAATCGCTGAACTGATTGGCCGCCTAAAAGTTGATCCGTTTCCAACAGTAAGCGGGGAATAATATCGCGATGGGGACTATTTTTTAAACACACGCTTAAATCTAATTTATTGACCTCTTTAGCTTGCTTCCCTGGAAACCAATGTCCCCCATTACCTAATAAGTTATAACGCATTTTCCCGTAATCAACTAAATCGTAAGCTAGGGCTAAATTTCGTAACCATAAAATCGTATGAATATTAATCTGATTAGGTGTATCTTGATAGTGAGGTAAACCCACTTCCCACGTTTCTATCCAATCTTTTCCCAAAGTATTAATGAATTCTTGCTCTAATTTTTGAATAATAGAATTTAATACTTCAAAACCTTGATTTAAATATTCTAAAGTTTTTAAATGTTCTGTAAAATCGCTCGGTCTAGCGGCTCCTATGCTCAGGGTATGAACCTGGGAATGGGATAAACAAAACAGGTTATTAAACACCATCGGACTGAGAGGCTGACAGAGTTCAACCAATTTTTTAGGAGGCTTATACAACTGCCCTCCCTTATCAGACGGGCTAATAATAAAAACCCCCATATCGTGTTTTGTTGCGGCTTCGATGGCAGGCCAATTTTTTTGATTAATGTAATACCAATGGAGATTAACGTAATCAAATTGATCGCTTTCAATGGCTTTAACAATAATATCAGTCGGGCCATGGGTCGAAAAACCAATAAAGCGGACTTTTCCTTCCTGTTGTAATTTTCTGGCTTCGTCTAAACAGCCCCCTGGGCGTAAACTCTGTTCTAAAGTTTCCTCATTATTAATGCCATGTATTCCTAAGAGATCAACATAATCTACCTTTAAATAATTAAAGGATTGATCGAAATTTTTCCTAAATTCTTGGGAATTATCCTTAGGGGAAACTTTGGTTTGGACAATTAATTTTTCTCTAGGAAACTTGGGTAAAATTTTCCCTAATTGCATTTCGGACGTGCCATAACCCCGTGCCGTTTCAATATGATTAATGCCTAACGCGATCGCGGCTTCAATAGTGGCTTCTAAATTGCGTTGATTATCATTCGGGATGTCATTTTCTGCCACATCTTGCCATTTATATTGATAACGCATCCCCCCGCAGGAAAAAACAGGCATTGCGAGTTCTGTTCGTCCAAAACGTCGATATTGCATCATATTTCAAGTAACAATAGAATTAGAATTCGCAAGCATTGATTAGGGTTAATCTATTTCATTAACCTTTAACAATTGAACCAAAATCTGCTAAAACTCGCGCATGGTTTCGTAATAATCCTAACAAATTTAAACGGTTTTGACGAATTTCTAAATTTTCATCCATCACCAATACACTATCTTCCCCATCGAAGAAATTAGCGACAGTCGGGGCAATATCAGCTAACCCATTCACTAAGTTTTGATAGTTGCGATCGCGTTGGGCCGTTTCGGTAATGGGAACAATCGCAGTTAAAGCCTGATAAAAAGCTTTTTCTGAAGATTTAATCAATAAATCAGGATTAATCACCGTTTGGGGATCAAGGCTTTGGGTATTGAGATCACCCTTACTGGCTAAACGGGCAGAACGATTAACGGTTTCATAAATTTGTTCCAATTGCCCATTATTGCGAATACTCTGTAAAAATTGAGCGCGATCGCGAACATCGAGTAAATTTTCCAAGGCTCGTTGGGTATAGTCAGAATCATTTTCCCCCAGCACCGCATTGACTAAATCATAATCAATCTTTAACTCATCTTCTAACAGGGTTTTAATTCGTTGAATAAAGAAATTTTTCAGTAATTCAAAAGGACTTTCTTTATCAGGATGAGCCGTCACAAAATCCGCCGATCCTTGGCTTAATAACTGTTCTAAATTAATGCCTAAATTGGCAGACCAGGTAATATTAATAATGGCATTGGCAGCCCGTCGCAGTGCAAAGGGATCGGAAGACCCTGTGGGTAATAAACCCAATCCAAAAATACTCACTAACGTATCTAAGCGATCGCTGATTCCCACCACTCGTCCCGTAAGGGTTTCAGGTAAACTGTCTTCAATATTGCGCGGTAAATAATGTTCAAAAATTCCATCAGAAACGGCCTTGGATTCCCCACTCACTAGCGCATATTTTTGTCCCATAATTCCCTGTAATTCGGGAAATTCATACACCATTTGGGTGACTAAATCGGCCTTACATAATAAAGCCGTACTTTCAATCTCTTGGCGGTCTTGTTCCCCTAAATTAAGCTGTTCGGCGACTTGTTGGGCTACTTCCATAATGCGATCAACCTTATCCCGCATCGTTCCTAGTTCTTCTTGGAAAGTCACCGTTTCTAATTGGGGTAAATAACTTTCTAAGGGTTGATCACAATCGGCTTGATAGAAGAATTGAGCATCCGCTAAACGGGCCCGAATCACCCGTGCATTTCCCTCTGCAATTAGGCTGGCTTTGCTGGGATCACCATTAGCAATGGTAATAAAATTGGGAAATAAACTACCGTCTACTTTTTTAATCGGGAAATAACGCTGATGCGTCACCATTACAGTGGTAATGACTTCGGTGGGTAATTTGAGAAAGTCGGTATCAAATTGACCAATAACCGCAGTAGGATATTCCACTAAATTGACGACTTCAGCGAGTAAATCAGGATAAATTTCCGCCTTACCATCTAAGGATTTTGCTTTTTCGTGAATTTGTTGCTCAATGATTTGGCGACGTTCTGGGGGATCGACAATAACGTAACTTGAACGTAAACTATCTTGATAGGCTGCCGCGTTAGGAATACTAATTGCTTCAGGATGTAAAACCCGATGTCCTCTAGAAACGCGATCGCTGTTGAGAGTCGTGGAACCATTGACGAGTTGCAGAGGTAAAACTTGGTCATCCAAGAGGGCAACTAACCAACGAATCGGACGCGGAAATCGTAAATCTCCATCGCCCCAGCGCATAAAGCGTCTACCTTCTAGGCGATTAATCCAATTTAAAACCAATTCCGACAAAATTTCTTGAGCAGGACGGCCAGGCGTTTTCTTTTGGACAAAAACAAAATCTCCCTTATCCGTTGCTCGAATTTCTAGGGCATTAATATCAACGTCTTGTTTTTTCGCAAAGCCAATAGCGGCATTAGTCGGTTGACCGTCTTTAAAAGCTGCACCAGCAGGTGGGCCTTTTATAGCTTCTTCGCGATCGGGTTGTTGGCTGGGTAAACCTTGGATTAATAAGGCTAAACGTCGGGGTGTCCCAAATACCTGAATTCCTTGAGGTGTTAAAAGATTTTCTGCTAAACTCGCAGGAATGAGGCTTTGCCATTGGGCGATCGCGTTGGCGACAAAATCTGCGGGTAGTTCTTCTGTACCGATCTCCAATAAAAAAGTCACATTAGCCATACTTCAGTCCCAAGGTTACAGCGATCGCGTCAAATTAAGGTATCTAAGGCATTTTAGCAAACCAAGGGGAGTCTTTTGTGAGCAGATTCGCCCGTCATGATCTACAAGCCTGCTTAAACACTAAAATGGCAAAAAGTCAAGACGGGTAAAGTCATGTTTTTTGCCCTAAAAAAAGTGACTTTCAAGGTTTTAAAAATATTGTATGATTCATCATCATGTTGCTATTGCAAGCCTAATTTGATTTTGCTAAATAAGATTTATTGGCTTAAACAGGCAAATAATAGCTATTTACTAATATTCTGCAAGAAATGAGCTTACTTACTCCTTCTCTTGAACAACTAGTCAAGGAAATCAATACCGTTAATCATGCTTGGAAATTAGCACAAGACCTTTTTGAAACCGGTTCTCCTTTAGCTAATTCACTTAGAGATCTAAAGACTAGTTTACAAATCAGGCTTTTGCGTTGCTATGCGCCTAAGTATGTTTATCTTGCAGAAGATACTGAAGCGCAAAGCGAAGAACCTCTATATGGCTTATGCCTACTTCAACCTATTGCAAACTGGAAAGATGCTGCTCATCTTCCGATTAGAGTTGCTCAAGAAAGATTGTCAGCTCAAGAAATCAATCAATTTTTAAATGTAGAGGGCTAAAATGGGATTTATGGAATTACTTTATCAATTTTTTCAATTTTTTGTTAGCCTATTTAGCGGGTATTTAGGAATTTTTATATTTGTTGGAAGTATTATATTTACCGCTGCTATATGTTTGATACTTGAATTAAGGTCAGTATTCTCTTATAAAAATCGAGAAGAATTTAGCACAATAAGAAATGCAATAGAAATTCTAAGTAAATATAAAAATAAAGATTGGATTGAAAGTCGTAATGTAGACAACAAAAATGTTTTTACATGGCTAATCAAATATCTTGATGGAGAAATTGTTTCTGGAAGATTTAGACCTAAAAAGCAAGATCAATATTTTCTACTTTTTTCTTATCCAACAATATTAATTAAATCTGTCCCAAGAAGCCCAGTATATTTTGCTCCAACTTTACTGACTGCCTTGGGAATTTTAGGGACTTTTACAGGGATTTTCGCTGGATTACAAGGAATTGATTTAAATACTATTTCTAATAATCAAAATTTATTGGACGCTAGTATAAAACTTTTGTCAGGAATGAAGCTAGCATTTGTGACATCTTTATTTGGTTTGTCTTGTGCTAGTTTATTTATGATAATTCTCTCCATGAGTGGAAGTGATAAACAAAAATTTCGTAATAGTATATACAAAAAATTAAATAATATTGCGTATGTAGAAAGTTCAGCGAAAATTCTTTCACGATTAGATCCCAATAGCAGTCAAAATGATGATCAAAAAATTGAAAAATCTTTGGCTCAAATTTCTAGCAGTTTAGCGCAACTATCTTTGCTAACGCCTCAATCAATCAGTGCCGCGATTAAAGAATCTCTGTCTTCTGAAGAGAATTTATTAGTTAAAAATTTAATTGAACTTAAACAACAAAATCATAAATATTTATTGCCTATCTCACAAGACTTACAGATTATTCGAGAAATTCAAGAAAACCAGAAGCAAACAGTAGAATTGTTAGTTCAACAATTGCGGCAGGAATTAATTGAACCTGTTGTTGAGCGTTTGGATCAAAGTGCTAACTTAACAAGGGATGCTTCATTAGCTGTACGCGAGTTAAAAAATGAATTAGGAGGCATTGCCCAAAGTTTAGCAGGAGCGGTGGAAACGATCCAAAGTTTCCAGAAAGATACATTACAAAAATTGCAAGAATTTGCGGGTAATTTACAGGACATCTTGGCAGAATTTCGTACTGATACTCAAGGTGTAATGCAGCAAGTCGCTACAGAAATTAATCAAGCTGTAGAACAAAGTATTGCGGGCATGGAAGCGCAAAGGGGGGCTTTTGAAGCGAGTGCGAATAAAGCCTCAGAAACATTCCGAGGAATTCGAGAAGACTTACAGCAAGCCCTAGATACTCAAGCAGAACAACAGAAACAAATGTTAAGAGAGGTTTCTTCTTCTACCGAACAGATTCTTGTTAAAGCAAATGAAGCTTTTCAAAATCAATCTGACACTTTAACTACCGTAGGTCAAGAAGCTTCGATGTTATTGAACCAAGCTAAAGATAATTTGCTGGGAACTTTGAACAATATTGATACAATGCTCCAAAATACTCGTGAAACAGTACAAACGGAGTTAGAAAGTTTCCGTTTAGACTATCAGAATGCGCTGCAACAATTTTTTAATGAACAAAATAATTTGTTGAATGAAACACTTGGCAAACAAAGAGAAGGATTATCTGAGGTTGTGAATAATTTACAACAGGCATTTTTAGAAGAAGCTGAGCGACGGCAAGCAATGAGTGAACAAGTCAATCAAAGCTTAAACAAAATCAGTGCCACAATGACAGAAATTAATAAATTAGCAACGGCAATTGGCTTAAATTCTAGCGAACGTTTAGCCCAATTACAAGAATTGGCACGAACGATTGGTAATGAAGCGGCTCAGGTCGAAAATTCTTATCGACAATTAACAGGACAATTTAATCAGGCACTACAGCAAATGAATCAATCCTTCGATCTTGCCTTGAATAATGGCAATGAACAACTCAGTAATTATTTGGAAAAAGCGCAAAGCACTTATGCAAATAATTTGAAAGAGTTTGATAAATTTACGGCTAATATTTATTCTAATCTCAATGAATCTTCTTCAGGTTTAATGAGTGTTGCAGAATATCTTGTTGCAGCAGCTAATGAACTAAAAAACAATAAAAATTAACGAAATTAAGTCTAGTAAAAATCAAAAAGTAGGTAAAATACATGAGTGATTTATTTGATTATGATACCGACGAAGAACTTCTTGAGGAACAGGATTCAGGCGTTTGGCTTTCTGTTGGAGATTTAATGTCCAGTTTGGTAATGATCTTTGCTTTGTTATTCATCACGGTTTTAGTTCAGCTAAATGAATATAAAAGAGTCATTGAGGAGCTACCACAACGTATTTTAAATGCTTTGGAAGGAAATATAAAAGGAGGAGGAATAACAGTTGATCCCGAAACAGGTGATGTTAGTTTAGCAAATAAGATTTTATTTGATGAAAATAGCGCAGTTTTAAAACCGGAAGGAAAACGATTTTTGCAAGAATTTATTCCAATTTACAGTAAAACTATTTTTTCTAATCCTAAATTTGATCAACAAGTTATTCGGATTATTATTGAAGGTCATACTAGTTCTAAAGGTTCAGAGCAAGATAATGTTAATTTAAGCCTAAAACGGTCGTTGTCTGTTTCCGATTATATCCTTTCTCAACAATTAGATTTTCCTGAAAAGAATCAACTCAAGAAAAAACTTATGGCCGCAGGGAGAGGAGAAATTGATTCTCAACAAAAGTTTGATGATCCTCAAGATAGAAAAGTAGTTTTTCGTTTTCAATTTAAACGCGAAGATCTTAAGCTTTTTGAAAATTCTAAGCAAAATAAATCAAACAATTGAAGTATGGAGCTAAAACAATTTTTATATGTCTAAATTCTACTTTTCTCAATTAAAGCTTCCAGAAATAACAAATATTGAAGCCAATCAACTTAAAGAGCTAGCAGGTTTGTCGGGAAAGCAAAGTGCTTTGAAAGCAATAAAAGTTCCTGAAGGTGTGCCCCATCTTCCTAATAAACATCCCCGAACAATTAATGAAATCATGGAAGATATTGAAAATAAAAATTTTCAAAATATTAATTTTTTAGAATGGATTTATTGCATTTACAAAAAATCAGAATGGGACAAGATAAATCCTGAAAAAAGTGATACTACATCACAATTTATCTGGAATTATTCGCAAAACAATAATAGTTTAAAGCAATTACTTTTTTGGAATCTAATTTTATATATAAATAAACAACAGACAAGTACTTTTTTTCCTCAATCTCTTACTAATACATTTTCAAAATTTATTCCACAAACGCAAATAGATAAGGTCACTTGTTCCATTATTAACGCATTATTTTCTAAACTCCCTCAAGTTGAAATAACTAAAATAGCTTGGCAATGTCTTGTTACGCCATATCAGCTTTTTTTAGACAACCAATTACCAACAAAAATTTCAATTATTGATGAAAGCTTAAAATATGCAACTCTATATTTTATTGAAATTGCAACCACAAATATACATTTAATTACTCAAAATCATATTTCTTGGCTATTAAATTGTTTTCAAGAAATGAGCGATGAGCAGCGACTATATTCGGTAGAGTCTATTTTATGCGAAATTCCTGCCGAAATAGGTGGAAAATATCCAAAATTAGTTGAATGGTTAAGGAATAATTATGGATTCAACTCTGCTAATTCTCGTTGGAGTGAATTATCATCAAATGCTAAATTTGCTTTACAAAAATGGATAGGTGCAGTTAATTATAATGATTTTTCTAACTTAGTAAACGAGATACTAAATTGTTTAGATAAAAGTAGTAAAGATTTTAGGCAGCTTCGCTCTCGTCGAGTATTTTGGTCAAATTATAGCGATAGGTTTTCACGTATTAGAATCTTATTACCTGAATCTGCTTCGTTATTATCAAATAATAGTTTTAAAAATCAAGAGTTTGCTTACTTAAAAAATGATGGAAGTGAACCGACAGAAATTTGTATTTTTGATTTTGGAGAATATTTTGTTGTTGAGTTCTTTCGTGGCAAAGGGAGCGAAACCCGCTTATTTAAAAATTCGGCAGAAACAAACAAGTTTTTATTTATAAATTCAGAACTATCAGTTAAAAAAATTCGTGCTTTGGGAGGGGAAGCTCATGATCATTGTACATTATGGCAAGTTGCCTGTAATCATTGGTTATTAGAGAGAAATATCCATCCTAATCAAGGATTAAAATTATTTAAGAGAGTTAACGCGTCCGATTCGTATGACCCTAAGTACGGACTAACTTATCCTTCTGGGGAAGAACGACAAAAAAGAGAACGACAAGTTGAACAATGGCGTAGAACCATGAGGAAGCTAGAAGATGAAGCTAAAAACTATGTCTTATGGTTAGCAAAATAATGAAATTAAATGCAGATTACTTCAGCCTCCAGAACAATTGCCTGCTTACTCATTTGTTCGACGACTAATGCGCCAAACTTGCCATCCTTGATAAATTAATAAAAAGGTTGCACCGATCGCGAATCCCCAACCGCTCGGAATATTGGAAAAACCGAGAGCCAAACTACCCACCCACAGCGTTAAGGCATAGATAAAAATAACGGTGGAACGGTGGGAAATACCAGCTTTCATCAAGCGGTGATGTAAATGTCCCTTATCCGCAACAAAAGGCGATTGTCCTTTTTTTAATCGGGATAAAATCACTACCGACATATCTAAAATAGGAACCGCTAGCACCAGATAGGGTAAAAGCACGGCAGTTACGGCGACGGTGGTTACGGCTGCGACTTTCACCAAACCAATAACGGCAACGCCTGCTAGGGTAAAGCCCATAAAATAAGCTCCCCCATCTCCCATAAAAATTTGGGCAGGATTAAAGTTATAGCGTAGAAATCCTAATGCTCCCCCTGCCAAAGCTGCCGCGACTAGGGCTGCTGCCGATTGCTCCATAAAAAGACAGAGAATGAGTAAAACAACGGCGGAAATGCCACAAACCCCTGCGGCTAATCCGTCTAAACCATCAATCCAATTAATGGCATTAGCCATCCCCACTAACCAAATCATCGTGATAGGCAAACTCAACCAGTGAAGCTGAGTTAAGTCGGCAAAGGGCAAGGTGATGAAGTCAATGCGAATGCCCATCGTCCAAACAATGGCTGCCACTCCCATTTGGGCAATCAGACGGGAAATGGCACTGAGGCTAAATAAATCATCAATCAATCCGATTAAAAAGAAGGCGATTCCCCCCAGGGTTACGCCCCAAATTTCCCATTCTTTATTGGGAGGCAAAAGACCAAAGCCGCCAGACCACCACACAATTAATAGGGCGACTAAACTGCCGGTAAAAATGGCAACACCGCCCAGGCGAACCATCGGACGATGATGCATTTTTCGTTCATTGGGACGATCAACGTAACCCGCTTTGAGTCCAATGCGTTTAACAATGGGGGTTGTCCACCAAACAACGGCAACGGAGATGACGAAAGCGATCAGATGGTATGGTTCACCTAGCATGGGATACGGCAAGTTTATTGAAGACTCTTGAGTCAGAGTTTACCGTAAAATCCCCTAGTTGAATCATTTCTTCTATCTTAGGTCATAAATTTAGACGGTTTATCAATTGACTAGACTAAAAAGCAGTCCATGAATTAGGCGATCGCGGGAACCGGAATTTTTAAGTGAGGATACAGGGGATAACGCGCACAGAGATCGGTCACCCGTTGTAGACACTCTTGTTTTACCCCGTCATCATCAGGGTTGAGTAAGCGATCGGCAATAATATTACCAATTTCTACGAAATCCATTTCCTGCAAGCCACGAGTCGTCATCGCCGGAGAGCCTAACCGTAAGCCACTGGTGACAAAGGGAGATTCGGGATCAAAGGGAACGGTATTTTTGTTCGCGGTAATATGGACTTCACTAATCAGTTGATCCGCCACTTTCCCCGTCATTCCGATAGAGCGCAGATCCACCAACATTAAGTGGTTATCCGTTCCACCCGAAACGATATTAAAACCCCGTTTTTGGAGTTGGGCTGCGAGGGCTTGAGCATTGGCAATCACTTGACCGGAATAGGCTTTAAATTCAGGCTTGAGGGCTTCTCCAAAAGCAACCGCTTTACCTGCAATAACGTGTTCTAAAGGCCCGCCTTGGGTTCCAGGGAAAACCGATTTATCCAGTTTTTTACCCAGTTCCTCATCCTTGGTCATAATCAAACCACCACGAGGGCCTCGCAGGGTTTTATGGGTTGTGGTGGTCACGACATCACAGTAGGGTAAGGGATTGGGATGATGGCCTGTGGCGACTAACCCCGCAATGTGGGCAATATCGGCGAGTAAATAGGCCCCGACTTCATCAGCGATCGCGCGGAACTTATCAAACTCAATAATGCGGGGATAGGCCGAATAGCCACAAATTAACAATTTCGGACGAACTTTTAGGGCAACTTCCCGAATTTGGTCGTAATCTAACCGTTCTGTCTCTTTGCTTACGCCATAATGGGCAGCCTTAAACCATTTACCCGAAACATTTACAGGAGAACCGTGGGTTAAGTGCCCCCCATGGGATAAATCCATCCCTAAAATGGTGTCACCAGGTTCAAGTAGGGTTAGAAAAACGGCAAAATTGGCCTGGGCACCCGAATGGGGTTGAACATTGGCATGGGCCGCACCAAATAACTGCTTAACCCGATCAATGGCTAATTGTTCAGCCTGATCCACATATTCACAGCCCCCGTAGTAGCGTTTTTTCGGGAGTCCTTCTGCATATTTATTAGTCAATACGGAACCCTGAGCCGCTAATACCGCCGGAGAGGTAAAGTTCTCACTCGCAATCAGTTCCAAATGCACCCGTTGGCGTTGGAGTTCTCGGTCAATAATTTCCGCGATCGCGGGGTCAGTTTCAGCTAAAAATTCTAGATTAGTATCAATCACGGTTAAATTCAGTCCCTTAAGAACGGCTCAAAGTATCCAGGAATGACTATTATAAAAAATATCTCTACCTTTGCAAAGTCTTCTAGCCGTCCTGACGCTTAAAGCGGTTTTTAACCAGCCAAAATAATTTTGTATTTCGTTGCAACTCTTAACATAATAGGGATGATTCTGAGCGAATCCCTTGATACACTATATTTTTAGGCTCGTTTTTGCGTTACGAGCAATTTGCATCCAAGAAAAACCCGTATAAAAATTTATGGTTACAACTCTCCAAAAGCCTGAATTTGAGGAACTTCGCCCTGGTATTAAAGCTCCAGCCAAAGAAACGATCCTCACCCCTCGGTTCTATACAACCGATTTCGACGAAGTGGCCAACATGGATATTTCTCCTAATGAGGAAGAGCTAGAAGCCATTCTTGAAGAATTTCGCGTTGATTACAATCGTCATCACTTCGTTCGGGATGAGGAGTTTGAACAATCTTGGGCCCATATTGACGGGGAAAAACGCCGTCTTTTTATGGAATTCCTAGAGCGTTCCTGTACGGCAGAATTTTCTGGCTTTTTGCTCTACAAAGAATTAGGCAGACGCTTAAAAAATAGAAATCCCCTCTTGGCTGAGTGTTTTAATTTAATGTCACGGGATGAGGCGCGTCATGCGGGCTTTTTAAATAAAGCGATGTCGGATTTTGATTTATCCCTCGACTTAGGATTTTTAACCAAGAGCCGTAAATATACCTTCTTTAAACCCAAATTTATTTTCTACGCAACCTATTTATCTGAAAAAATTGGTTACTGGCGTTATATCACCATTTACCGTCATTTAGAGCAGCATCCCGAAGACAGAGTTTATCCCATCTTTAAATTCTTTGAAAACTGGTGTCAAGATGAAAACCGTCATGGGGATTTCTTTGATGCCATTATGCGGGCCCAACCCAACACCCTAAACGATTGGCGCGCTCGTCTCTGGTGCCGTTTCTTCCTCTTATCGGTGTTTGCAACCATGTATTTAAATGATTTGCAACGTGCTGATTTCTATGCCATCTTAGGCTTGAATGCCAGAGAATACGATAAGGAAGTTATCGACAAAACCAACGATACCGCAGGCCGAGTTTTCCCGATTATTCTGGACATCAAAAATCCTGAATTCTATGATCGCTTAGAAACCTGTGTAAGCAACAACGAAAAATTACGCGCGATCGATGCTTCTAATGCGCCTGGTTTCCTCAAAGGATTACAAAAATTACCGATTTTCCTTTCCAACGGTTGGCAATTTATTAAACTCTATCTGCTCAAACCCATTCGTGTCGATCAGTTAGAAGGAACCGTTCGTTAATTTCTCAAATTGAATTGCTGTTTCAGGCTTCCGTTACAGGTTTTTGTAGCGGAAGTTTTTTATTTGATTCATTACATTACCTGCTGATTACCTAAAGAAAATCACCTCTTTCCCCCATTGTGATTTTCTTGGAATTGTTGACCTAAATAATAATCATGATTTTCTCCCCAATCAGGAATATTCGTTTGAAAGGCTCCAATAAATTCATCTACAGGATCATCAAGAATTTGCAGGTCTTTTTCTAATAAGCCTGTGGCAATTTCTTCAGGCGATCGCCCGGTTTGATTGGCTAAATTTTGTAAGTTTTGATAAAGTGTGTTAGAGAGTTTTAGGGTGATGGTGTTCATGATTTTATATTTTGGTAATTTGAGGTAGTTTGCGATCACGTTCTAATTTTTTAAGTGGCGATCGCGGTTTCGAGGGAAATTTTAAGATCTTAGGTTTTCAATAATTCGCTCATAGTTTCGGTGGAAACTAAACGGCGAAAGTCTAAAATTTCAACTAAGATTAATTTGTCATCTTGGGAGTAGTGCAAAATAACATCTCCTTCGTTTTCGGCATAGGCGATCGCCTCGTTAGAGAGTTCAATTAACAGAGCGTCAACATCTTTGCTATAGCTAATTTTTTTCATATCTAGACCTCTTACCA
>JAYKGY010000004.1:0-26288 GCA_035285545.1 Snowella sp. | reverse complement strand
TTAATAACCTTCAAACTATTGATTTGTCTAGGTTCGGGGCGCGCTCTCGGCTCTCGCTCTCAACCGCGCATTTACTACTATACCCAGAACTCCACTGCCTGTCAACTCCTTTCTCAAATCTTTTTTTAAACTTCCCTTCAACCACCTCTACGCAACGGTTTTAGGGTTTTGATTGATTCTATGGTCGTTTTTGGAGTGGCGATCGCGATTAACTTTCTCTGTATATATATCTGTATATATATGAATAGGGGAACGTATCTAGCGCTTAGGTAAGGCTTGCTATAACGTGCTCTAACTTAAGTTGCACAGTTGCTTGGCAGACTAGAAAGGGTTTGTGAAGGTGGATTAATGCGTTTTCGCAATTTATTCAATATTTTTTAACGTTGTGGTCTTTTACAAAACTTTAATCGATGGAAAAAACTGCAACAGAACGGACAAGATGATTCAGAATGGTAAGAGGAATCTCGACGGAGTAACCCTTTCATGTTGGCCTATATTCTAGCGATCGCGATTGTCCTCGCCAGTCTTGTCTTTTTCTTTTCGGCATTCTTTGCTCCCAAATTACATCGTAAAGATGATTTCCTCTGGAGCGGAGTGGGCTTGTTTTATGGTTTAGTCCTGTGGGTTTGTGCGGGCAGAATAACGGGCGGCGTTTTATTAGGCCAAATGGCGGCTGTTGTGTTAATTCTCTCTTTTACGTGGCAAACGATTTCTCTACGCGGGGCGATCGCGAATCCTGAAAAAATACCTAATATTAAAACTTTTTCTTTACTCGACTGGATTGGGGGCGGATTAAGCAAGAAGAAAGCTAAAGTGAAGCCAACAGCAACCACACCTGTCCAACCTCAACCTGAAGTGGTTACGGAGACAAACGAGAAAGTAGAAACAGTTGCAGACGCGATCGCCGATAGGGTTCCTTTGCCTACTCAAGTTAGTTTTCCAACGGAAGAGATTGAAGCCGTCGCAGAAATGCCAGAAGAAGAGATTATCGAATCTGAAACGATGATTGCTGATGTTGAACCTGCACTAAAAACGGATGAAATAAACGATGCCGTTGAGGATGTAACTGTTGAGGAATCGCCTGCCGTGGCTCCGCCTAGCATTCCCACGCCGTCTAAAACGAATGAAACGAAAAAGCCCAACTTTTTAAGCCGTTTCTTTGGGAAAAAACAACCTCAAACCAAACCTGAAAGTATTACCTCGGTTCTAGATACAATGGATGAGGATGATAGCGATTGGGAAGAGCGTCAAGATAAGACAACCGCGATCGCCTCAGAGCCAATTGATAACATTGTCGAAGAAAAAATTGAACCCGTTGCTTCGCCTTTAGAAGATGGCATTGAAATTGAAGCTAGTCCTCAAAATACAGTCTCTAAAGTAGAAATTACCACGGAAGTTGACCCAATTCCTGTTGATATTGAAGAAAACGATAAAGCTATAATGGCTGACGAACTCGACGAAGATTGGGAAACGGAAGGTTTTGAAGAAACAGCAAATGAATATGAACCGACCAAGATAGAAACCCAATCTTTCAGTGAAAAAATTACGGTTGCGACTATTCATGACAATCCAGATGAGGAAAATAATCAGGACGTTATTGAAATTTATCAAATTGAAGCCGCTGTCGAAACGATTTCCTATGAACAAGAACAAGACATATCAGACAATTCAGTGAATAACGACGAAGATTCGCCTACCACTGAATCTAGTGAAGATAGTAATGAGCAAACTCCAGAGGATACTAGTCATCCTGAATCGGGAGAAGCCACATCCGAAGAAACGATTTTAGAGAAAGTAGCCGATTTACCTAACGATAATCCTGATATACACGGTTAATCTTTGGCTCCTCTTTAAAAGTTAGCGGTTAGGTTTCTATTTTTGAAATTATTAACTGCTTTGCTTTGTTTCAAAAAAAATCTGTTTTAGGGTGTCAGCGTAGGTGCCTGAATTGTGAAATTGCTTAAAGTTTTTTTGCATAGCTAAAATTTGATTTTTAATATCAGGACTAGCCATCACAGTTAAAATAGTATTGCAAACGATTTGCGGATCTTTCCAGTCAATAATTAGGGCTTCTAGCTGATAGTTTTTTAATTCCTCTGCCATCCAAGTATGGGGAGTTACCAACGGAATTTTTCCTGCAATAATACATTCTGTGAAAATGCCGGAGGTTCTCTCTTTATAGGCATCAGCATCATAGGGTAATAAAATAATATCGCTCAGGCATAGCCAAGTCGTATACTCATCACGAGTTAAATTATTTTTAACTGCTTTAATTTTTATCCCATCTTTGGCTTCTGTAAAATTCGCATTCTCCGCCGCAATTAAACAAATTTTATGACCTGATTGAACTTTTGCTTGAGTAATTGCTTTTAAGGTGTCCCAGCCTTTTTCTAAGCGGGGTGAACCTGGCCACCAACAGTAAATTTGATTATCTAGATTAAATGCTTTGTCTGGACAATGAATCTTTGTGTGGGGAATCGGCATTACCGTCATTTTTTCTTGAAAATAGTTTGATAAGGAATGGGCTAAAAAGTCGCTATCCGTTAAAAACCGTAACTGATTATCGGGCAAAAGCTTGTGAATAATTTGGTGTAAAAATTTATAAATAAAGCGAGTTTTATCTTGATGAACATCCCGACGATAGAGTAACCAAACTTGCAAGTTATTCTTAGGAATTAAATAAAGCGCAATCGTTAAAGAAAATAATTGTAAATGAATAAATCTTTCCAGAAAAATAATGGTAGGACGGTCTGATTTTTGATGTTGACGAAAGTAATTAGCAATACTTACTCCCAAGGCGTAGGCTTCTTTGATCCTTAATAATTTTTCTAAACCCCTGCCTTCGGCTTCTAAATCCGTATCGAGTAAACAAGCATTCCAATCTTGGGGGAGATTCTGATTGCCTGGATGGATTGGCATAATAGCCTGATAGTCCCAATTCAGTTTTTTTACTGCCTGGCTCACGGCTTCGTGATAGGGAATAATATGGCCTTCACCGCCCATTAAGTTAGGGATCAAGGAAATAAATAGGGGCGATCGCGCTTTTTCCTGCTTTGATAACTGAAGTAAATTAACTGTATCTTTTACTTGCTCAAAAACCGGAACTTTAACGGAATATTGCTCGATCTTGGCTAAGGTTTCTTGACCCCGACCTGTTAGCACTAAAAGTGGTTGGCAACCTGCGGCGATCGCGGCTTCTAGGTCACTGGGGGCATCCCCTAAAAAGAAAGAGTCCGCTAAGTTAATCCCATACTGTTGGGCAGCCGTTTGCAGTAGATAAGGAGATGGCTTACGGCATTGACATTGATCGTCGGGATGGTGGGGACAGAGAAAGAAAGCATCAAATTTTACCCCAAAATCCTGATATTTTTGGCGAATACAATGATGAACAGCTTCCACATCGTCTAGGGTAAAGTAACCCCGACCGACTCCTGCCTGATTAGTAATCACAATTAGGAGGTAGCCGGCATCTTGCCATTGTTTTAATGCCTGACCTGCCCCAGAAGGAATTTGCACTTGTTCAGGTTGGCTAAGATAGGGGATATAGTTAACTACAACCCCATCCCGATCCAAAAACAACGCTTTTTTTAAGGCTGGAGCCGGTTGATTCATGTCAGGCATGGCAATTTACAATCAGAAAAATTTTAAAATTTTCCTGAGAATTTTCTTGATATTTAATGAGTATTAAACCGCAAATTGTGCCTCTAATCCTGCTTTTGCAAAAAGTTGCGCTTCTACCTGCTCACAAATTTGATGGTAGGTGATGAGATGGATTTCTTGAATATAGGGCGTATTTTTTTCAGCAACAAATAAAGGGAAATCAACAAATTCTTGGAATAAACCGCCTTTATGACCCGCCATCCCGATGGTAATTAAGCCTAAATCTTTCGCCCGTTTGAGGGCATGGAGAACATTCGAGGATTTGCCAGAGGTCGATAACCCCCATAGAATATCGCCGGGTTGTCCAAAGGCTTCAACTTGACGAGAAAAGACAATATCAAAGCTGTAATCGTTACTCACTGCTGTTAGGGTTGAAGTATTGGTGGTTAAGGCGATCGCCGGTAACGCTTGACGGTTAAGATGGAAACGTCCCACAAATTCTGCCGCAATATGCTGAGCATCGGAAGCCGATCCCCCATTACCACAGATTAATAATTTTTTTCCCAACCGTAATTGGCGTACCATCACGTTGGTTACTTCCGCGATCGCCTGACAATATTCCTCACTAAAAGCAGTTTGCAGACACTTGATCCGTTGTTGAACCCAATAAGACATTGTTACTCCTCACAATTTAAGACTAGCGGAAGATTTAGGATTTCCGAGTCTGACACCACAGATACTAGCCATTATCCTGACTTTTAATAGTCCTCATTCTAATCGAGTTCCGTAAAAGTTGGTTAATGCTGCTTGGCAATGACGCGATTGGGGATCAGAAAGTTCTCTAGAAAACGTTAAGGGGTATGTTAGCATCATGGCTAGCTTAAATTGCTTCAAAAATCAGCTTTTATGCCTTTTGCTTGGTTAAGTAAATTGTTAATCAGTGGAGTTAGCTTGGGCGCGGTCGCCTACTTAGGGATTTGTATCAGTCTATGGGTCGGACAAAATCGCCTCATTTTCGTCCCCAGTGCCCAAATGGAAGGAACCCCTGCCGATGTGGGTTTAACGTACCAAGAGATCTGGCTGCCGGTAGGGGACAATCCATCATCTACGGAAAAAATTCATGCCTGGTGGATTCCTCGTTCCCATAAAACTCCCAAAAATGAAAAAGTTTTACTCTATTTGCATGGTAATGGTGGCAATATTAGCAGTAATATAGGACGGGCTAAACGTTATCAAAAACTGGGTTTTTCGGTGCTGCTGATTGATTATCGAGGTTACGGGCGCAGTGTCGGAGCCTTTCCCACTGAAGCACGGGTTTATCAAGATGCCCAAATCGCTTGGAATTATCTGGTTCAAGAACGCAAGATTGCTCCTGAAAATATTTTTATTTATGGCCATTCCCTCGGTGGCGCGATCGCGATTGATTTAGCCGTCCGTCAACCCCAAGCCGCAGGAGTGATTGTGGAAAGTACGTTTACCTCGTTAAAACAGATGGCGGAGTTAGAACCTCGTTACCGATGGTTGCCCATCGACTTCGTGCTACACCAACGCTTTGATTCCTTGAAGAAAGTACCTCGATTAAAAATGCCCCTTCTTTTCATTCACGGAAAACAAGACAGCACCGTTCCGGCGGCCATGAGTCAGACCTTATTTGAAACGGCTACCGCTCCTAAACAACTCCTCTTAATTCCTGAAGCTGAGCATAATAATGTCTCCTCGGTGGGGGATGAACGTTACAATGCAGCGGTTGAACAATTCATTCAATTAGTCGAGCAATCTTCTCATTCTTCCCATTTCTTGCGTCCTGCCAATTCCCCTTCATCAAAATAATCGGAGGTCGAATCTCAATTTTCTCCTGATTTATTACTTAATTGGGTGCTGTTTGGAGTTGCTGGATTAATTCATCAAAGGGTTTCCAGTTATTTTCATTAGCGATCGCCGCCCAAACGTCTTCAATGACCGGACGTAATAAGGTAGTTTTCGGATTAGCATCTTTTAAGCGATCACCGACCTGGATAAACTCATCCATCGGTAAGGAACTTAATGCTAAATGGTATAAATTTTGCCAAGCAGGCCAATCAGCCTTTTCTAACACGCTATTTTCTAAAATTGTTGTCCCATCCTCTCGCCATCCTAAGTTAAAATTTTCGGCTAAATCCCTAAAAAATTGATGGTAACCCACTTGACTGTCCTGTAAAACCTGAATCGTTTGGACAATTAACGCTTTTGCATTCGCAATTCCTGAACTCGGTAGCCCTAATTTTTGTAGCATTTTTGCTTGATAAGCATGATGGTAAAGCACTTCAAAGTCTTCTAAGGCTGATGTTAACGCTGAGGCAGGAATAACCATTGCTAAGGGAAGTTGTAACAATTCCAAATTCAATCGACAAATTAACGGTTGATTCTCATAACAATAGCGTCCACCATTGTCAAAATAGGCCGCCGTAAAACGAGGATCATAGGTGGGAATAAACGCATAGGGGCCATAATCAAAACTTTCGCCCGTAATCGACATATTATCCGTATTTAAAACCCCATGACAGAAACCCGCCGCCATCCACTGGGCAGCCAAACTTGCCACCCGTTTGACTAACTCTCGATAAAACAAACTATAGCGATCGCTGCTGTCGGCAGGAACCTCTGGATAATAAAGACCAATGACGTGATCCAGTAAGGGAGCAATCAGATCCGCCCGTTTAATGTAGTGCAAGCGTTCAAACGTTCCAAAACGAATATGGGAACGGCTAAAGCGAATCATCACCGAAGATCGAGTCGGAGACGGTTCATCACCACGCCAGAGAGCTTCCCCTGTTTCTACTAAACTCAGACAACGGGATGTATTAACTCCCAAGGAATGTAACGCTTCGGCTGCCAAAACTTCTCTGACTCCCCCTTTTAAGGTCAATCTACCGTCAGCAGTACGAGAATAGGGCGTTCTTCCCGATCCTTTTGTCCCAAAATCGTAGAGTTGCCCATCGGTTCCCCACACCTGACCATAGAGAAATCCCCGACCATCTCCTAAAAACGGGTTATAGGTTCCAAATTGATAGCCATGATAGCGTAGCGATAAAAAGGGCCGAACTCCCTGAAATTGGCCAAAGGCTTCAATAAACTGGTCATCGGTAACGACTTGGGGGTCTAATCCGAGTTTCGGTAGCAAAGCATCATTGCGAAAACGGAGTAAATGCTGGGGAAACTGGGCTGCTTCAACAACATCAAAATATTCATTACCTAAACTTTCTATCGCGGGTTCGTAGGGAAGACTGAGAAATGGGTTGGGTAAATTATTGCTCATTTTTGAGATTTTCTTCAGATTAGGGAAGAGACGGATTTAATGTTATTATCCAATCTGGATTTCACACTATTTTGTGACAATTTCTAGAAAAATTACCGTTAGCCTACCCTTAAAGTTGCCACTAATACAATTGCTATGTTAGCCAAAAGAATTTTACCGTGTTTAGATGTCAATGCTGGCCGTGTTGTTAAGGGCGTAAATTTCGTTGATCTTAAGGATGCAGGCGATCCGGTTGAGCTAGCGCGTTTGTATAACGAAGCAGGGGCGGATGAGTTGGTTTTTCTCGATATTACGGCAACCCATGAAGGACGGGATACGATTCTCGATGTGGTCTATCGGACAGCCGAAGAAGTCTTTATTCCTTTAACCGTCGGGGGGGGAATCCAATCCTTAGAGAATATTAAAAATTTGTTAAGAGCCGGAGCCGATAAGGTCAGTATTAATTCCGCCGCCGTTCGTAATCCTGATCTGATTAATCAAGCCAGCGATCGCTTTGGGGTGTCTTGTATTGTGGTCGCCATCGATGCCAGACGCAGAAACGATCCAGAAAATCCTGGTTGGGATGTCTATGTGCGGGGAGGGAGAGAAAATACGGGCATTGACGCGATCGCCTGGGCCAAAGAAATGGCTCAACGGGGCGCAGGAGAATTATTAGTTACCAGTATGGACGCAGACGGAACCCAAGCAGGCTATGACCTAGAGCTAACCTCAACCATTGCCCAACAGGTAGAGATTCCCGTGATCGCATCCGGTGGAGCCGGTAATTGTGAACATATTTATCAAGCTCTCACCGAAGGCAAAGCCGAAGCCGCCTTGTTAGCATCCTTGTTACATTACAGACAATTAACCATTGCAGAAGTTAAAGCCTATTTACAGGCGCACCAAGTTCCCGTCCGACCGACCTAACCCCAGATCTAGAGAAAATCTTAAGTTCTGACTTGCCCCCTTGCTATGTTCATAAATTGTATTAAAATAGAAATAAAGTTAACAATTTTTAATATATGCTGGTGCCGATTCTCATATTTGATGTAGCTTTAGTTGCTTGGTCTCTACATCTAATGCAACAAGCTTTTGAGGAACAAGAGTTTTCCCTGATGTTGGCGGGAACCTTGGTCGCACTCGCTGCTGCGGCAATGTTAGTGGTTTATTTTCTGATGGGAAACTGTATTGCTCATTTCAGTCAACTTTCCTAATAACCAAAAAATCTTAATAAACCGTCAATATCGTTAAAATCAGAGACTAAGTATTTAATGTCAATGTGTGTGAATGATTTAAAATCAATCACTTAATTTACTATTGCTAAGCCCAAAAATTAGCTCAGAAGAATTTGTCTTACTGAGTGGTTAAAAAAACATATCTAAAGACGTAAAGTGCTGGAATTTAAACCCTTAACAGCTTAACAGGCTAAAAATCTTTCTTTTTTCAAAAATATTTCTAACTTCTGGAGGAGGAGCCTAGCGGCATCAATCTGTCATGGTTAAGTTAGTTAATGCAGTTAAAAACAGTAGCCAATCTTAATTGCCATCAATTTATAGGATTCGGACTGACCCTGACGATTTGTTGTGAAGTGATGATTGGAAAAAGGATAAGACTATGAAAATGACGAATTCGGTAAAAACATACTCTTTTATGTTGGGTTTAGGCTTAAGTGTCTTCATTCCGTCCCAACACCTACAGGCTCAGCCAACGGTTCCCACGATCCCCCCTAGCCCAACGGTGGCACCGAACCAAACAACCGAAACTCCCTACAGCCAATACATGCGGTTAGGTTACGCGGCCTATCAAAGAGGTGAAGCGGAGACTGCCATTTTATATTTTAGAAACGCTCTCTATGAACGTCCGAATGATCGCGCTGCCACCATTGCCTATTGGAATGCGAGAAATGCTAGGAGTCATCAGACTAACCAGGCCGTATCTCAGCCGCTAACCGATTATGATCGCTATATGACGGCAGGCTATGATGCTACGGATCTCAAGGATTATTCAACGGCTTTGGATAACTTTAAACGGGCTTTAGAAGAGCGTTCAGGGGATTATTATGCCACCCAAGCTTTTCGCAATGTGCAGACCTACCTCACTCGCGGTCAGGGGAAGCCGGTTGCACGGGATCCTTTGCCGCCCACGGTTGCTTATCCTCTAGAGTCTCCTTACAATCGTTATTTGAGATTGGGTTACGCAGCCCAACAACGCGGCGACTATCAAACGGCAGCCAACTATTTTCGGAGTGCTTTAGCCGAAAATCCCCGCGATCGCTATGCCACTATCGCCTATTGGAATGCCATGGATGCGTCCACGAAAAGCACCCGCAGTAATACGACGGCAACGGAATCCGATTATGACCGCTATATGCGAATCGGCTATGATGCAACGGAACGGGAAGACTATCAGACGGCTTTAATTAATTTTCAAAGAGCGTTAAAAGAACGTCCCAATGATTACTATGCCATTCAAGCGGTGCGGAATATTCAGACCTATATTGTCGAAGGTCAATAAAGAGCGACATTTCGGTACAAGCTTTACCTAAAGCAGCAAACAAAGACCCATATCCTAATCTCTTCTTGGTAACCTTTTGGATGAACTAAACCTTCTAATTGCGGTTATTGGAGCCATTATCCTTCTATTGGGATTGGTTTCTGATTATTTTCGACGAAATTGGTGGACATCCGATCCCTTGGCAGCACTAGGAATGGGGATTATTCTTGGCCCGGCGGTGCTGGGATGGATTAATCCTACGGCTTGGGGACTTCCTCAAGAACAGCTTTTAGAACAGGCGGCTCGCTTTACCATGGCGATCGGGCTAATGGGGGTGGCACTACGACTCCCTCAGCAGTATTTTTTTCGACATTGGAAATCCTTGGCGATTCTGTTAGGGTTCGTCATGCCAATCATGTGGCTTACGAGTGGGTTGTTAGTCTATTGGATGCTTGATCTTCCCTTTTGGGAGGCTATGCTGGTGGGGGCTGCGATTACCCCGACGGATCCCATTGTTTCTAACTCAATTGTTACAGGGGGTGTGGCTGAAGAAAACTTACCTAAGCGTATTCGCCATATTATTTCCGCCGAGTCAGGTGCAAATGATGGGTTGGCCTATCCATTTGTCATTCTTTGTGTTCTTATTCTTGAAAAGACAACCTCGGAGAACCAACCGCTAACAGCAGGAAATTTATTTCCTTACTGGTTAACCCAAGTTGTGCTTTGGGAAGTAGGTGGGGCTGTTTTATTTGGCATCGTAGGGGGATACTTAGCCGGTCGCCTCTTGAAATGGGCAGAACGACAAAAAACGATTGAAAATTCTTCGTTTCTGACCTACAGCCTGGCTTTGTCCTTAGTGGTCTTAGGAACCGCAAAGCTGATGGGAACGGATGATATTCTGGCCGTATTTATTGCAGGGCTTGCTTTTGGCGATGTCGTCGGGGGGCCGCAACGTGCGGAGGAAGACAATGTACAGGAGGCGATTAATCGCTTTTTTACCCTGCCCATTTTTATTATGTTAGGTGTAATGCTCCCTTGGCAACAATGGGCATCCATAGGATGGGGTAATTTAGGGGGACTGGCAATCTTGGTGTTATTATTTCGACGAATGCCCGCGATTTTGCTTTTAAGCCGGTGGATTAAACCGATACACAATCGAGCGGAAACTTACTTTGTCGGTTGGTTTGGCCCGGTTGGGGTTGCGGCTCTTTTTTATGCTGGATTCTGTTTGCGGCGAACAGAGGTTGAAGCGGTTTGGCTGGTCTGTGCCTTTATGATCTGCGCGTCGATTATTGTTCAAGGATTGAGTGTAACGCCTTTGACGAAAAAATATGGGCAACGTCATCCACAGGCGCGATCGCCGCAAGGGTCTAATTAGCAATCCAATCCAATTTCTCCGGGTTTTCCCTTACACTTTCCTATCGTTTAATGATAGTTTTTATCAGCCAATAATTAGAAAAATTTGATACCTTGATTTTTATGAAACAAAGCTTAAAGATTTCAGCTTTTAAAGATATATCTGCTTTTTTATTAGCACAAATTCAGCAGAATGAAGCCATTCCGTTAGAAATTAAATACGTTAAAAATGCCGATGAAGCCCATGAAGACTTAAAAACTCAGCAAGCGGATATGGTTTTGATGTCCTATGATGATACCTTATCGATCGCGCTAGAAGATAACTATTCGGATATTGCGGCTTTTTTACCCATTCATGGGGGAATGTTAGATCTATGCGGCACTTTAGATTTAGCAACTGGGCACAAACGGGTTGGAATTGATACCAATACGGGTTATGCAAGGGCGTTACGTCGTTATCTTCGTTATCAATATCCCAATGACCAGGACTATCAGCAATTAGTCTGGATTACGGCAGGGGCGACAAATATTCGTTATGAAAAATTACGCGATCGCCAACTCGATGCCACCCTATTAAATCCGCCCTTTTCCTATTTATCAGATATTCATCAAATCGATTCTTTAGTAACGGTTATCGGAAGCTATCAAGGCGTAGTCGCCAACTTAAATCAATCCTGGTTGAATTATCACAATCATCAATCATTATTGAAGCAATTTATTCAAAGTTATCAAGAAATTATTGATAATATGCGGCAAAACCCTGAGCTAACCATTCAGAAACTGACTGATTTCTATCAGATTTCTTCCCAAGTTGCAACTCAGATTAACCAGCGTCTTTGGCAATCAGACGGGCTAAATACAGCGTTTAAGTTTGATAATTCAGCTTTAGCAGGAACGGAAGCGATTTTTGCTGAAGATACCAAAATCGATGTCCCTTCTGCTCGTTCTTGGATTCTTGATTTGGATTTAAATAGCGATCGCGGTCAACTAAGGAATTAATTCATCAAGGGAATAAGGGCAGGTTTTGGGTAGATCTAGATCATACTTCGCTAAAACAATGTCTACTGCATCTTGATAAATTTCTGGAAGCTCTATTTCTAGTTTAGGTTTCATTGAAGGGCTGAGTCGTCGTTTGAGATTTTTTTGAAAAGCAAGAATTTCAGATTTCCAGTGGCGATCGCATTCAGGATGATTGGCATAATCTATTTTTAATCGATGTTCAATTTGTCTCATCAGCAGACTAACAACCGCATTGTAATCACTACGCCCCAAAGCTTCGATTTCCTCAATAATATTTTCCCAATCTAAGTCTTCTAAATTTTGATTTCGTAGGGCTTGGGCTTGTTCCATTGTCCATTGATAAAAGTCTATTTCGTAAAGTTTATTAACATTCATTTGAGCCATTTTTTATTTTTTAATAGTCAAATTTATTACTTTAGTTGATTAAAGATCTTGAGAATCTCAAGTTTTTCTTGTAATTCTTCAAGTAAATTATCAAATGTTATGCAGTGTAGAGATTTACTATTAATAATTGTTTTATGAGATCGCCATCTAAATCTTTGGATTAATCCAGCTTGTTGGAGAAAATGATTTCTACCAATTATTAATAAACCTGTATATTCAATGTGGCGATCGCCAAAATATTCTTCAAATTTATTTGTTCGCTCATAATCATCCATGCGATAGTACCAATCAATTACTTGACTAACACCATGTTCATAGCGAGGAGACCATTCATAACTAATATTACTAACTTCAGAATTTCTCGGCTTCTTTTTAAAAATACTATCTTCTTTTGCATTTTCAAATTCTATAAAAACATACTTTTTTCTCAGCCTATCCGCAACAACAAAATCTGCTCTAAATTCATTGTTAAACAAACAAACTTCAGCCTTATAACAAGCAGGAGACATATTAAAATGCCATGAGGCAATTAATAAGATTAAATTTGGTCGATTTGAGAAAAACTCTAATAGTCCATTTTCTCCAGTTTCTTCAATCGAATTATGAGAATTTAAAAAATCACGTAAATCTTGAAGTTCTTGTTCACATACTTCAAGTATAAAATCAATATCAATTAAAGTTATCATGAAGCATTATTTGAAGCCAAACTAAGAATATCAATAATCAAAAAACCTTGATCTGTTTCCCTAAAAAGTAACCGAATTGTTTCATCAATTTTGGCAACCCAAGTATCCAAGTTTTGAATTTTAATTTTTTTTAGATTTTCTGGCGGGATAGGAGATAAAGACAAAGGTGCAATTGCCCCCCATTTATCTAATAATTCTATTCCCTGTATTACATAATCAACCTTTTCTTTTTGAATTAAAGGCATAGTTTCATAAGCCATTAATGCTTTTTCTCGGAATTTCACTGTCATAATGTTAATTGAAGTTTTATTACAAATTATCAGGATTAATTTTTTTAAATACAGTGGGATTTGATTAAGTTATCAATCTTCAGAAGACTGCTAAAATTCTATAAACAAAGATTATTTCAAAGATCACATAAAATGAGTATAGCTTAGAATTTAGAAAATTCTTTAATGTTTTAAGTAACAAACACGAGATTATCAGGTTAGAGGAACATCGTGCATTCTTTTGACAAGTTCACAGAAGAAGAGTAATTTGTAACAGCGGCTTGTTGAATAGCGAAGATTTTACGGATTTAAAAGCCATCTTTTTAGCAATTGTCGCTCTCAATAACCACAATTTAGAAAAATGCAAGCCTTGTCATCCCCATTGATCCCCCGCTTAGGATATCTTATTAAACAGAACGCTTTACGAAACTTTACAAGCCCTGCTGGATAGAAGCCATGCAATGTATTATTAACCGTCGGGCAGAATTTTCCGCCAGTCATCGTTACTGGTTGCCTGAACTGACTGAAGAGGAAAATCAACAAACATTCGGTGCTTGTAGCCGCTTTCCTGGGCATGGCCACAACTATGTCCTGTTTGTGTCTCTCATCGGAGAACTCGATCGCTTCGGCATGGTAGAAAATCTCTCAACCGTTAAGCGGGTAATTAAACAAGAAGTCACTAGCCAACTCAACTATTCATTTTTAAACGACACTTGGCCAGAATTTCAGCAAATCTTACCGACCACCGAACATATTGCCAAAACCATCTGGGATCGTCTCAATCCCCACTTACCGTTAGTTAAAATTCGTTTATTTGAACACCCCGAATTATGGGCTGATTATCAAGGAAATTCTATGGAAGCGACCCTAACCCTGAAAACCCACTTTAGCGCGGCTCACCGTTTAGCATTACCTGAACTGAGCTTAGAAGACAATACGGAAATTTATGGCAAATGCGCCCGTGTGAATGGTCATGGTCATAACTACCATTTGGAAGTGTCGGTGACGGGGGAAATGGATGGACGGACAGGAATGCTCGTTGATTTAGAAAGCATTGAGAAAGTGATTGAAGATTACGTGGTGGAGCCATTTGATCACACCTTTTTGAATAAAGATATTCCCTACTTTGCCAAGGTAGTACCGACAGCGGAAAATATTGCTTTTTACATTGCCCAACTGCTCCAGCAACCCATCCGTAAACTAGGGGTAGAACTCGATAAAGTGGTCTTGATTGAGAGTCCTAACAATTCGGTGGAAATTCCCTGCCGTCATGTCGATTTTTCTGTTTTATCCCCTGTTCAGCAGGAACCTGTTCTCGTGAGTGCCGTCTAAGGAGCTTTTAATTATCTTTACTTAGGATAGTTTTTGCCCCCTAAAAAACTGATTAATATAGGGTAACGATTGGTCAACAATATCAAATCATAGGAAAATCATCACAGACTTATATTAATCAAAATTACTTTAGCGATCATGGCATCAAAAGTGTCTGATAATATGGGCAAGAGCCAACAGTCCCATTTTTGGGTCGCTGTTAGCGGTAAACGTTCAATTTTAACAGAAGGACTTGTTGAAGATGGAATACGAAACTAAACAAGAAACTACAACAGGGGTTAAAACTGAGGCAGGGCCCCTGTCTACTTTAAATAATCAACCTTGGCAGGAATGGCTCCAGCCTGTTTGGGACGTTTTGGGAAAAATTCCTGAAATAACAGGTCAATTCTTTGCGGACAATCAACAACCGTTGATCTCGATTGGAATCATCATTTTAGGTATCGTCAGCGTTAAAATCCTCGTCGCTATCCTCGATGCGATTAATGATATTCCCCTGCTGGCTCCCATGCTGCAATTAGTGGGAATGGGCTACACTGCTTGGTTTGTCTGGCGTTATCTGTGGAAAGCTTCCAATCGTCAAGAACTCCTGTCCGAGCTTGATGCTTTAAAAAATCAAATTTTTGGCAGTTAGTTATTTTTCAATTTTTACAAAAATTAAGCCTCCGTTTATTACATTCATAGACGGAGGTTCTTTATTAAAAGAAATTATTGATGAAATTAAGCTTAGGCACTTGTTTGCAAAGTTTTATTTTGCCCCCTAAATCCTCCAATTCTGGGGGACTTGTGAAGATTTGCCCCAAATTTTGGGGGACAGGGGGGCTTTTCAAGCAGACTCTTAAGCTGCCTTGAGGCTATTTTCTAAGGTTTCCCAACGGAAGTAGCGATCGCCGCCCATTTCGAGGACGATTTTGATGCGGGGGTCTTGTTGGGTCAAGGTAATTAAATATTGTAATTCGGTTTTAGAAAGAACAAAGCCTTCTAACATCCACAGTACCAAGCCTTTCGATTTAGGCGGAAGATTGTCCAGATTATAGGTCGCAATGGGCGGCACAAAATTCACAGGGCCAACAGCCGCTTCTTGGCCAATATTTCTTTTACCGAGGTGGGGAGGACGCACACCATGAATCTGGGTTAAATAGGCTCCTAAATCGCCCAATCCCTTAGCCGACAATGAATAGGTGGTGTAACCCGCAGCCCGTAAACGACGTTGATAACGGCCTTCAAAACCGCCTTCTAAGGGAGCATAAACGGCCAATGCGCCAGATTTTTCTAAGGCGTTAATGAATCCTTTACCTGTGGTAAGCAATGAAAATGGCATGGCGGTGTTAATTCGGTTTCAAAATTATCTGCTCCTGATTATAAGATAAACTCAGACAAAATAAAAATGTAGATTGGCTGACAATGAAACCCCTATTTATTGTTTTTGAAGGTATTGATGGTTCAGGAAAAACGACGCAAGCAGATTTATTAAAAGACTATTTAATTCAACTTGGAGATCAAGCGGTTATTAGCCCCGAACCTTCGACGGGATTAATTGGAAAAATGATTCGGGAAGCCATGCAAAAATCTATCATTGCCATCGAAAATCAGCAACGTTTTGAGGAACAAATGGCCTATTTGTTTGCGGCTGATCGTCATTATCATTTATATAATGACCAAGACGGGGTATTTAAATTAATTAATAAAGATCACTGCCATGTGATTACACCCCGCTATTATTTTTCCTCGTTAGCCTATAACTGTCATACGGAAGCCGAATATAATTTTGTTAGTGGATTAAATCGTTTTTTTCCCAATCCTGATGCGGTCATTTATTTAGATATTCCGGTTGATGTTGCCATTACTCGAATTGAGGAACGAACCGAGCGAGATTGCTATGAAAAAGCCGAGAAATTATTGCAAGTGCGAGACAATTATCAACGGATTTTTAAAGCTTATACGGGGCGATTATTAATCTTAGAAGGAACAGAACCCGAAGCTGAACTGCATCAAAAGGTGGTGGACTTTATCACAGCGATCGCGTCTTTGAGTCTCCCTGAAATCTAACCTGATTGCCAGAAAGACCCCGAATCTATTAAAGTTTTGGGCATGATTCGTTTAATAAAAGTAAATTCTGTGTTTAAATTTCCTGCTTTTTTAATTGCGGCGATCGCCTGGGGAGGATTGGCCTTTTCCCCGTTTAGCTTTGCCTCTGCCAACCCTCAGCCATTACCAACTCAGCAATTTTCAAAGACGCGATCGCTGTCTTATCGACTGAAAGCCATCATCCGTTTAACCAACACCAAACTGCCAAGCCCCCGCACTACAGGTCAAGGAATTGTTCCCTTAAACTATCTTAAAGACGGTATCGCCTGGACAGTGGAGGTTAAAGTTGGTCAACAAACCGCGACCTTTCTGCTAGATACAGGGGCTTCCATGTCGATGGTGTCGCCCAATTTAACCAAAAAGTTAGGCTTAACAGGCAAACCCTTACCCCCCGAAGAAACCCGTTTTGCGGTGGCAGGGAATGAATGTAAGGAAATGAAAGCTGCCATTTATGCCTTACCCCCTATTTCGTTAGGTCAAGCTCAAATCCAAGGATTACATGCGCTGCAATTATCCCAAGCTGTGATTCCTGAAAATTTAGACGGTATTTTGGGTATGGATGCGTTGCGTTATTTTAATTTACGCCTTGATCCGGTTCAAAAAACCTTAGAGTTATTGCCGCCTTCTCCTATTCCTAACCGCGATCGCGCTCAAGCAATTCCTTTGTTGATACAAGATAATGTCCCACTAGTAGAAGTGAAAATTAATGATTCTGTCTCCTATCTATTCCTCGTTGATACAGGAGCCGAAAGCACTTTTATTTCACCTAAAATTGCAAAACAATTACAATTACCGCCTGATGCCATGCAACCTGTCCAAGTACAGGGTTTTTGTGGCTTGGAACCTGCGAACTATACGGCATTGGGAAAAGTTCAAGTCGGGAATCAGCATTTAAACCAAGTTGAAGCCGTTGTCCTGCAAAATACTGCGGTTTTAGAATCCCTCAAAGTGGATGGAATCTTAGGACAAAATTTTCTGAATGCTTTTCATCAATCTTGGTATTTTAACAGTAGAGTTTCTACCAAAACGCATAAAGCATTGATTTTAACGCCTTTAAACTAGTAGTTAGTCATTGTTGATTTGATGGGTAAAAAGAGAGAATAGAGAAGTTCCTTCATAGCAAGTAAAAAAGATGGTCAAAAAGTATATTGTGGCTCTAACCTCAGAAGAAAGAGAGAAACGAGAAAATGTAACTAGAAAAGGGAAGACAACCGCTTATAGAACCCATTTGGGATCTATTTAGGCGATGGCTAAGTCACTGCATTAGTTAAGGTTCTCTCAAAATTTTTGACTAAGCTCTTACACCGTTCCATCCAAGCATTACTCCTCTCCACAACCCATCTAGCCTTGACCGGAACAAATCCCGATTGACCCTGTTTCGCTTTTTCTTCCCTTGAAGGTTTCGGAGATAGTTCAAACTGAATTTTACTCAAAATATCGGGATAAACTTTTTGTAATTCTTCCTCAATTTTTTGAGGATGGTAGCCATTGTCCAACAAAATTGTTGTTTTGGGGAGTTCGCTAGGTTTGGAACGAAAATAGTCAAGATTCAGGGTCAACATTTCTATCAAACCTTGGTCATCCGAAACATTTGCCTGAGTACAGTGGACAAAAAAAGGATAGCCTAGGCTATCGACAGCGAGATGTCTTTTAATTCCGTTGGTCGCCTTGTAAAAACAAAACCCTTTGCTTTCAAGACTAGCATTACAAGTATTTTTGACTGCTTGAGAATCAATAATGATGAGAGTTGTCCAGAGAGGTTGCTTCTTCCTTTGCTAGCGGAGGTGTTGGTGTAAAGCTTTCATTATCTTTTCTATCACCCCTTCACTTCTCCACTGTTTGTAATTCCAAAAAACAGTGGAATAAGGAGGAAAGTCTTTGGGTAAGTCGCCCCAATTACAACCGTTTTTTAACTGATAGAAGATTCCGTCTAAGATTTGCCTTTTTGTCCATTTCGGAGGTCTAGTTCGTTTTTTCAGCGGTAATAACGGTTCAATTATTGCCCATTCTTTATCGCTTAGGCTGCTTGAGTACATCTCTTTTGGCTCATTTTGTTACTCTGACATCCTAGACCACAGATCCCAAATGGGTTTTATACAGGTCAAAAAAAACACGGTTCCCAATCGAACAGAATTCTATACCGCTTCTCAGTGTAGAGACTACTACTATAATGAAAAAGATCCCATTAATAAAATTCTGGATCAAGTATTAGATGATTTTCAGCGAAATTTAGAATGGGATTGGACAAATACTCAATAATTAATCAAATAAAAATTTCAATAATCATCACTTTGTAAAATGGAAATATCATCTCAGGCGATGATCCCTGATGACAAACTCAGTAAATATCTTTTAGTATATAAGGAGAAAAATGATAAATCCAAGTTTCTAGAACAAGCTGGCTTTACGTTAGCCAATCCAGAGGAATTAAAATCTGCCATTTACGAATTGATCCAATCTGTTGAACCAATAGAGGATATCACTAATGAATATGGGACTTTTTATAGATTTGAAGGAGAATTAATTGGAGTCAATCAACGCAATTTATTAGTTATTACTGTTTGGTTAAGACGAAAAATAGATAATAAATTACAGTTTGTTACCCTCAAGCCTAAAAAGGAGCGTAAAGGTTATGATTGAACTCTATCAGGATGTATTATTAAAACAAGATTTTCCTCAATATAATCTCAAAAAAGGAGATATTGCTACTTTAATTGATATTGTTCCTCATCCATCAGGCGAAGAAGACGGCTATATTTTGGAATTTTTCGATGATATTGAAGGATCTAGTGAAACGGTTATTGTTCCTTTTTCAGCAGTCGAGTCTTTAACAAAGGCTGAAAGCTTAAAATGTTAGGAATTAATATCGTTTAGGGCCTAAGAACTCTTTGAGATTGGAATAACCGAGCCATAAGTTCTGGTGTTGCTTGATCTGGATAGCGTTCAGTCACAAAATCTATAAAATCCTTTATAGTACAAGTTGCACTATATCCTCCCATTCTTGAGTGAAATTCTTGATGAATTTGGCTATCAATGGTAATCAAGTTATCCAGAGAAAGGGCTAAATGAGGATAATCTTTAACACAATAAAGATGATGAGCAGATAACTGTATTTTATTGTATCTATTTGGTTTTTGGCGAGTTATTTGGCAAACCTTATCTCTTGTTTTTGCTTTAGCTTTAACTTTATCGATTGCAGACTTAAACTCAGCTTCTTTCTTATCGATGCTATCCAGTACAGGCTGTATTTGTTTACTAACGGCTAAACACATTTTACGTCGGGCTTTATCGGTTAATTTTTCACCTAATTCTCGTGAAATCTTGATCGATCCTCTACCTGAAAACCAAAGTTGTTGACCCTTTTTAGAATCTTTAGGATCAGAAAACTCTCGCTCAACAAAATCTACATCAGGTTCTAAAGGAGTATCAGAAGTCCGTAAATCCTCTAATGCTTTATTGAGCCTAGATCCATTTGTCCCTAAAATTCGCCGTAAACTTTGTTTATGAAGGAAAGAACGCCCGTTAACTTGTATTAATTTGTTTTTAAGATCGTCTAATTCCTCATAAATAACTTTACAAGCCAATGCCTTATGTAATCTTGCACTATGCTGAGTTAAAAAATCCTTGATTTTATGCCAAATATTATATTTTTCATGTTCATCCAAATAATACGCTATTTTAAGCGCACCACTAGGAGAAAAACGCCGAATTTTTAAACTTTTAGTAGTAAAAATATAGTCTTCATTCTCCACTAAATCCCAAGGATCATCAGGAATTGAATCAAAAAAATCTACAATCTCATCTAAACGTTGAGGAGTAACATCTAATTCTTTAGCGAGTTCAGTGTCTGATATTGTAAAAGGATCTTTTTTAGTGCTTGCCATAATTAGCCTCCGAAAGTTTTAGGAAGAATAGATTTATACATTGTGTTAATACGATCAAAAATCTTTGCATCGCCCGTCTGTGAATTGTCGGGATGATATTTTTTAGAAAGTTCTCTATAAGCAGATTTAATATCCTCTTCACTTGCATTTTTAGGATCTAGATTAAAAACCTGCCAGGGACGAAAATATTTAAAAATATTAATCCCGTTAATACAATCTTTTCCTACTTCATTAACTTCATGGGGTAAAATGCCTACAAATTGCCGATATAAATCTTCCCATGCTTCTTTTTTTTGAAAATTTAAACTTTTATTTTCTGAAACTGCTACTTGAAAGTCTGTAGAACTCCGTAGACTCTTTAAGTCTTTAACATCAAAATAGTTAAAAACTGCGGTTTTGACTTCAGCCAAACTTAGGGGCTTAACTTTTTTAGGTTTGGATACTTTGCTAGAAGGCTTAGTGGTTTTAGCTTTTTGAGATTTAAGGACAAATTCCGCAAAATTTTCTAATGTAGAAGGCTTAACCCCTATTTCTAATGATAATCTCGTTATTTCTTCTTGAATAATTGAGTTAAGCATAAATTGTAAGGCACTCCTGAGCCTGCTTTTCAGATTTATTGATCTTATATTTTCGCTCGGTATTTTGCAATAATAGACAGCCATAACTTAATTAATTGAAATAAACAATAAAAAAAGATAGTTTAGGCTCTTCTGCAATCTGGCCAAGATTTGAGAAAATAGAAACTAACCTGCGTCAACTCTTTTCGCGAATTTTATGCAAACCTTGGAAACCCCGAACAAAACTATTCCCACCGCAACGGAATTTGATACGACCATTCATCGCCGTAAAACTCGCCCTGTTAAAGTAGGAGACGTGATTATTGGTGGTGGCTATCCTGTTGTCGTGCAATCCATGATCAATGAAGATACGCTGGATATCGATGGCTCGGTGGCTGGTATTCGTCGCTTACACGAAATTGGCTGCGAAATTGTCCGCGTGACCGTTCCGAGTATGGCCCATGCCAAAGCTTTAGCGGAAATCAAAGAAAAATTAATCAAAACCTATAAACCTGTTCCCCTTGTCGCCGATGTTCACCATAACGGCATGAAAATTGCCCTCGAAGTGGCTAAACACGTTGATAAGGTACGGATTAATCCAGGACTTTATGTATTTGAGAAGCCGAGAAGCGATCGCGAAGAATTTACGGAAGAAGAATTTACCGAAATTGGCGAGAAAATCAGAGAAACTTTAGAACCCTTAGTTGTTTCCCTGCGAGATCAAGGTAAAGCCATGCGGATTGGTGTCAATCATGGCTCTTTGTCTGAACGAATGCTCTTTACCTATGGCGACACCCCAGAGGGAATGGTTGAATCCGCCATTGAATTCATCAAAATCTGTGAATCTCTCGATTTCCGTAACCTAGTGGTCTCCATGAAAGCTTCCCGCGTTCCTGTAATGCTGGCAGCTTATCGGTTAATGGCAAAGCGCATGGATGATCTGGGCATGGATTATCCTTTACATTTGGGCGTAACCGAAGCAGGAGACGGAGAATACGGACGCATTAAATCCACCGCAGGTATTGCGACCCTGTTAGCGGATGGCATTGGGGATACGATTCGGGTTTCTCTCACGGAAGCCCCTGAAAAGGAAATCCCCGTTTGTTACAGCATTTTGCAAGCTCTCGGACTCCGCAAAACGATGGTGGAATACGTGGCCTGTCCTTCCTGTGGTCGCACGCTGTTTAACTTAGAAGATGTGTTGCATCAGGTACGGGAAGCGACTAAACACCTCACAGGTTTGGATATTGCGGTCATGGGTTGTATTGTTAATGGGCCTGGAGAAATGGCTGATGCCGACTATGGCTATGTGGGTAAACAGGCGGGTTACATTGCCCTGTATCGTGGACGAGAAGAAATTAAGCGCGTTCCCGAAGATCAGGGTGTAGCTGAGTTGATTAATCTCATTAAAGCGGATGGTCGTTGGGTTGATCCTTAAAAATTTAGTAGCTTAGTTTGTTTTTGTCTCCCTAGCCCACCAACGTTGGAGGGACGCTTAGGATTAGCACTCTCGCAAGTCCCCCAGTATTGGGGAATTTAGGGGGCTTTCTCAAACTAATAAGATAAAAACGTCAAAACTTTAATTTACCAGTGCCAAATCAATCAAATCGCGCTTAAAGCAGATTCAGCCTAAAAAATATACGTTAGTCTATAGAATAAGTGCATGAGAGGATAAATTGATTCATGTTGAAAAAGCTTTTACTGGGAATCGGTTTACTGGGGCTAGGTAGCGTTGGACTTGCCTATTACTTTTGGACACAGGCGACGAGTTTACCCACTTGGTATCAGGAGCAATCAAGCCATACAAATGATTCTCTAAATTCCACTCAATCTTCATCCTCTAGCGAATCAACAGGGATTAAAGCCAGAATTCAGCAACAGATCCAAACCGAGATTCAGCAAGGCTCAGTGCAACCGAATGAAGCCGTTAGCGTTACCCTCAAGTCTCAAGAATTTAATCAATTAGTCCAATCCGAGCTTTCTCAACAATTGCGATCGCGCAAACTCTCAAACCTTGCCCCCCAAATTCAATCCAACATCGAAAATAATCAATTAGAAATCGGCACCGTCATTAATCCCCAAAAATTAGAAGCCGTCAATTTACCCCGTCATCAACAAGCGATCATTAATCGGGTTGTTACCAGTTTTCCTCAGCTAAAAAATCAAGAGATTTATATCGGTATTACTGGCCAACCCAAATTTGAAAATGGGCAATTAATTCTACCTAATGATAGTAAAGTGAGAGTCGGTAACCTCAACTTCACGCTTCCTGAAATTTCTAAACGATTGGGCGTTTCCCCCCAACGACTGCAACAGAGTTTGAACCTAAATATTGACCAATTGAACCTACGTGCTCTTCAATTAAAAGAGAATGAAGTAACTCTCACAGTAGACCCCGCTAACTATGCCGCCCAGTAAAATCCTGTTAAAACCTGGTAGCCTATGGCAACGGGTCAAAGCACAAACTCAATCGGCGATCATCTGTGGTGCGCTTCATCCTATCCCTACCCAGTATGAATTTTTAGCAGTACAAGATATTGAATTTTTAATTAGAATTTTAGTTAATTTAAAACGGAAAGAAGAAGCTCAAAAAAAACAGGAAGAATTCAATAAAAAAAACTCTAAAGCTCAACCTAAAAATCCTTTTTTGCCCTACGAAAAAGACTTATTTGTTAGTGACTTAACCGATACCCATCTTTGTCTACTCAATAAATTTAATGCGGTTGAGCACCACTTATTAATGATTACCCGTGATTTTGAAGCTCAGGAAAATGCGTTAACCTTAGCGGATTTCTTAGCAGTCGCTGTAACCCTAGCAGAAATTGATGGGCTAGTGTTCTATAACAGTGGGAAAACTGCCGGTGCAAGCCAACCCCATAAACACTTACAGTTAGTCCCTTTACCTTTAGTTCCCGATACTTTACCCCTACCGCTTTCACCTTGGATTGAAAACGCGATCGCGCAACCGGAGATCACTGAAATTTCCCAATTGCCCTTTCTCCATTCCCTCACAAGCTATCAAAATTTAGATTGGAATGCTCCCGAAACCGTTGCTCAAACATTTTTAGATGCCTACCAACAATTGTTGAAAACCGTTGAGTTAACCCATAAATCACCTGAAAAGCCCGATCCGTATAACCTATTGATGACCCGTGAGTGGATGATGGTGATTCCCCGCTCTCAGGATAGCTATCAAGGTATTTCGATTAATTCCTTGGGATTTGCAGGGGCTTTATTAGTCCGCAACGGAGAACAGATGGAACAGCTAAAACAAATTGGCCCTTTAGCCCTTTTACAAAACGTGGGAATCGAAAAAGCCCGGCCAGAATTTAGCGATACCTGATACAGTAAATAATTGTTTAAAAAAATTTACAGTTTGCTCCCCTCACTATGGCTAACGCAGTAAACGATAAAATTATTGTCAAAGATTACTTTAATGCGACGGGCTTTGATCGCTGGCGACGGATTTATGGGGACGGAGAGGTTAATAAAGTCCAAAAAGATATTCGCATCGGCCATCAGCAAACCATTGATACCGTTGTCGGTTGGTTAAAAGACGACGGAAACTTATCGGGAATGGTCATTTGTGATGCAGGCTGCGGTGTGGGTAGCCTCAGCATTCCGCTAGCGCAAGAAGGAGCCTTAATTTACGGTAGTGATATTTCTGAAAAGATGGTCGGAGAAGCCCAACAGAAAGCCCAAGCCTTGTTAGGATTGAATAATCAGCCCCGATTCATGGTGCAAGATCTAGAGGGGTTAGGCGGAAAATACCACACGGTTATTTGTTTGGATGTGCTAATTCACTATCCTGGTGAAGATATCGCCGCCATGATCTCCCATTTAGCATCCTTGGCAGAATCTCGCTTAATTCTCAGTTTCGCGCCTAAAACCTTGGCGTTAACCCTCTTAAAGAAAATTGGTAGTCTTTTTCCTGGCCCCAGTAAAACGACCCGTGCTTACCAACACAAAGAAGAGGATGTGGTTCAAATTCTGCAAAATAACGGGTTTACCGTTCAACGCAAGGCCATGACCAGTACCAGTTTCTACTATTCTCGAATCCTAGAAGCCACCCGCAATTAATTCTTATTTCCTTCAATAATGACCATTACGCCCCAACAATTACTGGATTGGAAGCAACAGCAGCGTCCAATTGTAAGCTTAACCGCCTGGGATTACGCGATCGCCGATCTGTTAGATGAAGCGGGCGTGGACGTGATCCTAGTAGGGGATTCTTTGGCAATGGTTACCCTGGGCCATCGGACAACCTTACCGATCACCCTAGAGGAAATGATTCACCATGCTGCGGCGGTTTGTCGGGCAGTCAATAAAGCCTTAGTGGTTTGTGATCTACCGTTTTTAAGTTATCAAGAAAGTACGGCTCAAGCCATCCGTTCGGCGGGTCGGGTTTTAAAAGAAACGGGAGTCCAGGCGGTAAAGTTAGAAGGGGGTCATCCTGCGGCCGTTGAAACCATTGCTCGATTAATTGAAATTGGCATTCCGGTGATGGGTCATGTGGGCTTAACGCCCCAATCGGTGCATCAACTCGGTTATCGTCAACAGGGGAAAACCCCCGATACCGCAGACCGCATTTTATCCGAAGCGATCGCGCTGGCCGAAGCGGGAGTTTTTTCGATTGTGCTAGAACACATTCCTGCTAACCTCGCTGCAACCATTACGAAACAATTACCGATTCCGACCATTGGCATTGGGGCAGGGCCCTATTGTGATGGGCAAGTGTTAGTAACAGCCGATTTACTCGGTTTATCGAAAAAAGCCCCTCCCTTTGCTAAGCCCTATTTAAATCTGCGATCGCTAATTAACGGAGCTATTGAAGAGTTTTCAGAAGATGTAAGAAAACATCATTTTCCGTCCTCCAAAGCTTAAATAGAGCTAAACAGTGGAATATCGGTTGTAGTCAATTTGCAACAATAAAAAAGGGCAGCTATTCACCACCCTTATCACTATAAAATCTAATTTACGAATTTAGAGCGCGTTACCACGAGGTAGAACTTCTTCAGGGAAGATAAAGTTTTCGTGGGGTTGATCCTGAGGTGCCATCCAAGCACGCATCCCCTCATTTAATAGGATGTTCTTTGTGTAGAACGTTTCAAATTCTGGGTCTTCTGCTGCACGCAATTCCTGCGATACGAAGTCATAGGCCCGTAGGTTTAAGGCTAAGCCGACGATACCAATCGAACTCATCCACAATCCCGTTACAGGGACAAATAACATGAAGAAGTGCAACCAACGTTTGTTGGAGAAGGCAATCCCAAAGATCTGTGACCAGAAACGGTTTGCTGTCACCATGGAATAGGTTTCTTCTGCTTGGGTCGGTTCAAAGGCGCGGA
>JAYKGY010000003.1:0-3147 GCA_035285545.1 Snowella sp. | reverse complement strand
AAAAGTTTGGTCAAACGTTCGGCTCAAATTAAAAAAGCAGAAAAAGCTAAGGCATTAATTGAATTGTTGCAACAATCTCAGCAAAAAACTTTAGTATTTGCCACCTTTAAAGCCACTAGTGATTACCTCCAAACCATGCTCCAAGAGGCGGGAATTGTGTTTGTTACCTTTCGCGGTGATATGTCCCTGAAAGAGAAGGATGCCGCCATCGAAGCGTTTCGGGATCAGGTTCCTGTGCTGTTGGCTTCGGAAACAGGGGGAGAAGGCCGTAATATTCAATTTGCTAACGCGATCGTGAATTATGATTTGCCTTGGAATCCCATGAAAATTGAGCAACGTATCGGACGAATTCATCGTATTGGGCAAGCGCAAGATGTTTTTATTTTTAATTTTTGTTTAAAAGATAGCATTGAAGAATATATTCTCAGTGTTCTCCATGACAAAATTAATATGTTTGAGTTAGTTGTTGGCGAAATTGAGACGATTTTGGGTAATATGGATGAGGATTTAGATTTTAGTGAAATTGTGCGGGATCTATGGCTCAAAAATCAGGCAAAACCAGCGTTAGAGTCTGCTTTTAATCAGTTGGCGAGTGATTTATTAAAGGCGAAAGATAGTTATAAAGAAGCTCAAGAGTTAGAAGAGCAAATTTTTGGAGAAGACTTTGAGGCTTAATGTCTTTTCTGTCCTAAAAATTATCGCTTTTAAATTTTTTAAACTTTTTAAATCAAATTGTTACCATGAGTTCCGACCCGATTTTAGCCGCGATCGCCAATTTAATCACCCTAGAAGGAGGAATAGCCGAACCCGAAGAACAACAAACCCTAAATGTTTTACTGACCGAAAATATCGCTAAAACCTTAGATTTACCTGAAGAAGTTACCCTTTCAACACAGATTGATAACCCCAAGAGCTTGTTTGTGACCTATCATTCCGATTTGTTACAAAAATGTGTAGATTTATTAGGAACGAGGGGATTAGTCGCCAGTTTAGGTGTTCAATTTACGGGTCATTTTAAAACGGGGGGATTTGACAAAATGGTCATGCAAACCCTCATCCCCCAAAATGGTTTAATCCGATTTGTAGACGCTAAACGAGAAAATACGCCCTATCTTTGGTGTCATGTTGCCTATGTTGCAGAAGCTGACGAAAAACGCATTGGCATGATTTCTTTTTTTATAAACGGTTTAACGGGGGTTGCCCCGATAGACATTGGAGATGCGCTCCTGTGGCACGCCGATCGCATTGAGGTTGATCCCCAAGCTCAACCATCTTTCTTGCCGATTGAGGAATTAATGCCTGGGATCGAAAAGATCGCTAACCAGAAGATTACTGATGAATTGCATAATTGGTCTTCAAAATTAGGTAGGGCAAAAATAAGAGATGAAGAACGATTAAAAGCCTATTATGGAACGATTAGCAGTGAAATTCGCCATAAAATCAGAGCAAAACACTTAATCGATGAGGCCAAGGAAAAGGAAGAACTGCGTTTAGCGGCAACGGAAGGAGAATTAGAGCGAAAATTAGCGGATTTAGAACAACGCTATGCCATGCAGATTGAAGCAAATTTACATAGTGCAATGGTTATTTATTTACCAACCGTTCATGTACAGTGTGAACTAACTCGAAAAAAAGCTAAGCGAATGATTACGGCGATTTGGAATCCGTTTACGAAAATCATTGAACCTCTCCGCTGTGAGTTGTCAGGAGAACCGATTTATAATTTTTATTTGGATGAGAAAGAGGCCAGGATGATTTCTCCTAGCCATTGGGAAAAAAGTTAATTAATAATTGATAAGGTTTTTACCAGCCGTTGATGGCTTCTAGCGCGATCGCTGAAGTCGCAGTAGGCATTGAGTCGGTTACAGATTCTTCTACCCGCATTTCGGTACAAAAGGTTGCTGTATTAAACCCCCCAAACCGTTGCACCGTACTGGTTCTGACTCGCATATTGGGATTGGCAAACCAAAAGCGTTCAATGGTGGTCATGGTTTCGTAATCGGTGACTAAAACTAATGCGTCTTCGTCATCAATGTGGTAGCGACCGGCAATGGGGACAATTTCCGCATAGCCCCGTTCTCGTAACAGCGTTCCCTGTTTGGGGTTTTCTGCGTCGGGGATGAGAGCAAAGACAGTAGTTCCTTCATGGTTTTCTCCCTCTTGATCCCAAGACATCGCGCTTTCCCAACGAACAAAGGCTCCACCCACAGCCAAAGCCGGATCATATTCATGGAGTTCACAGATTTCTGCCACCTTGGGATTGTCTGCGGTTAGGGCTTCGACATAGATTTCTGATGTTCCGGTTTCTGCCCGTCTAAAGGCTAGATGGTGGGTGGTACGCTGCGATCGCCACTTGCCGGCACTTTTTTGAAAGAACTCCATTGCATCCACGGGATTTGTCTCCTGACCTATTGCAATTAATTTTAATGAATCAGCCTATTGCCTATTTTAAAGACAATGTTCTTTTTTTCCAAACTCAGACCCCTTACGAACAAGCGATCGCTAAATAATAGATTTAATCAAATCATTAGCATTGCTTTTAGCCATTACTCTACATTTCTTCGAGCAAAATAAAGCATTCAATCAAGGAATATGAACTGATATTGTTAAACATTAATGTTACAATTTAATGCCATATAGTTATTCAATTTAACTACCAACTAACGCTTTTCCTGTAACACCTATGGCTAATGGTACAAATGCCCAATCGGTTTCCGAACTGCTGATTCCTGTGGCAGAGTATTTTAAGGTGTTATCGGAAGTTAGTCGTTTACAAATCCTCAGTTGCCTGAAAAGTGGGCCATTAAATGTCACGGAGTTAGCGGAAGTCACGGGATTAGGACAAGCCAATTTATCTAAGCATTTAAAAGTATTAACCCAAGCCGGCATTTTAACTCGGCAAACCCAAGGAGTCAGTGCTTACTATTCCATTAGCGATCCGCTGATTTTTGAATTATGTGAATCGGTCTGCGATCGCATTAGCCAACGAATGCAAAAACAAGCCAAAGCCGTCCAGTTAATTGATTTATTTAGTTAAGGCGTTATAAGTAACAAAAAAATGACAGCAAAAACGGTTTGGATTGCTCGGCATGGTCATCGCTTCGATTTTGCCTTTCCTGAATGGTTCAATACTGCCCCAAGACGCTA
>JAYKGY010000002.1:0-9000 GCA_035285545.1 Snowella sp. | reverse complement strand
GGACTCATTTGAGAGATAGTTATCCGAGCATTTGCTAGGGAAATAACCGTCCACCTAGCTAGTGAAGTTAGCGTTCGCTAAAATGTACCAATTTCGTTCCTATTGACTTTTCGGATAGGCTCTAAATTGGCTGTGACCGACTTAATTGCAACGAGAATTTCAATAATTCTTAACACGCTCATTGATTGTAAAATTTGTCGGTTAAACATCCTGAACCTTATTTGAGTTCTAGCAAAAATAACTCAATAAAATCCACGAATTTTGAGATATTTATGGGAGGATGAGTGGGATTGAATGTTACAAAATAAATTTTATGCAACGACTGAAGTTGATACCTAGCGCACGATTAAAATTCGACTTCATGGGAAAAATCAGCCCACCGTTGAAAATGAAACGGCCCAGCGATCGATCCCCAGACCATTTCATTCGTTTCAGGATCATAGCCTCGGTCTAGACTAATCAGTTGATGTTGATCAATTTCAAAACTATTATCGAGATAGGTTTCTTGACCATTGCGAACAATAATACAATTTTTGCCAGGTTGGACTTCTCCTTTAAAGCTATGACCTGTCCAGGTAACAATCATGTCGCACCCGTTCATTTTTTCCAATTCATCTGGTGTGAGCTTGCCTAATTGCTCTAAATTTCGAGAAGCTCCGTAAAAGGATTCCTCGTTTTTAATCTTAAAATTTTCAATCTCAATATGATCTTCGACGACTTTTAATTGCAATGCTCTTAGTCGATAAGGACGATTAATCATAAAATCGTAGGCTTGCTCTAGAAAAAGCGTCGGTTGGGAAAATCGAGATAGCGGTAAGGCCCGAATCCCCACTCGAATATGGGCAAAAAAAGGAGGATTTGCAAATGCTTGTTCTTGATTACTAAAGTCGGCTGTCATCCAACGCGCGAGGGTGCGGAGATCGGTAGCATGGGACATAGGCTTAATGTTAAAAAAATAATGATGTAAAAAGCTATTTCTCAGAATATCACTAATCTATGGGGGGCTTAACAAACTTCTGGGGGTTGGTTTCTTCCGGTAGTGGCTAAATCGGGATACCCGGCTGCAATTAAAGCTTGATCACGAATTCGGCAGGAATCACAAACGCCACAGGGATGTTCTCCCCCTTGATAGCAAGACCAGGTGAGTTCAATGGGGACACCGAGCGCGATCGCCTGTTGGACAATATCAATTTTTGTCGAGTTAACCAAAGGAGCAACCAGTTGAATCGGTTTTCCTTCGACCCCCACTTTAGAAGAGAGATTGGCAAGATTTTGATAGGCGGCTAAATAGTCGGGACGGCAATCGGGATAACCGGAGTAGTCAATGGCATTAATCCCTAAAAAAATTGCAGTGGCTTCTTTTGCTTCAGCCAACGAGAGCGCGATCGCGATAAAAACCGTATTTCTGCCAGGGACATAGGTAGAGGGAATAATGTTGGGGTCAATCCCATCTTGAGGAATAGCCATACTCGTATCCGTTAGGGATGAGCCTCCCCACTGGCTGAGATTAACCTCTACAACGTAATGGTTAGGGATCCCTAATGCTTGGACAATTTGACTAGCGGCTTGGAGTTCCCGTTCGTGGCGTTGTCCGTAGCGGAAAGAGATGGCAATCACGTCGTATCCATCCCGTTGCGCGATCGCAGCAGTCGTAGCGGAATCGAGACCCCCTGAGAGTAAAACAATGGCTTTGGGTTGAGACATGGATAATTGGCTGGTCGCTCAATTGATAGGATGCGGATCAAGATCCCTAGCAGAATCATTCCGATATCAATAATAATGAAGAGAAGCCTACCATTGAAAGTTTGAAACGTTTAGTTCCTGTTATCACTGGCACTGATGTGCTTGAATAAATGCTTGACCAGATTATTGATTCTTCCCTTGCACTAAGTCTCAAAACCCCGCTTGTTTTAATTATTCTCATCGTTTTAGAAGCGATTTTGTCAGCCGATAATGCAATTGCCCTGGCAGCGATCGCCCAGGGGTTAGGAGAGCGCAAATTACAGCAAAAAGCCCTCAATATTGGTTTAGTGTTTGCCTATCTGTTTCGGGTTGGGTTAATCTTAACGGCAACCTGGATCATGAACTATTGGCAATTTGAGCTATTGGGGGCTGCCTATCTTCTCTGGTTGGTGGTTAAATATTTTTGGTCTGCTGAGGATTCAGACTCCCATCATCACAGCCTCGCATTTAACTCCTTTTGGCAAGCAATCCCGATGATTGCAGTGACGGATTTGGCCTTTTCCCTCGATAGTGTCACGACAGCGATCGCGATCGCCGATGATCTGTGGCTGATCTTGGCTGGTGGGGCGATAGGCGTGATTACCCTACGGTTTTTAGCAGAACTCTTTATTAGCTGGTTAGACGAATTTACCCACCTTGAAGATGCAGGATTTATTACGGTTGGTTTGGTAGGACTCCGTTTACTGTTACGGGTGATTAATCCCAATTTAGTGCCACCCGAATGGGTTATGATTCTCGCGATCGCGGGTCTATTAATCTGGGGTTTTTCTAAACGAAATTTGAGTGAACCCGAAGCTCAACCCGAAGAACAGACGATTACTAAATCCATCTCAGACTAAACCCTTGAGACAGACAACCATTTAGAACGTTCAAGTTAGGATGGTAGTCATTCAGGGTTTCATCAATCAATGATGCTAGAAGAATTGCAACAACTCAAACCATTGATCACGCTGGGGAAAACTGACGAGGCATTACTTTTAATTGATGAGTTAGAAGAGATGGGAAAAGAGGAAAAAATCAATAAAATTCATCATTATTGTGTGCTTTTATTAATTCATCTGATTAAACAAAGTGTAGAAAATCACGTAGATCATTCCCTAGAGGTTTCCATTCGTAACGCGATCGCTGCAATCAATCGCACAAACAGGCGGCTGAAAACCGGCAACACCTATTTAGCTAAAGAACAGGTGATGGAAATTTTAATCGAAGCCTACGATCAAGCCTTGGATAATGCCTCTTTAGAAGCCTTTGGTGGAATTTACGACGCGATCGCGCTGGGAATGGGCAAAATGATAGACCGAGACTCAATTCTGGATCACGCTTTACAATTAATTTTGGCTTAAATTGTTTGTAATAGAGGTTAGATTGAGATATTCGATCCGTGCAAATTCGGAACCGGACTCCCGATTAATCTGGACAGGGGACGCGATCGCGCTACAAACCCAAAGTGTACTTCAATGCTTGATCTATTTCTGATGTCGGTAATGAGCCAATAATACGATAAACTGCCGATGTTGTAATTGTTGCTAGGTTATCAGTCATTACAACTGAATCTGTAAGCAAACCTGACTGTTGCCCCCCAAGAGAATTGAGCAAAATAGTAATACGACTAGGATGCCCCGCTCGAAACATTTGACTGGTAATCATAGCCACCATGACTTGGAGTAATCCTGTCTGTAAGTCATCCGCTTGTACAATTAATGCAGGGCGTGTCTTCGCGGAACTTAGGTTGGAATTGGGGGAAGAGAACCAAAACAACATCCCCCCTAACAGTTGGCTTTGGCTGCGTCATAGTGGTCATAAATGCTCATTTCAGGACTATCCCAATCGTCTGAGAAGGTTGCTAAGCTATTTCGTAGAGTCTCAGCTTGATTGCGATCAATCCCTTGAGATGCTAAATCTATTTCATCTGTTTGTATAAAAGTCACAATTACAGAAGTTCCTTCTGGCATATCATGAGGATTCTCTGTAAGTTCTATACACCCATTGCGATAAATCCCTTCAACACTTATCAGCATTTCGTCTTTCTCAATCCTTCACCTATGAAATTATAGCTGGGACAAGAACTCATTTTTGAATTTTTTTGAAGAAGTTCAACAACACAATGCCTCTTATTAAGTTAAACAATAATTCGTAATTTAGTAGATGCTTATACTAAACAACAAGAAAAATTATAAAAAGGCTTTGATGTTTGATGCACAACACAAACCTTGATCGTCTTGATAAAGATATAAATTAAAACAAACGGCAAGCACATTACAGTAATAGTCACCGTACTTCTCAATCATTTGTTTCTGTAAATCATTAGCATTCGTGAACGCTTAACATTAAGGTTCGTTATCTTTCTGTTGCAGGCTATGGTTATCGTGCTTTTTTCTGAGACGTAAAAATTTTGCTCTGTAGAGAGCATAGTTAATTGCGTCACTTGAAGCAGCAAACGTCGCTAACAGTCCATAAATTGAAATAAAAACAAACAATATAAATAAATATTCTGATTGTTCAACTTTTTTGCTATAAAACCAAACTGTAGTTACGGTGTATAAAACAATTGAATAAACTAGTGCAAAAAGCAACACACCAAGGGCAAATCTGAAGTTGCTGATTAACGTAGTATAGCCGCCATCTTGCTCTAAAAATTCTACAAATTCATCATCGCTGGATGAAATCATGATTGCAAGAGCAGCAAAGTAAACAGAAAATACTATTGAAAGAACTGTAATACCAACACTATATATATCTCTAGAAAATTCGTTTAAAATTTTATCTGGAGATATATACCAAACTATTAAAGCAATAAGCAAACTCACCAAAATATCAGGTGCAAGGAATATTCTTTTTAATCTACTCAATTTGCTGAAAAGATGCATATTTTTTACCTTTTCTCAATTTTTAATTCTTTTGAATAAGCTTTTAAAAGTTGGTAGTATTTGTTGCAAAATTTCATTAGAATTTCCATTATTTTCTAAAGAACTTTCAACTTCTGCTTCTATAGGATTATCTCCCGTGGTTATCGTTTCATTTTCTCCATCTTTTTTTCCTCGGATTTTAGCTTTTCCATAGCCATCGCTCGCCATGCGTAACTTACTGTTAATCTCTTCTTCTCCTTCAATATCTAACTTACTCGGATGATTTGGTTTTAACTTATAAACTTCTGTGTAACTTTCCAAACCCAAATTTTTGAATCTTTCATCTACTCTTTTCCAAACATCTCGGCTACTTGGATTAGAAGGATGTAAATAGATGGAAATTTTTGAAATAGAATCAAATCTTTTTATAGCCTCAAAAAAAGGTTGTTCTTGGTTAATTGCCTGCACCTCTGCATCAATGAAAAGATTATCATATGATGCTTCTAAAAGCTTTGAAAAACTCTCACGAAAAGCTTTATTATTAATTTCACCAGTAATTTGATAAGCAATAATTCCTGTTTTAATGTGCAAGAAAAATCTTGATTTTGCTTTAATACGATTCCTAATTTCTTGCTCTTCGATTGCCCGTGTTGCAGTGTTGACAAATTGTTCAGGATCGCTAGGACGATACTTTACTAGAAAACCAGTCAAATAAGCCTCTAGCTCTGTAGTAGGCACAAGAATAGGTGCAATCTCGAAAAAGCCCCAAGTGTAATTTCTTTCAGCTACTAAAATGCCTGAATTTAGTCCACGTTCTAAAAATAGTCTCTTCTCAACTGTATATGCAGAAACTATATTGAGACGACCAAAATAGTATTTAGGATCTCTACTTGGCATAGCTTTAAAATTTAGAACGAAAGAAACTGAACAACAAACTAATGTTAAAAATTAAAAAATATTAAAGTGAAATTACTTAATTTAGAAAGTGAACTATAGATTATATACAGGCATCCTATTATATTACCCGTAATACGGAGTCTATCAAAATAAATTTCAGTATATTACGCAAAAATAGAATAATTGTTAAGAAATTATAATATTGTGGATATTTATTGATTAGGCTATAACTTCTCGCTTACTCACAGATAGACAACCTCTGATAAAATTCGCGCTCCAATACGTGGCTTTAGTCCAGCTTTATGTACCAAATCGACTTTGACTCCCAAGTTATCGCTGAGATAGTTCTCTAAATTGACAAATTTCAATAAGCTCGGTGTCTCAGAAAATTCGACTAGTACATCCACATCGCTTGTTTCAGTTTGTTCTTGCCTAATATTAAGAGCCAAAAACTCCTAACTCTTGAACCTTATAACGTTCCTGTAACAGTGGCTTTTGCTGGCTCAACCATTGCTTAATTTCTTCTAGCGTTTTCATAACTCTATTTTCCTTAAGTTAAATGCAGTTCATGCTCTAGCTTACCCTGCTCTGCTCTGGCGAAGAAATAGCCTATCAAAAATTACTGCTAAACAAAGGGCTAGAATAAAAGTTAAACAACATTGTAAAAACTAAAAACGGTCAGATCGATGCAAATTCGTGGAACAAGTGACTCTTTATTAACCTGGACAGGTGACGCGATCGCCTTGGGTTTCTTTGAAAATGCCGTCGAGATTACGGGAGATTTAGCCCAACTCGATGACAAACTCGGTGGTACGCTACAGGAATTGATTAATGAAGCCGAGTTTACGGGCAAAACGGGACAACAAGCCGCAACCCGTGTGGGGTCTAATACGCCCATTCGTAAAGTAATTCTCATCGGTCTAGGAACGATTGAAACCTTTAAACGAAATAATGTTGTCACCGCCGCCGCCGCGATCGCCCGTACTGCTAAACGGGAAAAAGTTAAAACCCTGGGCATCGGTTTACCGGCTGTTGAAGACGATGGCAGTAAAACCGCCGAAGCGATAACGGAAGGTTTATTACTAGCACTCCATCAAGATAACCGCTTTAAGTCTAGTACAGAGGAAAATGGCTTAAAATTAGAAAACGTTGATTTATTAGGATTAGGAGACCAACACAACGCGATCGCCAAAGCCGAACAAATTGTTTCAGGGGTGATCTTAGCCAGGGAATTAGTGGCTGCTCCTGCCAATGCCGTAACGCCGATTACGATGGCCGAAACTGCCCAAGCGATCGCCAATGAGTATGGCTTAAGTATTGAAATCCTAGAACAGGAAGACTGCGAGAAATTAGGGATGGGTTCCTTTTTAGGGGTTGCTAAAGCCTCGGAATTACCGCCGAAGTTTATTCATCTCACCTATCGCCCTGCGGGTACCCCCACTCGTAAACTGGCGATTGTCGGTAAAAGTTTGACCTTTGATTCAGGGGGATTAAATATCAAAGGGGCTGGCAGTGGTATCGAAACGATGAAGATGGATATGGGTGGTGGTGCTGCAACCTTGGGAGCCGCTAAAGCGATCGCGCAAATCAAACCCTCTGTCGAAGTTCACTTTATCTGTGCTGCCACAGAAAACATGATCAGTGGTCGCGCCATGCACCCTGGCGATATTCTCACAGCATCCAACGGTAAAACCATCGAAGTCAATAACACCGATGCCGAAGGCCGTTTAACGCTTGCCGATGCTTTGGTTTATGCCGAAAAATTAGACGTTGACGCGATCGTGGATCTGGCGACTTTAACGGGGGCTTGTATTGTTGCTTTGGGGGATGAGATCGCAGGTTTGTGGAGTACGGATGACCAGTTAGCGACTGAATTAAAAACGGCTGCGGAAAATGCAGGGGAAAAATTCTGGCAAATGCCGATGGAAGACCGCTATTTTGAGGGCATGAAATCTCCCATTGCCGATATGAAAAATACCGGGCCACGGGCAGGCGGTTCAATCACAGCGGCCCTATTCCTCAAACAATTTGTAGAGAAAACTCCTTGGGCCCATTTAGATGTAGCGGGGCCTGTTTGGGCTGATAAGGAATATGGTGTTAATAATGCAGGGGCAACGGGCTTTCCGGTTCGTACCCTCGTTAACTGGGTTTTAGGTTAATCTAACCGTTCCCGATAAACGATTGAATAGTCCCCGAATTCTTTAAAACCTGGGGACTTTTGAATTTTATTCTTTTGATTGAACGAATGAACACTGACGCTAGGGGCTTAGTATCCTCTTAATCTCCCTGTTCTAAAATTTAAAATGGCCTTAAGGCTGGATTTTGTTAATTTCACTGAAATGTAGGAGGCAGAAATGACAAAAGTAATGATCGTGGGGGCGGGTGGCGTTGGTAATGTGGTTGCCCATAAGTGTGCCGCCCAAGACGAATTTTCGGAAATTTTGTTAGCCAGTCGTACCGTTGCCAAGTGTGACCAAATTCGCGATCGCATTGGTTCGCCCAAGGTTAAAACGGCGGCTTTAAATGCAGATATCGTGAGTGAAACTGTCAAACTGCTCAAAGACTTTCAACCTGAAATTTTAATTAATGTTGCGCTGCCCTATCAGGATTTAGCCTTAATGGATGCCTGTTTGGAAGCGGGGGTTCACTATCTCGACACAGCCAATTATGAGCCGCCTGATGTGGCAAAGTTTGAATATAGTTGGCAGTGGGCCTATCAAGACCGTTTTAAGGATGCAGGGTTAACGGCGGTTCTCGGTTGTGGGTTTGATCCTGGGGTAACAGGGGTTTATACAGCCTATGCTCTCAAGCATTATTTTGATGAGATCCACACCCTGGATATTATCGATTGCAATGCAGGCAGTCACGGTAAAGCTTTTGCGACGAACTTTAATCCTGAAATTAATATTCGCGAAATTACCCAAAAAGGGCGTTATTACGAAAATGGCCAATGGATTGAAATTGATCCCCTTTCGGTTCATTACCCGATTCCCTATCCCCACATCGGCGATCGCGAATCCTATTTGCTCTATCACGAAGAATTAGAATCTTTAGTCAAAAATATTCCGACCCTCAAACGGGCGCGGTTTTGGATGACCTTTTCGGAAGCGTATATCACCCATCTCCGTGTATTAGAAGCCGTCGGCATGACCCGCATTGACGAAGTGGACTATCAAGGGCAAAAAATTGTCCCATTACAATTCCTAAAAGCTGTTTTACCCGAACCTTCTTCCTTAGCTGAAGATTACACAGGACAGACTTCTATTGGTTGTTGGATTAAGGGGATAAAAGACGGTAAAGAGCGGAATTACTACGTTTACAACAATTGTGACCATGCCGAATGTTACCGTGAAGTCGGTGGCCAAGGTATTTCCTACACGACAGGGGTTCCTGCTGTGACGGGAGCCTTAATGGTGATTAAAGGGTTATGGAAACAACCAGGGGTCTTTAATGTGGAAGAATTTGATCCCGATCCCTTTATGGAATTAGTGGCTAAATTGGGTTTACCTTGGCA
>JAYKGY010000001.1:0-29975 GCA_035285545.1 Snowella sp. | reverse complement strand
ACTACCAGGGTAACCGACTGCCATCCCAGGAGAAAAAGCCTCCACTATCGGCTTCGGTGAGCTTATCCAGCACGGCTAATAATTGGCGAACGGTGCGATCGCTGGAGAATAATTTTTCAGGGGGAACGTTTCGCTGAAAGGGTTTAGATAACCTAGTATCCGTCGTGCCTGGATGGAGTAACGCGATAATGGTACGGGGAGAACTGCGTTTATATTCAATTGCTGCGGTTTTTAGGAACATATTTAAAGCTGCCTTAGAAGCCCGATAACCATACCAGCCCCCCAGTTGATTATCTCCAATACTCCCGACCTTGGCAGAAATTGTTGCCAAAATACTGCGATCGCTGTGCTTGAACAACGGCAATAAATGTTTTGCTAATAAAATGCCGCCAATACTATTCACTTGAAAATAGGCGAGTAAATTTTCCGGTTGAATCTGGCGCAAATTCTTCTCCGGTTGCAAGTTCTCCTCATGGAGTAAACCAACACAATTGACGACTAAATGCAGTTTCGTAACTTCCTGACGGATTTTTTTAACCATTGCTTCAATTTGCAATTCTTCCGTAATATCTAGCCTTAAAAGCTGCAATTTTTGAGGATAGTCTTGTTGTAATTTCTCTAGCTCAATGCTGGGTGTACTATCTCGATAGGTTGCAAAAACCTGTACTGCGTTTTCATTTGATAACAACTGTTGGGTAAAGGCCAACCCAATTCCTCCCGATGCACCGACCACTAAACTATTCATCGGACTTAAATAACTGTTTAAACCCATTACCTATTGTTTGCTGATAGTCCGTTATTTGCTATTTATACCAATTTTAGTGGCTGTAGTGGGGAGCGGTTCCCTTTAATTGGGTGTCAAAAATCTTGATCAATCGCAACATTGATGATTAACTGTATCTTTCCTCTGCCCAAGGATCGCCACGATGATGATAGCCGTTACGTTCCCAAAATCCTGCTTCATCCTGGGGTAAAAACTCTAGCCCATTAATCCATTTGGCACTTTTCCAAGCATATAAATGGGGAACAACCGATCGCAGTGGCCCGCCATGATCAGGGGGTAGGGGTTCACCAAATAGCTTGAAGGCTAAAAAATTCTCGTCCCGCACAAAATCTGCTAAGGGTAAGTTGGTCGTATAGCCCCCATAACAATGCTGCAAAACATGGGTCGCTGTGGGGTCAATTTCTACCAAGTTTAATAAATCGGTAATTTTAATTCCCGTCCATTGGGCATCCAATCTCGACCAACGGGTAACACAATGAAAATCTGCTGTAAATTCCTGTTGCGGTAGGGCCATTAAGTCGTCCCAGGACAGAACAAGGGGAGAGGCTAATCCCCAAATCCGCAATTGCCAGGTATCTAAATTAATTTCTGGCGTAGGGCCGTAGGTCAATACGGGAAAACCTTCCGTTAAATATTGACCAGGGGGAACGCGATCCGCCTTATCTGAGTCTGGTTTCTTAAAGAATTTCCCTAACATTTGCTAAAAATGCCATGTAAAGAGAACATAATTGCATTAAATTAAGGGGACAAGAGGACAGCAATCTGCCCTGAGTCCATCCTTGATGATTACCCTTACTCTTCGTCGTCTTCGTCTTCAGGTTGAGGATAAACGAAACTATTAGACCGTCCAGTTAAAATAGACTTGCCTAATGAGAGGGCTTTTTGGGCTTCTACAGCCGCTTGTCGTCTCCAATTGGCACGACGTTGATCACGTTTTGATTTTGAGGTTTTCTTCTTAGGAACAGCCATCGGTTTATCTTTTCTAATTTGACAGCTTTTCTATTTTACGCGGTTGTGTTAGCCATTGTACAATGGAAAATTATCGATTTATCATTATTGGCATTTACCACTATCGGTCTTTTCCGGCCCTGCAAGGCATAGAAGCCGATCTGTCTTTGCTGCAAAAATTTTTACGCCAGGATTTACAACTGTCGGAAAGGCAAGCTCTTGTTTTTAGCGATCGCGTTAAATTCGGCCAAGGACGAGTAATTTATCCCAATCGCCACAATTTACTCAAAAGTGTTGAGCGTGTTCCCAATATTGTTTTCTTTCAGGGTTATGCCACCCAAGCTCATCAACAGGATTATCTACTGCCCATTGATGCCGATTACCAAGATTTAGAAAATAGTGCGGTTAATCTGCGATCGCTGCTGACTCAGTTTCAACCCCAAACCCATGCTCCGGCTTTATTGATTTTAGATGTAGCGACCGTGAGCTTGGTCAATCCCATCAGTAGTGAGGCCCTATTACTGGCAAGACAACTGGGCGTGAGTCTAATTGCACGGTTTAATCGTTTTCCTGATACCCTGGGCGGGTTAGCGACGGCATTTGCGGATGCTTGTCATTATTATCAAGATGCCTTGAGCTTGGATCTGTTGGAATTATATTTGCGCGATCGCTTGGGGGAGGATGGAGAAAACCCATTAATTATTTTGAGTCATACCCTTTCAGCCCGCCAACAGCCCCTGTTTCCTAGTTCCTTACCAAAACCGCCCATTTATCTTCCTTCCGAGCAATCGAGTCGAGTTCGGATAAAGCCCCAGCCCGCCAAAAAGCCCCGCCCGCTATCTCCCCCTGCTTTTTCTCTCACAATTACGAATTTACGATGGTTGGGGTTACTCGTGCCGCTTTTTTTGTTTAGTGTGGCCTTGCTTTCTTTTCGTTGGGTTGGCAACTCTAAGCAATTTCTCTCTTCCCCGACTGACCAAGCGATTTTAGAGGGAGCCAAAATTCATCTCAAACGTCATCAAGCCTCCGATTTTATCCGTGCGATCGCCGAACTCCGAAAAATTCCTCCTGCCTCTCCCCTCTATCCTGAAGCTCAAAAACGCATTACTTTTTGGAGTCAGACCATTTTAGAAATTGCCCAAGGTCGGGCCGAGGTCGGTAACTGGCCGGATGCGATCGCGGCTGCCCAGTTAGTCCCAATGGATCAAAGGGCTTTGTCTAATCTCGCCCAAAAAAACATTGAAAATTGGCAACAAAAAATTGTGTTGGAGTCAGAATAGAGGGTTGATCTGAACCGAATCCCCTAGCGCAACGGCTAACTGTTGCTGAGCATTGCCCCCATTAACCGCGATTTCTAACCAACCATGACTCCCGATCAGGGCGATCGCCTCTCCGAATGGGGCATCACTATAGGTTTGTCCCCAGGGGATTTGATGATTTCCCAGGTGAATAAACTGGATTTTTTGAGACTTTTCTAACAATGCCTGTTGCGGAATATTGGTGATCAGATTGCCGAAAACATCAATATATTGAATGCAACCAGCGATCGCTTCAGGGGTTTGGGTGAGCCTGGGTAGGGGCAATGAGACGAGGCTTTCAATTGAGATAGAATCACCAAAATTAGCAAGCGGAACGCCACTGGCTAAATGGGCAGCAACGGGGGCAAAAATATCTCGTCCGTGAAAAGTGGTGCTAGGTTGGGGCACTCGCCAATAGTTTTTATTGGTCAATACTACGGCATGAATAGCGGGAGAAAGGCTTAAGATGCCGCTGATTAGCCCATTATCGGGGCCGACAAAATACCCTTCTGCCAACTGAACCGCGATCGCGCGACGATGACTGCCCACACCAGGGTCAACCACGGCAAGATGAACCGTTCCGGTCGGAAAATAGGGATAGGCATTCATTAAACAGAACCTGCCCGCAGCAATATTTTGAGGTGGAATGGTATGGGTGAGGTCAATAACGGGGATCTGGGGATTAATTTGAGCAATTACCCCTTTTAAAATGCCTCCATAGCCATCGCGTTCACCAAAATCGGTAGTCAAGGTCAGAGGGGACATAACGATATTTTCCACACTTGAGCTATCTCTTACGACCTGAATGTTAATTTCAGTAACAAATTATACACTTTGTCCGATTTACTCCGAACCTTATGTTAGTTTATAGATATAGCAATCATAAGTTATCTATCGAGGGTGTTCAGTATGAACAAAAATCGTCAACAAACCTTAACTCAAGCCGCGATCGCCCATCAAGAATCATTGCGGAAGAATTTACAGCATCGCATGGAATTGGCTAGAGCCGCCGGTAATGATAATTTACTACGTCAGTTAGAAGCAGAAGCCGCTTATTTACATTTACGCTAGACAGTTTGTTAATTGGTGAAAATGGCGGGGAGTGACACTGGTAAATAGTGAGCCTCCTTTTTTTTATCGATGGACTGCTTGCAGGATTGAAAACGGTAATGATATAGTAATAAATTGTGTCTAATTAAAATCATTAAACAAAGTTTATGCCTAAACTGAAAACTCGTAAGGCCGCCGCAAAGCGTTTTCGTCCTACGGGGAGCGGGACAAAGATCGTCCGTCGTAAAGCTTTTAAGAATCACTTATTAGAACATAAGAGTGCTGAACAGAGACGCAGACGGTTATCGAATACGGCGTTGGTTCATGAGTCGGATGAACATGCTGTTCGTTTGATGATGCCTTATATGTAAGGTATTCGAGAAAATTACAAATTTTATTTAGTTGGTAAATCATCCTAGAGATCCATTATGACTAGAGTAAAGCGCGGTAATGTGGCCCGCAAACGCCGTAAAAAAATTCTTAAACTGGCTAAAGGTTTTAGAGGTTCCCATTCTAAGCTTTTCCGTACTGCCAATCAGCAGGTAATGAAAGCTCTCCGTAATTCCTACCGCGATCGCCGCAAACGCAAACGGGATTTCCGTCGTCTGTGGATCACTCGTGTTAATGCAGCCGCTAGAGCCGAAGGACTAAGCTACAGCAAACTCACGGGCCAACTCAAAAAAGCCAATATCGAGTTAAACCGTAAAATGTTAGCCCAATTAGCCATTTTAGATCCCCAAGCGTTTGCTGAAGTGGTGAAAGTTGCCGCCCAAGCAAAATAACTGATTTTCCCATTGAATGCCTATCAAACCCTAGAACTCGGTTTCTGATGTAGAGACCGGGTTTTATTTGGTGCGTTTAATCTCGACCTCGGTTACATCGACTATAGTTACTACCGCTTCCTCTGATTTTTGCAGATGACTTCTTCCTATTTTACCTATTCATACAAGAGAGCTAATGATTGTGATAAAGATGAATATCTCTTTGGGGGAAAGGGATTTCAATATGATGTTCTCTAAAAACTTCTAAAATGGTGCAATTAATATCACTGATTACTCGTTTTTTACTATTAATATCATTGAGCCAAAATTTTAGTTCAACATTTAAACTGGAGTCGCCAAAGTTAATGAAAAATGCAACTGGCTCTGGTTGATTGAGGACTTGAGGATGTTGTTTCGCAATTTTCAGCAAGAGATCAATGGCTTTTTCTACGGAGGAACCATAACTCACCCCGATCGCAATGGAACAGTAAACCAAGTGATCGCTGCCCGTATAGGTGGTTAAATCAGAGGTAAAAAACGTTTGATTGGGAATAATCTTTTCTGAGTTATCAATTAAGCGAAGAACTGTTGTTGCTCGTATTCCTAGCTTAGTAACGCGGCAGGTATCCCCCTCTACATTAATGATATCGCCAGGTTTTAAAACACCTTCAAATAACAGTAAAATACCGCTGACAAAGTTACTCACCACTTGCTGTAAACCAAAACCAATACCGACTGAAAGCCCTCCTGTAATCGCAGCAACGGCAGTTCCATTCACTCCGACTGAACCTAAAATAATGACAATTCCAAGAGACATTAAAAAATAACGAACTAATAATAAGGCAGCTTCCGTTTTTCCTTTTTCTAATTCCGTTTGAGATTGAAAATAAATTCGAGAAATTTCTTCTCCAATAGTAACCGTTATAATCCAAAAATAAAGTCCCGTAAATAACCAAAATATTGCTCCAACAGTCACATTTTCTCCAAATAATTTAAATAAAATAATTTGAGAAACTTGCGTGAGATCAGCATTCATACTAGCAATTTGTTGAAGGCTGAATAATAAAATTAAAGGAGCAAATAAACGAGTTTGATAAGTCCGAATCAGATGAACGGGAAAAATACTATATAAAAGTGTCAAAAAAAAGCGATAAATGGTATAAATTGTTATTAATTTAATAAAGATTCTGATAATTCCATCTGTCCAATCTTGACTGGAAAATAATAATTCTACTAAGCTTAATAATATTAGACTCAGAACAGGAAAATCTAAGGTTTGAATCAGAAAAGCCCCATATTCTTGTCTAGATAGACGACTTTTGACCAAGTTAAATTTTGTGAAATGAGGGAAATTTAGCTGTAGCTGCTGCCAACCATATTTAGACAGTAACCATCCTATCGTTAACGAAAAAACAATTCCTATCCATTGGTTTCGTACATCAGGACGCTCCATAAAAATAATTTGACGAATCACAATATCCGATAACGTAGGAATTACGGTTTCCATGCCAAGCTTACCTTTCTGAATGAGATTGTTCAATTAATGTCGTGAGTTGTTGGGCGGCTTCTTCTGTCGAAATATCCCCCGCGATCGCTGATTGATAGATTTGTTCAGCAGGTTCAAACGTTGGTAATAATTTCGCTACAACCTCTAAGGAGAAAGAAATCGCAGTTTGGGCTTGTTGTAAAAGAATAGATTCAATCGGGAGTAAGGTTTTATCGAGAACAACATGACGATTTGTTGGAATAAAACTTTGGGTTTTGACAACCCCTTGGAGTTGATGTTCTGGATTACTTAAAAACCGGCCCAATGCGAGAGCTAACTGTTTTTCATTGTCTGAAGCACTACGATTAATCATAAAGGCTTTTGTATACAGTAAAGGGGCGGCATGGAAAGGATTTTTGTTGGGTAATAAGGCAATTTTAAAATTATCTTTTAAGACATTTTTAAAACCAGCAATTTCGGTTGCATTACAAACATAATAGGTCAATTTTTCTTCAATAAATGCTTTATTCAAAACACTGCTATCGCCTCGCAATAAAATGAAATTTTGTTGAGTTCCTGCCTTTTTTAACCAGGTTAACCATTGGCTCCAAGCCGCTAATTGAGGTTTTAAATTTCCTTGAGAATCGAGCAAAGATCCTCCGAAATTACTGATCCCCCAAAAAGTATCTTCAAAAGAAGACACTAAACCAACGGAATAACCTTTAATAGCCCGTTTTGTTAATTCATCTAATGTGGTGGGTGGAGAACGAAGAATTGGATCATTGGTTGTATTTAATTTAGCTTGGTTATAACACAAAACCTTTGTATGAGAGCCTAACGGAATCCCATAAATTTTTCCTTGGTAACGAACTTGATTGAGATTATGAGGATAATAAATTTTTTCATCTAAATCGGTCTCATTAATAACTTGAAGACGTTTAGCTTGGATAAGTTCCGGTAAAGATTGAGTGGCATCGATGAGCACACTGGCTCCAAACCCTTTTTGAGATTGTTCGATGAAGTGAGGAATAATTTGCTCTTTAGGGATATAAATACTTTGGATTGTAACATCGGGATTGAGTTTCTGAAATTCTTGACAAACTTTATCCAATAATTGGGAAATCTCATTTTCTAGGGAATGCCAAATAAACAGATTTCCTTGAAGCTGAGTTGAAGGAGAAAATGATGATAGGTTTGTGCAGGAAACAATTCCCAGAAAACTAAAGATTAATAGCCCTAAATAAACAAACTTCCAAACTTTTTTGGGAAAGATTTGTATTATTTTTAATCTTTGCTTAATCGTATTTAAGCCCTCAAAGATTATCTTATTGAGAATAAACATTACTCTCCAATTCCTTCGTTAAAAATGAAAACTGGCAGATAAAAAGGGAACATTCTCCAATCAGAATCAGCCGCTAGAGCAAATTCTGAGACATTTTTGTCACTCCTTAAGGTTTTTGTGGTTTTTTCTCTATTTTAATCGATTGTACGCGATCGCCGACGCTGTATATTCTGTGAGGAATGTAAATTTAGTTCTATCAAGACCCAAAAATTGACAACTTGAAAGAATGCTGTATACGGTATACAATGACCTTGGTTGATTTCCATGCTCTTGTATTTCAGTTTTTGCCAACCCTATGACTACTACTTCTGACACCATCCGCTTTTTTATCTGTGGTTCTGCCTTGCGGGGACAACCCGATCACCAAAACTTACAATCAGCTAAATTCGTTAAAGAAGCTAAAACCAAGCCCAATTATCGTCTCCATTCCGTCGGTAATGGTTGGCATCCTGGGATCTATTCCGTTGAAGAAAATGGTATTTCCATTCCTGGAGAAGTCTACGAAATGACGCGATCGCAGTATGAGCATTTACTCGCCACCGAACCGCCCAATATGTACCCCGCAGAAGTGATCTTGAGTGATGGGGAAGTCTTACTGGCGATGCTTTATCCCCGTGAACTCATCGAAAAACAAGGTGATCCTGATATTTCCCATCATGGCGGATGGGCAGCCTATAAAGCCGCAACCACACCCGTTGCCGTGTAACCTTTTTCAGCATTTTCCGTTGATTGTTAACCTGTTGAACTCCACTTTTAGCCATGACCTATCCCCGCGATTTAATTGGATATGGTGCAACCCCACCCGATCCCAAATGGCCCAATAATGCCCGTCTAGCCTTACAAATTGTCTTAAACTACGAAGAAGGCTCAGAATACTCCATTCCCGATGGCGATAATCGTTCAGAAACCTATCTTTGGGAAGTCCCAGGAGCTTCGATGGGGGATGGTAAACGGGATTTAATTGTGGAATCCATTTATGAATACGGTTCTCGTGCGGGTTTTTGGCGGTTAATGCGGTTGTTTAAATCACGCAATATTCCCATTACGATTTTTGGGGCAGCCTTGGCATTGGAACGAAATCCTGAAGCGGCTCAAGCCATTGTCGAAGCGGGTTATGACATTTGCTGTCACGGTTGGCGGTGGATCGGTTTCCATGACATGAGCGAAGTGGAAGAGCGGCACCAAATGCAGATGGCGATCGCGTCTCTGAAGAAACTAACAGGAGAACGCCCCTTGGGTTGGTATTGCCGTTACGCTCCTAGTGTCAATACTCGCCGTTTAGTGGTAGAAGAAGGCGGCTTTTTATACGATTCCGATGCCTACAATGATGATTTGCCCTATTGGGATGTGGTAGGAGGCAAACCCCATTTAGTCATTCCCTACACCTTGGACAATAACGACATGAAATACTGCGTTGCGCCAGGGTTTAATAGTGGCGATGACTTTTTCACCTACTTAAAAGATGCCTTTGATGTGTTGTACCAAGAAGGCGAAACGGCTCCGAAGATGATGTCAGTAGGGCTTCATGCTCGCTTAGTGGGCAGACCTGGACGGATTGCGGCATTAGCTCGATTTTTGGATTACGTCCAGTCCCATGAGGATGTGTGGATTTGTCGTCGTCTGGATATTGCTAAACATTGGATCGAACATCATCCCTATCAGTCTGTTTAAATCCCCCTAAATCCCCCTTAGAAATGGGGACTTGAGTATGGCAGGAAAATTAACAACGCACGTTTTGGATACGGCGCATGGTTGTCCCGCAGCGAATTTAACCATTGAGTTGTGGTTAGTGGATTCTCTAAGTGGCGATCGCGAATTATTAAAACAAGTAATTACTAACAAAGATGGCCGAACCGATGAGCCTTTACTAATCGATGAATCGTTAAAAATTGGTATTTATGAATTAATTTTTCATGTGGGGGATTATTTTTCTAAATACGGTGAAACTTTACCTCAACCACTATTTTTAAATCGTGTTCCCATTCAGTTTGGCATTGCTAATCCAAATAGTCATTATCATGTGCCGTTGTTAGTTTCTCCTTGGTCGTATAGTACCTATCGAGGTAGTTAATAGTTAATAGTTAATAAAATTATGGTTTATTCGATTGTTCAATTAAATGAGATGACTCAGGCAGGTTTCACAGAAGTTTTGAGTAAAATTTTTGAAGATTCACCTTGGGTTGCTCAAGAAAGTTGGACAAAACGACCCTTTGAAGATGTTAATGCACTCCATCAAGTAATGGTAGAAATGGTTAACAATAGCTCTTTACAAAAACAATTAGATTTAATTTGTGCCCATCCTGATTTAGCAACTAAAGCAAAAATGGCGGAGGCTTCCGTTAAAGAGCAAGCAGGGGTAGGATTAGACCGCTTGAGTGCAGAGGAATATGAGCGTTTTCAACATTTAAATCAGGCTTATAAAGATAAATTTGGTTTTCCTTTTATTATTGCCGTTAAAAATCATACTAAAGAAAGCATTTTAGAAGCCTTTGAAAAACGTTTAAATAATAGTCAAGAAGCCGAAAAAGATCAGGCTTTAACAGAGATTGGAACGATTGCTAAATTTCGTTTATTAGATTTAATTGTTTGATTTATTCCTACAAAAAGTGATTAATCACCAAAAAGGCGTAAAATATTCAAAATTAATTTACAATCAAATTTTTTCTATGCCTAGCTTTGAAACAGATGATACGCGCGAAACCCGTATTGATTACGAGATTGTGGTTGATGCCTACGATGAACAAGAACGGGCGATGGGTTGGTACTACTATCTCGAAGGGAAGCTCAATTTTCCTTTTTTAGCAAAATGGACAAGGAAGTTACGAAGTTCTGTACGTGAAAAGCAGGTGCGAGTTGTCAGCATGGCTTCAGAAGACGAATGTTCCCATGATATGTTTGTCGAAGTGGCTGATCTAGACAGCGAAGATGAAGATATATTTTCGGCAAAATTATCAGAAATAGAACCCATTGATGCAGACGATGATACTCAAGAAGCGATCGCCGATTGGCATTATTGGGTTGATCAAGGTTATGAATTTTAATTAAAAACTTTCTCCTATGACCATTAATTGCTATCAATATCTTGCTCAAGTTTTATTGAAAAATGAAGCAGTTTTAGCAACGGTTGTAACGGTCAGAGGCTCGGTTCCCAGGGAAGTGGGAGCCAAAATGGTGATTCTGTCCAATGGGGAAATTTTTAGTACCATTGGCGGTGGGGCAGGGGAAGCAAAAGTGATTCAAACGGCCCAACAAATGTTAGCGGCTAATGAAGAAACAGCAGTAAAACAATGGGTTGAAATTGATTTAACAGGAGCCGTCGAAAAAGTCGTCGAGGGGGTTTGTGGTGGCAAGATGCAAGTGTGGCTGGAAAAATGGTCAGGACAGGACGCGATCGCGCTTTTGGAAACTGTGATCAACAAGCTTCAATCAGGACAAAAAATTACTTTAGTTACTCCTTTTACAATAGAAAAACGTCCCTATATTACTCAAGAAATATTAACAATTGAACCTCAAGAAGCTTTTATCGAAACCTTGACTCCTCCGCCTTTATTGTTGATTGTGGGTGCGGGTCATGTGGGGGAACAACTCGCCAAAGTTGCCCATAGTATCGGCTTTCAAGTGGCGGTTCAAGATGACCGACCAGAGTGGGCTAATGCTAACCGTTACGCGATCGCGTCCCATATTTTCACTGAATCCATAGAAACCGCTTTAACCACCTTAAAAGATCACACAGAACTCTATGTAGCTTTAGTAACCAGAGGTTTCCGCTATGATTTAGAAGCTTTAGAAACCTTGTTAAAACAATCTGTGAACTGTCGATATATTGGCATGATTGGCAGCCAAAAACGAGTTCGGCTGGTGTTGCAAGCTATCGAAAAAGCGGGGATTCCTCCTACTCAGTTACAAACAATTTATGCACCGATTGGTTTAGATATCGGAGCCTTAACCCCAGAAGAAATTGCCGTCAGTATTGCAGCAGAATTAATCATGGTTAGACGAGGTGGAACAGGGCTACCGTTATCTCAAATCGCTAATTAACCATTCTTTCACTGAATCAAAGGATTTAATAGGGTTAAATTCCGACGAAAAAATTCACGTAGGAACATGATACTCTTATGCCTTAGGCTTAGACGCAAAACCTATTTTTCTTTTAATTAAGTTGACTTACTTATAAATTTAAACATTCAGAAAGTTTCATTATCGCAGTTTTAGAAAAAAGATTAAGCCTAAGATAAATTGACTGATAAAGATTAATTTAACACCTCAACACGTCATTAATTTATTGCTATTAAATATTAATAAAGAGTTTTTTAAATAAAGATTCAATGATAAAAACAGAAAACCAAATATTGTTAAGTATTTGTAACTATTACTGAACTAGTCCTATCAATCTAAATATTCAGTAAACCGTTTATCAGGTAAAACTTTTGAGCAAAACGATTTCATTTTTACATTGTTTACTTAACTTTGTTTTCAGATACTTTCATTTTTCAAAGAACCTGTTAGAATAGTCTAATTTACAATACGATTCATTTCCCATGGCCTCGAAATCCCATTCTTCTTCCGCGTCCTTTTCTCACGACGATTTTGCTAAGGCGTTAGAACAACACGATTACCACGCAGACAAAGGACAGGTTGTACGAGGAAAAGTTTCACAGCACACTTCTGATGGTGCATATATTGAAATTGGCGGGAAATCGCCTGGTTTTCTCCCCCTGAGAGAGGCTTCTCTTCAGCACGTTGAAAATATTGCCGATGTTTTACCGTTGGATGCAGAAGGGGAATTTTTAGTCACCAGTGAACAAAATTCCGAAGGTCAGGTCATGCTCTCTTTGCGTCAGTTGCAACTCAAAGAAGCGTGGGAAAATGTAGCGGAGATTGCGGCATCGAATAAATCGGTTCAGGTTCGGGTGACAGGCACTAATAAAGGGGGGGTAACAGGTGATGTGGAAGGATTACGGGGTTTTATTCCGCGATCGCATTTAGTGGAAAAAAATGACTTAGAAGGATTGATCGGTCAGCTATTAACCGCCAACATTATCGAAGCGAATCAGGAAACCAACAAATTAGTTTTGTCGCAACGTCAAATTATTCAAGCTGCTGCTATTACTAATCTAGTTAGTGGAACCTTGCAATCCGGTAAAATCGTAAAAATTCAACCCTATGGGGTGTTCGTGGATCTCAAGGGCGTGACGGGATTATTGCACATTACCCAAATCAGCGGGGCGCGGATTGATGCCTTAAATACCATTTTCCAGTTGGGACAAGAAGTTCAGGTGGTGGTCTTGGAAATTGACGAAATTAAAAATCGCATTTCTCTGTCAACCAAAGTCTTAGAAAGCTATCCAGGCGAATTATTAGAAAAATTTGATGAAGTGATGGCCAATGCCCCGGAACGGTTGGCCCAGTTCCAAGCTAAAAGTGAAGTGGCTGAAACACCGAGTACCCCATAAAATTCCCCATTTCGTTATCGGTTTAGATAGGTCTGACCATGATGATGCGTCTCAATTCCCAAGCTCGCAAATTATTGTTAGCAGAGGTGGATAAACTATCCCAAGTCCAAAATTTGGATATTCAACGGGATATCGTGCTTAAACGGTTGGATAAACTGGTGACGCAACCGGGTCAGCCCCTCAGTCAGGGGGAACTCGAACAACTGGTAACGGATATGTTTCCGTCCTTTAATCAGCAAGTTTTACAAAAGGCGGCAAAACACAATCAGGGTAGTGGTAAAATCACTAAAATTGCTAAAATTGGCGGAATTACGGCTGCGAGTGTAGTGGCTCTTTCGGGATTGGTTTGGTTGGTGAATTTGCCTTACCCAATGATTCGACGACCTGTAGCCAGGGTTGCTCCGATTTTATTATTGCCCAGTTATCTGAGTATGGATCGCAATTACCGAGAGGCGATCGCCCACGTAGAACAGGCGGATCAATTGGTGAATCAGGCAACGAGTGCGGCGGATATTACCTTGGGAGCCGAAAAGGTGAAATTAGCGCAACAAAATCTAGATAAACTGCCTGTCTGGTTTTTAGGCTACGAACCAATCATGATTTGTCGGTATATGGGCTGTTCTTGGCATTTTACTTTTGATGAATTTAATCGGGCCAGGGCCCAAGTCGGACGCATGGATGCGAGGGTGTTCCAAGAAGTGAATGCCGTTAATCAACTCCAGACTGCCGAAACGGATTTACAAAGTGCGAAACAAGCCTTTCAGAAAGCCACTACCCCTGCCCAACAGGAAGCCGCGATCGCCGATTGGCAAAATTCCTTAAATCAGTTAACCCTCTTACCCCAAAGCACTTGGGCGGGAAATGTGGGCGAAACGAAACTCCGCAACTATCAGCAGGAATTTCAACAACTGGCAGGACGTATTGCGGGCAGTGGCCAAACCCAAACTATGATTGCGGCTGCCCAACAATTTGCGAATCGGGCGATAGTTGATGCCCAAAAAGCTCCCCACACGGTGGCAGAATGGCAACAGATTATTAACCTTTGGCAAAATGCCCTAGATCGGTTACAGCAAGTAAAGTCAGGCGATCCCGATTACTTAGCGGCTCAAAGTTATTTAGCAGACTATACACAAAAACTCGGTGCAGTCCAGATACAGTTAGGGGTTGAACAAAAATCCGTTGATCAGCTAAACCAAGCAAAACAACAAATTCAAAGTTTAATTAGCTCCTTACCCGATAAACCGAATCCCAGCGATCGCAATCAATTAATCAGCAACTTACAGCAAATTATTGACCAATTAAAACAGGTTAAACCCAATACAACGGCTTATAGTGAAGCTCAGCAGTTATTGAAACAAGCCGAAGCAAAATTATCTCAGCTTTAAAAATAATCCTAATTTTTCTAAATATTGAAAACCTAATACCAAATCAATTGGATGAAATTGCAGAGAAGATACTCGATATTATCCCCCCTAGCCCTCCTTTCAAAGGGGGAAAGCCGTAGGCGGAGGGATTAATTATATGGCTTCCTTTGATCAAGAGATGATGCAACGCTGTTTGGAGTTAGCTCGCCAAGCTCTAGGTAGAACAGCCCCGAATCCCCTTGTTGGTGCGGTTATTGTTAAAAATGGGCAAATTGTGGGGCAAGGCTACCATCCCCAAGCAGGCCAACCCCATGCGGAAGTTTTTGCCCTTAGAGATGCAGGAGAACAATCCCAAGGCGCGATCGCGTATGTTAATCTCGAACCCTGTAACCATCATGGACGGACTCCCCCCTGTACAGAAGCGTTGATACAAGCGGGAATTCGTAAAGTGGTGGTCGGCATGGTTGATCCGAATCCTCTTGTCGCAGGCAAAGGCATTGAGCGTTTACGGCAAGCAGGCATCGAAGTGATCGTGGGTGTAGAAGAAGCGGATTGTCGTCGGTTAAATGAGGGTTTTATCCATCGGATGTTGTATCAGCGACCCTTCGGTATTTTGAAATATGCCATGACTTTAGATGGAAAAATTGCGGCTAGTACGGGTCATAGTGCTTGGGTGACGGGAACGGCGGCGCGAAACTTGGTGCATCAAACGCGGCTGGCCTGTGATGCGGTCATTGTGGGCGGCAATACGGTCAGGCTCGATAATCCCAATTTAACGACACATGGAATCAGAGATCGCAATCCTTTAAGGGTGGTCATGACTCGTTCTTTGGACTTACCCACTGAAGCCAATCTTTGGCAAACCGCGATCGCGCCAACTGTGGTTTTTACTCAAACAGGAAGCAACCCAGAAAAACAGCAATCTTTACGCGATCAAGGTGTGGAAGTAGTTGAATTAGAAAATTTAACGCCTGATAGAGTAATGCAATGGCTTTATGATAAAGGTTGTTTAAATGTGTTGTGGGAATGTGGCGGAGTTCTGGCAGCAAAGGCAATTCAAGATCGCTGTGTTCAAAAGGTAATGGCTTTTATCGCGCCCAAAATTATCGGTGGAGAATCAGGATTTTCGCCGATTGGTGATTTAGGGTTAGCGCAAATGACCCAAGCTTTGGCCTTAACCGATATTACAATTCAATCAATTGAATCGGATTTCTTAATTGAAGGTTATCTAAAATTTTAATTTTGCCTTTGATCAGGAGAAATCAGATTTTCTCGATACTGTTTACTGGCTGGATTGACCAATTGCGGCGATCGCAGGGTTGGAACAGCAGGAGAAACAGGAACCGAAGCGGGTTGTTGAGCAGAAAAGCTTAAGCGATCAGACTGGGCAATAACGGCGAGATCTGCCGACATTTTATTTAAACTTTGGGCGTATTGAATTTGCTTTTGTAAATACTCAGTCGTAGAAACTAAACCGCTTAAGCCTTTAATCAAGCGAATAATCTCTTGTCGTAGGGCAGGATTTCCCGTAATTTGGTCAACATCAGAAGTGATTTTCTGAATATTTTGAAAAGCTGCACGGGCCGAATCTAACAATTGCTGTAACGTTAAAAGCGTCGTCGGATCATTTAAATTGACGGAAAAATTATTGAGATTTTCAGTTAATTGTTTGGCATTAATCGAAACTGTATTTAAATTTCTCAAAGTTTCTTCCAAGGTCGCCATCGCATTGCTACTTTCTAGCTGACCTAAAGTGGTGTCTAATCTCCCTGCGGTTGTTCCAAATTGTCCTAAAACTTGCTGTAATTGCGGATCGATCCGTCTGACACTGACTCGTAATTCATCACTGGTGGCTTGAATACTGTTGAGAGTTGTACCAACACGATTTTGATTAACGGCCATAAAGACTTGAACCTGTCGGGCTGCTTCCCGTGTGGAGGCGAGGGTTGCATTTAATTGATCAATGGTTCCTGATTGCCGAGCATCTTGCAGAATAGTGGTTGCTTGATTACTAAAAGTCGATAAATCGCTGGCTGCGCGATCAATCGATTGCAACGTACTGTTTAAATTGCGAACACTGCCACTTTGGTTGACTTTTTTGAGTAAACTCGCTGCCTCTCCGCTTAAAGCTGTAATATTATTCAAGGTTTGGGGCGTTTTAGTCGCAAAGGCTCGCATGGCGTTAACGATTTCAGGTTCCGTGAAGAAATTCGAGATCCGCATCATGGAACGAATTAGCGAATTTACATCCAACGCATCTTCCCCCCTCAGCCGACTTCCATTACAAATAATCAGATCGCGATCGCAGTCTTTATCTAGGGGCAAAGCCGTAACTTCATCAGGCGCAACAATTTCCTGCGGCACAATATTAATCGAGGTTTCCCCAATGAGACCGGACTGTTTCGCTTCAATGACGGAATTACTGGGAATAATGCGATCAGCGGGGTTTATTTCGACATTAAGGGCAACGCCACCTGGTTCGGGGACAACGGAAACGACACGACCCACTCGCACCCCGCGATAGTCCACTCTCGTTCCTGGTAACATTCCGGCTGCATCAGAAAAGATAAAAGTTGCGTTATATCCGCGTTGACCAAATCGAATATCCTTAATCCAAAACGCTAAGAAACCGAGTGCGCCAAGACTGGCAATTAACATTAAGCCGACGATGCTTTGAATCATTGCGGGAGAGAGTTCTCGTCTTCTCCGTGCGCTATTGGTCATTAATGTCTCTCCTCTCCCATGAACCTTATCCGTTACGATAACGCTATTTTGACACTTAAAGTTGATCGTTCAAGAAAGCAGAAACTTCGCTTTTTCGATTAATCTCGATCTTCTCGTTTATAAATGACTTTAAAGCTTTGATCCAGATACATATCGTATTTTTTTCCATCATTGCAAATAACATCACTCAAGTCATATCGCTGGCGATCGCCTTCAAAGTCGGCATCATCATAGAAATTACAGCCCATTGCTCGAAGCACTTGTTCTATTTGAGCTTTTTCTTGAGGAGTCACATCCCGATCATCGTCGGCACGAAGGGCTGAAGCAGAAACAGTCAGCATTAATAAGGTTAAAGAACTTAAAGCTAATAAGCATTTCATTGATGCAGATTCGGGATTAATTGAAGGTACTCGCATTATATAACAGCGACTAACTCTCTTTTTGTAAAAATCCCGTAATTTTTGCTTGAATGTTCACTGGATAGATTTAAGTCTTGAGAGATCGTTTTAACATAGATTCCATTCAACCTAATGGGTTTTAAGTTCAATGAATGTCTCTTGGGCGTATTCTTTTCCTTCGGTTAACAAATATTCCAAAAAAGTTTGAGCCACAATCGATAATTGTTTACTGCCTGGATAAATGACGTACCAGTGTTTTTGAATGGGAAACCCCTCGACATCAAGAACAATTAAGGGGCCTTGCAGGCCTTCTAAGGCGAGAGAATGACGAGAAAGAATCGATAAGCCAAGTCCACCCACAACAGCTTGTTTAATCGCTTCATTACTGCCGATTTCCATTTCTACTGACATTTGGAGGCGATTTTCTGCAAAAAAGTTTTCGACAGCCATACGAGTTCCTGAGCCGGCTTCCCGCATAATGAGGGGTTCTTCGGCTAGGCGTTCTAGGGGAATATGTTTTTCATTGGCCAAGGGATGATTACGAGGCGCGATAACCACTAAGGGATTATCCAGAAAATGGCGTAAATTAATATCTAAGTCTTCAGGAGGCTGACCAATAAAATAGAGATCATCCAAATTATTGGCTAAACGGTCTAAAATTTGCTGACGATTGGCGATTTGTAAGACGATGCGAATTCCTGGATAGCGTTGGCGAAAGGTTCCTAAAATTCGTGGGACAAAATATTTTGCTGTTGTAATTGCCGCTAACTTTAAGGTTCCTTGTTTTAGCCCTTTGATATCTGCTAGGGTCATTTCTAAGTCATTAAAACGCTGGGAAATATCGCGGCTAATACTCAAAACCGCTTTGCCCGCATCGGTAAGGTATAGACGTTTACCAATCTGCTCGAATAGCGGCATCCCGATCGCTTTGGTCAATTGTTTCATCTGTTGGGATACGGTGGGCTGGGTGAGAAACAGTTCCTCGGCTGCCTTGGTGAAGCTCCCATGTTGCGCGATCGCCTCAAAAATCTGGAGTTGGTGGAGGGTGGCTTGCTTCATAAATCTATAGAAAAATTTTATGTATTTTGTCAATAAGCTGATTTTTGCCTATTGTAGTTTTGCATCAACAAGAAAGTCAATCACTTCTCTAAAAACCATAGAAATAATTCTATTCGTTCCGATAGTTAATTTTTCATCAAGAATGAAGCTCATGCCTCAATTCGGTTGCTCAAGCTGGATACCAAGAAATTGCTACTAAATGCCTTCTTCTAGGTCAAAAATTCAATATAGAAGTTGTCTATCTCGATTGGAGAAATAAAGCGGCTAGAACTTGCCCCAAAGCAATTCCTCCATCATTCGGTGGGATCTGGTGATGCCAATGGGGGACGAACCCTTCTGCTTTGAGCCGATCAATCGCTCGTTCGGTTAAATAACGATTTTGGAAACAACCGCCCGTTAATAATACGTTACTTTCTCCGACTAACTGGGCGATCGCGACCATAATTTCCACTAAACTATTGTGAAACTTAGCTGCAATACAATTAACCGATACTCCTTGCTGAATATCTTCTAAAATTGCGCTTAAAATGGGTTGCCATTGGATGATATGGGATGGATGGTTAGGCTGTTTCTGAATGCTAAAAGGATAGAAATCATCGGTTTGAATATCTAAGGCAGAAAACTCAACTGTCATCGCCGCTTGCCCTTCAAAAGTCACTTGATGAATAAGCCCTAAAATAGCAGCAACCCCATCAAATAAACGCCCGACGCTCGAAGTTACAGGATTATTTAAATCTTTTTCTAACACTAACTTTAATAAGGTTAATTCTTGTAGGGTAAATTGCGTTTTTAAACAATCGGGTAGGATACTAAGGGGATCTTGATTTAACTCGGCTAATAAACTCAAAGCAATTCTGTGCGGTTGCTTGATAGCAATTTCTCCCCCTAGTAATTTAAAAGGGTGAAAGTAAGCTATTCTTTCCCATTGATTTTCCGTAACCTGAATAAATTCTCCCCCCCAAATCGTGCGGTCTAAGCCGTATCCTGTCCCGTCCCAGGCAATTCCTAAAACTGGGAGTATGAGTTGATTATCCGCTAAACAGGCTAAAATATGGGCATAATGATGATTAACCGCCACTAAGGGTAAATTTTGAGATTGGGCATATTGGGTGGATAAATACTGGGGATGGGCATCATGGGCAATGATTTCGGGTTGAAATTCGTATAAATTCGCTAAACTCTGAAAAGTATTTTGAAAAGCTTGATAGGTTTGAATATTAGATAAATCGCCGATATGTTGACTTAAATAAACCTGTTGATGGGCCGCGATCGCGATAGTATTTTTCAAATGGGCCCCGACTGCTAAAATTGGTTTTTCAATCGGAGATTGATGGGTTAAAGCTAACGAAAAAGGGGCATAACCTCTAGCTCGACGTAGCACCGTTTCTTGATCATTCATTACTCGAACAATAGAATCATCTAAAGGGCGAACAATGGGGCGATTATGGATTAAAAATAAGTCGGCAATTTTCCTTAATCGAGTTAAAGCTTCCTGCTCATCAATACAAATCGGTTCATCGGATAAATTAGCACTGGTTGCAACAATGGGTATTTTTAATTCTGCTAATAATAAATAATGTAAAGGCGTATAGGGTAACATGACCCCTAAATAGGGATTATTAGGGGCGATTTTTGCGGCTAAATTAATTTCAGAATTTACAAAACTTTTGCGTTTTAATAAAACAATGGGAGCTTCAGGAGACAGTAATAATTTTTCTTCTAATTCATTAACTTGGCAATGGTGTTTAATTAAACCTAAATTGGGATACATTAAGGCAAAGGGTTTGTCAGGTCGATGCTTGCGTTCCCTGAGCGTTTGAACCGCGATCGCTTGGGTTGCATCTACGACTAAATGGAATCCTCCTAACCCTTTAATGGCTAAAATTTTTCCGTCTTGAATGGCTTTAACTGTGGCAAGTAAGGCATCATAACCTGTAGCTAATTCATCACCCTGAGCATTCCAGAGGGCTAATTGAGGCCCACAATCGGGGCAGGCATTGGGTTGGGCATGAAATCGGCGATCGCGGGGATTTTCGTATTCTTGCTCACAAGTCGGGCACATTTGAAACCCTTTCATGCTGGTGTTGACGCGATCGTAGGGTAGAGCTTCGATAATGCTATAACGGGGCCCGCAGTTGGTACAGTTGGTAAATGGGTAATAATAACGCCGATTATGGGGATCAAAAATTTCCTGTAAGCAGTCAGAACAGGTGGATAAATCGGGGAGAATGATCGCTGTCTTTTCACCTCCCATACTTTTTTGAATAGTAAAGTCTGGATAGCCGATGGTTTGTAAGTAGCTAAAATTTAAAGTATTAATCTGCGATCGCGGCGGATTTTCTGTTTGTAATCGGCTTAAAAATTGTTCTAATACGAATAAATTTCCTTCAACTTCAATCAATACCCCTTGGGCTGAATTATTCACCCAACCTGTTAGCTTTAATTCTTGAGCTAAACGATAAATAAAAGGACGAAATCCCACGCCTTGAACTTTACCCGTTATTTGAATTTTTAACCGTTGATCACCTTGCCGATCCATTCTAAAAATTTGTTAAAATAGAATTTTTAAATGTAATTAATTATACTCAAAAATTATTGTAATGACGTTTTACTTAGGGTGTGCAGTCTGGTCTTATGACGGTTGGTTAGGTAACTTTTATCCACCGAAAACGCCTAAAAAAGCCTTTTTGAATCTTTATAGTCAACGTTTTTTGACCGTAGAAGGAAATACGACATTTTACGCAGTTCCCTCGGAAGCTAATATTCAACGATGGCGAGAAGAAACTACCTCAGCGTTTAAATTTTGCCTAAAGTTTCCTAAAGAAATCACCCATCAGGGACAATTAATGCCCTATATTTCTGATGCTTTGACCTTTATTAAGCGAGTTCAACAACTAGAGGACAAATTAGGTCTTCTTTTTCTCCAATTGCCACCGAATTATAGCCCCCACTATCAGGATGATTTACAGCAATTTTTGAAAGGATTAAAACAAACCAATATTGCTTTAGCTGTTGAAGTTCGGCACCTTGATTGGTTTCGCGTTCCTTATCAAAATAATTTCAATAATTTACTCAGGGATTTAAACATAACAAGAGTAATTTTAGATACCCGTCCTGTGTATCGTTCCCCTGATGATCCGCAAATTAATTCTCCCCGCAAAAAGCCCGATGTTCCCGTTAATTTTACATTAACCAACAATCACGCTTTTGTTCGCTTCATTAGTCATCCCAATTTAACGTTAAATGAACTGTATTTAGCCGAATGGACGCAAAAAGTTCAACAATGGTTAGCCCAAAATATTACCGTTTATTTCTTTGTTCACTGTCCCATTGAAGATCATTCTCCCTTTACGGCTCGTCATTTTTATCATAAATTGCAAGCGATAGGGGCTGATGTGCCAACGTTACCTTGGGATGCTTTGGCTGAAGCTCCGCAACAACTCAGTTTATTTTAAATCCATCGGCGATCGCGGGCGAACGGTTGGGAATTTTGCGTTAGGGAACCCTTTTCGATAGGGTGTTAAATGGTTGAGTTTAAGAGTTAATAAATTATGCCTAAATATGTCCTTTGGGGAAGCTATTGTGAAAATGTCGTGGAAAAACGCGCCCCCTACCGCCAAGCCCATTTAGAGGGATTAGCCGAACAGAAAGCCCAAGGAATTTTAATTACGCTGGGGCCAACGCAGGATTTAACCCAAGTGTTTGGCATCTATGAAGCCGACAATGAAGAAACCGTCCGCCAACTGATCGAAGGCGATCCCTATTGGCAAAACGGCATTTGGACAGAGTATGAAATCAAGGAATGGATTCAAGCGATCGCGTAACCAAAACTAGGGATTAGAGCGAGCGGCTAACTGAAAAATTTCGTGGATCACTGCCATACTTTCTTCGTATAACATATCCCTTCCCCAGCGTTGCAATTGCCGACCGAGGAGTTGCTCGGTTTTTTGATCACCCAAGGAAGTTACCTGTTGAATGCGGTAGGACTGGGCACTTCCCCCTGCTTCCATCCGCATACAGCCCATCGTGCTGGAACATAAAACTAGCCCACAGTCTGCATCAGGATTGGTAGAACCTAACTTGATACTAATCAAATCGCCCAGCACTTCGCCAAAATCCGCTAGGGGCAGGCCGGCTAATTCGGCTTCGACGGGACGCTGATCGGCTGCAATGAAGTTAATCCGCCGGATATCATAATCGCCTGGGTCATGGGCATAGCTCACAGGTCGCCATTTCAAGCGGCTGGCTACCCAACCCAAATACATCAGGGCCTGGGCATGATTTCCTTTTTCGTAATCTAGAACGACCCGATCAATTTCACGAACAGCAAGGCGGCGTTCCGGTAAGTCAAAATTCTCGGCGGTCAGTTCTTGCCAGGGGGCTAACCGTCCCCAATTTAAATCCGCGATCGCCAAACCTTTTTCGAGGATCGTGCTGATCTGCGATAAATCCGTTTCAGGTTCACTGAAGGTACTGGAGTCAAAAATAATGACATTGGCCTGGGAAGCTAAGCGTTTAAATAAGCCATAATCTAATTCAGGACTCGCTTTCCACCAAATAAACTTGGGCAATTCGGGAATCATCAATTCCGCAATCACCCCACCCATCCGTTCTAAAGCACTGGCACTCCCTTTGACGGTGATATATTCACAGCAAATCAGGGCATTCAGGTTCCGTTTTTGAATGGGGCAATAGGCCGAAACTTGAGCATCAACGCGATCATCGTCATCCAAGGTCGGGCAAAGGGTAATAATTCGACAAGGATTAGCCGTCGCGATCGCATCCGCAATGCCACTTCCTTCTAGATCGGGAGAATAGGGTTGGGCTAACCGTTCAGCCGCACTGGTTAAAGTGCCTGACGCTTTGGCTTCCTTAAACTTATCTTTGATCAACTGCAAAAATTCCGAATTAGACTGACCTGTCACCGTTAACCCGTAGGCTTTTTGGGCAGATTTAATTGCAGCCGTTGTCCGTGGCCCCGCAATACCATCAACCGGGCCGGTATAAAATCCTAAGGCCGCTAACAAGGCTTGAATTGCATCGGGTTCATATACCAAAAAGCTAAAGGTCGTGGCTCGTACTGCTGCCATTCCCTCATCATTTTGGCCATAAGCATTCCAAATTTGGGCAAGTTCCGCTTCAATGACATCAATGGAGACATCTTTCGGGGCTTGAAGGGACACGAGCGGAGGAGATTGGGTCGTACTCATAGAATTTATCCTTTCTCAGTTGGGAGAAGGCAGTGTCTTCTAACGTTGATCTTAATGCTTGTATCTTAATGCTTGCAGTAAGATTGCTGACAATTCCTACGGTTTTCTTAAGGTTATTGAACTGAAGCGACTTCCTGTAACGAGACAAATCTTGAGCGCGATCGGCAATTTTAGGGTTAACCTGACTGCGCCAATGGCAGCGATCGCTGATATTCCTTTTTGCAAACAACTCCCCCATCTCGCCAGTCTTTCAAGGGGAAACCTTAGGCTTCTCGATGAAAGTGATATTTAAAACAATTTGAATGGGAATTTTTAATAGGAAAATTAGGGTGCAACTGATAGGCAACAAAACATCAATTTATTTTTCAAAAAATAACATTTGATGAAATTGATAGCTTGATTTTTTTAAGAAAAAAACGGAATTGCTAGTAATCAAAGCTCTCTCTACAAACCAATAGAGTAAATAAATAATACTTCAATATAATTACTACTTTGCTTAAAAAACGGGTTTTAACGGCATTTACTTAATAAAGTGTGATAAAAAATACAGCACAGTCCATTTCAATATGATGAGCTATCTGATAAGCTTTTTATACATCCCTGCTTCGGGAAAAGTTAAAGTCTCTTGAATCATTTTCACTGAGAAAAATAATCTAAAGCCGTTGTCTTACAATCCATGTGAATTAACAATATTTCATTTCATGCATTAAAAATTAAACAAAGGTATTATGAGTGCTTTCCCCCTCGGCCCCGCTTTGAATCTATCTGATGAACTTGTACAAGAAACGCCCTATAAATTTTTGCAAAAATTAGCGCATTATCAAGTTTCCGGTAAGTTAACGATTCAAAATCCTTTTGACGAGTATGTTCATTGGCAAGTGTATTTGGGGAATGGCAAGATCCATGCAGCAAATAGTAAGGTTGGCTCTTCAGAAAGATTGGACTATTTATTAGGTCATTGCTTAGTGGAGAAACAGATCCAACTTCCAACGCACTTAATGGATGATTATGAATACATTTGTAAGTTATGGAAAAATGAGGTTTTTTCATTCCAGCAAACCCGAAGCATTCTCACCCAATGTACCCAAGAGGCGTTAGTTCAAATTCTTTCGTTGCCGACAAGCAATTGCTATTTGGAGTCAAAAGGTCGATTAGAACAGCTTTTTTTAAATCTAGATTTTGAGCAGCTTCTCTCCCAAATCAAACCTAAAATTCGTTACTGGTGGCAATTACGTTCGGAAATTAATTCCCCTTTTCAACGGCCGTTAGTGGAAGATTGGCAAAAATTACAGTTGGCGTTAGCGAAGGCGACTTGGAATAATAAACATCAATTACAGCAATTGAATCGAGCCTTAAAGGATCTCAATTCCTTATATAAAATTGGTAATGCGACGAAGATTAGTACGCTACAGTTAGCCCTCTTGCTTCATCCGCTCATCAAAGCCGGTGATATTAGCATGCTCTCCTATCAGGAAATTCAAGAGGATCATCGACCGTCTATTGCGTATATTGGCGATCGCCCCGCCAACCAAAGAATGGCCAAATTCACTCTAGAAAACAGCGATTTAAAAATCACAATCATTGATACGCCTTTTAAAGCCTTAGCAGTATTACTTAGCCAAAAATTTGATTTAGTTCTCATTGATACGAACATGGTTGATATGGATGGGTATCAACTCTGTTCTCTCTGTCGTCAATCGGACTCACTTAAAAATTTACCAATTATTCTTTTAACCGATGAAAATAATTTAACCTGTCGTATCAAAGCAAAATTATCTGGAGCATCTAGTTATCTTGGTAAACCCTTTTTGCCCCAGGAGTTAGTCAAAGTGATTAATACTCATTTAACCAATTCTCAGAATGTAACTCGATCACCAAAATTAAGAGATTAGGCGATCGCGCCCTGAATTAACATCAACGAATATCATTGCGAACCCCCTGTAATCCCGCTAAAGCAATCCCAATGGCATCTACACTGTCATCAATGGGCAGTTTTTCCAGCCCAAAAAAATGTTGAAGAATTTCGGCGACTTCATCTTTAGTCGATTGGCCATGGCCAAGATGGCATTTCCAACTCGATTGATGGAGAAAAATCGGTAAACAGTGTAATTCTTTATAGATTACTAAATTAATAACCCCTAAGGCTTGAATCACGCCCCCAGCCGCTTTAATTTGCCGACTAAAAAAAGGCATTTCAATAGCAATCTGCGACGGTTTAAACTCTTGAACGAGGGCCGTTATATCCTGTTCAATTTCCCGCAAACGGGCCGGTGTGGGTAGGGTTTTATCGGTTTCAATGGTGCCGTAATCGATTAATCGGGGATCTTGGGGGGAATGATCCTCTAAAATCGCCCAGCCAATAATCGCTAACCCCGGATCAATCCCTAACCAACGCTCTACCATTTTGTTTTTAATGCTTAAGCTTGAGTGCCCCCAGACTCTTCGACGCTTAATTGTAAACGTTGTTGCAGTTTGAGACGAATTTCTCCATGCACTTCACGGGTAATGGGGTAAAGATAGGCTAAGACCAATCCCAACACTAAAAAGAAGGCCGGCAGGGGGCCAACCGCAAAACGAATGGCAGATAGGGCACTTTCGGGCTGAGTCGGAACGGGTTGCCCTGGGACTTGGGGGATAAAGCCAGCTGCTTCTAAAGTGATACCAACGATAAATAGACCCAAAGCTAAGCCAATTTTTTGTAATAACACCATAAAGGCATAAAATACCCCTTCTCTGCGTTTTCCGGTGTTTAATTCATCCAAATCCACAACATCGGGAATCATTGACCAGGGGATAAGATAGGCAACGGAAACCCCCACCCCTGCCATAATTGCTAAGACGTACATCAAAACCACTTGCCCTGGTTGCAGTAACCACAGCCCGATTTGCGCGATAATCCAGATGATCATGCCTAGAAAATAGACAATTTTTTTATCCAGGCGTTTACTGACGGCTTGCCAAAAGAACAGCATGACTAAGGCTGTCCCCTGAACTGCGAGGGCTAATAAACCCGATTGATTTTCCGGTAATCCCATCCAACTCACGACGTAATAAACCAAAATGGAGGCGGTGAGTTGAACCGCTAACCAGGAACAGAGATAAATGCCAATAACAAACAAAAACGGACGATTCGTAAAGGCAATTTTTAATTGTTCAACAATCGGGATGCTAACTTCGGTATGGGCGGTTTCTTGGTAGGCGGCTTCGCTGATTAAGTGGGGTTCGGGTTCCGGCGATCGCAGGGTAAACCCAAAAGCCAAAATAAACAAACTGAGCAATAACAGGAAAAAACTAATGTAATCGAAACTCCCTGAACCATTAAACCAGGAAGACGTAATCGGGATGAGCCGCAAAAGATTAATCACAAAGATAGTACCGCCTAGAAAGAGTAAAAATGGCCCCCACTGTCGCTTTTGATTCGGACTGAGAATGGGCATTCTCCCTTTTTCCTGTAATCGGAGCGAACACCACAACAAGGCGATCGCTGACAACACCGTACACATCAACCCTAATTGAAAAAATTGCTCATCGGGACGATTGGGTAAGGCATTACTAATAAAAATGTAAAGAACCAGAGAAAGAATACTACCACCAATGGAAAAGGTGAATCGAAAACTATTGAGGCTCGTTCTTTCGTTGTAATCTTGGGTTAATTCCGGTGTTAAAGCGGTATAGGGTAAATTAACGGCAGTATAGGCGATATTAAACACAATACCGATAAAAACGTAATAGGCAAATTGACTCCATTGGTTAATCTGGGCATTCTCACTAAAACGCGGAATAATCCATTGCAATTGATAGGTAAGGGCAAAGGGCAAGATTCCCCCCAGCATCCAAGGTAACCGACGACCCCAACGGCTACGGGTGCGATCGCTGAGAACCCCCACAAAGGGATCATTAATCGCATCAAAAATTTTACCAATCATCAACACACTACCCGCTAAACTTGCCGGCATTCCAACCACATTGGTTAAAAAAAATAAGAGATAAAAAACTAAAATATTGGCTGTAACCGCCGGCCCAAAATCTCCGGCACCATAGGCCAACTTCGTACTAAATTTCAATTTTTCCGAAGGCAATTGTGTCATAAAAATTTTTAATGACTTAAAACTATTATTAATCAATAGGATACAAACGATAAAAGCCAGAAGCCACTCAATGTAATCATTTGTGACCTCCAGCGTTTAAAAAAATTGATACTCGATAATCAATCGTTAACCAACAACATAGGCAACTTTTAACGCCCAAAGAATTAATGCGGCAATCGCGCCGAGGACGACAACGGAGGAAACTGCGACGACCACAGGTTTGTCGGCTCCATCGAATTTCATGATGCCACGGTTCAAGTCTGACATGGAAGCTTAGCTCCTTACTTCAGTTTCAACAGCGCGATCGCGGAAGATCGGCTCTCTCATAGTCTACCCCTATCAGGCAAAGGATCAGAGGTTAATTGAACCATTTAAATATTGAAAATTATTAAGAAAAAACGATTTTTTTAAGCTTTTATCTATCACCTACACCGACTTTTGAGGTATAAAACCCTAAGATTTTGCTGATATACCAACGGCTTCAGCAATATGAGAAAAATTATTTTCTGTTAATTTTTGGGCTAACCCCTGTAAGATTTCTTTGACAACCCAAGGCCCGCCATAAATCCAACCCGTATAAAATTGCAATAAACTGGCTCCAGCAGTCACTTTTTCCCAAGCATCGTCGGCTGTAAAAATTCCCCCAACCCCAACAATCGGAATCGTACCTTGCGTTTGCTGATAAATAAAGCGAATGATTTCCGTCGAGCGTTGACGTAAGGGATAGCCGCTAATCCCCCCCGCTTCATCTTTGAGGTCATTTCCCGTTTGCAGTAACATCTGGGTTTTTAAGCCCTCCCGTTGAATGGTGGTGTTCGTTGCCACAATACCGGCTAGTTGATAGGTTTTAATGAGTTCAATAATAGTAATAATTGCTTCGTATTCCAAGTCAGGTGAAATTTTTACCAAAATAGGAACTTTATCAGGGTTAGCCGACTGTAATCGCTCAAAGATTTTTTGTAAGGACTCGGCATCTTGCAGCGATCGCAGCCCAGGTGTATTAGGAGAACTGACATTAATGACAAAATAATCAGCAAAGGCTTTTAAATGCTGAAAACTTCCTAAATAATCTTCTGCTGCTGCTTCTAACGGCGTAATTTTCGACTTAATTAAATTAATCCCAATCGGAATCTTGCGGTCATAATATTGCCAGGTTTGCTGTAATCTAGCTGCTACAATTTCTGCACCGTCATTATTTCCCCCCAAACGGTTTAAAAACGCTTGATCTGAGGACAAACGAAATAATCTGGGTTGAGGATTACCAGGTTGAGCGTGAAGCGTTACCCCTCCCAATTCCACAAATCCAAACCCTAAATAGGGCCAAATAGCCGCAGCTTCTGCATCTTTATCGCACCCTGCGGCCAGACCTAAAATATTAGGAAAATTCAAGCCCCACAAGGATTGAGATAGTCTTGAATCTTCGTAACAAAATGAATTTGCTAATTGATTTAACAGCCATTTCCCCTGACTAGCACGACTTAGTTGATCAAAGCCTTGCAACGCATTGATCATTTGACGATGGCCCCACTCAGGATTGGATTTAGTCAATCCTAAAACGAGGGGATAAAAGGGACGAGCAAAGGTAAACATGGACTAATTTATAAATAATAGTTATAAAAATTTCTTTATCAATATTTTGACTTTTAATCTCTTTTTAAAAAAGAAGAACAGGAAGAATTGGAGGAGGTGCATCGGGGTGAATCTCTGGTTCGTTCTGCTTAGGTAGCCAAACTCTTAATCGTTGCCAAATATGTCTAACCGTTGTGATAACAGCTAAGAGATTACTCCCTTCAGACATACCTTGTTGTAAATTCTCATAAAATTGATTATTTAAATTATCTTGGATTTGATCACATTGCTGCTGAATTTTTTCTAATAATTTTTGGTTCTCCGCGGTTAGCAGTGAGAAGTGTATAATGGTATACATTGTATGAGGACTGAACTATGTTGTACTTTCTCGAAAATCTTCTTAAATTGCCTCAAATTAGTGTACAAAATATCATACAAGAA